>CALRPU020000010.1:0-141787 GCA_943370175.1 Hydrogenophaga intermedia | reverse complement strand
CTACTACGCCCCCGCGTTCGAAGGCGCGGTGCGCTGGGACGATCCGAGCCTGGCCATCGACTGGCCGCTGCACGCCTTGAACGGCGCGGCACCGGTCTTGTCCGCCAAGGACGCGGCCGCGGCGCTGCTGGCCGACCTGGCCTGACGGGCATGGGCTGGCACGCGCGGCTGGACCTGCATTACGACCACGACGGCCGCGGCACCCGCGCACGCAGCCGGCATCACGGTCCGCTGCGCGTGCTGGCCAGCCTGTACCCGGAAGGCCCGGCCGTCTGCCACCATGTCATGGTGCACCCGCCCGGTGGCCTGGTGGGCGGGGACGTGCTTGAACTGGGACTGCGCGTCGACGAAGGCGCCCACGCGGTGCTGACCACGCCGGGTGCGACCCGCTTCTACCGCAGCACCGGGCCACTGGCGCGGCAGCAGGTGAGTGCGCAGGTGGCCTGCGGGGGACGGCTGGAATGGATGCCCTTGGAGACCATCTGCCACGCGTCCACGCAGGCCGAGAATCACCTGTGCTTCACGCTGGCGCCGGGGGCCGAGATGATCGGCTGGGACGTCCTGGCGCTGGGGCTGCCGGCGAGCGGTGAGGCCTTCGACCGCGGCCAGATGGACCAGCGCATCGAACTGCCCGGCGTTTGGCTCGAACGGGCGCGGGTGAGCGGCGACGACACCCGCCTGCTGCACGGGCCGCTGGGCTGGGCGGGGCACACCGTGCTGGCCACCGCGTGGTTCGCTGCGGGCGACGCCGTGCCGCCGCCGCGCCGAGAGCAGCTGCTGGACGCGGCACGGCGCGCGATCGACGTTGCCGACGCGGCCACCCTGCCCGCCGGCACGACGTCCAGCGACCCGCGGCTCGTGATCGTGCGGGCACTGGCCCATCGGGTCGAGCCCGCGATGGCGCTGATGAACCGGGTGCGCGCCGCTTGGCGCCTTGCCGCCTGGCAACTGGACGCGCACCCGCCACGGATCTGGTCCACCTGAGCCCGTGCCGCGCGCTGCGGCCGTACTGCTCAGCGCTGGCTTCGCGCCTTGCGTTTGTCGATGTCCGACAGCTGCTGCTTGAGCAGCGCCATCAGCACGCGGGCATTGGCCTCGGTCAAGCTGAGCACGCTGGTGGGCACGCGGTCGTCCACCGGCGGGCGCGGGCTGATGCTCACGTCAACCGCGAACTCGACCAGGCCATGCCCCTGGGAGGCCGCCTTCAATTTCAGCACTTCAATCTGGTGGGTCTTCACAAATCACTCCGCCGCGTGACCGCGGCCTGTCATGCATTCAAGGGTGCGGCTTGGACCAGCGCGCGGGCGGGTGCGGCCAGCGTCGATGGTCCGGGCGCTGTCGAAGGGTCGACCAGGCCGAGGGCGAGCGCCAGCTGATTCGGGTCGTTCACCGTGCGCAGCTCCGTGTGGGCCCGGTCCGCTTCGGGGTGGGCACGGCGCAGGTGGTGCAGCCACTGCTTGATCCGACCGGCCTGGTGGCGAGGCTCGATCAGGACTTGGATCAGGCACCAGTACCGCTGCAGCAGCGTCAGCACCTGCGGCCAAGGCACCGGGCGGAACACCCCGTTGGGCACGCCACCCCAATCCGCCAGCCGAATTTCCAGTGCCAGCCCCGGGTTGGCCACCATGCCGCGGCCCAGCATCAAGCCTTGACAACCCGACAAGGCGCGGCAGCGTTGTGCATCGGCCGCGGTCCAGATCTCGCCATTGGCGATGACCGGCACGCCCACAGCCTCCCGGACGCCCGCGATCAGTTCCCAGTAGGCGGGCGGCTTGTAGCCGTCCCGCTTGGTCCGCGCGTGAACGACGAGTTCTGCCGCCCCGCCGTCCACCAGCGCCCGGGCGCAATCGACCGCCCGCGATGCATCGTTGACCCCCAAGCGCATCTTGGCCGACACCACCATCGGCGTCGGCACGGCCGCGCGGACAGCGGCGACGATGCGGTACAGCCGATCTGGCTCGTCCAGCAGCGTGGCGCCCCCGCCATGGCGGTTCACCACCTTGGCAGGGCAGCCGAAGTTCAGGTCGATGCCATGGGGACCAAGTGCCGCCAGGCGCTGGGCGTTGGCGGCCAGGCGCTCCGGGTCCGAGCCCAGCAACTGGGCCCGCACCGGCACGCCGGCTGGCGTGCGTCCACCCTGGCGCAGTTCCGGGACGATGCGCGTGAACACCTTGTGGGGCAGCAGCGTGTCGGTCACGCGGATGAACTCGGACACACAGCGGTCGATGCCACCCGCCCGGGTCAGCACATCGCGAAGGCTGGCGTCCAGCAGGCCTTCCATCGGGGCAAGCAGCAGCGTCATGGGGTGCGAAGTCTCGCACACCAACCCGGCCGACCCAGCGCCGGCGGCCCTGTTCGCCGGCGCACCGCCACGGGGTTCATGCTGAGGCGCTGCGGCCCGGCCCTGCCTACGATGCGCGTCATGCGCCTTCCCTTGGTTGACCGACCGGTGCGCCGCCCCGCCGTGCTGTCTCGGGTGGCATGGCTGCTGGGCCTCGCGCTCGCGGGCGCGGCGGCCCAAGCGCAGCCCGAACCCCCACGCCAGACCCCGGCGGTCGACGCGGCCCGCGACTGGCAGCTCGTCGGACGGCTTGGCCTGGCCATCTACGTCATCGTGCCGGCGGCAGCGGCCGCGAACCGCGACTACCACAACGCCATCATCGACCAGTTGTGCCCGGTGACGCAGGCGTGTTTCCTGCGCTTTTTCACCAACAGCCAGGGCCGGGACGCCAGCTTGCCGCTGGCCGACGACATCGAGCGCGAACCCACAGCGATCTTTCAACGCTCTCCGAAGTACCAGCGCCAGGAGTTCCGCTGGAGCTGTCGGCTCAAGCTGCCGGACGCGAACTGCTTTTGAGGGCCGCCGGGCTCAGTCCACGAACGACGCCCGCACGACGCGCCACTCCTGAGGGCCGTGGGTGGTGCGCGAGCAGCCCAGGGGTTCGGGCTCGGCCTGGGGTCGCAGCTCCGACCGCGAGCGGTCGCCGGTGCCGGTGCCCATGTGATATCGGTCCAGCCAGACCCGCACGCTGCGCGTCGGGTGGGTGCTGCGCACCAGAATCTGCACCCCTTGGCGCGCCACACAGTGGCCTGTGAAGTCCTGGGTGAACTCAATGTAGCGGACCGGGTCCTCGTCAACCTGGGCGACCGCGGCGCCGCCCCATGCGATGCCGCCGGCAGCGGCCATCCAGGCCAGAAGTGCCGCACAACGACCGGGCACCCGCGCGATGACAGCGGCAGTGGCGGTGGTCACGGCGCCAGGCTCGGCCATGCCCACCGTCATGCCGCCTGCCGCCGACGCAAGGCGCTGCCCGCGTGAACCACAAGCACCACCACGATGCCCGCCAGCACGCCCACCACCCCATCCAGCAAGGTGGGCACCAGCCATTTGAACGCACTGCCCGCCTGATTCGCCAGGGCCTCGATGGCGTGGTGAATCGCCGGGATGCCGTGGGTCAGAATGCCCCCGCCCACCAGGAACATCGCGGCCGTGCCGGCCACCGACAAGGTCTTCATCAACCAGGGCGCGGCCACCAGAATGCCTCGACCCACCGCGGCCAGGCCACCGCCCAGCCGACTGAGGTAAAGCCCCAGGTCGTCCAGCTTCACGATGCCCGCCACCAGGCCATACACACCCACGGTCATGATGGCCGCGATGCCCGCGAGCACCGCCAGCTGGGTCCCGAAGGGCTGGGTCTGCACGGTGCCCAGCGTGATGGCGATGATCTCGGCCGACAGGATGAAATCGGTGCGGATTGCGCCCTTGATCTTGTCCTTTTCAACGGCCACCAGGTCAACCGCCGGGTCGCTGAGGGCCTGGGTCAGCTCGGCCCGACGGGCCTCGTCGTCCTGGGCGCTGTGCAGGAACTTGTGGGCCAGCTTCTCGGCGCCCTCGAAGCACAGGAACAGACCGCCGACCATCAACAACGGCGTGACCAGCCAGGGCGCGAACGCGCTGATGGCCAACGCCGCAGGCACCAGGATGAGCTTGTTCAGGGCGGAGCCCTTGCAAACGGCCCACACCACCGGCAATTCGCGGTCCGCCTTGACCCCGGCCACCTGTTGGGCGTTCAAGGCCAGGTCGTCGCCCAGCACGCCCGCGGTCTTCTTGGCCGCCACCTTGGTGAGCACCGACACGTCGTCCAAGATGGTGGCGATGTCGTCGAGCAGCGCAAGCAAGCTGGTGGCCATGGGGTTCGGTCCCGGAGACAGAGGAGGTGACGCACATCGTAGCGGCAATGCCGTGCCGCGAGGCGGCGGCGCCGAGGGCCGTCTCAACCGCCGGGGGACGCGGTGCGGGGCCGCACCACCGGCACGGCGAACTTGCGACCGACCACCGTGGGGGCAGACAGGTCGTTCAAGCGTGCGCGCTCGCTCAGGGCGTCCAGGGATACCTGGCCGCCGCCATCACACGGAAAGGTCAAGGCCCGCCCGTCGCTGAACAGCGACTGAAAGCGAAGCTCGAACGCCGCGCTGGCGGCACCCGGGTCGGGCGCTTGAACACTGGCAGGCATTGGATCGTCTCCACAGGCCGGGAACACGGTGGCAAGCCTCGGCGGGGACGGGCGCCGAATCATTCGACGACCGCACGCCACTGTCAGTCCCCTGCGCTGGCGGCCGTCGGAGAATCCCTGACACACTCCCTCTGGCCCACCCGTCACCATGACCCTCTTGCTGATCCGCCACGGCGAAACCGCGCTGAACGCGCGCCGCGTGCTGCAACCCGCGGACACGCCCTTGAGCGAACGCGGCCACCGCCAGGCCACCGCGCTCGCGCAGCGGCTGGCCCGGGCCGGGCTGGCCGGCGTCGTGTGCAGCGACCTGCCGCGCGCGGTGCAGACGGCCGCGCCCCTGGTTGCCGCCACGGGCCTGCGCCTGGTGCGCACACCCTTGCTTCAGGAACGCAATTTCGGCGACCTGCGCGGGTTGCCCTACGACACGCTGGACATCGACCCGCTGCGCATGGACGAGGCGCCCCCCGGCGGCGAGTCGCAAGCCCAGTTTTTCGAACGCGTGGCCGAGGCCTTCGCCCACGCGCTGCGCCTGCAGGCGGCGATCGGCGGTCCGCTGGCCGTGGTCACCCACGGCCTGGTGGTCAAGGCCATGCTGCAGCGCCACGCCGAGCCCGGCGCCGCGCCGGACCTGCCCACCGGCCTTCGCAACACCTCGGTCAGCTGGGTGTCCGCCACGCCCCCGCACCGCATCGACCGGGTCGACTGCGTGGACCACCTGGCCGGCCTGGGTGACGCTGGCGACCACGCTGCCGGCAGCTTGTCCGGGGGCTGAACGCGCATGGCCCTGACCCCCACGCCCAGCGCACCACTGCGGCACAGCGCCGCCGCCGAACGCAACAAAGCCGTCATCCTGACCGAACTGCTGCGTCGCCTGCCCGCGCAGGGCGAGGCCTTGGAGATCGCCAGTGGCACGGGCCAGCACCTGGTTCACTTCGCGGCCGCGTTGCCGGGCTGGCGCTGGCAGCCCACCGACCTGGACCCGGGCGCCCTGGACAGCATCACCGCACGGGTCGCGGGCACTGGGCTGCGCAACATTCGCCCGGCCCAGCGGCTGGACCTGCTGGACCCGGCCGACCACGCACGCGGGTCCGCGCGCGCCGCCAGCCCGGGTGAGCCGCATCCGGGCGCACCGGACCTCGTCTACACCGCCAACCTGCTGCACATCGCGCCCTGGGCCGTGTGCGCTGCGCTGATGCGGCTCGCCGCCGCCCGGTTGAATGAGGGCGGCCGATTGGTGATCTATGGTCCGTTCCAAGTGCAGGGCACCCCCTTGGCGGACACCAACCGCGCCTTCGACGACGACCTGAGGCAACGCCACAACGCCTGGGGCCTGCGCTGGCTGCACGACGTGGACGCCGAGGCCACCACCGCCGGGTTGCAACGCATCGAACGGGTGGACATGCCCGCCAACAACCTGCTGCTGGTGTACGCGCTCGCGCCCGCCGGTCCGACGCACCGCGTGCGGCTCACGCCATCGGGGGCCGAGTTTCCGGCGCCGCCCGGCGCCACCGTGCTGGCCGCGGCCTTGGCGGCGGGTTGGCGGTTGCCGCACTCATGCCGCAATGGCACGTGCCGGGCCTGCCTGTGCCGGCTCGAGCACGGCAGCGTGTGCTACTTGGTGCCGTGGCCCGGCGTCAACGCCGACGAGCGTGCCGCAGGGTGGACCCTGCCCTGCGTGGCCGTGCCCGGCAGCGATGTCGTGCTGCAAGCGGATCAGGCGCGCCCCTTGGCGCCGCCCTGAAACCCGGTCCAGCCGGCGCTCAGATCACGCTGCGGTGCAGCCGCACTTCCTCGATGCGGGCGCCTCCCAGGTCGACGGTCTTCGCGGAGTTTGGCTCGCGCTTGAAGCCGGCCAGCTCGATGAAGCGCAACGAGCGGTCAAAGCGCAACGGCATCCAGACCGACACCTTCGTGCAACCTTCTTCCTGCAAGCCGTCACGCGCTGCGTCCCACAGGGCAAGGCCCACGCCACGGCCCCAGTGGGCCGGCGACACCCACAGCGCCCAGATCTCGCCCGTGGTGGACGGCGTGCCCTTGTCGCGGGACCGGTCGAAGGCCACAAAGCCAACGACCTTGTCGTTGTCGGTGGCGACCAACACCTGCGGCTCGCAGAGGTCGATGGCCTCGCGCCAGGCGGCCTGGCGGCGCTCGACGCTGAAACTGTTCAGGGCCTCGGCCGGCCCATACTGGCCAATGGCCGCCTGCCAGGCGGCAACATGCACTTCGGCGATGGGCTTGGCGTCACGCAACGAGGCCGGGCGAACGGGGATGGCGGTGCGTGCGGGTGAATCTGCAGTGGAAGACAGGGACATGAGCGAAAAAAGTGAGATCGCAGGTGCGCCTGGAAAGCAGCGCGGGATTCTTGTGTTGAGGGCGTGATTGTCGTCGCAACCGACAACCAGGGCTCAGGGTCGGCCATCCCGTGACTGGGGGCCAAAGGCCAGGGCGTGCCGGTCGACCGGCAGGAAGGCACCGCGTCCGCCGTCGTAGTCCCAGCGCTGAACTTCACAGCGCCGCGCGGCACCTTCGTCGGCGACCAAGACCTGAACCAGGTTGACCGAGTTGCCTGCCTCATGACGCACCCGGTGCGAGACCGCGGTGCCCGCCTGAACCGCCCAGAGGCGGGCCTGCGGCGGTTCGGGGTCGGCTGGGGCCGAAGCGATTGCGGGTGCGGTGCCTCCGGCGGGCACCGGCATCGCGAACGGCAGGTGGATGTGCCCGCCCAGCACCAGGTCGGCCCCGGCCTCGCGCCAGCGCCGCAGTGCCAGCGCCCGGCCATGCAGCAGGTTGTGCTCGTCCACCGCCCGGTTGACCGCCACCGGCTGGTGCGTGACCACCACGCGCAGCTGTCCTGGGCGGGCCGCCGCCAGGCGTGTCGCCACGCGTTCAACCTGACTCACCGACACCTGACCGTCGGAGTGGCGCCACCACCGCGTGGTGTTGACGCCCAGCACGAGCAGGTCTTTGCGGTCCACCACCGGCTCCAGCTCGTGGCCAAAGGCGCGGCGGTGTTCCGCGTAAGGACGCAAGAGGCGCGTCAGCGGGTTGTACAAGGTGATGTCGTGGTTGCCCGGCAGCACCACGCGCTGCGCGACGCCCAGCCGGTCGACGAAAGCCCTGGCCGCAGCGTACTGGCGACGCGTGCCGCGTTGAGTGATGTCGCCCGACAGCACCAGCACCTCGGGCCGGCACTCACGCGCCAGGCGCACGAGCGCTTCAACCACGTCGGGGCGTTCGGTGCCGAAGTGGGTGTCGGAGATCTGCAGCAGCAGGCTCACGGTGGTGGCGGCTTGATCAGCCACAGGGGCTGTGCGGCCACCCCAAAGCGCAGCGGAGAGCGCAACCACATGACCTCGCCGTCGGTCGCCACTTTCAGACGGCGCAGGCCATAGCGCAGGCCCTGACGCACGCTGAGGTCGAGGAAGGGCAAGCTCAGCACCTGGTCGGCGTCGCCGAGCCGCCCCAGCGCGCCGCGCAGCAAAAGGCCCAGCATCGCCAGCGAGCCGACGGGCTTCAGCGCGATGCCCACCAGCTGGCCCTGATCCAGGGCCGGCGCATCGGCGATGCCGATCTGCTCGAGCTGCAAGCGGTTGTTGGCGACAAACAGCGTGGGGGTGCGCAGGCGACGCTCGGGCACCGCAGGTCGGCCAGGCGTTTGCGACCAGCCGATGCGCAGCGCCAGCTGGCGGTGCTCGCGCATCAGCGACATCACCCCGGCGGCCAGGGCCACCAGCCGACTGCGGCCCCACTGCGACTTGTAGGCCTCGCGGTCTTCCAGCAGCTTGGGGTACAGGCCCAGGCTGGCGTTGACCAGGAACACACGCGACTCGCGGTCGTCGTTGACCAGCCCGACCTGCACCGGTTGCGGCCGGCCGCCCAGCAGCACCGCCACGGCCTGCGCGGTGTCTTCCGGAATGCCGTGGGTGCGGCCGAAATAGTTGAAGGTGCCCTGCGGCAGCACGCCAAACGCGCAGCCGCTGCCCAGCGCGGCTTGGGCCACGGCGTTGATCGTGCCATCGCCGCCCGCGGCCACGACGACCCCGCCCAACGATTGCGCCTGGCGAACCGCGCGCCGCGCCACCTCGGCCACGGCGTCACCGCGCTCGATCAAGGCCAGGTGGTGTTCGCGCCCAGCGGCCGCGAGCTGCTGTTCGATGAGCTCCCGCGTGCGGCGGGCGTCCTGGTGGCCCGAGCCCGAGTTGAGCACCACCACGACGGGGCCGTCCACCGCCGGCGGGCTGGCCTGCAGCAACGCCAGATCGGCCGGCGACACGTCCGCCGCGTGCAGCATGCGAGCATGGCGGTGGCGGGAAGCCGACCGGCTCATTGCGCCGGCAGGGCGTCGTGCAGGGCCACGAACTCCTGGCTGAGCTTGTGCCGCGCGTCGAGGTGAATCATCGGCGTGGCCTGCTCATGCGACTCGCGGATCTTCACGGACGCGCTGAGGTAGGGCTGCAGCACCGGCAGACCCTCGTCGATCAGTTCCTGCACCAGCCGCTGGGGCAGGTTGGCCCGCGGCTGAAACTGGTTGACGACGATGCCGTCGACGCGCAGGTCCGGGTTGTGGTCGGCCTGGATCTCCTTGACGTTGTCCAGCAGCGCATACAGCGCGCGGCGAGAGAAATCATCGCAGTCGAAGGGGATCAGGCAGCCGTGGGCCGCGATCAGCGCCGACCGCGTGTAGAAGTTCAGCGCCGGTGGCGTGTCGATGTAGATGCGGTCGTAGTCGGCGTCCAGCTCGGCCAGCGCGTCGCGCAACTTGTAGATCTTGTGCCGGGATTCCAGCTTGCCCTGCAGTTCCTCCAGCGCGGGAGACGAGGGCATCACGTGCAAGTTCTCGAAAGACGTCTCGTAGATGAACTCGCCCGTGGCCTTGGGCCGGGCCAGGAACTTCAAGGTTTGCTCGAACAGCTCGGCCACGTTGGCCAGCGGTTCTTCCGCGGCGGCACCGAGCAGGTAGCGGGTGGAATTGCCTTGCGGGTCCAGGTCGACGACGAGGGTGCGCAGGCCCTGGTGCGCGCTGACGGCGGCGAGGTTGCAGGTGATGGTGGACTTGCCCACCCCGCCCTTCTGGTTGAAGACAACATGACGCATGCGGATTCCTTGCGAGTCAGCCGGTTGGCCGTCCCGAATTGTGCACTGCAGCAAAACCCGCCGCGCGGCGGTCGGTCGGCCGGTCGGTTGCGCCGTCAGTAACGTTGACCAGCCCGCGCCTTCAGGGTGTTGATCTCCTGCTGCTGAGCCGCTGTGACCTGGGCGTACATCGCCAGCTGGTCGCTCATGGCGCGCAAGCGGTCGGCCAGTCGCTTGGACAAGGCCACCATCAGTCGGGCGCCGACCTTGGGGTTGTCGTCGATCAGCCGCTCCAGCGCCTTGCGCGACAGGCCGCCCGCCTGCACCGCGGTGGTGGCGATGCAGGTGGCCGAGCGCGGCGAGCCGTCCAGCAGACCCATCTCGCCGATGACGTTGCCTGGGCCGAGCACCGAGATGGCGACCGTGCCCTGGCCGCGCGGGTCCGCGGCCTCGACCGACACGTCGCCACTGAGCACGAGCAGCAGGTAACTGGTGTGCGACGCATCGCCCTCGCGAAAGATCACGGCGCCCGCTGGGTAGGTCACAAGCCCCATGTAGCCGACGATGGCTGTGGACGCTTCGGGGCCGAGGTCGGCCATCGCCCCGGGCGTTTGCAGCAACTCGGCCGCGAGGTCGGCCAAGGCCGGCGACTCGGTCAGCGAGCGGGCCGCCCTGGGCGGTGCTTGCGTGCTGGTGGCGGTGGGTGAAAACGGGCGGGCCTGGTCCATGGCGCGAGGTCGGGTGCAACGATGGCGGGACCGTAGCATGTTCGCCCGCGGCGGTACAGCAGGCCAGCCCACCGCAGGCCCACGCGGGCGCAAGCCCTGCGCCGCCGCTGGGCACGGCCTTCATTGTTTAATCACGGTTTCGCCGACGCCGCTGCTCCCCCTTGGATGCGGTGACCGCCCGATCGCAAGGCGATGGCCAGGGCACACGCCACGCCCGACCTCGGCCCGCCCAACCGCCCTCTTCCCGCCCCCCCCATGCCCGTGAACGCCACGCCCTCGTCCTTGCACGCCCCGTCACCCCGACGCCGCCGCCGGCCACGCGCCCACGGCCTGGCCGCGGTGTCCGCGCTGCGCCGCAGCGCCTGGGCGCTGGGCGGTCTGGTGGCGTCGATGTCACTGGCCCAGGCCCAAACTGGCGCGGCGCCCGGCGGCACGCCGGCCGGCGCCAACCCCCCTGCACCAGCGCCTGCCGCTGCCCCGGCGCCAGCCCGCGCGGCCAGCGCCGCCAGCCCCGCCCGCGCCGGCAGCACGCCCACCGACCTGAACCGTGTGCAGATCACCGGCAGCGTCGCGGCCGACGGCGACACCCTGGGTCGACAGCAATCGACCGCCGCCAAGATCATCGTCGGACGGGAAGAGATCGACCGCTTTGGCGACAGCAACGTGGGCGATGTGCTGAAGCGACTGCCCGGGGTCACGCTGGGCGGCCCACCCGGGCGTGGCGGTGGCGGCCCGCGGATGCGGGGGCTGGGCGGCGGCTACACGCAGCTGCTCATCAACGGCGAGCCCATCCCGGCCGGTTTCTCGCTGGAGTCGTTGACGCCGGAGCAGGTCGAGCGCATCGAAATCCTGCGCGCGCCCACGGCCGAGTTCGGCGCACGCGCCATCGCCGGCACCATCAACATCGTGTTGCGCGAAGCGCTGCAAAGGCGCCTGAACGACCTGCGCCTGGGGTTCACCACCGAGCGCGGCAAGCTGTCACCGGGCGTGTCGTGGACGCGCAACGACAAGCTGGGCGATGCGCCCGGCAGCGCGTACAACTTGTCCGTGTCGGCCTTCCAGCGCGAACGCCTGGACGACGCCTACAGCCGCAACACGCTGACTGACCTGGGCACGGGCGCCCTGCTGCGCGACCAGGTCGAGGCCGGCCAGGACCGCGATCGCCGCCAAGGCCTGAACATCACCGCCCGCCTGCAATGGCGCCTGGGCGACGGCGAGAGCCTGACCTTGCAGCCGTTCACCTTCATGTCGCAGGGCGACACCGACAGCCAGCGCCGCCTCGTGCAGACCGCGGGCAACACGCCCCCGCCCTACGCCGGCGCCACCGCCGAGACCGAATCGCGCTTTGCCGTGGCGCGCCTGAACGGCCAATGGCAGAAGCGCCTCGGGCCGTCGACGCGGATGGAGTTGCGCTTTTCGGGCGGCGGCTTCAACAGCAACTCACGCACGCTGCGTCGCGAGGTGGACGCGGCCGGGCTGTCCAGCCGCACCCTGGACGACGACAACACGACGAGCGAACGCAGCTGGACCTCGGTGGGCAAGCTCTCCCACGAGCTGGTGGCCGAACACAGCTTGGTGGCCGGCTGGGATTTCGAGCGGATCAACCGCAACGAAGAGCGCACCACGCTGCAGAACGGACTGCCCCTGCTGGCGGCCTATGGCAATGAGGTCAATGCCTCGTCGCAACGCATCGCGCTGTACGCCCAGGACGAATGGAATCCCACGCCGCAGTGGTCGGCCTACGCCGGCCTGCGCTGGGAGCAAATTGAAACCCGCAGCGTCGACGCGCTGAACCCGGTCAGCCAGCGCAGCGCGGTGTGGACACCGCTGTTGCAGGCCGTCTGGAAGCCCAACGAGAAGAGCCGCAACCAGGTGCGTGTGGCGCTGACGCGCAGTTACAAGGCCCCCACGCTGCGCAACCTCATCGCCAAGCCGTCGTTGAACACCCGCTACGCAGCGCCCGGCCCGAACGAGGCCACGAGCCCCGACAGCATCGGCAACCCCACGCTGCGCCCCGAACTGGCCACCGGCCTGGACCTGGCCTACGAGCACTACCTGCCCGCGGGCGGCCTGCTGAGTGTCAACGTGTTTCACCGGCAGATCACCGACCTGATCCGCAACGTGACCAGTCTGCAGACGGTGCCGTGGGCGGGCGTTCAGCGCTGGGTGACGCAGCCGCAAAACGTTGGCGACGCGGTGACCCAGGGCATCGAGCTGGAGGCCAAGGGGCGACTCAGCGAGTTCGACGCCACCCTGCCCCAGGTTCAACTGCGCACCAACCTCAGCCTGTTCCGCTCGCGCGTGGACGGCGTTCAGGGCCCGGACAACCGCCTGGACGAACAACCGGCGGCCACCGCCAACCTGGGCGCGGACTACCGCTTCCGCGGCATGCCGTTGACCGTTGGCGGCAACCTGAACTGGACCCCGTCGTACACCGTTCAGCTGACGCCCACGCAGCAGCGCCAGTTGAGCACCAAGCGCAGCTTCGAAGCCTTCGCCACCTGGGCCTTCAGCCCCGCCCTTCAGGTGCGCGTCGGCGCCACCGACCTGGCGCCGCTGGACTACGAGACCCTCAACAGCATCGACGTGGTCAACCGCCCGCTGGGCTTGAACCAGCGCGATGCAACGCAGACACGCAACAAGACCCGCACGCAATGGAGCGTGCGGGTCGAGATGAAGCTGTGAACGGGCGCGAGTGAGGCCGCCGAATCAGCCGCCGAAACGGGCGGTGACGTCCGCGAGCCGCTGGCCGAAGGCCTTGGCGGTCTCGATGTCGCCGGGCACCATCTCGCTGGTCGACGCGTCGGACGGCGTGGCCGTCATCAGGCCGCTGAACGAGCCGACGTAGTTGATGTCGTTGCGGGTGGCCGCCTTGCTGTTGCTGGGCATCAGGCCGGTGCCCACCCACAGGCCCGAGTGCTGCATGGCCAGCGTGGTGAAGTAGTGCAGCGTGGACAGCTTGTCGCCGTTCATCGTGGCCGAGTTGGTGAAGCCGGCGAACAGCTTGTCTTTCCAGGCCTGCGTGAACCAGGGCTTGGACGTCGCGTCGGCAAACTTCTTGAACTGCCAGCTCACGGTGCCCATGTACGTGGGCGAGCCGAAGACGATGGTGCGGGCCGCGGCCAGGGTGTCCCAGGCGCCCTCGGGCAGGTTGCCCTCGGCGTCGATGGCAATCAAGGTCGCCTCGGCGCCGGCACCGGCGGCCACGGCTTCAGCGATCTTGGCGGTGTGGCCGTAGCCGCTGTGAAAAACAATCGCGATCTTGGACATGGTGATCTCTCTCAAAAAGTGGATCGGGTGACGTGATTGTGGGCAGGGCCCCGACGCGCATCATCCAAGCGGCTGAACGGCTGCGTTCAACGGCGGTGAATGCCGGCCCGGCGGCCCATCAGACCCGCGTCAGGCGGCGGCAGCCACCACCGGCTGCGGCGCCGGGTCGGCGTCCCCGAGGTCCTCGCCGAGAAAGCCGCCGCTCTGGTGAGCCCAGAGCCGGGCGTACAGGCCGTTGCGTGCCAGCAGGCCGCGGTGGTCGCCTTCTTCGACGACGCGGCCCTGGTCCAGCACGATCAGCCGGTCCATGGCCGCGATGGTGGACAGGCGGTGCGCGATGGCCACCACCGTCTTGCCCTCCATCAGGCGGTAGAGGCTCGCCTGGATGGCGGCCTCGACCTCGCTGTCCAGCGCGCTGGTGGCTTCGTCCAGCAGCAGGATCGGCGCGTCCTTCAGCATCACCCGCGCGATCGCGATGCGCTGGCGCTGGCCGCCCGACAACTTGACGCCGCGTTCGCCCACGTGGGCGTCGTAGCCGGTGCGGCCCTTCGGGTCGGTGAGGCTCAGGATGAAGTCGTGGGCCTCGGCGCGCTTGGCGGCGGCGATCATGTCCTCGTCGCTGGCATCGGGCCGGCCGTAAAGGATGTTGTCGCGCACCGAACGGTGCAGCAGCGAGGTGTCCTGCGTGACCATGCCCACCTGCGCGCGCAACGAGTCCTGGGTCACGCGCGAGATGTCCTGCCCGTCGATCAACACCCGGCCGTGCTCCACGTCATAGAAGCGCAGCAACAGGTTGACGATGGTCGACTTGCCGGCACCGGATCGCCCCACCAGCCCGATCTTTTCCCCGGGCCGGATGTTCAGGTTGAGGCGGTCGATGACCTGTCGCTTGCCGCCGTACGAGAAGCCGACCTCGTCGAAACGCACCTCGCCGCGGTCGACCTTCAGGGCCTCGGCCCCGGGACGGTCGGTGATGGCCAATGGCCGGCTCAGCGTGTTGATGCCGTCTTGCACCGTGCCAATGTGCTCGAACAGCGACGCGAACTCCCACATCACCCAATGCGAGATGCCATTCAGGCGCAGCGCCATGGCGGTGGCCGCGGCCACCGCACCGACGCCGACTTGCCCCTGCGTCCACAGCCACAACGCGGCGCCGGCGGTGCTGGCAATCAGCGCCATGCTGAGCAGGTGGTTGATGACCTCGAAGCCGGTGACGAGGCGCATCTGGCCGTGGGCGCTCTGGATGAACTCCTGCATCGCGCCGCGGGCGAAGGCCGCCTCGCGCTGCGCGTGCGAGAACAGCTTGACGGTGGCGATGTTGGTGTAGGCGTCGGTCACCCGCCCGGTCATGAGCGACCGCGCATCGGCCTGGGCCTTGGCCACCTTGCCCAGGCGGGGCACGAAATAGAACATCGCGCTCACGTACAGCACCAGCCAGCCGGCAAAAGGCAGCAGCAGCCAGGCGTCGAAGCTGCCGGCCAGGCTGATCATCGTGACGAAGTAGATGATGACGAACACCAGGATGTCGGCCAGGATCATCCAAACATCCCGCACCGCCAGCGCGGTCTGCATCACCTTGGTGGCCACGCGGCCGGCGAACTCGTCCTGATAGAAGCTCATGCTCTGGCTGAGCATCAGGCGGTGGAAGTTCCAACGCAGCAGCATTGGAAAATTCGCGGCCAGCGCCTGATGCTTGAACAGGGTCTGCAAGGCGATGACCACGGGGCTGGCCAGCAAGATGCCCGCCAGCAGAAGCAGGTTGTGGCGCTCCGCCTGCCACAGCGTGGCCGGCGAAGCGCGAGACAACCAATCCACCACGTTGCCGAGCATGCCGAACAACATGGCCTCGAACACGCCGATCAGCGCGGTCAGCAGCGTCATCGCCCCGATGTACGGGCGCAGGCCCTGGGTGCAGGTCCACAGGAAGGCGAAGAAGGCCTTGGGCGGGGGCGGTGGCAAGGCGTCCGGGTAGGGGTGCACCAGATTTTCAAAAGCTCTCAGCACGCGGGGTCTCCGTGGGTCATGGCGGGCCAGCCGGCGGGCGCGTCCCGTGTGGGGACGGCCCAACGCGGCCAACCCGCCACCTTAGCGCAAGCCTGGCGGCGGGCCGGGGCCCGTAGGTGAAAGGACATCGTTGGAACGCGGACGAAGGTCGATGACATGCGCAGGTCATCCGGCGGGGTTACCACTCGCCGCGCTTGGCGCGCGCCCGGGCCGCGCCGGCGCGACCACGCGACTTCCACTGCGCCAGCAGCTGCTGACGTTCCAGCGCGCTCAGGCTGTCTCGCCGGGCCTCGCGCAGCAGCTTGTCGTGGTTGCGCAGGCGGTCGGCGTCCACCCCGGCGCGCACCGCGCAGCCCGGCTCGCTGGCGTGCTGGCAATTGCGGAAGCGGCACCGCGAGGCCAGGCGCTGAATGTCGTCGAAGCTGGACGCGACCTGCTCGGCGTCCAAGTCGCTGCGCAGCGCGCGCAAGCCCGGCGTGTCGATGACGCAGGCCCCGTTGTCCAGCCGAAACAGCGACCGGGCCGTCGTCGTGTGCTTGCCACGGCTGTCGTGCTCGCGCACCGCGCCCGTGTCCTGCAAATCGCGACCCGCCAGCGCGTTGGTGAGCGTGGATTTGCCAGCGCCCGACGAGCCCATCAACACCAGCGTGTGGCCCGGCAGCACCCACGCTGCCAAGGCCGGGGCCGCGTCCGCGGCGGTGGCGTCCAAAGCCACGACGGGCAGCCCGTCGGGCAGGCGGCTGCGGACGCGCCCCAGGGCCGCGTCCAGCGCGCCTGGGCACCGCCGTGCCATGTCGGCCTTGGTCAACACCACCACCGCCTGCAGCCCGGCGCCATGGGCGATGGCCAGGTAGCGCTCGAGCCGACGCAGGTTGAAGTCGTCGTCGAGCCCCATCACGAGCAACGCGGTGTCGACGTTGCTGACCACGGCGTGGCGCCGGCCCTCGGCGTCGCGCCGCACCACGTGGTTGGTCGGCGGCACCTGGGCATGCACCCAGACCTCGCCGACGGCGTCGGCCGCGCAGAACACCCAGTCGCCGACGGCCAGTGTGGTGTCGTCGTCGATCAGCCGGCGCTGCAGCCGCGGCAGCGGCCGGGCCGCCACGTCGCCATGACCATCGTGCACACGGACACGGTCGCGGTGCACCTCGGTCAGGCGCCGCAAGCTCAGGGCGGTTGCCCGCGGTGCGAAGTCGGCCATCGAGGCCAGGGAAAGTTGGGTGAGCCGGGCGCGCTCGAGCAATGCATCGCCCAGGCCCATGGCGCGCAGGGGCGCCAGGTGGTCTGTCCACATGAGGGGATCGTTCCATGAATGAGCGGCCTGGCGCCGGAAGCGCCACACCGCGGCAAAGCGGAACGTCGGTCGCGCCCGAAGGCGCGGGGTCGAAGTCGTGCAAAACGGTGCGCCCCTCAGGGCGCCGGATCCCGCAGGATCAACCCGGTGTGACCCGGGACCGCCGTGTCAACGCTGACGCAAGGAGGCGCGGCCGACGACGAAGGAGGCAATGAGGGTGTGATCCATGGCGCGTCTCCTGTCGTGGGCTGGGTGGGGTGACCGCCTTGGTCCCGTGAGGATGTCGGGGGCCACCAGCGGTGAGCGAGACCGCAATGTCGCCTGCTGGTCAGCGCCGTGTCAACCACCGCGGCCGTGGCTGTAGCGCGCGCGCATCAAGCCGCCAGCGGCCGCGCCACCGGGCTTCTGGTCTACCCTGAGGGGGCTTGGAGTGCGGCCTCTAAAGCGCAACAAACACGCACCGCGGGCCGCATCAGAGACCATTGCCGCGGCTACGATCGCGCCCCAACGTCGCCCGCGGCAGCCGGCGCCCTGCCCCTTTGGCAGCGGCGAGCCGGCGCGGAGCGGATCGACGCGGAGCCTTGATGTCCATGGAATTTGATTATGTGATCGTCGGCGGCGGATCGGCCGGCTGTGTGTTGGCATCGCGCCTGAGCGAGGACCCGTCGGTGACGGTGGCACTGCTCGAAGCCGGCCCCCGTGACCGCAGCCCGCTGGTTCACTGCCCGGCGGGCATTGCCTTGATGGCCCGTGTCGGCAGCGTCAACTGGAACTTCGCCACCGTGCCCCAGGCCGGTCTGGGCGGGCGCCGCGGCTACCAGCCGCGTGGCAAGGTGCTGGGCGGCTCCAGTTCGGTCAACGCCATGATCTACGCGCGCGGCCACCGCAGCGACTATGACCAATGGGCCGCCGAGGGCAATCCGGGCTGGCGCTACGACGAGGTGCTGCCCTACTTCAAGCGGGCGGAGCACAACGAGCGCGGCGCAGACGACTTTCACGGCGTCGGTGGCCCGCTCAATGTGAAAGACCTGGAACAGCCCAACCCGCACACGGCCGATTTCATCCAGGCCGCCCAGCAGGCGGGCATCCCGTTCAACCCCGACTTCAATGGCCCCGAACTGGAAGGCGTGGGCACTTACCAAGTGACCCACCGAGCAGGCGAGCGCTGCAGCGCAGCCAAGGCCTACCTCACGCCCGCGCTGTCGCGCGGCAACCTGACGGTGATCACCGACGCCCACGCGACCCGGCTGCTGCTGCAAGGTCGTCGCGCCATGGGCGTGGCCTTGCGCCAAGGGGGGCAGGACAAGACCGTGAGCGCGCGCCGCGAGGTGCTGCTGAGCGCTGGCGCGCTGCAGTCGCCGCAATTGCTGCTGCTCTCGGGCATCGGGCCAGCCGCTCAACTGCAGGCCTTGGGCATCGACGTGGTGCACGCCCTGCCCGGCGTCGGCGAGCACCTGCACGACCACCTGGACTCGGTGCTGGTGGTCGATGCCCCGAAGCTGACGGCCCTGTTCGGCCTGTCGATGGCGGGCGTGGGCAGCCTGACCCGGGGTGTCGTGGACTGGGCCCGCCACCGGCGCGGTGTGCTGACCACCAATTTTGCCGAAGGCGGCGCCTTCATCCGCGGCAACCCGGACGAGGTCGCGCCCGACCTGCAACTGCACTTCGTGATCGGCAAGCTGGTGGACCACGGCCGCAAGACGGTGTTCGGGCATGGCTACTCGTGTCACGTGTGCCTGCTGCGCCCGAAGAGCCGCGGCAGCGTGCGCCTAAGCAGCACCGATCCAATGGCCGCGCCGTTGATCGACCCCAACTTTCTTGGCGATGAACGCGACCTGCGCGGCATGGTCCGGGGATTCCGCACCATGCGCAACGTGCTGGCGCAGCCGGCCCTCGCGCGCCACGGCGGGCGCGAGTTGGCCGCGTCGGCCGGCGCGCAAACGGACGAGCAGATCGCCCAGTTCATCCGCGAACGCGCCGACACGATCTACCACCCGGTGGGCACCTGTCGCATGGGGCGGCGCGACACCGACGTGGTCGACGCCGAGTTGCGGGTGCACGGCATCGATCGGCTGCGGGTGGTCGACGCCTCGGTGATGCCGCAAATCGTGTCGGGCAACACCAACGCGCCCACGGTCATGATCGCCGAGCGGGCGTCGGACTTGATCAAGCAGGCGGCGCGCTGAACCCGACGCCCCGACGAGGCCACAAGGCGCCAATTCGTGACCGCGCCGGGCGGAACCTTGAAGCACCGGCTGCACTCCCAATCTTCGGTGGGCAGACCCGGCCGGGTAAGCTCGAGGCACCTCAAGGAGACGAGTCAATGAAAAACCGATGGATGGCGCTGGCATTGGGCCTGATGGTGGCGGTGGCCAGCGTGGCCCCGTTCGACGCACAAGCAAAACGACTGGGCGGCGGAAAGTCGCAGGGCATTCAGCGCACGGCCCCGGCGACCCCGCCCACCGCGACGCCGCCGACCCGTCCTGACGCCACGCCCACGCAAGCCGCTGCGGCGCCGATCGCTGGTGGCGCCGCCGCCGCAGCAGCGACGCCCAAGCGCTCTTGGATGGGCCCACTCGCCGGCTTGGCCGCCGGCCTGGGCATCGCCGCGCTGTTCAGCCACCTGGGGATGGGCGAGGGCCTCGCCAATTTCGTGATGATCGCCCTGCTGGCGCTGGTGGCGGTGGTGGTGGTGCGCCTGCTGATGAAGCGCTTTGGTGGTGGTGCGTCGCGTGCCGGATCGGGCACCGGCATGGGCCTGCAGCCCGCCATGGCAACCCCGGGCGTGCCCACGGGGACCGGTTCGGGCGGGTTCACGCCGTCCGGCCCGTCCACGATGGAGCGCAGCGGCTTCGCCGCCAGTGCCCCGGCGTCGGCACCGGGCACGGTCACCGGTGGGGTGCCGGGTGCCACCGTGGCCCCAATGACCGCGGCCGCGCCGGCCACGCTGCCCGCGGACTTTGACGCGGCAGGTTTTGAGCGCATCGCGAAGATGATCTTCATCCGCATGCAAGCCGCCAACGACAGCGGTGACCTGAAGGACTTGCGCGAATTCACCACACCGGAAATGTTCGCTGCCTTGCGCCTGGACCTCCAGGACCGTGGCACCTCCCAACAGCGCACCGACGTGGTTCGTGTCGACGCTCAGGTGATCGACATGGCGCAAGAAGGCGACCGCCACGTGGTCAGCGTCCGATTCAGCGGTTTGATCCGCGAAGAAGCCGAGGGCACCGCCAGCGACTTCGACGAGGTGTGGCACCTGGTCAAGCCGGTCGACGACAGCCGCAACTGGGCGATCGCCGGCATCCAGCAACGCTGAACCGTGAGCCGCTGAGGCCGGGCCGCACCTCGTCGGTTCGCCCGGTTTCGGCGGCTTGTTTTCAACGGCCGATCGGCACCGACACCGCCGCCTGGCGGGCAAGCAGGCCGGCTTGACGGGTCAACCACTGCGTGACGCGCTCAAATCGCCCCCCACGCAAACTGGCGTCGAGGAATTCGGTGGTCAGCTCGCGGGTTGCCGCTTTCACCGTGCGGTTCAGGTCGCTGCCTGCTGCATCGATGCGGTCCGTGAAAATGGAGTGCGTGCCGCCCTCGAAGACCGCCAGCAACTTGGGCGCCCCCGCCGGGCCCGCGGGCATCGCATCAAACACCGCGATGCGGTCTTCCGGTTCGCTCCGGTAGCCAGGCACGCGGATCACGTCTTTCGTGCCCGTCACGTGCAGCGTGGGGATGGCGATGTCGCGCAGGATGCCGCGCATGTCGCCCTCGCGGTAGAACGGCGGTGTCGACAACAGGATGGCCGCCTTGACCCGTGGATCGCGGTAATCCAGGCTGCGCCATTCGCCATTGACTTCGCGTTGCACCCGCGCACCTGCCACCAGCAGCGCGGTGTTGGCCCCATATGAGTGGCCGGCCACCGCGATGCGCTCGGCGTCGAGTTGCGGTGCCCAAGCCGGGTCGGCCAGCAGTTGGCTGATGCCGAAGCTCACGTCCACCGCCCGAGCGACCGCATTGCCGTCGCTGGCCGCCGCCTGCAGCTTGGTGAACAGGCTGAACACGTTGCCGGTCCAGACCGCGCGGTCACTGCCCTCGTGCTGCAGGTGCAGGCTGGCGTAGCCTTGCGCGGCCCAATGGCGGCCCAGGTGGCTGTAGCCGAGCCGGGACCCCCCGAGCCCGTGCGAAAACACCACCAGCGGCACTTGTCCGATCGCGGCTGCGGCGGTGGGCCAGTACAAACGCGCTGGCACACTGCGCTGACGGGCCGCGTCGAACCACTCGAAATCGACGGTGCGAACGGCAACCGCGGGTGCGGATGGAGCCACCGCGTCGAGGGTCTCGCCGGGCGCCCTCGCCTCGGCCAGCGCCGGCGTCCCCGTCACCAGGGCCGCCGCCAAGACCAAAAGGGCCGCGGGCACGTGCCGCAAAGCAGGGACTTTCAATTCAGGGTTCATGGTGATCGGACGGATTGAACAAGGAAGGGGTGAATGAACACACCGCATGGGCCGCAGCCTTTGACCGTGGTGTGGGAGGATGAGGCCGGACTCGCCGTTGTCAAGCCGGCGGGGCGCTTGTCGGTGCCCGGGCGCGGCGCGTTGGCGTCGGGCAGCGTGGCCGGGGAAGTGCAAGCGCGCTGGCCCGATGCCAAGGTGGTGCACCGCCTGGACATGGCCACGTCCGGTCTGCTGCTGTTTGCCAGGGGCATCGCGTGGCAGCGAGAATTCAATCGCCTGTTCATGGCGCGTCAGGTGGACAAGCACTACATCGCCGTCGTCCACGGTCACTTGGGCGACGCGCCGGGGTCTTGCGGCCTGATCGACCTGCCCTTGATCGCCGATTGGCCCAACCGGCCGAGGCAGAAAGTCGACCTGGCGCTGGGCAAGCCCTCGCAAACGCGCTGGGAGGTCTTGGAGCACGACCACGCCGGGCGTTGGACGCGATTGAGGCTGACGCCAATCACCGGCCGTTCGCACCAGCTGCGGGTGCACTTGCTGGCCTGCGGGCACCCGATCGTTGGCGACGCCTTGTACGCCGCCGACCTGCCGAGCCCGCCCCCTTGGCAGGTCCCGCCGCTCGCGCTGGAGGGGGCGACCACACCGAGCGGGCCGCGCCTGTTGTTGCACGCCGCCGGCCTGGCGTTCGCGCACCCCCGCGACGGCCGGCCAGTGGCCCTGGCCAGCGACTGCCCGTTTTGAGGCAACCCGACGCCCGCCGCCCGCCGGGCAACCGGCACAATGAACCCTCTTCCCTTGGCTCACCATCCCATGACAAACCGCACGCTGACCGTCCTCACTGGCGCCTCCCGCGGCATGGGGGCCGCGATGGCCGAGCAACTGCTGCAGCCCGGCGCGGTGCTGCTGTGCATTTCGCGCGGGCGCTCTGACACGCTTGAGGCCCAGGCCGGCGTGGCCGGCGCCAGCGTGTTGCAATGGCAACGGGACCTGGGCCAGCCGGTGGCGCTGGCCGACGAACTGCACGCCTGGCTGACCGCGCAAGACCACGGCACCATCACGGCCGCACGCCTGATCAACAACGCGGGAGTGATCAGCCGCATCGGGCCGGTCGATGCCGATCGGCCTGAGTCCTTGAGCCAGGCGCTGCGCGTTGGTTTGGAGGCCCCGGTGTTGCTGTGCGCGGCCTTCCTGCGCGCCACGGCGCACTGGCGCGCGACGCGGCGGGTGCTGAACATCTCTTCGGGCCTGGGACGGCGCGCGATGGCGGGGTCGGCCACCTACTGCGCCGCGAAAGCGGGGCTCGATCACCTGTCGCGTGCGATGGCGTTGGACGAGGCGAGTCGCCCGAACGGCGCCCGCATTGTCTCGTTGGCGCCGGGCGTCATCGACACCGACATGCAGCATCAATTGCGATCGGCCGATGCCTCGGGCTTTCCCGATCAACACCGCTTCCTGGCCTTGAAGTCAGACGGCCAGCTCAGCAGCGCCGCCGGGGCGGCGGCCCAGGTGCTGGCGTTCCTGAACCGCAGCAATTTCGGTGACGAGGTGATCGCCGACGTCCGCGGCTGATCGGGGTCCGGCGCTCTGGGGCGCGGCGCGACACCGGCCACCAAGGCGGCCTCAGCTGCGGCTGGTGGTCAGCCGATCCATCGACGGACCTGCCACCGACTGCACGGGGGCCACGCGGCGACCGGTCACCACCACACGCGGCAGGTCAACCACCCGAACCGGCGCTGCGCTGTCCATGCGCTGCACCCGCCCAGTGACAACCACCCTCGGCAAAGTCTGCACGGCGTGCGTGGCCGCGGGGGTTTGGGCGCCTGGGTCCGGTTGAGCACTGCCCTGCGTGGTGGTCAGCACCAGGGCCGACACAAAGCTGGCGAACAGGGTGGTGGCGATCAGACCGTGGCGTTGGGTGTTCATGGCGTGCTCCTTCGGGTGAGGCGGGACACCGTGCCGGGACGGCCTGCGTTCGGTGTCGATGGGGCGCAGTGTCTGCACGCCAACCCGTGGCAGCCATCGCCTTGCGACCAACTGCAATGGCGGGCGACCAAACGCGATCCCCTGGGAACGAATGAGCTCACGGGCTGGGCAACAATTCAAGACTTGGCCACGCGGCCTCACCCACACGGACTGCCATGACCCTGCACGACCGATCCCTGCGTCCTTCCCCGCTGCTGGCCAGCCTCGGGCTGGCGCTGGCACTGAGCGCCTGTTCCACCGCCTCCGGCCCCACGGCCGGCACCACCACGTCTCAAGCGGCCGTGGCGGTGATCCAGCCCAACGCCAATCTGGTGGTACAGGGCATTCCGCCGCTGCCTGCCAGCCTCGAGCGCGAAGTCGCCGCTTACACCGACTTCCGCGGCCACAACTTCGTGGGCTGGCATCCCAGCCGTCGCGAGATGCTGGTGTCGCACCGGCCTGCGGGTGGCAACACGGCGCAGCTGTTCCGCCTGAGCGCACCCATGGCAGCGCCCGAACAGCTCACCAGCGCCGCCGACCCCGTGGGCTCGGCCAGCTACGAACCGCGCGAGGGCAAGTTCATCGTCTTCGAGCGCAGCAGTGGCGGCAACGAGGCCGCCCAACTCTACCGCCTCGACCCCGACACCAAGGCCACCACGCTGCTGACCGACCCGTTGGAGCGCCACGACCTGCAGGCCTGGCTGAACAAGAGCAGCCGGATGATCGTGGCGTCGGTGCCGCTGGACCGCACCGCCCAGGGCGGCCGGCGCGCCGAAGTGCGCACCACCTTGCGCCTGACCGACCCGATGGACCCGGCCTCCGCCCGGGTGATCGCCTCGCTGGAGGGCGGCGGCTGGGGCGTGGCCTCGGTGTCGCCAGACGACCGCAAACTCGCCGCAGTGCGCTACCTGTCGGCCAACGAAAGCGAGGTGTGGCTGATCGACCTGGCCACCGGCAAGACCGAGCAGGTGCTGCCGGCGCCGGGCGGTGCGGGCGTCAAGGCCACGCACTTTGCCTCGGGCTTCACGCCCGACGGCCAGGGGCTGTACGTGGTCAGCGACCGCAGCGGTGAGTTCCGCGAGCTGATGCGCTACCAATTCAGCAACGGCAGCCTGCAGCGCATCACCGGCCACATCCCGTGGGACATCTCCGGCGGCTCGGTCACCGAAGACGGCAAGCTCATCGCCGCTCAGGCCAACGTCGATGGCCGAGACGAACTTCGGCTGTTTGATGGCGCCACGCTCAAAGAGCTGCCCGCCCCCGCCCTGCCCGCCGGCAGCGTGGGCGTGACTCAATTTCACCCGAAGCGCGCCGACCTGGCCTTCACACTGAACAACGCCCAAGGCCCCAGCCAGATCTACACGCTGAACCCCACGGCGCCGGCCGGCCGCCAGGTCGAGCAGTGGACCCGCGCCTACGCGCCGCCGGGCGTGGACACCAGCCGCTTCAGCGAGCACCAGATCGTGCGCTGGACCAGCTTTGACGGCCGCACGATCTCGGGGCTGCTGAACATGCCGCCGGCCCGCTTCACGGGCAAGCGGCCGGTGATGATCGCCATCCACGGCGGGCCAGAAGCCCAGGCCACTGTCGGCTTCCTGAACCGCACCAATTACCTGATCAACGAACTGGGCATTGCCGTCATTCAACCCAACGTGCGCGGCTCGAGCGGCTACGGCAAGACGTTCTTGCAGCTCGACAACGGCATGAAGCGCGAAGACTCGGTGAAGGACATCGGCGCCCTGCTCGACTGGATCAAGACCCAGCCGAACCTCGACGCTTCGCGCGTGCTCGTCACGGGCGGCAGTTATGGCGGCTACATGAGCCTGGCCGTCAGCACCCACTACGCCGACCGCATCGCAGGTGCGATCGACATCGTGGGCATCTCCAACTTCGTGACCTTTCTGAACAACACGGAAAGCTACCGCCGCGACCTGCGCCGCGTTGAATATGGTGACGAACGTGACCCCGCGATGCGCGATTTTCTGCAGCGCATTTCGCCGTTGACCAACGCCGACCGCATCAAGAAGCCGATGCTGGTCGTGCAAGGCAAGAACGACCCGCGCGTGCCCTACACCGAGGCCGAGCAGATCGTGGCGAAGCTGCGCGAGAACAAGGTGCCGGTGTGGTACCTGCGCGCCGAGAACGAAGGCCACGGCTTCGCCCGCAAGGAAAACGCCGACTTCCAGTTCTACGCGACGGTGCAGTTCCTGCGTGAAACCCTGCTGAAGTGAGTTGAAATGAAGCCAGGCCGACCCGGACTGGCCGCCGCTCAGGCCGCGCCGGGCCCCTGAAACCCGCCGCGCCGCAAGGTCACCACCAAGGTGTCGCGGTGGGCGACCGCGGCCGGCGCCACCGGCTGGATGGGCGTGGACTCGTGGATCACGCGCTCGTCATCGAGCAGCAGCACGCTCCAGGGCTCGGTCAAGGTGAAGCGCAGGCCCTGCGGACCCGCGGCGTCGAACACCCGCGTTTCGCCGCCCTTCACACCCACGCGGTCGACCAGCGCCACCGCCACCAGGTCCACCCCGTCGCGGTGGGCGCCTTCCGGTGTGGGCCGGCCAATGCCGTCGGTGGTGTCGATGCGGAACTGATGGGCTTCGACAAACCAAGGCTGGGCACCGCGCAAACCACTGGCCACCGCCGCCAGCCAGGTCAACAGGCCCACCCAGGCCGGGTGCTGGGCCACGCTGCCAGTGACCGGCTCGAACCAACGCTCGATGCCGCCATGCAGCGCGTTGTACTCCACCGGTTGCCAGTGCGCCCGGTGCGGCACGCTGCGCAGACCATGACCATCGATGACGTAGCAGGCATGGCGGCGGCGGCGGTAGCGGCCGCCATCGCGCAGGTGGCTGTCGGGCGGCAGGTCGTGCCAGCTGGGCGACAGCTCCTGCAAACGGTCGCCGACCGCGCCGAGCGCCTGCGCCAATGCGGCCGGCGCCAGCACCGCGTGGCCGGGGTCCTGCAGGGCGGGCAGCAGCCCGGACAAGGGGGTGAACGGTGGCAGGGGACTCATCGTTGCGGCGGGCGGGTGGGCGGGTGAACAGCGGCCTGGCAGGCGCGCGGCGGGCCTGGATTGTGCCGCCGGTCGAGAGTTCCCTGTCTTGACCAAGCCTTACACGCGGCCGACAGAACTTTGCCGCGGGCACGCCGCCACTTCACACGGCAGCGCCATCCTGAAGGCCTCGGGTGATCAACCGCCCGTTTGCGCAAAGACTGCGCGCTGACTTCAAGGAGTAAGACCATGCGAAGCCACAAGAAAACCATCTCCACCGCGCTGGCCCTGCTGATCGGCGGCGCCGCGATGACGGGCGCCGCCCAGGCGGAAGGCCTGTACATCGGCGGCAGCGTCGGAGGGTCGCACTACAAGGGCAGCAGCGTTGGCGGCCTGGAAACCGACCGATCGGCCACGGGCACCAAGCTGTTCGGCGGCTACCAGTTCACCCCCAACATCTCGCTGGAGGGCGGCTACGTCGACCTGGGGAAGTTCAACAGCCCGGCGGCCTCGCTGAAGGGCAGCGGCTACTACCTCGACGCGGTCGGCACCGTGCCGATCAGCGGGCAGTGGTCGGCCATTGGCAAGGTGGGCGTGTTCAACGGCAAGCTCGAGAACTCGGCGATCGGCAGCGACCGCGGGTCTGCCCCCAAGGTGGGTGCGGGCGTGTCTTACGCCATCGACCGCAACCTGTCGGTGCAGGGCGAATGGGAGCGTTACCGGTTTGACGCGCTGGGCACCAAGGCCAACACCGACCTGTATTCGGTGGGCGTGAAATACGCCTTCTGAGGGTCGACGGCCTGATGACCTGACGTCCTGCCGCCTCGTCGCCCCGGGCCCAGGCCCGGGGCGCCCTCCGCCGCTCAGCGGTAGCGTTCGCGCGCCAGCGCCGCGCCCTTCGCCAGGGCCTCGAGCTTGGCCTGCGCGACCGCACGGCTCATCGGCGCCAAACCGCAGTTGGTGCAGGGGATCAAACGCTCTTTGGCCACGAACTGCAAGGCGCGGCCGATGGTGTCGGCCACCTGCTCGGGGGTTTCAATCTCGTCGCTGGCCACGTCGATGACGCCCACCATCACGTCCTTGCCATCGAGCAGCTTCATCAGGTCCGGTGGCACGTGCGAGTGGTAGCACTCCAGCGACACCTGGTCGATGCTGCTGCGCGCGAGCGCCGGAAACACCTCTTCGTACTGCCGCCATTCCTGTCCCAGCGAGTTTTTCCAGTCGACATTGGCCTTGATGCCGTAGCCGTAGCAGATGTGGACGGCGGTGGTGCACGTGAGCCCCTGGGCAGCGCGCTCCAGCGCTTTCACGCCCCAGTCGGCGGCGTCCTTCATGTAGACATTGAAGGCCGGCTCGTCGAACTGGACGATGTCGACGCCATCGGCCTGCAACGCGAGCGCCTCTTGGTTCAGCAATTCGGCAAACGCCATGGCCATCGCCACCTTGTCGCCATAAAAGCGGTCGGCCACCGTGTCGACGATGGTCATGGGGCCGGGCAACGTGAACTTGAGCCGACGGGTGGTGTGAGCGCGCGCCAACTGTGCCTCCATGGCGTGCACGCGGCCGCTCAGGCGCAAGGGGGCCACCACCTGCGGCACCATCGCGTCATAGCGGTTGTTGCGGATGCCCATCTTCACCTTGTGCTCGAAGTCGATGCCCTCGACCTTCTCCAGGAAGCCGTGAACGAAGTGCTGGCGCGCCTGTTCACCGTCGCCGATCACGTCCAGGCCGGCGTCTTCCTGTTGCTTGATCCACAGCAGCGTGGCGTCGCTCTTGGCGGCGTCCAGCTCGGGGCCCGTGGTGCGCCATTGCGGCCAGAGCTTCTCGGTTTCGGCCAGCCAGGCCGGCTTGGGCAGGCTGCCGGCAATCGCGGTGGGGAACAGCGGGCGCTGTGAGCTCATCTCGGATGTCTCCGTCTTGTGATTCAGGAAGCGGTCGATTATTGGGCGTCGGCCATTCCGTTGCTCAGCCGGGGCCGCCAGCTGGCGTTGCGTCGGGCGCCAGCACGCGAACACGCGCCCCACGCAGGCTGACCACTTGGCCGGCGCGCAGCTTGGCGGTCTTGCGCAGCTCGTCTCGCCCATCCACCTGCACACGGCCCTCGCCCACCATGCGCTTGGCCTCGCCGCCGCTGGGCGCCAGGCCGGTGGCTTTCAGCAAGGCGTCCAGCGGGATGAAGTCGCCGCGCAGCACAAAGTCAATGAGTTGCATGCTCAGGCCGCTTGAGGGTCATCCAGCACTTGAACCAGGCCGGCCGCCTGAGCGAGCAGCGTGTAGCTGCGTCGGCGCACCGCCGGGTCGTGGGCCCAGGTGTTGACCACCAACTCGTCCAGCGACAGGCGGTCGGCCAGGGCTTGAAACTGCGCCATCACCGCGTCGGCGGTGCCGACGAACGCGCGCTCGCGCAGGGCCTGCACCGTGGGCCATTCATCGGGCGCGAAGCCCTGTGCGGCCACGACGTCCGGCGGCTGCAGTGGCCCCAGGCGCCCGCGCACGCGGTCCAGCCGCCAGCGTTCGCGGCTGACGGCGTGGTGACAGGCCTCGTCGTGCGTGGCCGCGGCCAGCGCCCAAACGCACACGGTGGCCAGGGGCTTCGGGTGGGCCTCGCTGGGTCGGTAGTGGCGGCGGTACACGTCCAGGGCCTGCTCCACGCCTTCGCCGTCCATGAAGAAGTAGGCGAATGCATAGGGCAGGCCGAACTCCGCGGCCAGGCGCGCGCCGTAGTCCGAGCTGCCCAACACCCAGACCTGTGGCCGATGCGGGCCGCGCGGGTGGGCGGTCACGCCACGGTGCTGATCGCGGGCGGTCCAGGCGATCAGGTCGGCCACCTGCTCGGGAAAGGCGTCGGCCAAGCCCCCACCGTGCGGGTTCAAGGCCCGGGTCGTGCGTGGGTCACCGCCGGGCGCGCGGCCCACGCCCAGGTCGATGCGGCCTGGCGCCAAGGCGTCGAGCACCCTGAACTGCTCGGCCACCTTGAAGGCGCTGTAGTGGGGCAGCATCACCCCGGCGCTGCCCAGGCGGATGGACCGCGTGCGCGCGGCCACCGCCGCCAGCAGCACCTCGGGCGCCGTGCCCACCAAGGTCGGCAGACCATGGTGTTCGCTGACCCAGAAGCGGTGATAGCCCAGGTCCTCGCACAGTGGCGCGAGGGCCAGCGTGTCGCGCAGGGCATCGCCTTCACTGCGACCGGCGCAGGCGATGGACTGGTCCAGCACCGACAGCCGCAGGCTCACGGCGCGGGGTGCGTGGGATCGACCCAAGCCACCGATTCGGGCTGCTCCACCGGCTCGATGTCCAGGTTCACGGCCACGGCCTCGCCGTCGCTGCGCACCAGGACGCACTCCAAGGTTTCTTCGCGGCTGGCGTTGATTTCCTGGTGGGGCACGAAGGGTGGCACGTAGATGAAGTCGCCGGGACCGGCCTCGGCCGTGAACTCGAGCGCCTCGCCCCAGCGCATGCGCGCGCGGCCCTTGACGACGTAGATCACGCTTTCCAGCGGGCCGTGGTGGTGGGCTCCGGTCTTGGCGTTGGGGTGGATGTGCACCGTGCCGGCCCACAATTTTCGCGCACCGACACGGGCGAAATTGATGGCCGCCTTGCGGTCCATCCCCGGTGTCTGGGCCGTGTTGCCGTCGAGGCGGTCGCCTGGCACCACGCGCACGCCATCGTGCTTCCACCGGTCCGACATCGGCGTCTGCGGCTCGGTGCCGTGGCCAGGGTCATGAGGGTCGTGGTGGCTGTGGCTGTGGCTCATTGAGGCGTCTCCTGGGTTGACCTTGATTCTGCCGCCGCCCGGTGCGGCGTGCAGGAAACCACCACTCACCAAAAAAGCCTGCGGCCGCCGAAGCACATGGTGTACATTCGCCGCACAGTCATACGCAAGACCTTGGTTGTGCGAGATAGCTTCCCTTTCCGTTCGATTCCCGTCGAACCGGCATCGTTAGACATCCCCCGTATCGTTTCTTGAGTGTTGCTGCATGCAGCGGCGAGCGCCGTTGCATTCCACCCTTTGGTAATACAGCTAGATAGTTAGAGAGTTAGGACATATCCATGACGACGCAAACCGGTACCGTGAAGTGGTTCAACGAGAGCAAGGGCTACGGCTTCATCGCTCAGGACGCAGGCGGTGCCGACCTGTTCGCCCACTTCCGTGACATCCAGGGCACGGGCTTCAAGACCCTGACCGAAAACCAGAAGGTTGAATTTGAAGTGAAGCAAGGCCAAAAGGGCCTGCAAGCTGCGAACATCCGCCCGCTGTAAGCGGCTCGGTTTTCCCAGCATGACGAACGCGGCCTCTGGCCGCGTTTTCTTTTGGGCGCGCGCAAAGCGCGTCGCTGTCAGTGAGCCGCTGCGGAGCAGCCCGGGATCAACTTGGCACTGCCGAAGTGCCACTGAAGGTAGGCCTGGGCCTCGTCGCCCGCGCACGCATCGGCCACCCGCGGTGGTCGATCATCGCTTTCGGCCAGCACCACCATCGCGGCGTCGACCTCGTGGGTCGGTGGCCACTGGGCCGCAGGGGACGCCATGGCGGCCGCGACGCTGCACAGCATGAGCACCAGCGTGAAACACATTCCTCGGGTCATGGCGGGCTCCTCTGATGGTGATGGACTGAGGCCACTGTAGGGACGGCCCCGTGCGGTCACCATCGGTGCGCAGCGCGGCCCCACGTAGGAAGCTTCCGACACGGTCGCGTGGATGACATCCACTGCCGGGTCGCCCCGCTACGATCCAGTGCATCGCGCGCGGCAACCCGCCCTGTGACGCGCCCCTCAGGAGACGACCTTGACCACCACCACGCTGCCCACCGTCAACACCCAAGTCCGGCTGGCGAGCCGCCCCGTGGGCGCGCCCACGCGCGCCAATTGGGACATCGGTGACCTGCCTGTCCCGCCCATCGACGACGGCGGCCTGCTGGTCGAGGTGCAGTACCTGTCGCTCGACCCAGCCATGCGCGGCTGGATGAACGAAGGCAAGAGCTACATCCCGCCGGTGGGCATCGGCGAGGTGATGCGCGCGGGCGGCATTGGCCGCGTGCTGGCGTCCCGAAGCGACCGCTTCCAGCCGGGTGAGCTCGTCAGCGGCGGTCTGGGCGTGCAGCGCTTCGCCTCGTTCACCGCGGCCGACATCCAGCGCCACGGCGTGTTCCGCATCGACCCGGCGCTGGGCAGCCCGACGCAGTGGCTGAACGTGCTGGGCATGCCCGGCATGACCGCGTACTTCGGCCTGTTGGACGTCGGCCAGCCCGTGTCGGGCGAGACGGTGGTGGTGTCGGGTGCGGCGGGTGCCGTGGGGCAGACGGTCGGGCAGCTGGCCAAGATCAAAGGCTGCCGCGTGGTCGGCATCGCCGGCGGACCCGAGAAGTGCCGCTGGGTGGTCGACGCCCTCGGTTTTGACGCCTGCATCGACTACAAAGCCTCGGCGCCGCCAGACGCCAAGCGCTGGGACCCGGTGCGCGAAGGGCTGAAGCAACACTGCCCCGGCGGCGTGGACGTCTACTTCGACAATGTGGGCGGGGACATCCTGGACACGGTCCTGACCCGCATCAACCGCAAGGCCCGCATCGTCGTGTGCGGCGCCATCAGCCAGTACAACAACACGACACCGGTGAAGGGCCCGGCGAACTACCTGTCGCTGCTGGTCAATCGCGCACGCATGGAAGGCATGGTGGTCTTCGACTACGCCGACCGCTACAGTGTGGCCGTTGCCGAGTTGTCCGGCCACCTGAAGGCCGGACGCATGCACAGCAAGGAAGACCTCGTGGTCGGGCTGGAGACCTTTCCAGAGGCACTGCTGAAACTGTTCAGTGGCGAGAACTTCGGCAAGCTGGTGCTTCAGGTCAACGCGGGGTGAGGTCCAGCGGGCCAGCGGCTCAGCGCTTGTCGAGCAGGGCCTTTTCGTCCTTCTCGTCGAACTTGCGGTTCTCGCAACCGCGCTTGTAGCTGGCCTGCAGGCCCTCCAGCTCGGCCACCAAGGCGTTGTAGCTGGCCACCTTGGGCTCGAACCCGTCAATGCGCTGGTTGCGCGCCGTCACCCGCGCGTTGAAGGCGTCCACCGCGGCCGCGTTGCTGCGGTCCAGGGTCTCGCCATCGGCCTTCAGGGCATCGCCTTCGCGCAGGATCTCGGCCTTTTCTGTGCCCAGGTCGGCTTGTTGGCGCTGCGCGCTCGCAGACGCGGTGGACAGCTTGTCTTTCTGGTCCATGCAGGCCCTGAGTTCCTCGCGCGTCATCACCGGCTCGATGGGCTTGCCCACGGTGGATGGCGGAGCCTTGGGCGCCGGCTTGGGGGCGGTTTTGGCGGCGGCCGGCTTGGTGGGCGCTGGCTTCGCCGGGGGATCGGCGGCCCAGGCCCATGGGCTGGCAAGGCAAGTGGAAAAGGCCAGGACACACAGTCGATGGCGGCGGCTGAGCGTGCGCGCAGGGCTCATGGGCAGAAGGAAGGCGTTGAGGGGTTGACGGCCTGGTGCGCGATGACAACATCGGGCCCGTCGGTGAATTGAACAATGTGGCGGGATGATGCCATGGGCCTCAGCCGCCCACCGGCACGCGCATGGTCACGAACTCCTCCGCGGCGGTCGGGTGGATGCCCAGCGTCGCGTCGAACTGCGCTTTGGTCGCGCCCATGCCCATGGCCACCGCAAAGCCCTGCACGATCTCGCCAGCGTCCGCGCCCACCATGTGCAGGCCGAGCACACGGTCGGTGGCCGCGTCGACCACCAGCTTCATCAGGCAGCGTTCGGTGCTGCCAGACAGGGTGTGCTTCAGCGGCTTGAAGTCGCTGCGGAAAATGCGCAGCGCGCCGTGCTTTTCTCGCGCCTCGCGCTCCGACAGGCCGATCGTGCCGACGCTCGGGTGCGTGAACACCGCGGTCGGGATGAGCGCCGCATCAAACCGCCGCTGACCGGCGCCGAACAGGCGGTCGACCACCACCATGCCCTGGGCCAGCGCGACCGGGGTCAGCTGTGGCCCGCCGGTCACATCACCCACCGCGTGCAGCCAGGGCAGGCCGGTGGCGCCCGAGGCGTCAGCCGGCAGCGCGCCGTCGCGGGCCAGCGTCAGCCCCAGCGCCTCCAGGCCAAGGCCCTCGGTGCGCGGCACGCGGCCCGTGGCCATCAGCACCGTGTCGGCGGCCAGTTCGCTGCCGTCGTCCAGGCGGAGTCGCAAGGCGTCGCCCTCGCGCGTCAACGCGGCGGGCTGGCGGCCAAAGCGCAGGCCGACGCCCTTCTTGGTCATTTCGCCGGCGAGGAAACGGCCGATGTCGTCGTCAAAGCCGCGCAGCAAGGCCTCGCCACGCACCAGCTGGACCACCTCGGCGCCCAGCCCATGGAAGATCGACGCCATCTCGCAGGCGATGTAGCCCCCACCGACCACGACCAGGCGCGACGGGAACCGGGGCAGATCGAACATGGCGTCCGACACCACGGCGAGCTCGCTGCCGTCGAAGGGGGCCGGCTGCGGTCGGCTGCCGGTGGCCACCAGCACATGGCGGGCACGCAGGCGCTCCTCGCCCCCGTCGGCGCGCGCGATGTGCACCTGCTGCGGGCCAGCCAGCGTCGCCCAGCCGTCGACCAGGCGGGCACCGGCGCCGGCCAGCAAGGACTGGTAGACGCCGTTCAAGCGGCCAATTTCCGCCGCCCGACGCTGCTTCAGGCGCGACCAATCCAGCACTGGCTCGTGCGCATCAAACCCATAGCCGACGGCCTCCGTGTGGCCTTCGGCGTAGTGCGCGGCGTAGCTGTAGAGCTTCTTCGGGATGCAACCCACGTTGACGCAGGTGCCACCGGTCGGCCCCGACTCGGCCACCACCACCCGCGCGCCCTGCTGGGCGGCCATGCGCGCGGCCCGCACGCCGCCGCTGCCAGCGCCCAGCACCACCAGGTCCGCATCCCAATCGCTCATGACCGTGCTCCCGGTGTTGCCGCGTGTTCGTCGTTGGCCGCGTCGTCGTTGTCGGGCGCGGGGCCCAGCACGGTGATCGATTGGCGGCCGATCCAGGTTTGTCCGGGGGCGAGCGCCACCGGCTCGCCGATGGCCGCGCCCTCGATGCACAGCATGTGCCGCCAGCCATCGGCGGGCATGTCCGCCAAGGCGGCGCAGCGCTCTGGGCCGGGGTTCCACACGACCACGTCGGGCAGGCCGGTGCTGGTGATTTCGAGGCGGCGATCGCCGTCGTGCAGGTGCAGCGGGCGCGCCGCGTCGAAATAGACCCGGTCCAGCTCGCCGGCCACCTGCAGGCGCGCGGCCATGTCGATCTGTTCGGTGTGGCGCACCGCGTCCTCGTAGCGCAGGCGCTGCAGGCCGTCGACCCAGCTGCTGCCAACGTCGTCCACGCGCAGGTAGGTGTGCAGCGCGGCCGTGAAACGCATCGGTTCGGCGGCGGCCTGCGCCGGCGGCCCGGCCGGTCGCTCGACGGCCAGTTCGATGTCGAGCCGGGCGCCGCTGATGCGCACGCTCAGCTCTGCCGCGAAGGCCTGTGGCCAAAGGGCCCGCGTGGCCTCGCTGTCCTGCAGGCGCAGCACGGCCAGCGCATCGTCGGCGCCTTGCTGGTGCATCACCAGCTGCCAGGGCAGGCTCCGCGCAAAGCCATGCCGGGGCAGCGGCCCGCGCTGGTTGAACTGCGGGAAGATCACCGGCACGCCGCCGCGCACCGCCTGGCGGCCGTCCAGCACCGCCCGCGGCGACAAATACAACGGGACGTCGCCGTCGGCGGTGGTCCAGCCGATCAGGTGGGCGCCGTGCAGCAACACGGTGGCGCGTGCGCCGTCGCCCGACACCAGTTCAACCGCGGGCTGTCCCTGGACGTCGACCAAGGCAAAGGGGGCTTGTGTCATCGCCGGATTGTGTCAAAGGCGGCGCGGGTCGGTGGCCGCACCGGTGAGTTGGGTGAGCCTGGTGGGGTGGGCCGGTGGGCCGCTGTCGCGCCCAGCACAGCGGGACCGGGCCCGGCTTTCGATAATGAGGGGATGAGCACCGCACTGACCCCCGTGGCCGACCTGATGAGCCGCCGCACCGTGAAACCGCTGGCGCCAGGCCGCGCCGACGTTGAATTCGAGGCCAGCGAGGACTGGTTGCAAGGCCGCACGTCCTTCGGCGGACTGATCGCCGCCTTCGGGGTGCAGGCCATGCGCGACGCGGCGGGGGCCGATTGGGCCCACGACGTCGGCCTGCGGGCGCTGCAGACCAGCTTTGTCGCGCCGGTGGGTGGCGGCCCGCTGAGCGTGCAGGCGCGGTTGCTGCGCGCCGGCAAGCAATTGCGCCAGGTGCAGGCCACGTTGATTCAGGGCGACGAGGTTGCCGCGGTGATGCTGGGCGTGTTCGGCAACGACCGCGCGTCCAGCATGGGCACGGTGCGCCCCACGGCCCCCACGGCGACCCATGCCCCAGCCAGCTTGCCGGTGCGTCGGCTGCTGCCGGGGGCGCCGCAGTTCGTGCGGCATTTCGACATGCGTTGGGACCACGGGCCCATGCCGGGCGCCGGCAGCCCGCTGCTGCAAACGCGCATCCACCTGCGGCTGCAGCACGCGCAGGGCCTGCCCCCGGAGCTGATCACGGTGATGCTGGCCGACGCCTCGCCAACACCGGCGACCGGCCAGTTCCACCAACCCCCGCCCGCGAGTTCGGTGTCCTGGGCGCTGGAACTTCGGCCGCTGCGCGAGCCGCCCGCGGCCGACGGCTGGTGGCGCGCCGACAACGAGTCGACGGTGGTTGAAGGCGGGCTGGTCAACCACGCGTCGCGGCTGTGGGCGCCATCCGGCGAGCTTGGCGGCCTGTCATCCCAGCTGGTCACGGTGTTTGGCTGAAACGGCCGCCGCCGTGGCCGCGGTCGCGGCGCCTCAGTCCGGCCCCGCCTCGGCCACGTAGCGCTGCACCCGGGGCGGCCCGCTGCCCTGGTGGAACCGCAGCCGCCGCTCGCGCAGGCCCACGTCGGCGGCGGTGAAGCGTTCCAGTCGACGCTGGTGCTCGACCCAGCTTTCGTCGACGAAGTACTCGATGTAGCGGCCCGGCACGGCCGTGTCCCGGAACAAGCCCCAGGACAAGGCACCCTGACGCAGCCGCGCCTGGCGCGTCTCGCGCATCACCTCGGCGAAGGCGGCCGCCTGGTCCGGCGCGATCTGATACTCCACCGTGACCATCACCGGTCCCTCGTCGGGCTGGATCTCGATGGCCGGCTGCGGCGCGGTGCCGGTGGCCCGGGCGGGCGTGAGGTCGACGTCACCGCGGCCGCCCACGTGGATGCGCTGCGTCAAGGCCAGCACCAGCGGGCCAGCCACCGCCGCGGCCACGATCGCCAGCGGCACACTGCTGTGGCTGGCCACCTGACCCCACAGCGCGGCACCGGCGGCGCTGCCGCCCATCAGGCCCATCTGGTAGATCGACATGCCCCGCGCGCGCACCCAGTTGGGCAACGCCATTTGCGCGGCCACCGTCAAGGTGTTGGCCACCATCATCCACACCATGCCGGCCACCACCATGGCCAGCACCGCCAGCCACAGGCTGGGCGACCAGGCCACGACCACCGACGCCCCGGCGTGGACCACGGTGCCCCAGCCCACCAGCGCGTCCTGGCCGAGTCGGCGGCGCAGCCGGGGCAGCACCAGCAAGGCCGCCGTGACGGCGCCCGCGCCCATGGCCGACAACAGCAACGTGAAGGTACCCGCCCCACCCCCGAACTGGCGGGCCACCAGCGGCAGCAAGGCCGTCAACGAGGTGCTTTGCAGGAAGAACAGGAACACCCGCACCAGCACCGCCCGCATCGCCGGCGATTGCTGAACGTGCTGCAGGCCCACCCGCATCGCCCCCAGGAAGCGCTCGCCCGGCAAGGCGCTGGCCTTGCGCTGCGTGCGCCAGCGCAGGATCAGCACGAAGGCAATGACCGACAGCAAGGCATTGAGCAGGAACACGAAGTGGCTGCCTGCGCCGGCCAGCAACGCCCCAGCGACCACCGGGCCGATCACCCGCGACATGTTCATTGCGATGCCGTTCAACGCCAGTGCGGCGGGCAGCTGGTCGCGGGGAACGATGTCCGGCACGATGGCCGCGAACACCGGCCAGCGCAGCGCCATGCCGATGCCATTGGCGAAGGTCAGCGCCAGCAGCAAGGGCGCGCTGAGCCCGTCCAGGAACGCGAGCACGCTCAACACCACGGCGACCAGCGCGACCCAGAGCTGCGTCAAGGCAAAGTGCCGCCGCCGGTCGACGATGTCCGCCAGGGCCCCGCTGGGCAGGCCCAGCACGAACACCGGCAGGGTGGACGCCGCTTGCACCAGCGCCACCATCACCACGCTGTCGGTGAGCGAGGTCATCAACCACGCCGCCGCAACGTCGTTCATCCACATCGTGACGTTGGCGGCCAGCCACGCCAGCCACAAGGTGCGGAACACCGGGCCGCGCAAGGGGCCCAGCGGCCCGTCGGGCGGCGAGGCTGCGGCGGTCGCCGGCGCGGGCGGCGGCGGCGGGCCCTCGGGTGTGTCTCGATGCGCGTCTCGGGGCACGTCTTGAGGTGCGTCTTGAGGTGCGCCTCGAAGCGCGCTTCGAGGCGCTTCCTTGGGCAAGTCCGGGGGCGGGGGCATGGGACGAAGCATACGAGCGCCCGTGCGTGCGTGCAGGCGTTGGCCGGCGCACGATGGCGCGACAAAGGCGCGGGACGCGGCCAGTCCCTGGCGCTGCACCGACTTTGCGCACTGGCTACCATCCGCCCGCTGCGCTCGCCCTGCCGCGCGCCGCCCGCCGAAGGGCCAGGCAGCGCCCGTCCACCAAAATTTCCAATCCCGCCGAGGACCCCCGATGACCCCCAATTTCCACCGTGCGACTCGCCTGTCACGCGCCCTCGTCTGCCTGACCCTGGGCCTGGCTGGCGCCGGTCTGCTCACCGCCACCGCCGCCCGGGCCGAGGCGCCGATGCAGAAGACGGCCGCCCCGGGCTTCTTCCGCATGATGCTCGGCAGCGTCGAGGTCACCGCGCTGTCGGACGGCACGGTCGAGCTGCCCGTGCACCAGTTGCTGACCAACACCACGCCCAAGCGCGTCGAGAAGGCCTTGGCCAAGTCGTTCCAGAAGTCGCCACTCGAGACCTCGGTGAACGCCTTCCTGATCAACACCGGCAGCAAGCTGGTGCTGATCGACACCGGCGCGGCCGGCCTGTTCGGCCCCACGCTGGGCAAGGTGCTGACCAACCTGCGCGCAGCGGGCTACCAGCCCGAGCAGGTCGATGCGGTGGTCATCACCCACATGCACCCGGACCACGTTGGCGGGCTGATGAACGGCGACAAGCCGATGTTCCCCAACGCCACCGTGCACGCCGACCAGCGCGATGCCGACTTCTGGCTGAGCCAGGAGAACCTCGACAAGGCGCCGGCCGACAGCAAGGGCTTCTTCCAGGGCGCGATGGCATCGGTCACGCCTTACGTCAAGGCGGGCAAGTTCAAGCCCTTCGATGGCGACACCGAGCTGGTGCCGGGCGTGCGCGCCCAGGCGGCCCGCGGCCACACGCCGGGCCACACCGTCTACACGGTAGAAAGCAGCGGCCAGAAAATGGTGCTGTGGGGCGACCTGATGCACGTGGGCGCGGTGCAGTTTGCCGAACCGTCGGTCACCATCGCCTTCGACACCGACGCCAAAGCCGCCGCCGCGCAGCGCAAGAAGGTGTTCGCCGCCGCGGCGGAGGGTGGGCACTGGGTGGCGGGGTCGCACCTCGCGTTCCCGGGCATCGGCCACCTGCGCAAGGACGGCAAGGGCTATTACACCTTCGTGCCGGCCAACTACACGGTGGTGCGCTGAGCCGTCGCGGCGGTCGCGTTCACGTCGCGGGCTGGTGGGAACCCCATTGAGCCCGCGCGGTGCAACCGCTAGGCTTCGCCGGCCCGCCGCGGTCAGCCGTTGACCTTGCCACCAGCGGGCTCGGTGCCCACCTGCCCTGCCCGCACGATGAAAGACGCCTCCACAGAGCCGCCCCGACCGGCCACCGCCGCGAACGCCGAAGCGGCCTTCACCGCCGACCACGCCAAGCCAGCCAACGCTGTCGTGGCGGTGCCTGAGGCGGTGGTTCTCAAGTCGATCAGCGACACCGGCCCGGTCGAGCTGCCGCCGCTCAGCCCGACCGCGGCCTTGCTGCACTTGCTGGGCCTGCCTGAACACACCGACACCAGGCAATTGGCCCGGCTGTTGACAGCCCTGCGCGACATGCCCGCCTCGGACCGTGCCCAGGCGGTGCGCGCCAGCGGCCTGCTGGAGAAGGCCACCTCGCCCGATCTCGCGCCCGACCTGCTGTGCGCCGTGGTGCTGCGCCTGGCCGCCGCGCCGCGCATCAATCAATGGATCCGCGAACTGGAAGGCGTGCCAGGCGGTTGACGCCGCCATGTCGCGGCATCCGGTAACCTGCGCGCATGCCGCCGCCTCTCGACACCCACCCTCCCCTGCACGCCGGCCTGCTGCCGGCGGACGACCCCGACCGCATCGCGCTGCACAACGAGGTGCACGCGCGGCCACCGGCGCGCATCCGCTTGCCCGCCCTGGTGATCTATGTGGCGGTGCTGAACGAGGGCGTGAGCCGCGAAGACGAATGCCGCCACCTGCAACGCCTGCCGGGCCAGGCGGGCCTGCAGCCGCAGCAGCTGTCGGGCAACTTTCTGCGGCTTCGCCTTGCCAATCACACGCTGAAATGGGAGCGCCACAGCGAGTTCACCCGCTATTCGTTGGTGCAGCCCTTGCCCGACGAGGCCGCACTGGGCGCCAGCGAACCCGAACTGCTGGCCGCCATGCTCGTCGATCCCGACTGGCTGCGCGACATCCCGGGGCGCACGGTGGCGGCCATCAAGCTGGTCATGGTGCACGGCGACCTGTCGGACCCCCAATCGGCCTTGACCAAAGGCCAGCAATGGTTTGCGCAACGCAACGTGGTGGCCTCGCTGATGGGCGGCGGCCATTCTTGCGCCATCACCGACTTCCGGCTGCGCCCCAGTGGCTTCGAGCGCATCCTGGTGGTCGCCCCACCGGGCACCAGCGAGACGCGCGCCGGCCGCATCAGCGCCCGCCTGCTGGAAATGGAAACCTACCGCTTGATGGCGCTGCGCGGCCTGCCGGTGGCGAAGTCGCTCGCGCCGATGCTGGCCGAGTCGGAATCCGCGCTGGCGGAAATCATCACCCACCTTGAAGGCAAGCGCGCCTCCGACCAAGAACTGCTGGACGAACTGGTCGCGCTGGCGGCGCGTGTGGAGCGGGCGACGGCCGAAAACGTCTACCGTTTCTCGGCCACCCAGGCCTACGCCGCGCTGGTCGAGGAACGCCTGGGCGAGCTGCGCGAGCGGCCCATCCCGGGCACACAGACGCTGGGCGAATTCATGCGACGCCGCCTGACGCCGGCCATCGCCACGGTGGCGGCCACGGCCCAACGGCTGAATTCGCTGGCGCAGCGGGTGGAACGCAGCGGCGGGCTGTTGCGCACCCGCGTCGACATCGCCGCCGAGGCGCAGAACCAGCAACTGCTGGAAAAGCTCACCCGCGGTCAGGAACTGCAGCTGCGCCTGCAGACCACGGTGGAAGGCCTGTCCATCGCGGCCATCTCCTACTATGTGGTCAGCCTGCTGCTGTACGCGGGCAAGTCGGCCAAGGCGATGGGCCTGCCGATCAACCCGGAGATCGCCGCGGGCGCGCTGATCCCGGTCGTGCTGTGGGTCACCTGGCGGGCCACGCGGCGTCTGCACGACAAGCTCAAACTGCACTGACCGGCGGCCGGCGGCGCCCCGCCCCGGCGCCGGACCCGCTCACTGCTCCAGACGCAAGATCTCCAGTTGCTCGGACACGGTCTCAAAGGTGCCGGTGCCCGCCGGCATCTGCATCAAGGGCTTGGGCTGGCCGCCCGACACGTCGAGCAGCCAGACGCTGGGGTAGACCAGCTGCCGGGCGCGTTCGTCGCCCATGGCGGCGAGGAATTCGGCGTAGGGCAGGCTGCGCGAGCCCACTTTGAAGTTCAGCAGCCGCGAGCGGATGGACAGGCTGCTGCGCAGGTCGACGACCAGGTACTTGCCGAAGTGCGGCACCAGGTCGCCGGCGTGCTTGTCAAGGAAGGCCTCGTAGCGGCGGCAGTAGGGGCAGTCATTGGCGCCGAGGTAGACGTAAAGCCACTTCTTCTCGCGCTGGGCGCGGCGGATGGCGGCGCTGAGGTCGAACTCGGCGCGCTCGCCGTCGCGCAAGGGCTCGATCACGATCGGTGCGTACGCGGCCGGCAGGCCATGCGCGGCGCCCGCCGGTGGCGCCGCCGACGCCACCGTGGCCACCAGCAGCATCACGAGCGCTCCGACGCGCCACGTCAGCGTGGCGAGCGTCAGGGGCCGCGCAGCGCGCCGCATCACACCGCCAAGCGGCCGATGAAGCGCCCCTCTTTCGAGTCTTCCACCTCGGCGCGCAGCTCGCCGTGTTCCTTGGGCACGAAGAAGAAGCGCAGGCTGGGGTTCTCGCTGACTGAAAAATCAAGCTCCGCGTCGAACAGCCGGCGGTCCTGGTAACTCACCTTGATGCTGCGCACGAAGTGCGGCGGGATGAACATCACCGTGATGTGGTTCAACTCGAAGCCGGTGTCGTTGGGGTGCACCACCTGCACGTCGGCCGGGGTCAAGCCATTCAGGTGCAGGCCGTCGGGCAGCTTGAAGACCGTCTTGCCGATGTTGTGCAGCTGGTCCCGGTTGGGTGGTGCCGAGCAACCGCCCGACACCTTGACGTAGCGCGAGTCCATGTGCAGCTCGCCATTCGACAGCTCGCTGACCACGCGGATGTGGCTGTACTCGTCCACGCGCAGTCGGGTTTCGAAATCGGCCTGGCCGAGCTCGGGCGTCAGGTCCAGGACCGCCGCCACCGGCGACGGATTCTTGTCCACCAGCAAGTGCATGCGCCGAACGAAAAGATCGGGACGCTGCGGCAGGCGCGAGACCACCTTCACCGGCACGGACGCGCCGTAGGCGGCGCGCAGCGGCACCACCAGCTGCACCTGGCTGTCCACCGTCTGGATGCCGCGCTGGCCAAAGAGTTTGCCGCGCAGCTGCTCCCACTGGGGGGAACTGTCGCCGTGGGCGGCATTGGGCAACCCGCCCGGCGCGGCCTGCGCCCAAGGCGAGGCCGCGGACACGGCGACGGCCCCCCCGGCCAGCAACATGCTGCGGCGCAGCGGGCTGGGCGGCTGCCGGCGATCTCCATCGCCATCGCCATCGCCACCAGCGGCGCACACCGCACGACGGGGCCACTGGGAGCACTTCGTCAACTTCGACCACCGGGACATCGCCGCCTCCATCCGGACCGGGCAAGGCCCTGGCCCGTTCACTTGAACAACTGGTCGCGCTCGAGCTGCAAATACACGATCGACGCATTGCGACGGTGAATGGTGTCGTATTGGTCCCATTGGCGATAGTCGGGCAAGTCCGCAAGTGCGGTCGCCTCGCTCAGGGACGCGCCCTTCTTCAGCAGCTCCAGCATGCGGGTCTGCAACTGCTTCAGGTAGGTCTGCACCACACCGATCAGCGCCGGCCCACCGGCCGGGCCATGGCCGGGCACGATGGCGCGGATCGGCAGGTCGTTCAGCTGGTCCAGCGATTCGTGCCACGCGCGGATGTTGGCGTCCTGAACGTCGGGCACGTGGCCCCGGTCCATCAACCCGCCGGCGAACAACACGCCACTCTCGCGGTCGAAGACGACGATGTCGCCTGGTCCGCTGCTGTGGCCAAACTGGATCACGTCGACTGGTCGGCCGATCAGCGACAAGGTGCGGTTGGCCTCGAAGCTGATGTCCGGCGTGAACATCGTGGACTTGGCCATTTCCTCGTCGCCCAGCACCCGGCGCAGGGTCTTCAGGCAGTTGTCGCAACGCGCGGCCATCAATTGGGCGGCCTGGCGCTGCATGTGCACCGGGATGCCGCGGTCGCGGAACGCCTGGGCGCCGAAGACGAACTCCTGGCGCGCGTGGGTCACCAGCACCAGCCGGATCGGCTGGTTGGTCATGCGCGCCACCTCGGCCATCAGCGCCTCGGCCTGCCGATAGGACACGCCGGTGTCGATGACGATCACGCCGTCGGGCCCGACGATGAAGCCGGCGTTGCCGGTGCGGCCGAGGTTGGCGGGCCCAGGTTCACCCCCGGTGCCACGCACCATGAACACGCCGGGCGCCAGGGCCTGGGCCCGTCCCACCGTGGTCGGCGCCTCCGTCACTTGCACCGTGGCCAGCGGCGCGGTGTCCTCGAACACCGACGCACACGCGGCCAACAGGGCACAAGACACGCACAACACCGTGGTCGATGTCACCCGCAGAAATGATTTCATGGCTTGAAATGAGGCGAAAACAATCAAGAACAGGCCGAAGTCGGCCGACAGCCCGGCGAATCACTGATCAATTTGCGCATTCTGCTGAGCCAAATCCGCAACAACGGTCGGTATAAGTAGAAACCCTTATGGTTCGGTTCGCACAAGGGCCGAAACCCCTTGCACGAAGTGTCGACGCCGTCTGCGCCGACACGAATCAAGGAGACACCGATGGAATTCCTGCGCCGCTTCAGCATTTGTCACCGGGTTCTGTATGGGCTCGCTGGCATCGGATTGGTGGGTTGCGTGTTGGGCCTGTGGAGCGCCCACCGGCTCAATGACACGGCGGCGGGCTGGAAGGCCCTGGCCACCGAGAGCGCGGCACCTGCCGAATGGCAGACGCGCGCAGCCGCAATGGTGCAACAAAATCAGGACGAGGCCCTGCTGCTCGCCTGGGCGGCCGCCGCGCTCGGCGCCCTGGGACTGGTGGGCGGCTTCGTCGTGCGGGCCAGCGTCAAAGGCCCGATCGAAAGCACCATCCAATCGATCATCAAGATGGGCGGCGGTGACCTCAGCTCGCGGATCTCCTCACCGGGCCGCGACGAGGTGTCGTGGATGAACGCCGAGCTCAACGGCATGCGCAAGAAGCTGCACACGATGGTGGGCGAGGTGCGCCAGTCGTCGGAGTCGGTGCTGGTGGCCGCCACCGAAATCGCCCAGGGCAACACGGACCTGAGCGGACGCACCGAAGGCCAGGCTGCCGCGCTGCAGCAAACCAGCAGCGCCATGAGCCAGCTGGCCCAGACGGTCAAGCACAACGCCGAGAGCGCCGATGCGGCGACGGTGCTGGTCAACGAAACCAACTCGGTGGCCACCCGAGGCGGCTCGCTGATGCAGGACGTGGTGGTGCGCATGGGCGAGATCAACAAGAGCGCCAACCGCATCGCCGAGATCATCCAGGTCATCGACGGCATCGCCTTCCAGACCAACATCCTGGCCTTGAACGCGGCGGTGGAAGCCGCGCGGGCCGGCGAACACGGCCGCGGCTTTGCCGTGGTGGCCAGCGAGGTGCGCGGCCTGGCCCAGCGGTGTGCCAATGCCGCCAAGGAGATCAAGCAGCTGATCGAGGACTCCGCCCAGAAGGTGGACAGCGGCTTCAAGCTGGTCGACGAGGCGGGCCGCACGATGGAGCGCATCGTCAGCGGCGTCGACAAGGTGTCGCGCATGGTGGCCGACATGGCACGGGCCGAAGCCTCGCAGACCGAGGGCATCGCCCAGGTGCACACCTCGATCGCGCAAATGGACGACATGACCCAGCGCAACGCCGCGCTGGTGGAACAAGCCGCCGCCGCGGCCCAATCGCTGCGCGGGCAGTCGGAGCGGCTGACCACCAGCGTCAGCGTCTTCCGCCTCACCGCGTGAGCCACACCGCTTGAGCCTCACCACCTGAGGTCGAAGGCGGGCGCCGCGCCCGCCGTTGATGGAAACCACGGCTGCGGCGACCGCCTTGTTCGTGCACACTGATCCCGCGTCATGTGGCGCTTGGCACAGGGTCGGGCATGGACAGGAACGATGCGCTGCTGACGGACTGGCGCGAGCGCGCGCTGGCGATGGAGCGCGAGGTGGCCCGGGCGGTCATCGGCCAGCCGCGGGTGATCCGGCTGGTGTCGACCGCGGTCTTTGCACGGGGTCATGTGCTGCTGCAAGGCGATGTGGGCGTGGGCAAGACCACCTTGCTGCGCGCCTTTGCCCAGGTCCTCGGCGGCCACTTCGCCCGCACCGAGGGCACCATCGACCTGATGCCCAATGACCTCGTCTACTACACCTACATCAGCCCCGATGGGCGGCCGGCCGTCGAAGCCGGCCCGCTGATCCAGCACGGCGAAGACCTGGCGATCTTCTTCTTCAACGAGATCAACCGCGCCCGGCCCCAGGTGCATTCCCTGCTGCTGCGGGTGATGGCCGAGCGCAGTGTGCAGGCCTTCAACCGCGAGTACCGGTTTCCGCACCTGCTGGTCTTTGCCGACCGCAACCGGGTGGAGCGCGAGGAGACGTTCGAGATCTCGTCCGCGGCGCGCGACCGCTTCATGATGGAGATCACCATCGACGCCCCGGCCACCGACGCCGACCGCCGCGCGCTGATGTTCGACCCGCGCTTCCACGACACCGATCAGCTGGTGGGCAGCCTGCAAGCGGCGATGCTGCCGTACCACGAGCTCAACGGCGTGGCCGCGGCGATTCAGGCGGGCGTGCAGGCGAGCGACACGCTGCAGTCTTACGCCTTGACGCTGTGGCAGGCCACCGCAGCGCCAGGCGATTTCGGTGTGCAGCTGTCCGGCATCGACATGCGCACGCTGATGCTGGCCGGCGCCAGCCCGCGCGGCATGAGCATGCTGCTGCGCGCGGCGCGTGTCACGGCGTGGCTGGCCGGTCGCAGCCACGTGACGCCACAGGACGTGCAGGCCGTGTTCGCGGAAACCATCGGCCACCGTCTGTGCTATCAGCCGGTGCATGAGCTGAGGCGTCAGGACATTTCGCCGCTGCTGATGGCCGGCATCCTCAGCCAGGTGGCCGCGCCGTGACCCCGCCGACCGCGGACACCGCTGCCGCGACGCCCGTGCGCGAGCTGCACTACCGGATCACCCAGCCGGCGCAAGGGCACTTTCCGGGCCATCACCGCAGCGGCCGCGGCCAGAGTGGTTTCGAGTTTCGCGGCCATGCGAGCCTGCTGGACGCGCCCGACCCGCGCCGCCTCGACCTGCACGCCAGCCTGCGCGACCCGTTCAATGGCGCGGGCAACTGGAAGGTGCGCATCTACAGCCAGCGGCAGTCCATCCCGGTGGTGGTGGTGGCGGACCTGTCCGCATCGATGGGTTTCCGCGGCTGCCGCGACAAGCTGGGCGTGCTGGCCGACTTCGTCGAGAGCCTGGCGTGGTCGGCTTGGCGCACGGGCGACCGCTTCGGCTTCATCGGCTGCGACGAAGGCGTGCCGCTTCATTGGCTGCAGCCCGCGACCCGGGTGCGCGGGCTGGGCGGGCCGCTGGCCCAGCGCCTGCGCGCGTTCCAACCCACCGCGGCCTCGGCCGCCGGGCTCGCCGACGCGCACCGTCACCTGGGTCGGCCGCGCGCGCTGGTGTTCGTCGTCTCCGACTTCCACTTGCCGCTCGACCTGGTGGACACGGCCCTGAGCCGGCTGGCCGCCCACGAGGTGGTGCCCGTCGTGCTGTGGGACGCCATGGAGTTCAACCTGGGCGACCGGCGCGGCCTGGCCTCGCTGCGCGACCCGGAAACCGGGCGCCAGCGGCTGGTGTGGTGGCGCCCCGCGCTGCGCGAACGCTGGCAGGCGAACCACGCCGCCCGCCGCGACGCGCTGCTGGGGCTGTTCCGCCGCCAACACCTGCGCCCGCTGTTCATCGACGACGGCTTCGACGCCGACGCGGTGACGCGGCATTTCCACGCATGAGCGGCAGGGCGCGCCTGCGGGGGGCTGCGCGGGCCGCCGCGGTCGCGCTCGCCGTCATCGCCACACCCGTGGTGGTGCTGGTCATGGCCACCGTCGGACCAGCCGCAGCGGCACCGGCCACCGAGTCCACCGCGCCCCATGGCGTGCAGGTGCGCGTCGACGAGCCCCGCGCCTTCGGCCACCACACCGGCGACGTGGTGCAGCGCCGCGTCGCGCTGACGCTGCCCGCCGGGTGGGTCCTGGACGAATCCACGCTGCCCGAGGCCGGGCGGCGTGGCCGCTCGTTCGAGCTGCGCCGTGTGGGTTGGCAGGCGCCGGGAGTTGGGGTTGGATGGCGCGGCTGGGGCGGACCCGGGCCGCGGCAGGCCGTGCTGACGCTGGACTACCAGGTCTTCGTGGCACCCGCCGACGTCAAGGTGCTGGAGCTGCCACCGATCAAGCTGCGCTTCACCGGCGGACCTCGGCCCGAGGAACTGCGCATCGACGCCTGGCCCCTGGTCGTGGCACCGCTCGGGCCGGCGGAGGCCTCGCCCCGCAACGGCCTGGGCGAATTGCGGCCCGCCGCCGCGCCACCGCTGATCGACACCAGCGCACCGCTGCAGCGCCTGCGCTGGTGGGCCGCCCTGGCGCTGCCGCTGGCCCTGTACCTGGCCTGGGTTCACGGCGCGATGCCGTGGTGGAGCCGCCGCCACCGACCGTTCGGCCGGGCGCTGGCGGTGCTGGCCGCGCTGCCGCCGGGCGACCCCCAGGCCCAGGCCATGGCCTTTCGCAGCGTCCACCAGGCGCTCAATGACAGCCATGGCCGCGTCGTGTTCGGCCACGGGCTGGACGACTTTCTTCAAGCACAGCCGCGCTTCGCGCCCTTGCGGGATCGGCTGGTGAGCTTCTTCGAGCGCTCGCAGGCGCAGTTCTTCCAGGTCACCGACCCAGCCACGCGCACAACCTCCCACGGCGACGACACCCTCGCCTGGCTTCGCCGCCTGTGCCGCGACGCAAGGGACATCGAACGGGGGTCGGCATGATCACGCCGTGGGCCGGCCTGCTGGGCTTCGAGCACCCGGCCGTGCTGCTGCTGTTGCCACTCGCCCTGCTGCCCCTGCTGCCCCGCCGGTCCGACGGCCTGGCGCATTCCTGGCTGGGCCTGCTGCCCGCGGACGCGGTGTCCGATGCACTGGCCACGGCCTTGCGCGCGGCCGCCGTGATCGCCTGCGCCGCGCTGGTGCTGGCGCTGGCCGGGCCGCACCGGCCCGAAATCCTGGTGGAGCGCACGGGCACTGGGGCGGAAATCGTGCTGGTGCTGGACCGCAGCCGCAGCATGGACCAAGGGTTCGCCGGCGCCGGCCGGGCCGACGCGCCCAAAGGCACGGGGCCCGAGGCGCTGACCTACTACCTGAGCCTGCAACAGCGCCGCAACCAGAACTCCAAAGGCCAGGTTGCGCGGCAGCTGCTGGGGGAGTTCGCAGCCAAACGCCCGGCCGACCGCTTCGCGATGGTGGCCTTCAGCACCTTGCCCATGCGCATCCTCGATTTCACGCAGAAGGCCGAGGTCATCCAGGCCGCGATCACCGCCGGCAACATCGGCCGCGGCTTGTCGGAAACCGACATCGGCCTGGCGCTGCAGTCGGCGCTGGACACCTTCGAGGGCCGCCCCTACACCGGCAGCCGCATCGTCATGCTGGTGTCCGATGGCGGCGACCACATCGACCCCGACGTGCAGGAGCGTGTGGCGCGGCTGGTCAAGCGCCACCGCGTGTCGCTGTACTGGATCTACATCCGCAGCTCCTCCAGCCCCGGCTTGATGGCCGACGCCAGCGACGCCCCGGCGCAACGCGACACCGTGCCCGAGTATTTCCTGCACCGCTACTTCCAATCGCTGGGCGTGCCCTACCGGGCCTACGAGGCCGAGAACACCGAGGCCCTGAAGACCGCCATCGACGACGTGAACCGACTGGAGAACCTGCCCATCACCTACACCGACACCGTGCCTCGCCGCGAACTGGCCGCCTGGGGTTACGGCCTGGCCCTGGCCTGCGTGCTGCTGCTGCTGGCGGCCAACCTGCTGGAGCTGCGCCGATGACCCTGGCCACCCGTGGTCGCACCCGCGCGGTGCTGGGGGCGCTGGCCGTGCTGGGGGCCCTGGCCGGCTGGGATGCGGTGCAGCTGCAGCGCGCCCGCGCGCTGAATGCGCTGATCGCAGCGCCTGCCCTGCCCCCTGAGCGCGTGGCCGCGCTGGACGACCAACCGCCCGCCCTGCGCTTTGCCCACGCCCACGCGCTGGCCGCGGACGGGCAGCTCGAGCCGGCGCTGAAGCTTTACCGCGCGCTTCAGGGTGACGCCCGGCTGGGTCAGGCGGCCCGCTACAACGCCGCCACGGTGCTGTTGCAGCAGGCCACCGACTTGCGCAGCGGGCAGCAGCCCGGCCAGGCCATCCCGTTGATCGAGCTGGCCAAGGAGATCTACCGCGAGGTGCTGCGCGAGCACCCCGGGCACTGGGACGCCCGCTACAACCTGGAGCGGGCTCAGCGCCTGTTGCCCGACCCCGACGACCAGGACCAGGACCCCGGGGGCACCCCCGAGGCGGCCGAGCGCGCCGCCACCACGATGCGCGGCGTGTCGCCCGGCCTGCCATGACGGTCGGCCGGTCCGCACAACGGACGCTGCCCGGCTGGCGCCCGCCGGCCCAGCGCCTGCGCCTGATGGCCGCCGCCGCGCTGCTGCTGGCCTGCCTGTTCCAGCCGCGCTGGCCCATGCCGCGGCCCCTGGTCGACCATGTGATCGTGCTGGACGTGACCCAGAGCATGGGCGTGGCCGACCAGCAGTGGCAGGGCAAGCCGATCTCACGCCTGGGCCTGGCCAAGCAGCTGCTGCGCGACGCCTTGCTGGCCCTGCCGTGCGGGTCGAAAGTGGGCTGGGGGCTGTTCACCGAGTACCGCTCCTTCCTGCTGTTCGCGCCCGTCGAGGTGTGCGCCAACCTCAGCGAGCTGCGCAGCACGCTCGACCACATCGACGGCCGCATGGCCTGGACCGGCAACAGCGAGATCGCCAAGGGCATCTTCAGCGGCATCGGCATCGCGAAGGCACTGCCCGAGTCGCCATCGCTGGTCTTCGTCACGGACGGCCAGGAAGCACCGCCGGTCAACCCGCGGCACCGACCCCAATTCAACGGCAAGGCGGGCGAGGTCAGCGGGCTGATCGTCGGGGTGGGCGAACTCACGCCCTCGCCGATCCCGAAGGTCGATCCCAGCGGCCGGCCGATGGGCGTCTGGCGGGCCGACGAGGTCATGCAGACCGACCCGCGCAGCCAGGGCCGCGGCGGCAGCCTGGGCGGCGAGCGCATGGTCGAGGACGACAGCGGCCCGGTCGCCGGCCTGCCCGGGGCCACGCCAGGCAGCGAGCACCTGTCGGCCCTGCGCGAGGCCTACCTGCGCATCCTGGCCAAGGACACCGGCCTGGCCTACCTGCACCTGCAAGACGCCGCCGGATTGAACACGGCGCTGATGTCGCCGACCCTGGCCAAGCCGCTGGCGGCTCACCTGGACGTGCGGCCCCTGCTCGCTGGCCTGGCCCTGCTGCTGTTGCTGGTCGAGCCCCTGGCCGCGATGGCCGCCGCCGGGCGGCGCGCGCTGCGGCGTCAGTCCTCCCACTCCAGTTCGGCGTAGGCCGCGGTGACGTTGCGGCGGTGGAAGGCCTCGCCCAGCTGCCACCCCGGCTCGGTCAGCGCGATGGCCTCCACGGTCTGGCGCAGGGTCCAGCCGCGCTTCAGGGCGGCGCGCGTCTCGGCCAGCAGGCGCCGCAGGTAAGCCTGCTGGGCCGAAGCGGCCGCGGGCCAGGCGCTCGACGGCGCCCCGTGGCCGGGCACGGCCAGCCGGAGGCCCTGGGCCGCGAGCCGGTCCATCGCGCTCACCCAGCCGCGCAGCGAACCATCGACCACGGGCAGGTGGCCAACGAACCACAGGTCACCCAGGAAGGCGGTGCCGGTGGCCTCGTCCAGCACGCTGAGGTCGTTGTCGGTGTGGGCCGTGGGCCACGCTTGAATCAACAGGCTGCGGCCGCCCAGGTCGATGCGTCGCTGGTCGGCCACGGGGGTGCTTGCGGGCAGCAGCAGGGCATCGGCCGTGGCCGCCGGGTCGATCTGCTGCTGCAGGCGGGTCAGAAAGCGCGGGGCGCGGGCCGCCAACGCGGCGTCAAAGCGGGCATGCACGACGAACGCCGGGTCGGCGCCGTCGGGGCCGCTGCCGCGGAAGGCCGCTCGGCCGAACAGGTGGTCCGGGTGGGCATGGGTGGTGATCACGTGGCACACCGGCAGCGGCGTCAGCCGGCGCAATGCCGCGCGCAAGCGCTGACCCATGGCCGGGCTGCCACCGCTGTCGATCACGGCCACGCAGTGCTCGCCCACCACGACCCCCAGGTTGGCCACGTCGTCCCGGGCGGCCTCGGCCCATTCGGCCACCGGGCCCTGGTGCAGGTACACGCCGGGCGCGATCAGGGCCAGCGCCAGGGGCGCTGGCGAATCAACTGCGGCAAGCCCTTGGCCCGCCACCGCGTCAGCGCACAGCGCAGCCCAACTCAGGGCCAAGGCAGCCGACAGCGCCCAGGTCGGCCGGCCCAGGCGCGTGGCAACGCCCCAAGCCGCCAGCAAGCGCCTGCGCAGCCGCATGGGCAGCCGCATGGCACGCCGCATTCAGCGTGGGGCGGAATTGATGAAGCAGGCTTTCTTGCTGTCGCTCAACAAGGACCGGTAGCGCTTGATCTCGTTTTGCAAGGACTCGGCGTCGCGGATGTAGGACCCCCGCTCACCGCCGATGCTGTTCGCGTTCAGGGCAGTCGAACCCATGACGTACTCGTCGTAGGTCATCTTGTCGGCGATGCGGTCCAAGGCGCACGAGCACTTGTTGGTCATCTCGTAGGCCGAGCCTGGGTGGTCGCGCATGCATTCCATGACGAAGCGAACGCGGTCGATGGTCGGGTAGTTGTGGGCCGGCAGGTCGGCGTGCGCGCTGGCAGCACACGCGCTGGCGGCCAGCAGCACCGCGGTGCGCAGGGCGATGGCAAAGCGGGATGGAATCAGCTTGGGCAAGGGCATGGCGGTTCTCCGATCAGCTCGCAGCGCTGTTCTTGGGCGCGTCGGCGCCGTCGATGAACAGTTCCTCGACGATCATGGGCGGGGCATCGGCGGCTTCGGCGCGCATCACGGTGCGCAGGCCAAAGACGCCACCGGGGACGGCATCGGACAGCAGGAACTGGTAGGTCTTGCGGGCGTGCTTTTCGAAGCGGCTGCGCGCCGGGTCGCCCTCGTAGGGCTGGAGCTCGACCTGCTGTCCCTTGACCGACTTGCCCTTGTAGCTCAGCTGCACCTCACTGATGCGGGCCGATTCATAGGCCGCGAGCCGGATGCGCTTGCGGTAGTAATTCGGTGCGCCCTTGGTCAAGCGCTGCATCTCACGGACGTCGTGTTCCAGGAAGTACAGCAGCACCGGGTTGGCTTCGGCACCCTCCACCTCCGGCAACTCCACTTTGCGGGCGCCGCTGAGAAACTGGCCGCTCACCGAGCAGCACTTGCCCTTGCCCGGCTTGAAGTAGCGGATGCTGACTTTGTCCTCGAAGGACTCTTCGAGGGTGCCTGACTTGCGAAAGCTGTAGCTCAGGGTCGTGGGCGCTTTCAACCGCGTCATCGCGTCGCCCATGAACAGCAGCCGCTCGGCCGCGGAGTAGTCCTGCTTGTTCTGCACGTTCTGGCCGGGCAGGTCGGTGCCCGGCGGGGGCGCCGCCTGGGGCTGGGCCTGGGCAACGGCACCGGCGCACAACGCCGCGCTCATTGCCAAGGCGCGGCCGATCGCGAAAGGAAGGTTCAGGGTCATCGGGAGTCCGGTGGGGTGAGTGAGCGACCAGCCGCGCAGGCCCTGCGCGCGCAAGGCTCAGGGCCGGTTCAGCCTTTGCGCCAATTGACGCGCCAAATCGGTGTTGAGGGTCTCCAGCACGGCCAGTGCCTCGCCGGCCGCGGCGGCCATGCCCAGCTGGGCCCGCAACAGGCCCAGGCGCAGCCAGGCGGCGGCGAAACGGGGTTCCAGCTTGACGCTGCGTTCGTAGGACTGCAAGGCTTCCCGCGTGCTGGCCAGCCCCTCGTCGGCCTGGCCCTGCGCGAACCAGGCCTGCGGCTCGCGCTGGGCCTTGCCCAGCCAGCGTTGCGCCAGGGCCTTGAGCTGGGGCCACTGGCGGTCTCGGCTGAGCGTGGCGGCCTGCAGAAACTCCGGCTGCGCGTCCAGCGGCTGCTGCCAGAAGGCCAGTTCCGCCGCGGCCAGGGGCGCGACCGGTCGGAACGCGGCGTCGGCGGCCAACATCGGCGCAACCCAGTCGACCGGCGCCGAAAAATAATGCGCCTCGCCGCCACGCATCCGGAAGGTCAGGATGCCGACCAGCTTCAGTTCGTCGTCGAACAGGCCACCGCCACTGGCGCCGGAGCTGAACCAGTTGGTGCTCTGAACCACGTTGGCGTCGTCCATCGTGTGCAGCGCCACCACTTCGCCCTCGCTGCTCTGGATGCCCATGCCGCCGGTGTAGCCGATGGCGTGCACCGCCTGCGTGGTCAACAGGCTGGCGCTGCTGCCGCGCGGTACCACGCCGTCGCGGATGCCAGGCACATCGAGCAGGCACAGGTCATGGCGCGCGTCCACCGACTGCGCCTGCGCGGGCCAGCGCTGGCCGTGGCGCAGCACTGTGATGGTTCGGGCGTCTCGGGTGACGTGGCAGTTGGTCACCACACGCTCGGGGGCGACCACCACGCCGGAGCCCAGCGAATAGCCGCCCTGCTGGCGAACCACCTCGATCTTCAGCACGCTGGAACTCAACGCGACAAAGGCCGCGCGGTCCATCGTGGCAGGGGTGGCCGCGCGCGCGGCGCCGGGCAGAAACAGGCCCAGGGCAGACAGGACGAACGCCAGCAGCAACTTCACTGCAGACCTCGGGTGAAAGGCAAAGGGGGCTGGGCTCGCTCAGTCGGGCCGCAACACGTTGCCAGCGTCGTCCACCAGCGGCACGCCGTACTCCCGCAGGATGGCCTGGATGGCGGGACGTTCACTGACCAGCAGGTCCTCGATCTTCTGCTTCCATTCGCGCTCGCCATAGCGCACGCCCATGGCCATCTGGAAGTCGAACTTGATGCCCGGCTCGGACTTCATCGGCAGCACCGCCAGCGGACGCGCGGTGACCCGCTTGGCAAAGAACCCGCCGATCGGCCCCCACACGATGGCGGCGTCCAGCTTGCCGGCCGCGAGGTCGCGTTCGATGATGTCGCCCGGGTATTGCTCGGGGTCGGCGTTCATGGTCTGGTAGGGCACGCCCTGCTCCACCAACCCGCGCTTGACCAGCCAGTCGGAGCCCGGCGAGCGGTCGTAGATGCCGATGCGCAGGGCCTTGAGCACCGCCGGGTCGAGCTTCAGCAGGTCGTCGATGGTGGTCACCTTGGCCAGCGGACCGGTCTTGGCGATGACCATCGCATAGGTCGACCGGTAGTACGGCTTGGTGACCGACACCTGGTCGAAACCCACCGGCACGCCCATGACGATGTCGCAGGGGTAATCCGAGCCGGGCACCTTGAAGCGCAAGGTGTTGCGGATGAAGGCCAGTCGCTGCGGGAACGAGTAGTACGTGACGGGCAGACCCATCGCCTTGCCAAACACCTCGGCGATCTTGTTCTCGATGCCCTCGCCCTTGGTGTTGGAGAACGGCAGGTTGTTCGGGTCCTGGCAGACCTTCAGGGCCTTGCGTTCGGCCGGGGCATCCTGCTGCGCCTTCGCCGGCGTCACACCCGTCAACAGACCCGCCACCACCACGCCGGCGCCCAGCGCCACGGCCCAACGACGGTCGGCCTGCCCGCGGCCGCCAGGGATGACTGCGCCCCCCGGCCGGTGCACGCGCGTCATTTGATCTCTTCCACCTTGGCGCGGGTGATGGCGCCGTCGGAGCGGCCCTTCAGGTAGGCGTACAGCGCGTCCATGTTCTCCATCACCTGGGGGCTGGTGCCAAAGCTTTGCATGCCCTTGTCCAGGCGACCTTCCTTGACCACCTTGACGAATTCGTCCTTGGTCAAGGTCTTCAGGCTCGCCACGAGCGAGGGGCCGACCATGCCTTCCTGGTTGGCGCCGTGACAACGGTCGCAGGCCGCGGCGCGCCAGGTGCGAAAGCCTTTCATGGTGTTCGCGTCGACCTTGTAGCCCTCTTGGACGGTGTAGAGCTTGTCCTGCGCGGCGGCGTGGGACACGGTCAGTCCGGCCGCAGCCAGAACCAGGGACGCTTTCAGGAACGTGTGCAACAGCATGGGAAATCTCAATCCAAAAATGAGTGCCAGAGAAAGAGCGCTGGGGGTCGGCCTTGCGGTGACCGCTGGTGAACCATGAACGCGCTTTCGCTGACACGGGACACTCGGGTTTGCCCGGGGGTTTGCCCCGAGGCGTGCCGAGTGACCCTCTCCCGAGGGGCGGCACGGTGACCGCGCCACCCCTCGGCTTTCATCACTGCATGGGCCGGTCAGGCTCAGTTGGGCAGAGCGAAGACCGTCAGCGAACCGCCCAGTTCGGTGTACTGGTTCAGCTCCTTGTAGCCGCCCACGGCGCCCAGGCCATCGGTGTCCTTCTCGAGGCCAGCGGCCATGCCGATGCCGGCCCAGCCACCAATGCCCGAGAAGACGCCCATGTACTGCTTGCCCTTGTGCTCATAAGTGAACACGTTGCCGATGATCCCGGACGGGGTCTTGAACTTGAACAGTTCCTTGTTGATGTCCTTCGCATCGACGCACTTCAGGTAGCCCTCCAGCGTCCCGTAGCAGCTCAGGCCGCCCGCGGTGTTGAGCGAGCCGCTCCACACCGAGAACTTCTCGGCCTTGCTCTGCACGATCTTGCCGGTGCCCGCGTCCCAGGTGATGTAGTTGCCCATGCCGCCGTGGCTGCCCGGGGCCGGGAACATCGACAGCGTGGCGCCCACGTACGGCTGGCCCGCGGTGTACTCGACCTTGAACGGCTCATAGTCCATGCAGACGTGGTTCGTCGGCACGTAGAAGAGCTTGGTGTTCGGGTCGAACGAGGCCGGCTGCTGGTCCTTCGACCCCAACGCCGCCGGGCAGATGCCCTTGGTGTTGACGTCCGGACCGTTCTGCGCGGTGGAGTACTTCGACACGACCTGCGGGCGGCCGGTCTTCATGTCCACGTGCGTGGCCCAGTTCACCTTCGGGTCGAACTTCTCGGCCACGAGCAGCGCACCGGAGATGCGGTCCATCGTGTACGCGAAGCCGTTGCGGTCGAAGTGCACCAGCGCCTTGGTCGGCTTGCCCTTCACGTCGATGTCCGCGAGGATCATCTCGTTGATGCCGTCGAAGTCCCACTCATCGAACGGGGTCATCTGGTAGACCCACTTGGCCATGCCAGTGTCCACGTCGCGGGCAAAAATGGTCATGGACCACTTGTTGTCACCCGGGCGCTGCGAGGGGTTCCAGGTCGACGGGTTGCCGGTGCCGTAGTACATCAGGTTGGCGGCCTTGTCGTAGCTGTACCAGCCCCAGGTCGTGCCGCCACCGATCTTCCACTGGTCGCCCTTCCAGGTCTTCAGCGACGAGTCCTTGCCCACCGGCGCCATGGCGCCGTTGGTCCAGGTCATCGTCTTGTCGGGGTCGATCAGCATCTCGTTGTCGGGACCGACGCTGTAGCCCTTCCAGGCCGGCTTGCCGTCCTTCAGGTTGTAGGCGGCGATGAAGCCACGCACGCCCCACTCACCGCCGGAGATGCCAGTGATGACCTTGTCCTTGAAGACGTGGGGGGCGTTGGTGTTGACGGCACCGAGCTTGGGGTCGCCGTTCTTGACCGACCAGACGACCTTGCCGCTCTTGGCGTCGAGCGCCACGAGGTTGGAATCGGCCTGCTGCAGGATGACCTTGCCTTCGGCATAGGCCAGACCGCGGTTCACCGTGTCGCAGCACATCTGGGGGATCACGGCCGGGTCTTGCTTGGGCTCGTACTTCCAGAGGATCTTCTGGGTGTCGAGGTCGATCGCGAACACCTTGTTCGGGAACGGCGAGTGCAGGTACATCGTGCCATCGATCACCAGGGGCGAACCCTCGTGGCCGCGCAGCACGCCGGTGGAGAATGTCCACGCGACCTGCATCTTGTTGACGTTCTTGGTGTTGATCTGGTTCAACTTGCTGTAACGCTGGTTGAACATGTCACCCGCCTGGGTCGCCCAATTCTTCGAGTTGGCGATGTTCTTCTCGACATCTGCGTTGGCAAACGCCAGGGTGGGCAGCACCATGACGGCAGCACACACCGAGCGCAGACCCCACTGGGTCCGTGAGCTTTTCATACCTGTCTCCTACGATGGTTACAACTCTGTCCTTGCGGACACCTCTGGGCACCAGGGACCCGGGCTGTTGTGCCATGACCCCCAATGATGACGACCCGCTCGTGGGCGGGTCTGTTCTGTGATTACTTGGCGGCGAACGGGTGGGCAGCGCTGCCCTTCTTCGCCACGACCGTGGCGGCGCTGGGTTCGCGATTGACGGCGCGCTTGATGGATTCCTTGACGGCCTGGTAGTTGTAGTCCTGGATCTTCTTGTCGTCTTCGGCCATCCAGTGAATGAACACGCCAACGCTGATGAACAGGTCATCGGCCTCGTCCATCGGGATGGTGCCGTCTTCGACGCAATCGGCCACGGCCATCGCCACGCCGCGCTGGGCGGGGCCGAACATCTGCACGGCCTGCTTGGCGCCCTTGATCGTCACCTTGTTGAACATCACCGTGGCGGGCTTGGTCAGCAGGTTCGGAGCGACCACGGCCAGCAGCGAGGTGAAGCCGTCCTTGTTGTTGGTCAGCGCGTTGGCGAACGCGGACTCGGCCGGCGTGCCGCGCGGGCCGATGATCAGGTCGATGTGAGCAACTTCGTTGCCGTCACCAACCAGCGACTCGCCCACCAGCATGCGGTCAATCTTTGCCATGAAATTTCTCCGATCTGTCTGTGTTGTCTTTGAAGGGTTCAGCGCGGGTCAATGACCCCCTGCGCAGCCACCAACGGTACATATTCCGTGCCAGCAAGACCCCCGAACAAACACTGAGGACCAAGGGTCTCAACCCCTCGTGGCAACCCTCGGATTAACGTCATCGCCGGCCCAAGCTTGAGCGTGTGGCAGTGCAATGCACGCAAGCATGGCTGTGGCAACGCAGATGTCGGCGCTGGTTCCCGGATTGAGCGAGCGGGCCTTGAGCGAACTGTCCCACGCGGCATAGGCCGGGTCGTCCTGCAGTGACCGCCCTGCGCCCAGGGCGTCGTGCCACGCGCGCGCCTCGGTCATGACAATGTGCGCCGACGCATCGCCGTGCTTGCGAACAATGTGTGAATCGGGGTGACGTGACAACACGCTGAGGTAACAACTGAGCATGGCCTGCTGCGCCAGATGAACGCCTTGTTGCGATTCGCCGTCGCGCTGCGGCGACACCGGGGCCAACGGCGCCGCAAACGCCTGCAGCGCCGGGCCGAACACCTCGGGAAACCCCTCAGCGTATTGCCGTGCAATCAGGTCCCGGTGCGCGGCCAGCCGCATGGCCTCGCGCAGTCCGACCTGAGGCTCGGCGCCGACGTCCTGGTCTTGTGCGCGGCCCAGCCCGCCCGGGTTGGCCCGGGCGATGGCGCGGTAGGCCGCGCGCGCATCGTCGCGGTCCAGGCCGTCCAGCACGTGGCCGAGGGCCGCGTGCAGGTCGGCCAGGCGCAGGTCCGCGCCGCGCGGCAGCGCGGCGGCGGCCGTCTGGGCTGCAACGATCAGTGGCGTGCACAGCAACAGGATGCCCAGGTTGGTGTTGCACTGTGCCACCGCCCAGGTCGCGTGAACGGCCGCCTCGATGCGCTCGCCCACACGCCGATCGCGCTGGCACAGGGGACCGACCGAGGCCGCGGCGCTGTCCAGGAAATGCTGGGCTGCCATGCCGTGGCCCGCCGAATCAAGGCTGACGTTGCCGGCCTTGCGCGTGCTCACGTCCAAGGCGCAGGCCCACAGGAAGGCGCGGCGAAGGCGCGTGTCCAGTGCGGTCATGGTGAGGTCATGGTGGGGGGCATGGGTCACGGCATCGACCGGGCGCGGGCCAAGCCCCTCAGGCCCGCCGCCCACCGGCGCGCAGCGGCGCGGCCACGCGCTGCAGCAGGTCGTCGACCAGCATCGGCGCGATGCGCTGTGGTGTCACGCGCTGCAGGCCTTGCCACGCGGCCACGCCGTTGACCTCGATGACCTGCAGGCCGTCGGCGGCGGCCATCAGGTCGACGCCGGCGTAGTCCATCTGCAAGGCCGCGGCGGCGGCGACCGCGCAACGCGCCAGGGCCGGGCCCTCGGCCTCGTGCAGCGACTGGGCGACGCACTGACCGCCCTGCGCCACGTTGTGCACCCAGTGCGCGCTGACGCGGCGCATGGCGGCCACGGCCCGCCCGCCCACCACCAGCACCCGCCAGTCGTGGCCGGGACCCTCGCTCGCTGGCCGGGCGGGGGGAATGAAGCGTTGCAGGTAGGCGTAGCGGCCGTGCCCGCGTTTCAGGTCGGGCAGCGGCACATGGCGGCCCGCCACCCAGCCCACCCGCAGCAGGCCCTTGCCCTGTGAGCCGAACAGCGGCTTGAGCACCAGCGCGCGCCGGGCCGCGCTTTCGCGCATCACCAGGCGCTGGGCGTCCTCGGCCGACTCCATCGCCCAGCACGGCGGCGTGGGCACGCCGGCCTGGTGCAGCAGCAAACTGGTCATGGCCTTGTCGACGCTGCGCTCGATGGCGCGCGCGTCGTTGTAGACCGGAACGCCCAGGTCGCGCAGGGCGTGCAGCAGGCCGAGCCGGCGGGTGACCTGTTCGAAACTGCCGCCGGCGATGCCACGCACGATGACGGCGTCAGGCAGGCCCCCACCGGGCCCGTGCCGGCTGAAGCCCGGCAACACCAGGCCATGCCAACTGGCGGTGGTGTCGACGCGGCCATCGGCCAGGTCGACGCAGCGGCCCTCCACGCCGCGCTGGCGCAAGGCCTGCTGCAACTGGCGGGTGTGCCAGCCGACCTCGTCGGTCATGATCGCCACGCGGGCTGGCCGCAGCGGAACGCGTTGCACCGCAGCCCCCATCACCGTGCCCCGGCGCTCACGCGCTGGCTTCTTCGCCCCACAGCCGGTGCAGCAGGGCCATGTCCAGTCGGCCGGCGTGCCAGGTGCGGCCGGAGTCCAGGTGGCTGACCCACACCTCGGCCGGGGCGAACAGGGCGCCATCCAGCTTGTAGAAGTCGTGGCCCGCGTCGGTGAACAAGTCGGCAAAGGAGCGCCCGAAATCCTTGGAATTGAGCGACGGCAAGGCCTTGGCCAGGGCCTGCGCGGCGGCCGCTTCGCCGCGCACGCTGAGGTGCACCTGGCCGCCGTAGAGGATGGCGTCGTTGGTGCGCCCCATGGCCTGCACGCCGTCGGGCGTGGGCACCGGCAGCGGCGCGACCGCGCTGCCCTCAACGATGTGGGCCAGCTCGAAGCCCAGCGCGTGCGCACGGTGCAGCGCCACCTCCAGCACCCGCGCCACCACCTGCGTGGTGCCGGCCAGGCTGGTGGTGGGGGTCAGCACGATGCTCAGGCCCTCGGGGGGCAGCGCGCAATCGCGCAGCAGCTTGTCGATGACGATGGGCGGCGGCAGGCGGTCGACCTCCAGCACGATCACGCCGTGCGGGGCGCGGTCGCGGTAGCCCAGTTCGGCGAACAGCGGCTCCTTGCAGGCCAGCGCCCGCGCCGGCCCGGAGCCCAGCGCGAAGAACCGGCGGCCGCCGGTTTCTTCTTTCGTGGCCGACAAGCTCCAGCCCGCGTATTGGCTGCCCAGGCAGGCCAGCACCGGCTGCGAGCTGCTCACCTGCAGCCAGCTGGGCCAGCCTTGGCGTGCGCCCGCGGCCAGCGCCACCGAGCCCAGGCCGCCCAGGCACACCTCGGCCACCAGCAGACCCGCCTCGACGCTGCCCTGCACGGCGATGCCAGCGTCGATCAGCGTGACCCCGCGCTCGTCGCGCTGGACCGACACGCGCAGGCGGTCCGCCTCGTTGACCAGACGACTCAGGGCGGTGGCCGCCAGCTGGTTGACGCTGAGCGCGGCGAACTCGGGCCGGGCGGGGTCGGTGGACCCCTCGATGAGGGTCTGGGTGGGCGTGTCGCTCATGGGGCGGCTTCCTCGTGCCGGGGCACGGTCGGTTCGGTGGATCGGGAGAGGAGCGTCGGCGCGCGTGCGGCGACGACGGCATCATTCATCAAGCGCCGCCGCCAGGGAGACAGCAGTTGCTGCAAGCGGGTTTCGACCTGCGCTGGCGCGTCGGCGCTGCCGTGGTCGTCCGTCGACAGCGTGCTGCGCAAGCTGCACACCGGCTCGCCGGCGTTGAAAGCGCTGCCCGCGTGGGGCAGGTCGCAGACGGCGGGGTCGGCGGCCAAGGCGGCGGCGATGCCGGTGCTCAAGCGCAGGTCGCAGGGGGCCCACAGGGTGGCGACGCCACAGCACGCGGTCGGCAGCAGCCCGGATGGCGCGGGCAGCCGGCCGGCCAGCGCCTCGCGGTGGGCGCCGAGCCACCCGTGCGGCCCGGGCGGCGGGTGCACCTGCAGGCTCGCCGAGGGGCGCGGGTTCAACTCCAGGAAGCAGGCCTCGTCGCCATCGGCCATGAAGTCGAGGCTGAACAGCCCCGACAGGCCCAGGGCCGGCACCAGCGCCGCCAGCGCCTGCGCCACGCGCGCCTGCAAGGCGGGCTGGTGCACGGGCCCCACCACCCCTTGCCACACCCATGGATGGCGCGGCGCGGCCGGCGGTGGTGGCCAGGGAAGCGCGCGCTGTGCGGACAGGCCCATCACCCGGCCCCGCGCCCCGTCGGCCAGGCACAGCGCGGACATCGATCGTCCGGGCACCTGGCGCTGAAAGTATTGGCGCGGATCGGCCGGGCTAGGGTTGATCGCCGACGCGTCGCGGATGTGCCAGCCGCCGCTGCCGCCCGGGTGCTTGACCACCCAGCCCTGCATCGCGTCCGGTGCCGTGCGGCGCCACGGCGGGTGCGGCAGGCCCAGGCGGTCGAGCAGGCCGAAAAAGCACGAGGGATCGCGCAATGCGGCGATGGTCTCGCGGGCCATGCCCCAGCGCGGCAGGGCCCCGCCGCCGGCGTCGAGCAGGCTCAGGTCCGCCTCGGTGCCGCCGCCGGCCACCCACGCCAAGGCGCCGTCAAGGGCCGCGGCCCGCGCAAGCTCGTGCCGCAATTGCGCGCCGTCGATGGACAAGCGCTCGGGGGTGCCGATGGGCGCCCAGCGGGCGGCGAGCCGGCGCGTGTCGGCGTCGCCGAACAGGTCGAGCGCCACCACGCGCCAGCCGGCGCGCACCGCGTCTTCGACGAGCCAACGCGCACTCAGGCCCGCCACCACCAGCGTGCCATGGCCACCGCCGAGTGGGGCGCTCGCGCCGGCATCAGCCTTCAGCGAGCACCTCACGGGCCACCGCGAAGGCGTCGGGAAAGCTGTAGGCCACCGGCGTGTCGGCGGCGCGCATGCGCATCAGCAGGCGGTGCTGCACCTGATACTTGATGTTGCCGATGGCCAGCGCACCAATGCCGACGGCGCGGCCATCGGGCAACGGCTTGCCGTTGTCCATCACGCCCACACCGGCCAGGCCCTCCGGCGGCACGGCGTTGACGTCAGCGGCCACCAGCAGGCGCTGGGCGACCGCGCGGTCGGCGGCGGTCATCACCTGGACACCGGCGGCGGCCACGCCCATCACGACGTCCGCGTCGGCCAGTGCCGCGTGCACGTCGGCCTGGCCCTGGCCCGACACCCCGTGAAGATTCACGCCGAAACGCTGACCGGTCTGCTCGGCCGCGGCCTGCGCGGCGGCCTGGCCCTTGTGGCTGGACAACCAGGCGGTCGCACCGAGCTGCGCGCACAACACCGCCGCAATGCGCCCCACCGTGCCCGTGCCGCCCAACAGCAGCACGCGCTTGCCGGCCAGGTCGGTCTGGTGGTGGCGGCGCAGCGCGGCCTCGGTGCAGGCCACGAGCCCGGCGGCGGTGGTGTAGGAGCCGCTGGGGTCGGCGAACAACGACACCGCGAACGGCGGCACCATCGACTGCTGCGCGCGTTCCAGCATGTCGGCGGCCAGCAGCACATCGCGACCGCCGATGAAGATGCCCGTGCGTGCCACGCCCTTGGGTCCGCGGGAAAAAATCGCGTCCTGGGTCAGCCCCATGACCGCGTCCAGCCCCACGCCGCAGTACGGCGTGATGACCTGGTAGCCGGCGTCGGCCGCCATGTTGACGTCGAAGGGGCTCATCTGCGCCCCCGGAGTGAACATGTGAAGGATGTAGGGACGTTCCATGGGCTTGGGGTTCAGGGAAGGAGGGGGATCACGCCGAGGCGCAATCGGCGGGCACCTTGGGCGCCACGGGCAACACCGCCACCTGGGCACCGTGGCGACGCGCCGTGACCACGCGCAGGTCGAGCGCCGGGTCGACGAGGCCCGCCGCCCGCGCCGCATCCACCAGCGACCATGCAACCGATTCGGACGGCAGCACCGCAAACCCGGTGGGTCCCCAGGAGCTTTGCCCCGTGGCCGCACCGGCCTGGGCGCCCACCCAGTCCAAAAGCCGGGCCACCGCGGCGCTGGTGTAGGCCAAGCCCTGTTGGGCCGGCGCGAAGTGCTGGCCGAGGATGCGCTGCATGCGCGACAACCCGGCGGCGAAAGGCGTGAACTCGGCCCCGGCCGCACCGGGCAGCACGCGCATCAGCACCTCGTGGCAAATCTCGGCGGCGGACTCGCGCGGCAACGGCGGCAACGTGGCCAAGGCCGCGCGTTCGGCGGGGCCGCTCAGACCGCGCTGGCGCGGGTCCAGCACCAGCAGCACGCGCCAGGCGTCGGGCAAATCGATGCGCGACAGCAAGGCCGCGGGCTGACCATCGGCGCGCGGCCCGCCGTCCAGCAGCAGCCCCCCCTGCTCGAAGCCGGCGATGCCGACGCCCGAACGCAAGCCACGCCCCGTGACCGACGCGAGGCGCGTGGCGGGCCAGTCGCGACCGGCCAGCGCGCAGGCCGCGCGGCCCACCGCCAGCGCCAGCTGCGTGCCCGACCCCAGGCCCGCATGCGCGGGCAGCACGGACCTCAAGCGCAGGTGAACCGGGCCGAGGCACGCGCCGTCGGCGTCCAGCGCGCGGCGCATCGCCTCGAGGTGGGCCCGCGCCCTCGGCAGCTCGGCCAGCGCCTCACTGGTGTCTGCGGCCGCGCTGTCGCCCGCGCGGGGGTCGGCGTTGCCGTCGGCCCGCTGCAGCTCCACCACGGTTTCCAAGCCGTCGACGACGAGGCCCAGGCTGCCGAACCGCCGCCCGAGGCTGGCGGCGGGGTCGAGGAAGCCCAGGTGCAATCGCCCAGGGGCCTGCACGCGCACGCCGTGCCATGCCGCAGCGTCGGGCGCGTCGATCGCCAGTTCGCGGGGGACCAGACCGGCGGCGTGGTGGTGATTCATCCGGGCGGGGTTGGCGACGCGGCCTGGGGTCAAAGGGCGGCCGGCACCATGCCGTTGCCGATCAGGCGGAGCACGGCCGCGCCGCTGCCGCTGGCCGCCGAGGCGACCGCCGCGCTGGCCGTCGGGCCGGCGGCCTTGGCCACGGCCGGGCGGCGACGCTCGATCTGCACGCCCACCGCCTCGACGTCGTCAAACTTGCGGGGCTTGACCACCTTGACGCGCACCCAGTGCGCGCCGAACTCATCGATGGCGATGTGGGCAATCTGTTCCGCCAGCGCTTCCAGCAGCGTCACACCATGTTCCGCCATCAAGCGTCCCAGGCGCTCACGCAGCACGCCGTAGTCGATGGTGTCGACGATCTGATCGGTGTCGCAGGCGCCCGCGCGGGGCAGGCCGGCGCACACGTCGATGACCAGGGGCTGCGGGCGGTGCAGTTCGCTGTCGTGGATGCCGATGACGGTGTTGCCGCGGAAGCCTTCGATGAAGATCAGGTCCAGCGGCTCGGCGGCCGCCGACGCAGCGCCCGGGGCGCCCAGGTCGGCCGGCTGGCTCAAGCGGGGGGTGTTCATCGGTCTCCTCCTCGGGGCGTGGGCCCGGAATCTCGGGTTGGTTGGGCGTGCATGTTCGCAACTTGTGGGCCATCGGCGTGGCTGGCGGCGCGCGGGTGGTGCGCTGTCGGCACGTTTACGGGATAACCCGCAGCCGCCTTGCCTCGCGCCCGCATCAGGGCAATTGCGCAAGGCACCAGGGGCATTTTGGGCCACACTGCGCCGCTTGAATGGTCTGAGTTCCCAGGAGTTCCCCGATGTCCACCTCGCTGCATGAACCCCATCGGCATGCCGACCGGATTCTTGACGTGGTTGCACGCGGCGCCAGCGACACCACCAGCGACGTCGTCGCGCATTCCTGGGCCCGGTGCCTGAACCAGTACCGGCTGGACCCGCGCCAGCCGCGGCGCCCGCCGGTGCTCAGCCGCGACGAGCTGTCCAGCCACCACGCCCGCATGGCCGACGTGATCGACTGCGCGCGCTACGAAATGACCACGCTGTACCAGCAGCTGGGCGACCCGGAATCGGCCGTGGTGCTGACCAACACCGCCGGCGTCATCCTGCACATGGTCAGTTCGCCGGAATTCGAGCGCAACGCCGCACCCCTGGGCCTGCAGGTGGGCGCGGTCTGGAGCGAGGCCGAGGCCGGCACCAACGGCATGGGCACCTGCGTGGCGGCGGCCGCGCCGATCGCGGTGCGCCTGGATGAGCACTTTTTTACCCAGTATGCGCAACTGACTTGTTCGGCCGTGCCGGTCTACGACCCGGCGGGCGAAATGTGCGCGGTGCTGGACGTCACCAGCCGCTCGCAGATGTCGCAGCAGCACCTGTTGGTGCTGCTGGGCATGACGGCCCGGATGATCGAAAACCGGCTGATCGACCACCGCTTCCGCGACGCCCACCCGATCCACTTCCACAGCCGCCCCGAGTTTGTCTACACGCTGCACGAAGGCAAGCTGATCGTCGACCACGAGGGCCAGGTGCTGGCCGCCAACCGCAGTGCGTTGTTCCAGCTGGGCCTGAACTCCGTGCGCGAGGTGCGCCGACGCCGGCTGGACGAGATCTTTCAGACCACGCTGGACGACATCCTGGAGCGCAGCCAGCGCGCGAGCTTCCACCCGGTGGTGACCTACCGCGCCAACGCGGCACACCGCTTTTTTGCGGTGGCGCGCCAACCCGCGCACGACGAGCCGAGCGCGCTGCGCAGCGCCGACGACCCAGCGGCGACGCCCGGGCGCCGGTCGATGCTCAACGGCCGCGCGGGGGCCACGGCCCTGGGCGGAGGCCACGCCAGCCCGACCGCGCTGGTGGTGTCCGGCACCGCGTCCAGTGCTGCCCACCGCGCAGCACCGCCCACCGCCACCTACGGCGACCCGCGGCTGCAAACCCACCTGGCCACCGCGCGGCGCGTCATCGCGCGCGGCACGCCGCTGCTGCTGTGCGGCGAAACGGGGGTCGGCAAGGAGGTGTTTGCCCACTCGGTTCACGCCGGCAGCCCACGTCACGACGGCCCCTTCGTCGCCATCAACTGCGCCAGCTTGCCCGAGAACCTGATCGAGGCGGAGTTGTTCGGCTACCGCGCCGGGGCCTTCACCGGGGCCGAGCGGCGCGGGCGGCGCGGCAAGATCGCGCAGGCCGACGGCGGCACGCTGTTCCTCGACGAAATCGGCGACATGCCGCTGGCACTGCAGGCGCGGCTGCTGCGCGTGCTCGACGAGCGCATGGTCACCCCGCTGGGCACGGACGAGGCGCACCCGGTGGACTTCCAGCTGCTCAGCGCCAGCCACCGTCACCTGCCGCAACTGGTGGCCGAAGGCCGCTTCCGCGAAGACCTGTACTACCGCCTGGCCGGCATCGAGCTGAACCTGCCGGCGCTGCGCGAACGCAGCGACCGGGCCCAGCTGATCCGCGACCTGCTGACCGCCGAGGGCGCCCCCGACGCCCCCGTGAGCCCCGCCGCCTGGGACCTGCTGATGCACCACCCCTGGCCCGGCAACGTGCGGCAACTGCGCCACGTGCTGCGCAGCGGCGTGGCCCTGGCCGACGGCGGCACGCTGACCCCGGAGCACCTGCCCTCGCTGCAAGGCGCGCGGGCACGGGTGCCCGGCAGCGGGCCGTTGGCTGCGCACGACCCCGTCGAAGCCCAAGACGACGCGCCCGCGCTGGGGCCGGCCCAGGCCCAGGAGCGCCAGGACCTGCTGGACCTGCTGGAATCGCACCGCTGGAACGTCAGCCAGGTGGCCAAGGACCTGGCCGTGAGCCGCAACACCCTGTACCGGCGCATGCACAAGTTGCACATTCCCGTGACCCAGGCGGGCTGAGCCCGTGCGCGGTGGGCGGTCGCGAACGGGCGGTTGCCACCCGGCGTTTGCGACAGGCCGCCTGCGCCGGCCATGCCCCCAGGCCCGCCGCGCGGCGGGCCGGGCCCGACAATTGCCAGCACCGCCTGCGCCGCACCGCGCGCCCTGTGTGACCCCACGGCCGACCCCAGACCCCTTGCCCGACGACATGACCCCTCCCCCGGCCGCGCGCCGCTTTGCCTGGGCCGTGACCGGCTCCGGCCACTTCCTGGACGAATCGCTGGCCATCGCGGCCCGCCTGCCCGACGTCGACCTGTACCTGTCGGCCGCAGCCGAAGAAGTGCTGCCAATGTACGGCCACAAGCTCGACGCGCTGAAGCCGCGGTTTCGCGTCTACCGCGACAAGACCGCCAGCGCGGTGCCGGTGGGCAGCCTGTACGAACAGACCTACCACACGGTGGTGGTGGCCCCGGCCACGAGCAACACCGTGGCCAAGTGCGCGCTGGGCCTGAGCGACACCCTGCCCACGAACATGTTCGCGCAGGCTGGCAAGCTGGGCATCCCCGGCCTGGTGTTCGCCTGCGACACCGAACCCGTGGTGGTGACCCGCGCGCCGCACGACTGGGTCACGCTGCGCCCGCGGCGCCTCGAACTGGACAACGTCGAGCGCCTGCGGCAGATCGAGTTCTGCCAGGTCGTGGCCTCGCCCGCCGAGCTGGAAGCAGCGCTCAGCGCGCGGCTCGCTGCGCTGGGCCTGGCTTGGCTCGCCTGAGCCGGTGTGAGTTTGCCCGCCCCCGTGGAACGCATCCTCTTCCTGACCGGCCGACTGGCCGAACCGGCGCTGAAACGCGTGCTCGAGGGCATGGACACCGAGCAGGGCGCGGCCCCCTTCACCTGGGCGGTGCGGGAGATCGGCGTGCAAGTGGCCGCGCTGATGACAGGCGAGCTGATCCAGCGCCGCGTGCCCCGGCCCGTTGACGCCGACCGTTTGATCCTGCCCGGCCGCTGCCGCGCCGACCTGGACGCGCTCAGCGCCCACTACGGCATGCCGGTGCAGCGCGGCCCGGAAGAACTGAAGGACCTGCCCGCCCACTTCAAGCGGCAGGCCCGGCCGATCAGCCTGGACGAGCAATCGGTGCTGATCTTTGCCGAGATCGTCGATGCGCCACGGCTGGACGTGCCCGCCATCGTGGCCCGGGCCGACCTGCTGCGTCGCGATGGCGCCGACGTCATCGACCTGGGCGCGCTGCCCGACACCCCGTTCGACCACCTGGAAGACGCGGTGCGGGCGCTGAAGCAGGCCGGCCATCGCGTCAGCGTCGACTCCTTGAACGCCCAGGAGTTGCTGCGCGGCGGCCACGCCGGCGCCGACTACCTGCTGAGCCTGACGCTGGACACCGCGTGGATCGCCGACGAGGTCGCGTCCACGCCGATCCTGATCCCGCGACAGCCGCAGGACGAGGCCAGCCTGTGGCAACTGGTCGAGCAGTTCCAGGCGCGTGGCCGCGCCTTCTATGCGGACGCGATCCTCGACCCGATTCCCTTTGGCGTGCTGGCCTCGCTGGTGCGCTACCACCGGCTGCGCGAGCGCTTCCCCACCGCGCCGATCATGCTGGGCGTGGGCAACCTGACCGAGCTGACCGAAGCCGACACCAGCGGGATCAACGCCATGCTGTTCGGCATCGCGGCCGAATTGGACGTGGGCGCGGTGCTGACCACGCAGGTCAGCCCGCACGCCCGCCGCGCGGTGCGCGAAGCCGACCTGGCGCGCCGCGTGATGCACGCCGCGCAGCGACACCGCGTGCTGCCCAAGGGCCTGTCGGACGGGCTGATGACGGTGCACGCCAAGCGGCCCTTCCCGGACAGCGCCGACGAGATCGCCACGGTGGCGGCGGGCGTCAAGGACCCGAATTTCCGCATCCAGGTGTCCGAGGCCGGGCTGCATGTCTACAACCGCGATGGCCTGCGCCTGGTGCAGGACCCCTACGCCCTGTGGCCGCAGCTCGGCCTGGAACACGACGCCGCGCACGCCTACTACATGGGCGTGGAAGCGGCGCGCGCGCACATCGCCTGGCAGCTCGGCAAGCGCTACGTGCAGGACCAGCCGCTGGACTGGGGCGTGGCGGCGGATCCCGCGCCCGGCGGCACCGGCGATGACCAGGCCTGGTGCGCCCCCGGCACCACGCTGACCCACAAGACTGCAATGCGGCCGATGAACCCGGACCTGGGTTCGACACCGACACCGACGCCGACGCCGTCCCCAACGTCGGCCCCCAACCCAAGCCCCGGCGCGCAGGCGAGCACCGAGCCGCCCGCCGCGGCCTGACCCGACCGCCCCACCGCCTGTCATGACCGAGCCCATCTTCGAGACCGTCGTCACCACCCGCGCTGCCGACGGCGCCGTGCACATCGCCCCGATGGGCGTGCGGCTGCGCGGCGATCAGGTGCTGCTGATGCCCTTTCGCCCGTCGACCACGCTGGCCAACATCGAGGCCACCGGCCGCGCCGTGTTGAACCTGATCACCGACGTGCGCGTGTTCGCCGGCTGCGTGACCGGGCGCCGCCAGTGGCCCACTGTGGCGCTCGACGACCCGGCCGACGGCGTGCGGCTGGACTGCGCGCTGGTGCACGCCCCGCTGCGCCTCGAGCACCACGACCATGACGCCCAGCGCCCAACGCTGACCCTGCGGCGCACCGCCACCGTGGCCAATGCCCCTTTCGGCGGCATGAACCGCGCTCAGGCCGCCGTGGTGGAGGGCGCGGTGTTGGTGAGCCGGCTGCACCTGCTCAGCGCCGAGCGCGTCGACCGCGAATGGGCCCACCTGCAGATCGCCATCGACCGCACCGCCGGCGACGCCGAGCGCGAGGCCTGGGACTGGCTCAACGAGGCGGTGGCCGCCCACCGCGCCGGGGCCGCCTCGTGAGCGCGCCGATTCCCGCGGGGGACGCTTCGGCATCGGCATCGGCCTCCACAGCGGCGGCGGCGGCCGCTCAACGCCTCGCGCGCCCGCTGCGGCTGCTCGTCAGTGTGCGCAACCTCGACGAGGCGCGCCTCGCCGCGGCCGCCGGGGTCGACTTCATCGACCTGAAAGAGCCGAGCGCCGGCGCCTTGGGCAGCCTGCCCGACGCGGTGGCGCGGGAGATCGTGCCGTGGCTGCGTGAGCACGCGCCGAAGGCCCTCATCAGCGCGACCACCGGCGACCTGCCCAGCGCCCCGCTGGGCGCGGTGCTGGCGCGGGTGGACGCGGTGGCCGCCAGCGGCGTCGACTACGTCAAGGTGGGCATCGACCAGCAGCCCGGCGCGCTGGCGCTGCTGGACGCGCTGGCCGCCCACCCGGCGGCCATCGTGCCCGTGCTGCTGGCCGACGCCGGCGTCAACCGCGCCCAAGTGGCGCGCGCGCTGGCGCTGCGGCGTTTTCCGGCGCTGATGCTGGACACGGCGGCCAAGGGCCAAGGCAGCCTGCTGGACCGTGTGGACGCCGCCGCGCTGGCCCAGTTCATCGCCATGGTGCAGCACGAGGGGCGCTGCCTGGCCGGCCTGGCCGGCGCCCTGCGCCAGGACGAACTGCCCGCGCTGCGCAGCCTGGCGCCCGACTTCGCCGGCTTCCGCAGCGCCGTGTGCGCCGGCGACCGCAGCGGCGCACTGGACCCGGCGCGCCTGCACCACCTGTGCGAGGCAACGCGGCGGGTGTGTCAGCTTGGTTGACCCTGATCGACAAAGGGTCGGTCGGCTCCTATGCTGACCAGCTGATCACGCGTCGGCGCGCCCGATGCCGGGCGGGCCGACCCGCACCACTGGAGCCCCCATGACCCATCGCCATTCGCACCCCGAACGCCCGGCCACCGCGGTCGGCTTGAACCCGGCGATCAGAGCTCAGGGCGACACCGGCTTTCAGCGGCGCGACTGCCTGCACCTGATCGGCGCTGCCGGGGTGGCGGGCTGCGCGGCGATGGGACTGGGCTTGGCGCTGGCACCCGCCCGTGCCCAGGCACAGGCCGCCCCGAAGCCGACGCCCGAACAGCACTGGGCCCAGCTGCGCCAGTCGCTGTTCGGCGACCGCGCGATTCTGGACAACGCGACCGACCTGCTCGTGCTCGACACCCCCGTGCGGGCCGAGGACGCCGCCGTGGTGCCGGTGGCGGTGCGGGCCCAGGTGGCGCAGTCGCCCACGCGCTGGATCCGCAAGATCCACCTGGTCATCGACAACAACCCCTCGCCGATGGGCGCGGTGTTCGCCTTCACCCCCGACAGTGGCCGCGCCGACATCGAGACCCGCGTGAGGGTGGAGGAATACACCACCGTGCGCGCCGTGGCCGAACTGCAGGACGGGCGCCTGGCCATGGTCAGCCGCTTCCTGAAGGCCTCGGGCGGCTGCTCGGCGCCCGCGGGCAAGGACCTGGCCGAGGCGATGGCGCGGCTGGGCCGCATGCGCCTGCGGGTGGACGGGCCGGTGGTGCCGGGCAAGCCGGCGCTGGCGCAGCTGATGATCAGCCACCCCAACGTCTCGGGCCTGGCCATCGACCAGCTGACCCGGCTGGCCCCGGCGCCGGTCTTCGTGCGCAAGGTGGTGGTGACTTATGCGGGCAAGCCGGTGCTGCAGGCGGACGTCGATTTCAGCCTCAGCGAGAACCCGAGCCTGCGCTTCAACTTCCTCGCCCAGGCCGAGGGCGAGCTGCTGGCCGAGGTGACCGACACCAACGACCGCCAGTGGACCCAGCGCCTGGCGGTGAAAGCCGGCGACGCCTGAGCCGCCCGGCGGCGATCAGCGCGCCGCCAATTTGCTGCGCGCCGTCGTGTCCCGCGCGCGCTCGGCCCAGCGCGGCTGGCGGTGCTGACCCATCAGCCCGCGCTGAACCCGGTCCAGGTCGTCGCAGGCCAGCACCTCGATGGGAAAGCCGGCGTCGTGCGCCCACTGCGGAAAGCGGCGGTCGATCACGCCACGCGCCGACAGCTCGGCCAGCCCGAGTGCCGGGTCGACGGGGCAGGTCTTCAGCACCACCAGCCGCTCGGCGTGCAGCCTTCGGGCCAGCCACAAGGCCAGGCTGTCGCTGGTGACGTCCCAGCTGGTCAGCTCGTCGGACTGCTCGCGCAACAAGCTCAGCGGCATCCACAGCGAGGGGCGGCCCGCGTGCATCGCCTCGCGGATGCCGGCGTCGTCGCCCACCAGCACCAGCCGCGGCTCGATGGCGTGCAGCAGCTGAGCGACCTGGGCCATGGCGAGCACCGCCATGTTGTGCGCGGTCACGTCGTCGATGCCCCAATGGGCCTGCGCCTGCCGCGCTTCGTCGGCGAAGGCACCACCGCCCGGCACCACCGTCACCCGCCCGCCGCCGAGCGTGGCCAGCATGCCCAGGCACTGCGGCAGGCGCGGGTCGCGCGACAGGCTGCCTCCGATCTTGACCACCCACATGTGCTGTCTCCTGGTCGGCGCGGCTGTCGCGGCCCGGGCGTCGAACGCCGGCCACCGTCGCGCTCAATCGTTCATTGAATCCTCGTCCTGATGCGGTCCGCCCGCGAGCAGCGCCACGGCCACCGCCGGCGCCGCCACCTGAACCCAGCCCATCAGCGCGTCCGACGCCTTGGTCGCCCAGGGCACCTGGTCGGCGAAACGTAGAACCGGCCAACCCAGGGCCTGCGCCAACGCCGGCACCAAGACTTCGCCGCAGCCCGCGCTGACCAGCGTGGGCGCGCCCGTCAGGCCCGCATCGGCCACCACGCGGGTCACGGCATCTTGCAGGGCCGACCGCTGGGCGTCGCGCCATTGGGCAGCCAAGGCCAGCCAGTCGCCGTCGTGGCCGTCGCGCGCGTCGCGGCCGATCATCCGGGCCAGCCGCTGGCGCGTGGCGGGCAGGTCCTTGCCCGCGTTGTCGGCGGTGGGCTGTTGGTCGTGGGCGGGGTTGAGCGTGCCGAGCAAGCGGTGCACGTCGGCGGTGGTGGCAAACCATTCGTTCATCACGCCCGTGGCCTGACCCTGAAATACCACGCGCTGCGTCAGCGCACACAGCGGCGTGCGCACCACCCCCTGGTAGACCAGCTCGCCACTGGCCAGGCGCTGGGCATCGGTTTGCCCCCGGCCCAGCGGGCGGCCACCGCGCAGCGCAATGAGGTCGCTGGTGGTGCTGCCGATGTCCACCAGCACGGCGCCCGCCGGGGCCGCCGCCCGGCGGTCCAGGGCCAGCGCCAGCCACTCGGCGGTGGCGCGCCAGTTGGCCGAGGCGATGGCCTCCCAGTGCGCGGGCACCGCCGCAGGCCCCACCCAGCGCGACGCGGCTTGCCAGGGCAACGCCAGACCGACGGCCGACCCGAGCCCGCGACCGGCAAACCAATGCAAGCCGCCGCCAAGGGCCTGGTCGAGGTGGGCGGCCAGGCGCAGCACACCGTCCTCGCGGTCGCGGAACAGGTCGACCATCTCGCCCGTCATCGTGGCCGCCTGCCGCGCGCGCCGCCCGGGCGCCCCGTTCAAGTCGGGCCAGCGTGCGCGCGCCTGGGCCAGTGCCGCGTCCAGGTGCTGCAGCCCCTGCCACAGGGGGCATGCCCATTGCGCCACGTCCACCACGACCCCCCGCTCCAACCGGCAGGCCTTCAGGTGGGCGCCGCCCAGGTCCCAGCCCCAGGTGAGGTCAGGGGGCTCGTCAGCGGGCATGGGCGACCTCGCCGTTGCCGTCGGTCCGGGAAGCCGCGCGCGCCAAGTCGTGCGCGCGAAGCGCCTCGGCGGCCAGGTTGCGGCCGAGCGTGCGCGACAGGCCCACATAGGCCGACGTGAGGCGCGGGTTCAGCTCGATGGCCACCGGGCCATCCTCGGCGTGCCACACCACGTCCACGCCGACAAAGCCGCACAGGCCAGGCACCGCCCGCACCACGTCCAGCGCCAGCAGGTGCAGGCGCAGGGCGCGCGGGTCGGTTTGCGGGTCCATGGCGGCCACGTCGACGCCAGCAAAATGCAGCAGGCCATCGGGCCCTTCCTCCAGCCGCTGGCGATTGAAGGCCAGGGCCTGCACCCAGCCCGGCCCGACCATCAGCGACACCGACAGCGCCTCGCCGTCCACCCAGGGCTCGACCACCATGCGCTGGCCAGCGGCGCCGCGCGCCTCGGCCCAGGCGCGCGCATCGGCGTGTGACGGGAAGACCCGGGTGTCGATGGCGCCCGCACCGTCATCGGGTTTGACCACCCAGCGCCGCGCGCGCGCCGCGTGGTCCAGCGGCGTGGGGACGCGGCGGGCCTGCAACGCCTTCAGCGTGGCGGCTTTGCTCGACGCCGTCGTGATCGAAGCCAGGTTGCACCCCACCCAACGTTCGTCGCCAACGGCGCGCTGCAAGTCGGCCAGCACGCCATCGCCCTCGGGCGCGATGGCCCACACCAGGTCGATGCCCCGCGCCTGCCGGCGCAGGAACACCGCGGGCGGCTCGCCGGGCTCGGCGACCACCGGGCGCGCGCCGCGCGGCGCGCCCGAGCCGGCACGCGCGCAGACCGCGCATTCCACCCGCAACCCAGGCACGTCGATCAGGTCGGCCACCACGGCGTCGCGCATGGCCACGCCCTGAGGCAGCAGCTCCGCCGCCTCGGCCTCACTGGCCATCGGGCCGCCGCCGCTGAGGTGCTCGTAGACGAGAATGCTTTTCATGCCCTTGACGTCCTCAGCCCGGCCCACGCCAGTCATCCCCGTGCTTGACCTGCAGGCCGGTCAGGTGGTGCGCGCCGTGCGGGGCGAACGCGGCCACTATCGGCCGATGCGGTCCATGCTCGCCCCGGGCCACGACCCCATCACGCTGGCCCGGGCGCTGCTGGCACACCCGGCCTGCCAGCAACTGCAACCGGTGCTGTACGTCGCCGACCTGGACGGCATCCTGGGCCGCGGGGTGCAGCATGGGTTGCTGCACGCACTGACCCAGGCCCTGGCCGCGGACTGGCCAGGCCTGAGCTTGTGGCTGGACGGCGGCTTTGCCAACGCGGCGGCAGCGACAGCGGCGGCGCAGGGCATCCAACCGGCCGATGGCGTGGCGCTGCGCCCGGTCCATGGCAGCGAATCGATCCAGCGCATCGGCGACCTCGCCGCGCTTGGCAACCAGCCTGAGGCGGTCCTGTCGCTGGACTGCCGTCAGCAGCGCGCGCTCGACCCCGCCGGCTGCTGGGCGCGGGCCGACCTCTGGCCGGCCACGCTGATCGTGATGACGCTGGACCGCGTCGGCGCGGACAGCGGCCCCGACCTGGACACCTTCGGCACGGTGCGCGACCGCGCCCCCGGCCGCCGCCTGATCGGCGCCGGCGGCGTCCGCCAGCCCAGCGACCTGCGCCAGGCCGCCGCGGCGGGCGCCCATGCCTGGCTGGTGGCCAGCGCTTTGCACGACGGCCGGCTCGACGACCCGGGTTGAGCCAGCCGACCACGCGACCACGACCGCGCCACCGCCACCACCGCGGCAGACCGGCCCGAGCCGCGCCCGCAGTCCCGCCATGGCCACGCCGTCAACCCGCCTCATTGCTCGCTTGCCGTCCGCCACGTTGGTTCATTCCACGTCCCCTGTCTGCCTGGACTCCATCACGTTCCGTGCCACCGCCGCGCCCCGCGGCCGGCGGCCGGGTGTCACCACAGGTTGACACGGTGAGGCGGGTCGTCACCGTCAATTGGCCGCGCGGCCCAGCGCCACACAGTGTTGCACGACGGCCGTCCTGGCAAGCCCTGTGCCGCACAGTGTGGCAAGGACGGCACAGGCGGCGAGCGGCCCCAGGGAAACCCGCGGTCGCGCCAGCGATGGCCCTGCGGTCGCCCGCCGCGGTCCAGAATGCAGCGACACCCGGGGCGCGTCGCCTCGGCCGGTGCCGCCTTCGTGGCACATGCCTTGCCTTCCGCCGTGACGATGACTTTCACTGTTTCCGCCGACCCTGGGTTGACCGCCGCCGGGCCGCCGCCCGACGACAGCGGCTGGACCTGCCCGTTTTGCAGCCTGCTGTGCGATGACCTGCGGCCCGACGTGGGCGGCTTGGGCGAGCGGGGCGGCCCCTGCGTCAAGGCACGCCACCGCCTGGCCGCGCTCGGTGGCGGCCCGGCTGAGCCCACCGTGGACGGCCGACCCACCGACCTGGACGAGGCCATCGCCAACGCCGCCGCCCGGCTGTCGCTCTGGCGCCAGCCGCTGTTCGCCGGCCTGGGCACGGACATCGCCGGGGCCCGCGCTTTGTTCCCGCTGGCCGCCCGCTGCGACGCCATCTGCGACCACGCCGACGGCGAGCCGCTGATGCAGGGCGTGCGCGCCCTGCAGGACCGCGGCCAATTCACGACCACGCTGGGCGAACTGCGCAGCCGCTGCGACCTGCTGGTGATGGTGGGCAGCAACGGCATTGATCGCTACCCCGAGTTTTTCCGCCGCGCCGGCCTGGGGGAGACCGCCAGCCCCTGCGCCGCGGTGGTCTTCCTCGGCACCGAGGCGCCGTCGGGTCTGAGCGGTGTGACGTCGGTGCAGGCCATGCCGGCGCGCGTGGACCTGGCGGGCGACCTGCAACAGCTGTCGGCCCTGGTCGACGAGCGCCGTGTGCCCGGCGCCGACCCCGCGCTGGCCGAGCTGGCTCGGCAACTGCGCGCCGCGCGGTATGCCGTCTTCGTCTACGAGGCCTCGGCGCTCCGCGCGCCAGCGGCCTTGTCCATTGAAATGCTCAACCGCGTGGTGGGCACGCTCAACCGCCGCACGCGCGCGGCGGTGATGTCGCTGGGCGGCAGCGACGGCGCGTACAGCGTCAACCAGACCTTGACCTGGTTGTCGGGCCTGCCGCTGCGCACGCGGGTCAGCCGCCAGGGCCTGCAGCACGAGCCCCACGCGATGGCCACCGAGCGCCTGATCGGCCAAGGCGCGGTCGACGGCCTGTTGTGGATCGCCAGCTTCGACGCCGAGCGCCTGCCGCCACCGACCGCGTTGCCACGCATCGTGCTCGGGCCACCGGGCATGGGCCCGCGGCTGGCGGCGGCAAGCGGCGCGCCGCCCACCGTGTTCATCCCGGTGGCCACCCCCGGCTGGAACGCCGCGGGCCACCTGTTCCGCACCGATGGCTCCATCGTGCTGCCCCTGGTGGCCGTTCGCGATGACGGTTTGCCGGGCGTGGCCACGGTGCTGCAACGGTTGTTGAGCGCGATGCCGCCCTTGAGCGCGCCCCCAACGGCCGCGGCCTTGAGCGAGGTCGCGCCATGAGCACCTTGCGACTGCGCGGCGGCCGCGTCATCGACCCGGTGCACGGCGTCAACGGCGACACGCGCGACGTCACCGTGCGCGACGGGCGCATCGTGGCGCTGGACCCTTTGGCCCCGGTGGACCAGGACATCGACGCCCGCGGCTGCATCGTCATGGCCGGCGGCATCGACATGCACAGCCACATCGGCGGCGGCAAGATGAACCTCGCGCGGCTGCTGCTGCCCGAAGACCACCGGCGCGGGCTCGACCCCTTTCCACTCAGCGGCAACGCGCTGGAGTTGCCCAGCTGCGGCGACTGCGTGCCCGGCACGCTGGCCACCGGCTACCGCTACGCGGAGATGGGCTACACCGCCGCTTTCGAGCCCGCGATGGCCGCGGTCAACGCCCGCCACACGCACCTGGAAATGGGCGACGTGCCGATCCTGGACCACGGCGCTTACGTCATGCTGGGCAACGACGAGCTGTTCCTGAGGCTGCTGCACAGCGGCGCGCCGCCTGAGCTGATGCGCGACTACGTCGGCCACGTGGTACACGCCACCAAGGCGATGGGCGTGAAGGTGGTGAACCCGGGTGGCATCTCGGCCTTCAAGTTCAACCAGCGAAAGCTGGACGTGGACGAGCCCCACCGCCACTGGGAACTCACGCCGCGGCAGATCCTGGGCTCGCTGGCGCGCGCCATCCACGAGCTGGGCCTGGCCCACCCGCTGCACATCCACAGCAGCAACCTGGGCGTGCCCGGCAACATCGACTCCACGATCGCCACCATCGACGCGCTGGACGGCTTTCGCGGTCATTTGACCCACGTGCAGTTTCACTCCTATGGCCAGGACGGGCCCAAGAAGTTCTCGTCGGCCGCGCTGCGGCTGGCAGAGAAGGTCAACGCCACGCCCAACGTGTCCATCGACGTCGGGCAAATCCTGTTCAACCAGACGGTCACGGCCAGCGGCGACACCATGCGCCAGCACGCCAACGCCGACCTGGGCAGCCCGCGCAAATGGTTGGGCGGCGACATCGAATGCGATGCCGGCTGCGGCGTGGTGCCCTTCAAGTACCGCGAGACCAGTTACGTCAACGCGCTGCAATGGGCCATCGGGCTGGAGCTGTTCCTGCTGGTCGAGGACCCCTGGCGCATCGTGCTGACCACCGACCACCCGAATGGCGCGCCCTTCACCAGCTACCCGCACCTGATCCGCCTGCTGATGGACAAGACCTTCCGCGACGAACAGCTCGCCCGGCTGCACCCGGACGTGGCCGCGCAGTCGGCGCTGAAAGACATCCGCCGCGAGCTGACGCTGTACGAAATCGCCATCCTCACCCGCAGCGCCCCGGCGCGGCTGCTCGGCCTGAGCGACCGCGGCCACCTGGGCGACGGCGCCGGCGCCGACATCGCGGTCTACCGGGAAGGCGGCGACGCCGAGACCATGTTCAGCACTCCGGCCTGGGTGCTCAAGGACGGCCAGGTGGTGGTGCGCGAGGGCCGCGTGGTGGCCGTGCCCACCGGCGGCACCCACTTCGCCACGCCGCAGGTCGACGCCGGCATCGCCGCCACCGTGCGCCGCTTCGCCGAGCGCCACCTGCGCGACGCGCCCCGCTACCAGGTCATCGGCCACGACGAGCTGTGCCGCTGCTGCAATGGCGGGCGCCTGCTGCCCGCCGAGTGCTTTCCGAGGGCCGCCTGATGGCCGACACCGTGAGCGCCCGCGCGGCGGCGAACGCTGACACGCCCACGCCGGCGGCACCCTGCGTGCTCAACGGCGTCGCGATTGACGCGACCTTCGCCGAAGCCTTCCCGATGCGTGCAACGCGCTTGATCGTCACCGCCCATCACCCCACCTGGGCGATGCACGCCGGCGTGGCGGCCACCGGCTTTGCCACCTCGGTGATCGCCTGCGGCTGCGAGGCCGGCATCGAACGCGTGCTGGCCCCGGACGAAACACCCGACGGTCGCCCGGGCGTGGCGCTGTTGTTCTTCGCGGTGTCCAGCAAGGAGCTGGCCAAGCAGATCGAACGCCGCGTCGGCCAGTGCGTGCTGACCTGCCCCACCACCGCGGTGTACGCCGGACTGCCACTGTCCGCTGGCGAACCGATGGCGCTGGGCAAGAACCTGCGCTTCTTCGGCGACGGCTGGCAATCGTCCAAGGTGATCCAGGGCGTGCGCTACTGGCGCGTGCCGGTGATGGACGGCGAGTTCGTGGCCCAGGAAACCACGCCGCTGGTCAAGGGCGTGGGCGGCGGCAACCTGCTGCTGCTGGCCACCGACACCGACGCCGCGCTGGCCGGGGCCGAGGCCGCGGTGGCGGCCATGAAGCAGGTGCCCGGGGTCATCATGCCCTTCCCCGGCGGCGTGGTGCGCTCGGGCTCGAAGGTGGGCAGCAAGTACCCGGCGCTGATGGCGTCGACCAACGACGCCTTCTGCCCGGCGCTGTTCGGCCTGGCCCGGCACACCGACCTGACCGAGGACATCCGCTGTGTCATGGAGATCGTCATCGACGGCCTGACCGACGCCGACGTGGCCGCGGCCATGCGCGCGGGCATCACCGCCGTCGTGGCACGCGGCGCGGGCGCCGGCGTTCGGCGCCTTTCCGCCGGCAACTACGGCGGCAAGCTCGGTCCCTTCCATTTCCACCTGCAGCAACTGTTGCCGGAGGGCGCCGCATGAGCCGCACCGTGCTGACGCTGCGCCACGCGCCCGCGCTGCGCCTGGACGCGCGCCTGCTGCAGCCCGCGGCGCTGGCCGCGATGAGCGTGGCCGAGGTCGAAGCCCTGCGCCTGCCCCATGGCCGCGACAGCCTGGCCGTGGGCGAGCTGGCACACGTGACCCGCACCGAGGCCACGGACGCCCGCGACGGCACGCCCACGCTGCTGATCGACGGCGACGCCTCGCGCTACGACCGCTTGGGCTGCGGCATGACCGACGGCCTGCTGCGGGTCACCGGCTCGGTCGGCGACCACGCGGGCCTGGGCCTGGCGGGCGGGCGCCTGGAGGTGCTCGGCTCGGCCGGCGACCTGGCCGCGTGCGCGATGCGCGGCGGCTGGCTGGACATCGCCGGCGACTGTGGCGACCTGGCCGCCAGCGCGCTGCCCGGCGACATGGACGGCATGCGCGGCGGCACATTGGTGGTTCGCGGCAACGCCGGCCACCGCTTGGCCGACCGCATGCGCCGCGGCACGGTCGTCGTGATGGGCGACGCGGGCGACCACTTGGCCTCGCGCATGGTGGCCGGCACGCTGGCGCTGGCCGGCCGCTGCGGGGCGCGGCCCGGCTACGGCATGCGGCGCGGCTCGCTCGTGTTTGCTGGTCCGGCGCCGACCTTTGGCCCCACGTTCACACCGGTAAACTCCAACGCAGTCGTCTTTTGGCAACTGCTGGCCCGCGACCTGGCGCGCTTCGGCGGCCCCTTCGCTCACCTGCCCGGCTTGCGCCCGACGCGCCTGGCCGGCGACCTGGCGGTGCAGGGCCGCGGCGAGCTGCTGATGGCCGGCTGAGGCGCGGCCGGGCGGGCGGGCTTGCTGCGCGGTCGCGCGCAGGCCATGAACACCACCGCCACGGCCCGTGCCCCGCCGGTCACCGTGGCGCCGCAACCCTGGTCCGGCCCATGGACCGCCCCCGTTCCTTCCACCAACCACCGTTCCTACCCATGAGCAAGACCTACCTGTTCCACGCCGGTGAAGCCACCGTGCTGGCCGCCGACGGCCAATTCACCGACGCCATGCCCGAGGTCCTCATCGGCCGCACCGACGGCCCGGTGGGCGCCGCCTTCGCCAACATGATGGCGCAGAGCAAGGGCCACACCGCGATGTTCGCGATCCGCGCCTGCAACCAGCTGGTGCGCCCGGCCACCATCGTCGTGCCCAAGGTCACCTTGAAGGACAGCGCCAACATCGACCTGTTCGGCGGCGTGGTGCAGTCGGCCACCGCCGACGCGGTGGTGGACTGCCTGATCGACGGCACCATCCCCAAGGACATCGCCAACGAGCTGTGCATCATCAGCCTGGTGTGGATCGACCCGCGCTGCGCGAAGGATCCGAACCTCGACAAGAAGGACATGTACCGCACCAACCACGAGGCCACCATGCTGGCCATCAAGCGGGCGCTGAACAACGAGCCCTCGGTGGACGAGCTGATCGCCAACCGGCACCGGATCAAGCACGACATGGACGACTGGAGCTGATCGGGTGAACGAGCCCTGGGCCCTGCTCGACGACGGCGACGCCACCGCCGAGCACCCGCGCAGCCGCCTGTACACCGGCTGGCTGCGCGAGCACCGTTGCACCGACCCCACCACGCTGGACGCGGTGTGCGCCGCGGTGCAGGCCGACCTGGCCGATGGCGCCCACGCGGTGCTGCTGGCCGACTACGAATGGGGCGCCAAGCTGCAGGGCGCCGGCCACCGCCACCTGCCCGCCAACGACGCGAGCGCCCTGCGCGTGCTGATGTTCCGCGACCTGCAGCGCCTGGACAGCGCCGGCGTGGCCCGCTGGCTGGCCCGCCAGGACACCGACGCCCCCGCCCCCCTGGACGAGTCCCTGCCCAGCCCCGCGGGCGTGTTGCACCTGCAGCCCGAGCTCACGCCGCAGGCCCATCGGGCCGCCATCGCCCGCATCCACGAGGCCATTCGCCAGGGCGAGACCTACCAGGTCAACCACACCTACCGCCTGCATGGCCAGGCCTGGGGCGCGCCGGTGGCGCTGTACCGGCGGCTGCGGGCCCGGCAGACGGTGGGCTTCGGTGCCTTGATCCACCTGCCGCCGATGCCCGGCAGCGGCGTCGACTGGGTCTTGTCGCGGTCGCCCGAACTCTTCATCGAGCACCACTCGGGCGTGCTGACCACCCGGCCAATGAAAGGCACCGCCGCCCGCACCGCGGCCCCGGAAGCCGACAGCGAGACCGCGCGCCTGCTGCACGGCGACACCAAGAACCGCGCCGAGAACCTGATGATCGTCGACCTGCTGCGCAACGACCTGTCGCGCGTGGCGCGGCTGGGGTCGGTGACGGTGCCCTCGCTGTTCAAGGTGGAACCCTACGCCACCGTGTTCCAGATGACCTCGACCGTGCAGGCCACGCGCCGGCCCGACGCCTCCCTGGCCGACCTGCTGCGCGCGCTGTTCCCCTGCGGCTCGATCACCGGCGCGCCCAAGCACCACACCATGGACTGGATCGCCGACCTGGAAACCAGCCCGCGCGGCCTGTACACCGGCGCGATCGGTTGGCTGGACCGGCTCGCCGAGGGGACCACGCCTGGCGAAGCACCCTGCCCCAACCTGTGCCTGAGCGTGGCCATCCGCACGGTCTTGCTCGGCACCGAATCACCCGCGTCGCCCGGGCTGCGCCCGCTGACCCTGGGCGTGGGCGGCGGCATCGTGCTGGACAGCGTGGCCGACGACGAATGGGAAGAAACCCGCTGGAAGACGCGCTTCTTGTCCGCCATGGACCCGGGCGTGGGGCTGTTCGAGACCCTCCGCGTCACGCCCGGTGGCATCGCCGAGCGCACCCGCCACCATGCCCGCTTGGCGGCCAGTGCGCAGGCCCTGGGCTTCCCCTTCGACGGGGCGGCGTTCAACGCGCTGCTGGATTCGCTGTGGGCCACGCTGCGCGAGGGGCTGGCCGCGGACCAAGCCCTGCGCCTGCGCATCGACCTGCGTCACGACGGGCAGTTGAGCGCCCGCCATGGGCCGCTGACGGACCTGCTGCCCGGGCCGGTGCGGCTGCTGCTGGCCGCCGACCCGCTGCCCGCGGCGCGGCCGCTGTCGGCCCACAAAACCACCTTGCGGGCCGCCTACGACGCCGGCATCGCCGCGGCCGAACGGGCCCAGGCCTTCGACAGCCTGTTCTTTGGCGCCGACGGCCAACTGGTCGAGGGGGGCCGAAGCAACGTCTTTGTGCAGCGCGGCGGGCGCTGGTACACGCCGCCGCTGGCCGATGGCGCGCTGGCCGGGGTGATGCGGGCCCGCGTGCTGGCCGACCCAGCCTGGTCCGCCATTGAACGCCGCCTGACGCGCGACGACCTGGCCCAGGCCGAGGCGCTGATGGTGTGCAACGCGCTGCGCGGCGTCCTGCCGGCGGTGCTGGCTCAGCCAGTGAGCTCATGAGCGGCAACAGCGGCGTCAGCGGCGTCAGCGCCAGCAGCAACACCCGCGACGGCAACGCCCCGGCCACCTTGCGCCTGGCGCTGTTCGACCTCGACCACACGCTCATTCCCTTCGACAGCGGGGGCGCCTTCACCCGCCACTTGGCGACGCTGGGCGTGCTGCCGGCCGACTTCGAGGCCACCTACCTCGACTTCTGCCACCGCTACGCCGAAGGGCGGGTGGACATCCTGGCCATGCACCGCTTCACCGTGGGCGCGCTGGCGGCGCACCCGCCGGCGCAGCTGTCGGCGTGGCTGGACGACTTCCGCCAGCGCGTGATCGCGCCTCGCGTGCCGGCCGACGCGCTGGCCCTGGTGCAGCGCCACCGCGCGGCCGGCGACCATTGCCTGTTGGTGACGGCCACCACGCGGCTGGTGGCCGAGCCCTTCGCGCAGGCGCTGGGCTTCGACGCGGCCACCGACGTGCTGGCCACCGAGCCCGCGCGCGACGGGCGCGGCCACGTCACCGGCGAGGTGGTCGGCCTGCCCTGCTTCCGCGACCACAAGGTGACGCACGTGGGCCACTGGCTGGCGCGGCGGGGCCTGGGCTGGGCGGACGTGCAACGCAGCTGGTTCTACAGCGACTCCCACAACGACCTGCCGCTGCTGCTGCACGTCAGCGACCCGGTGGCGGTCAACGCCGACGCGCGCCTGGCGGCGCACGCCGCGGCCGCTGGCTGGCCGCAGGTGCGCCTGGGCCACTGAAGCGCTGCGCAGCGCGCGCCAGACAGCTTCATCCCCCAGGCCGACCCACACGCCTCGGCCCGCTGTGGGATGACCGAGGCCTCGATGACTTGCGCGCCCGCCACGCCCCCCCCCCTTTTTGGGGTGCAACCAGCGCGGTCCGAAGCGCAACACGCTCATACATTGACGCTTTCATCGACTCCGGAACTCACGCCCTCCACAGGGTCCTCTGAGCCAGACGCTTGCCCACCTTGCAGCTTCACGGCGATGACGGCGAGGCCGTGCTCGCCCACCTGGGCCAAGACCGGCAGCGCGAGGACCATGCGATGGCACGCGCGGCCCGCTGGGCACAAGCCCCACGCGCCTTGAGCGAGCGGCACAACCAGGCGGCCCTGAAGCGGGAACAACGGACCCAGGAGCGCAGCAAGTCCGAACAGCGCTCGCGCCTGGTGCAACTGACGGCTTTCGTGGACGGCACCGCGCAAAAGGTGGCGGTTCACACCAAAGGCGGGGTGGTGACACCGACGCAGGTGCCGATGGTCAACGTGCCGGCGGATGCGCAAATGAGCGCGGAGGTCACCGTCGACAACAAGGACATCGGCTTCGTGCGACCGGGGCAGGTCGCGCGCATCAAGCTGGAGACCTTTCCGTTCAACCGCTTTGCAGCGATTCCCGCCACCGTCCAGCGCATGACGGCCGACGCGGTCACCGACGACCAGCGCGGCGCGACCTTCCCGGCGACGCTCAGCTTGGACGCCTCGACGATCAACATCGACAGCAAGACGATCAAGCTGAGCCCGGGGATGAGCGTCACGGCTGAAGTTAGGACGCGGGCGCGGCGGGTATCTGAATATCTGATGAGCCCGCTGAACAAAGTCGCGAGCGAACGCCTTCACGAAAGATGAATATTTCCACCTGCACGAGATGCCGGCGAGCAATGAACGCATGTCTGGTCGGACGTGCTGATGTGCTTAAGAGAAATCAAACGCGGGTCGCCACGATGCCACCATCGAAAACGCTCAAAAGACTTGTTGCCGCAACCGTCGCCATTCTCATCAGTGGCGGGGTTTCAGTAGCTTCAGCCGTCTTGGTGATCTTTCCCATTCAGTGGATATACAGACACGCGCGAGGAATTCCCGATTCAGAGGATTTGTCCGATGACTTTGGGATGGGCCTTATTGCCAGTGTTGCAGCTCTCGCTTTCAGAGTGCGTGTCTTTGCCCTGCTGTCGAAAATTCTCCATCAATTATTGAATGATCGCTTGTGGAAGCACTGAGCACTGGCCGCTTTGTCGACTCTCAGAGCCGACCTGAACTACTCGGCCGCTTTGTGGCCAAGGGCAGCCGCCAGAGTCGCAAAATGTGCCCATTGACCTCGAATTTCGCCCTTTTCAGGGCCATGTTCAGAATTCAAGATATAGCTCTGCCATGAATCGCCAGCAACCGCGTCTTGGCGATCACCAAATTGGCCAGACCGAACAGGCTGAAAAGCCGTGCATGGTTCTTGGGCAGGCCGCGGTAAAGGGTCTTCCTGTGACGAGACAAGTTTTTGACCACATGGAACGGGTGCTCGACCTTGGCGCGAATGCTCGCCTTGATCTTCTCGATTTTCTCCAGCATCTGGCCCAGCGGGCCTTTGCTGAGTTGCTTGCGCTTGCCCGTCTTCATCGCGATGTGCCGCTGCGGATCTTGAGCTTCCTCGCGCTTGCCGACGCTGCGGAAGCCGGCATCGCCAAGGGCATGAGGTTCTTGGCCGTGAAGCAGCTCGGCCGTCTGGGTCACATTGTTGACATCGGCCGCAGTGCTGACCAGCGAATGCACGATGCCCGACTCGGAATCAACGCCGATGTGCGCTTTCATGCCGTGATGCCACTGGTTGCCCTTCTTTGCGTGATGCATCTCGGGCTCAAGCTCACCACTGGCGTTCTTGGCCGAGCTCGACGCGGCGATGATGGTCCCGGCGAGCATGAGCAAACACTGCTTGGCGAGGTGGGCGCTTATCTCTTCGAACAGCAAACAAATCAGGTCGTTGGTGACCAACAGGCGCCGAAACGTCAGCAGCGTGGTGGCGCCGGGCACCGACCCGCGCGACAGGTCGATGCCCACGAGGTCTCGCAGCCAGTGGCTGTCGTAGAGCGCAAGGTCGGACAGGCCGCATCACAGCTGACGCAGGACCATGCGCAGCAACTTCGACATGCCCGTCTGCTGGCGACCTACCCGGCCACTGGTCGGGCCCGGCGTCTCAGTCACTGCGATCAAACGCACCCAAGGCACAACCCGCTCCATGACGACCCGAAACCTCTCCCACCGAGTTTGCGCCTCCTTCAAGGCGTGCTCGGCGCTTGCAAAACTGCGTTGGCCAATGATTATTCTCAGGGCTGTCGAGATACCTTCAGGCGTGCGTGGAGCGCACCCGCTGAAGTAATTGATCGGTGCCTCCTCAAAGAGCGGATGAGATTGCCATGACAAAGTGGAATAGCCAAACAGTGATCTTGATCGTATTTTTAGCGGCAATATGTCCCGCCATCCTCTTCGTGTACAGCGAGTGGCAAAGAAGTCGCCTTCTTGATTCGTATTCGGCCCCAACGAGCCTCCAAAAGGCTCTGGCTGAGCCAGGAGTCAAACCCATATCAGAAGTTACTGCCGACAATGAGGTTTTGGTTTGCACATTAGACAGTTATTCCAGCGCCGCAGATTTACAAGAGCTCAGCATCGAGCAAAAGCACTCCCTGCCCAAGCATCTCCTTCCATCCGAGGATGGTACTTGGTACTTGCTTTTTTTCTCCAAAGGCCGCATCGAACGCATCTACGCTTCACCGATCATCAATGGAGAGCCTCTAAGAAATTCCGTTAACCGATGTTCGACGATCGATCGCCGGTACAAAATATCTGGGTCCAACCACCTTGGCGGCTCGAACGAACTTCTTTTTTCTTTCACTGATTGAGGAAAATGTCATGTCGAGTCCGACCAGTAGACTGTATTGGGAGGAACTTGCAAGGCAAGCAAAGGTAGTTGGCCCTGAAAATTCCATAACCCGTTGTTCTATAACGACTTTCGGGTGATTTCCGATCGCGCAATCTCGCAGAAATCAATCCAATGGAGCGCAGCTCCTGGGAGATTGAGGACCGCTGCCGATGGCCACCGTCGATTTCTTCCGCGCCCGGCTCGACCAGTTGATCGACATGCGCCACGCGCTGGCGGTGCTGGCCTCGCGCATGCCGTGGTCGGACATCGAAGCGGCACCGGCGCCGACGTTTGCGCACCGCGATCGCAAGGGCCAGTTGATCGAAGGAGCCGATTTGTTCGGCCCCAGCTTGGCGGTGGCGGGCGCTGGGATCAGCAAGGCCGGCCGGCCGCACCTGCCGATTCGCTTGATGGTGGCGCTGCTGTACCTGAAGCACGCCTACAACGAGAGCGACGAGTCGGTGGTGGTGCGCTGGTCGCAGGACGTGTACTTCCAGTTCTTCAGCGGACAGGTGTACTTCGAGCCGCGCCTGCCTTGCGACCTGGCGCAGATCAGCCGCTTTCGCCGCGTGCTGGGCGAGGCCGGCGTCGGGCAGTTGCTCAAGACCACCATCGAGACAGCGGTCAACATGGGTGCGGTCAAGAAGACCGAGTTCGAGCGCGTGATCGTGGACTCCACCGTGCAGAGCAAAGCCATCGCGCACCCCACCGACAGCCGGCTGCTGGAGGTGGCACGCGAGAAGGCGGCGCGCCTGGCCAGGCACGCCGGCATCCAGCTCAAGCAAATCCACGAGCGCGAGGGCAAGACGCTGCGCCGGCGTGCTGGCGGGTACGCCCACGCCGAGCAGTTCAAGCAGCTGCGCTCCGTCCTCAAGCGCCAACGCACGGTCCCTGGCAGGCTGCTGCGCGAGGTGCGCCGCAAGGTGGGCGGCGTGGCCGACGAGGCCCACACGACGCTCGAGACCTGGGTGCAGCGCGCCAAGCGCATCCACCGCCAGCAGCTCAAGGGCAAGAACAAGCTGTATGCCCTGCATGCGCCCGAGGCCGAAGGCATTGGCAAAGGCAAGGCGCGCCAGCCCTAAGAGTTCGGTGTCAAGGTCAGCCTGGCCGTGACCCAACAGCACGGCCTGATGGTGGGCACGCGCAGCTTCCCCGGCAACCCGTACGACGGCCACACGCTGGCCGCGCAGATCGAGCAGATCGAGCAGATCGAGCAGACCACAAATCTGCTGCAGGACCTTGGCGTCAAGCCGACCACGGCCATCGTTGACTTGGGCTACCGGGGCGTGGACAAGGAACTGGCACCGGTCGAGGTCATCCACCGTGGCAAGTACAAGTCGCTCACACCGAAGCAGAAGACCTGGCTGAAGAGGCGTCAGGCCATCGAGCCGCTGATCGGCCATACCAAGGTCGACCACCGGATGGACCGGTGCTGGCTCAACGGCGGTGAAGGCGATGCACTTCATGCAGTGCTGTGCACTGCGGGCTTCAACATCCGCTGGTTGCTTCGGGCGATTGCAAAAACGGGTCTGTTGGTCTTTCTCTTGGCCCTGAGCGCGGTGGCGATGTGCGTCACGGCCATGCCGTGGACGCTTACAAGGCCGCCAATTCGCTCGCCACGATCATCGATTCGCCGGACGAATGCGGGTCGTGCCCAACATGGTTTATGAATTTCGCAAGGCCGACGACTTGGGGAATCAGTACCACGCAGAGGAGTTCCGCTTTGGCAACGGCACGGTGCTGACCGATGCGCAGGCCCAGGCGCTGGTGGGTGCGATGGCGGGATTCACTGCGGGCTCCAGTGCAAGCAGCACCTCGGCCGAGCCATCCATGACCATTTTGCCAGTGGACTTTGCGGCCACGGCCTTGGCTTGACGTCTTTGATGGGCGCGACATGCGCTGAGCGGGGTGGCCTTGCGACGTGATGGGCATCGGCCGGTCCCCTGTGGTTCGACACCAACCGCTGTCAATCCGTGACCTGTAGAAAGCGGCCTTTCGCAAGGACCACCAAGACCGGGTCAGCTGGGCGTCGACGGTGGGTTTCTTGAAGTTGAGCGCGGCGAGGGTTTCGGCCTGGCGTGGTGGGATGGTGGAGACGCCGTGAACGGGGGCATCGAGGACCCAGACGTCACCCAGGCACAGGGCGGACTGGAAGCGGACCTGAGGATCGCCGGCAGAAGCGACGGGCCGGCCCTTGGCGCGCAGCAGGCCATTGAGAAGCGAGTCGACCTGGCCGTCGCGCTCATCGGTGCGGCCCCGCGTGGCCACCGTGCGCTGGCGGGGTTCGCCGTGATCATCGCGGAACGATTCGACGGGCTGCGCGCAGGTGCGTTCGCAGGATTGGGTGTGCTGGATGAACATGGTGGGGGTGTCACGAGAGTCCCCTCTCTGTGACAACACTCGTCATGCGCCAACTTGCCACTGCGTCCAGATCAGCATCGCGCGTCCAAGTCGCTGATGTCATTTGCACCGAGGACTGGGATTCACAAAACACGACGGTTTGGCGTCGAACGTTGGTGGCCCCAGTGTGCGGGGGCAAGGTCGTGGGCCGGTCGCCCTGCTCAAACCCCTGCCGGCGCGGCGTGCTCTGGTGTGGTCACCGGCCCGCGCCCGCTGAAGCGGTCCAGCGCGATGAAGATCACCGGTGTGATGTACAGCGTGATGGCCTGCGAAAAGATCAATCCGCCAACCACCGCCAGGCCCAGGGGCTGGCGCAGCTCGGCGCCCGCGCCCAGCCCGAGGGCGATGGGCAAGGCGCCCATCAGCGCGGCCAGCGTGGTCATCATGATCGGCCGGAAGCGCAGGATGCAGGCCTCGCGGATCGCGTCGGTGGCCGACATGCCGCGGTGGCGCTGCGCGTCCAACGCGAAGTCGATCATCATGATGGCGTTCTTCTTGACGATGCCGATCAGCAGCAGGATGCCGATGGTCGCGATCAGCGTCAGGTCCTGGCCGAAGAATTTCAGCATCAGCAAGGCCCCCACCGCGGCCGACGGCAGGCCGGCCAGGATGGTGATGGGGTGGATGTAGCTTTCGTACAGCACGCCCAGCAGCACGTAGATCACCAGCAGCGCGCCCACCAGCAGGATGGCCTGGCTGCCCTGCGAGCTCTTGAACACCGCCGCGTCGCCGCCGTAGGTGGCGATGATGGAGGTGGGCATGCGGATGTCGTTGCGGTAGGCCTCGACCTTGGCGGTGGCGTCGCCCAGCGCCACGCCGGGCGCCAGGTTGAAGGACACCGTCACCGCCTGCAGCTGCCCCACGTGGTTGATGGAGGTCGGCCCCACCGTGCGCTCCACCGTGGCAAAGCTGCTCAACGGCACCAGCGCGCCGGTGGTGGAACGCAGGTAGATGTTCGAGAAGGCCGACTCGTCCTGCCGCGCGTCGGCGCTCAGTTCCATGATGACCTGGTAGCTGTCGACCGGCGTGTAGATGGTCGACACCTGGCGTTCGCCAAAGGCGCTGAACAGCGTGGAGCGGAGGGTGTCGATGTTCACGCCCAACGTGTTGGCGCGGTCGCGGTCGATCTTCAACGTGGCCTGCAGGCCGCGCAGCTGCGAATCGCTGGTCACGTCGCGGAAGATCGGGTCGGCCCGCAGCTTGTCCTGCAGGCGCTGCGCCCAGGCGTTGATCTCGTCGGCCTGCACGCTTTGCAGGATGTACTGGTACTGGGCCTTGCTGGCGCGCCCGCCGAGCTGCAGGTTCTGGATGGGCCGCAGGAACACGGTGATGCCCGCCACCTCGCGCAGCTTCTTGCGCAGGCCTTCCACCACGTCCTTCATCGGCGCGCGCTGGTCGCGCGGCTTCAGGTTGATGAACATGCGCCCGGTGTTTTGCGCGCCGCTGCCGCCGTTGAACGAGTTGACGGTCAACACATTCGGGTCGTTGCGGACGATGGCGGCCACGCGGTCTTGCAGGCGCACCATGTCCTCGAAGGAGGTGTCTTCCGAGGCTTCGGTCTGCGCGCTGATCTGGCCGATGTCCTCCTGCGGGAAAAAGCCCTTGGGGATGTCGATGAACAGCCAGGCGGTGGCCGCAAACGTGGCCGCGGCCACCACCCACACCGCCAGCCGGTGGCGCAGCGCCAGGTCCAGGCTGCGGGTGTAGGCGCCGAGCATCGTGTCAAACCCACGGCCGAAGGCGCGCACCAGCGCGCCGGGCTTCTTCATGTGGGCTTCGTCGGTGATGAACTTGCCGGCCAGCATGGGCACCAGCGTCAACGACACGAAGGCCGACGCCACGATGGCCAGCGACACGATCACCGCGAACTCGTGGAACAACAGACCGATGACGCCCGGCATGAAGAAGATCGGGATGAACACCGCGATCAACGAGGTGGAAATCGAGATGATGGTGAAACCCACCTCGCGCGAACCGCGCAGCGCGGCTTCGAAGGGCGGCACGCCTTCCTCGACGTGACGCATGATGTTTTCCAGCATCACGATGGCGTCGTCCACCACCAGCCCCACCGCCAAAGTCAGGCCCAAGAGCGAGATGTTGTCCAGGCTGTAGCCCAGCCCGAACAGCAGCGCGATGGCCCCCACCAGCGACACCGGCAGCGACAGCGTGGGAATCAAGGTGGCCACGAAACGCCGCAAGAACAGGAAGATCACCAGCACCACCAGCACGATGGTGCCGATCAGCGTCAGCGTCACATCGTGCAGCGACTCGCGGATGGAGATCGATCGGTCGTTGACCAGCGAGACCTGCACCGACTGCGGCAGCTGCGCCCGGAAGCCCGGCAGCGCGGCCTTCACCGCGTCCACCACCTCCACCGTGTTGGCGTCGGGCTGGCGCTGCACCGACAGCGAGATCGACGGCTGGCCATTGAAGTTGGCGTAGGTCTTGACCGTCTCATAGCTGTCCTCGACCACGGCCACGTCGCGCAGGCGCACCGGGTTGCCGTTGCGGTTGCTGACGATCAGGTTGGCAAAGTCGGCCGCGTTGGTGAGTTGCTGGTTGGCCTGCAGGGTCAGCGTCTGCTTGCTGCCTTCGAGCGTGCCCACGGGGGTGTTGGCGTTGGCCGCGCGCAAGGCCGTGCTGAGCTCGTCCAGGCTGATGTTGCGCGACGCCAGCGCGTCCGGCTGAACCCGCACCCGCACCGCGAAGCGCTTGGCGCCGTTGATGTTGACCTGGGCCACGCCGGGCAGCGTGGACAGCGTGGGCAGGATCAGGTGTTCGGCGTAGTCGTTCAGGTCCGACGGGTTCAGCGACGGCGAGGTGAGCGACAAGAACAAGACCGGCGCGTCGGCCGGGTTGACCTTGCGGTAGCTGGGCAGCGAGGTCATCTCCACCGGCAGCGCACGCTGCGCGCGCAGCAAGGCGGCCTGCACGTCGACGGCCGCCGCATCGATGTTGCGGCCCTCGTCAAACTCCAGCGTGACCGAGGTGGACCCGAGCGTGTTGGTCGAGCTGATGACGTTCAGGCCGGGAATGGTCTGGAACTGCTTTTCCAGCGGCAGCGCCACCGAGGTGGCCATGGTCTCCGGGCTGGCGCCCGGCAGCGAGGCCGACACGTTGATGACCGGCGTGTTGTAGCTGGGCAGCGCCGCCACCGGGATGCGCGAGTAGGCGATGACCCCGGCCACCACCACGGCCAGGTTCAGCAGCACCGTCATCACGGGACGGCGGATGAACAGTTCCGACAAGTTCATGGCGTGGCCCCCGCGCCCGATGCCCGCCCGGCCGGCCCGCTGGCCCCCACGCCCGGGCGGCTGGCGCCACGGCCTTCGCCCGGCGCGCGTTCCACCACGGCGCTGCCGGCGCGCACGTTCTGGCGGCCGTCGACGACCACCTTGTCTCCAGGCTTGACCCCGGTGATCACGGCGTCCGGCCCGTTGGCGTAAACCACCTCGATCTTGCGCATCGCCGCCTTGCCGCCCTCGACGACGTAGACCGACTTGCCACGCTGGTTGGTGATGACCGCCACCTGCGGCACCACGGTCGCGCCCTTCAGCGTCTGAACCGACATCTTCACGTTGACATAGGCGCCGGGCCACAGCGCCTGCGTCGCGTTGTCAAAGACGGCCTTGACCTTGACCGTGCCCGACGCGGTGTCCACCGCGCTGTCGACGAACTGCAGCTTGCCCGTCAGCATGGGCGACAGCGTGCTCACCGGCACCCCACCCTCGCGCAGGCCCTTCAGCGCATCGGCCAGGTTGCGCTGCGGCAGGTTGAAGCTGACCGCGATCGGGTCGAGCTGCGTGATGGTCAGCAGCGCGGTGCCAGTGGGCTGCACCAGCGTGCCCGGGAAGACATTGATCGCGCCGATGCGCCCCGCGCTTTGCGCCACGATGCGGTTGTAGCCCAGGCCCACTTGAGCCGCTGCCACCGCCGCCTTGCTGGAAGCGACCACTGCCTGCTGGCTGTCGACCAGGGTCTGGTTGGTGTCGACCGCGCTTTGCGAGACGAAGTTCTGCTTGAACAGGTCCTGGCTGCGCACCAGCTGGCGGCGCGCGTCGGCCAGCGCGGCCTCGTCCTTGGCAAGCTGGGCGCGGGCCTTGGTCAGGTTGACCTCGTCGGTGCGGGCGTCGAGGGTGAACAAGAGGTCGCCGCGCTTGACGAACTGGCCCTCGCGCACATGCACCTGGGTGATCACGCTGCTGACCTGCGGCCGCACCTCGACGGTGTTCAACGACGTGACGGTGCCGGTGGCCTCGAAATCGACGACCACATCGCGCGCCTCGACGCGCACGGTGCTCACGCTGACCGGCGGGCCGGCAGGCGCCGACCCGGCCCCAGACGCGCCCACCGCCGCCGCGCCGGGCTGCGCAGTGGCAGCGGCCGCGGTGGCCGCCTGCACCTTGTTCCACTGCCACCAGGCCCCACCGGCCAGCAGCGCTGCCAGGCCGAGCCCGGCCACGACGGTGCTTGTCTTCATGCGGTTTTCACTCCCAAGGTCTTTGATGTTTGGTGGGGGGCTTCGGCCAACAGCGGGTCGGCGACGAAGGACCGGCGCAGCACCGCCAACGCCTGGCGCACCAGCTGCAACTCGGCCGCGGACGCGGTGGACAAGCCCAGCGCCATTTCCTGCGCGGCGCGCGCGCGCATGCGCTGGAGCATGGCCACGCCCGCGGCGGTGACCTTCAGCTCCATGCGGCGGCGGTCGTCGGTGGCCGGCTGGGCGCGCAACAGGCCAGCGCGCGCCAGCCGGTCGGCATTGGCCGAGGCGGTGGGCAGGGTGATGCCCATGAAGGCGGCCAGCCCGCTGACCGATGTGCCCGGCTTCAGCGACACGTAATTCAGGCAGCGGAACAGTGGCACGGACAGCCCACCGTCGACGTGGCGGCGCATCGCCGTGCGCACGGCCGTGACCACTTCAGGCAACACCTCGATCAACTCGGCAGCACAGGCCAAGGTGGACGGGTCGGGGACGTTGGTGGTGCGGGCCATGCAAAATACTTAGTTTGTCGAACCAATTGAATGGTAGTGCACCTTGACCGGTCGCGCTGAGCGCGCCGCTCAGACCTTCAATTCGAGTCGGAGGGTGGCCTGCGTGCGGGTGGGCCCGCGCGAGGTGGTGGTCAGCACCTGGCCGCCGTCGACGATGCTGCTGCCGCTCACGTGGTCGCGTGCAGCCAGGTTGGCCACACTGAAGCGCAAGCGCGTGCCGGGGCCGAAAGTCCACAGCGCGTAGACGTCGATGACGCGCCGCAGGTCGACGTCGATGCGCTGGAACTCGGTCTGCTGCACCGCGTAGGGCGGGACCCAGTTCAGGTTGGCGCCGAGCGTCAGCGGCAAGCCGCGCCAGCGGTGATCGCCGCCCACGTTCAGGCTGGCGCGGGGCTGCTGATCAATGCGGTTGTCCGGGCCGGGCACGCCGTCCACCCGCGACTGGTACAGGCCCAGGTTGCCGCGCAGCGACACGGGCGGCGCGCCCGCCACCAGGTCTTCCAGCTGGAACTTGGCGTCCAGCTCGATGCCCTGCGACAGCGCCGTGCCCAGGTTGCGTGGTCGGGACACGTAGCGCTGGGCGTCGGCCCAGGCCACGGCTTCCAGGGCGGTGACGTTGCGGATCAGGTCCTGGATCTGCCGGCGAAACAGGCTGACCGACACCACGCCGCCGGCCGGCAGGTAGTGCTCGTACGCCACGTCGATGCCGCTGGCCAGTTCGGGCCGCAGGCCGGCGTTGCCGGCGCGGTCGGGGCTGATCGCGGTGTTCGGCCCGGGCGCGGGGTACAAGGTGGACAGGCTGGGCAACGAGACCAGGTTTTGCAAGGTGGGCGCGCGGTAGCTGCGCGTCAGGCTGAAGCGCAGTTGGTCGCGCTTGGCCTCGTCCAGGCGCCACACCGCGTGCAGCAGCGGGGTCAGCACGTGGCTGCCGTTGTCCACCGGCACGCCGCCCGAATCGCTGCGCGTGCGCAATCCCTCCCAGCGCAGGCCGGCGTAGGCCGACCAGCGCGGCGACGGGTCCCATTCGTCTTGCAAATAAGCCGCCAGCCGCTGGGTCGAGGCCTGCACGTTGCCGCCGAAATCGGCCAGCGCGTCGACGCCATTGACGGTGATTTGCTGCGTCTCGCGCCGGCGCAGGCCCTCGGCTTCGAGCCCGGCCACCAGGCTGTGGCCGTCGCCCAGGCCCTTGGACCATTTGCTGGTGAGGTTCCAGCTGCGGTCGTTGATGCGGGTGCCGGTGCGCTGGTCCAGCACCGGCTGCCCCAGCGCATCGACCTGGTTGACCGCGCTGTTGCCGCTGGACAAGAACGCGCCCACATGGCCGCGGGTCTCCAGCCGGCTGGCGTCGGGCAGGCGGGTGCGCCACATCAAGGACAGGCGGCCGATGGCAGTGTCCGATTCACCGCTGCTCCGGCTGGACGCATAGGGCGCCGGCGTGGCGCCCAGCGGCTGGCTGAGCTGGCCGTTGCCGCGACGCTCGCTCTGGCTCAGCGCCAGGAAGGGCTGCAGCATCAATTGATCGCCATCGACCAGGCGCCATTGCAGCCGGCCGTTCAGGTTCAGGTTGTCGCGCTCCTCCACCTGGCTGCCGGTGGTGCGCTGCACCAGCACCGGCAGGCCGCTGGCCAGGTCGGTGGTGACGGCCAGGCTGGTGGTGTCGGTGCGCTGGTTGACGCGCGAGACGCCGACCGTCCAGCTGGCGTTGAGGCCCGGGCCCAGCGGCTGGTTGCGGGTCCACGAGGCCGACGGCGCCGCGCGCCCCCCCTCGCTGCCCAGGGCCACACGCAGGTCGTCGCCCTGGGTGCGCAGCGGCTCGCGCAGGACGATGTTGATGGTGCCGGCGATGGCGCGAGCGCCCGTCTCCGCCGTGGGGGCGCGGATCACCTCGATGCGTTCGACCTGTTCCGGGTCCAGTTGGTCGATGGCGAAGCCCGGCGGCAGGCGCTCGCCGTCGATCAGGATCTGGGTGTAGCCGCCGCCCATGCCCCGCATGCGAATGGTGCCACCGCGCCCGGGGCGCCCACCAATGGTCACGCTGGGCAGGCGTTTGAGCACGTCGGCCAGCGCGCTGTCGCCGAACTGGGCGATCTCCTCGCGGCCAATGACGATCTTGGCGGCGGTGGACTGCCGGCGCTCGGTGGTCGGGTTGGGCCCACCCGTGATTTCGACGCGCTGCAGCTCGGTGGCAGCCGCCTTGGCCGGCGGGCCATCTGGGGCTGGGGCGGCAGACGGTGCCGGCGTCGGTGCCGAGGACGGCGCGTTGGCCGAAGCCGCCGCGGCAGGCGATGGCGGATCCGGCCGTGGGGCTGGCGCCACGCCCTGCGCCGTGGCGCCCCCGGTGGCCAGGCCAGCGCTCAGCAGCACGCTCAGGCCCGCCACCGCGCCCGCTGCGCGCCGCGTGCACCGCCCCTCCCTCCCGTGCCTGTTGTTCACCTGCCACCTCGCCCTTGTATGCCGTCCTGGCGGCCTGCTCGGCCAAGGTGGATTGTTGGTGCGCCGCCGGCGACGCCTCGCTTCTGCCGTGTTAATGCCGGGTAAAGCGCCGGGTAAAGCGCCGGGCAAAGCGCCTGATAAGGCGCCGGCGGCCAGCGCGCCAAGGTCGCTCGCGGACGTGAACGCAGAGGCGGACGCAACCACGTCCGCGACCCGCGCTCACTTGCCTTCGACGAGCTTCTTCAGGTTCGCCAGGCCACTCGTGTAGACGCCGGTCACGGCCGCGACCGCGGCCTCGTCGTTTTGGTCCGGGGGCGGGTTGTTGTTGGGAAAGGCGCGGTAGAAGGCCCCGCGCCATTCGACCACCGCCTTGCCGCCTTCGGCCGTGACCTGGATGGTCGAGGTGTAGTTGGTCACCGGCAGCGCGCCGCCGTCCTTGGCGCGGTAGCTGTACAGCTTGCGGGCGTCGTCGTAGCGCTCCAGCGATTCGCTGAGCGCGCCGCCGCCCTTGAGTTTGATGCTGCGCACCGAACCCTCTTCATTGCCCTTGTCGGCCGGGCTCTCGGCCACGGCCGGGTGCCAGTCCTTCAGGGCATCGAAGTTCTTGATCTTGGCCCACACGGCGTCGGCGGACGCGTCGATGGTGACCTTCTCGGTGACCTTCTGCCGCGTCGGGCCGTGGGCCGAGGCGGTGGTGGGCAGCAAGGCCCAGGGGGCCAGTGCGGCCAGGCTGATCAGGGCGGCCGGTGCCCGCAGGCGGGCGGTCCGTGTCGTCAACATACTGCGTCTCCAGGGAGGGTGAAGGTGAAGGGGCGGCCCGGGCCGCTGAACGGCCTCACGGCCCTGCGGGGGCGCCGATGAACGCGCCGAAGCCGCGGCTATTCTGCCCCGTGGCGATGTCCCGTTGCCACTCGCCGCTGGCGGCGTCCAGCACGCTGACGCGGTCGTCCATCCAGTTCACCACGTAGACCCGGCCGCCGTGCGCAGCCACCCCTTCCGGGTAGCCGAAGCCCTTCAGCGTGCGCAGCGGCGCCAGGGTCTCGGCGTCGAACACGCTGACCGTGTTGCTGCCCTGATTGGTGACGTAAAGCCGCCGCCCGCCATCGGCCAGCGCCGCGCCGTACGGTGCCTTGTCAGTCTTCAGCGTGGCGACGACCCGCCGGCTGCGGGTGTCGATCACCGAGACGTCGTTGCTCTGCACGTTCAGCGCGTACAGCCGAGACCGCGGCGCGTCCACCACCACGGCGAACGGGTGGCTGCCCACCGTCACACGGTCGGTGATGCGGCGCGTGGCGACGTCGATGAAGGCGATGCGGTCGTCGTCGCGCTCGGCCACGTAGGCGGTGCGGCCGTCGGCCGACACCGCGACACCCGCAGGTGCCTCGCCCAGGGCCACGGTGCCTTCCAGCGCGGCACTGGCGGTGTCGTAGACCATCAACTGCTTGCCGAACCAATCCACCACGAACAACCGACGCCCGTCGGGCGAGGCGTCGATGCCCACCGGCCCGGCGCCGCCGGGCAGCGTCGCCACGACCTGCTGGCGGCGCATGTCGATCACCGAGATGTCCCGGCTGTCCGGGTTGGACACAAAGACCTTGCCCACGGCGCTGGCCGCCACCACGCCGGCCGGCGAGCGGCCGACCTGGACCGTGGCCACCACCGACTGCGTCGCCAGGTCGATCACCGACACATCGTGGCTGCCCTGGTTGGTGATGTAGGCGAACGGGGCGGCGGCGGCGGGGCTGGCCAGGACCGCGTTCGCGCACAGGGCCAGGCACACGCGCAAGGCAAGAAGCATGGGGTCAACACCAGGGTTGGGACACGGGCCTGATTTCACCATCGTCGCGTCGCCCGGCGACCCCGGGGATGCGCGCATGCGAACGTCCGGGCGACCCGACAAGGTCAAAGCCCGGACCGAGGCCCAGGCCCCGCCCCGCCCCGCGGTAGCCCCCTCAGCGCGCGCTGAGCCGCCGCGATGCGGCCGGTTCGCGGAAGACCAATGGGTGCTCCACCACCTGGGGCGCCGCCGCGGCCTCGGTGGCGCGGCGCACCGCGTCGGTCACCTGGCCATGGTGCGGGCTCTTCTCGCACACCGGGTCCGCCGCGGCCGGATCGTTCGCCAACAGAAAAGCCTGGCAGCGGCAGCCGCCCAAGTCGCGCTCCTTGTGCTCGCAGCTGCTGCAGGGCTCCTTCATCCAGCCGGTGCCGCGGTAGCGGTTGAAGCCCTCGCTGTCGTGCCAGATCGCGCGCAGGCTGTGCTCGCGCACGCTGGGAAAGCTCAGGCCCGGCAGCATCTTGGCGGTGTGGCAGGGCAGCGCGGTGCCATCGGGCGTGACGGTCATGAACATGCTGCCCCAGCCGTTGACGCACTTCTTGGCGCGGCCCTCGTGGTAGTCGGGGGCAACAAAGAAGATGCGCATGGCGTCGCCCAGCTTGGCGCGCCAGGCGTCGGTCACGGCCTCGGCGCGGGTCAGCTGGTCCTGCGTGGGCAGCAGCTGATCACGGTTGAGGTAGGCCCAGGAGTAATACTGGGTGTTGGCCAGTTCCAGGTACTCGGCGCCCATCTCGTGGGCCATCGCGATGATGCGGTCGATGTGGTCGATGTTCAGGCGGTGGATGACCACGTTCATCACCATGGGCCAGCCCTGGTCCTTGATGATCCGGGCGACGCGGTTCTTCAGGGCAAAGGTCTTGGTGTGTGACAGGAAGTCGTTCATCTCCTTCGTGGAGTCCTGGAACGACAGCTGCACATGGTCCAGGCCGGCGGCCTTGAGTTCGGCCGCGCGCTCGGCCGTCAGCCCGACGCCCGAGGTCAGCAGGTTGCTGTAGTAGCCCAGCCGCCGCGCCTCGGCGACGATCACCACCAGGTCGTCGCGCAGCAGCGGCTCGCCGCCGGACAAGCCCAGTTGCACCGCGCCCAGCTCACGGCCCTCGCGCAACACGCGCAACCAGTCGTCGGTGCCGAGTTCCTGAGACTGGGTCGCGTAGTCCACCGGGTTGTAGCAAAACACGCAGTGCAGCGGGCAGCGGTAGGTGAGCTCGGCCAGCAGCCAAAGGGGCGGACCTTGCATGGCAAGGGCCGCGCTCATGCCGCGGCCTCGGCCCACACGAGCCAGCGCTGGGTGTGGGCCACATCGGCAAAGCCGAGCACGTCCTTGGCCAACCCCTGGGCACTGAAGGCGGCCTCCAAGTCGGCAACGATGTCGGCGAGGGGTCGCTGCCCGTCGCAGCGCTTCAGGATCTCACCGGCGCTGGTGTTGAGCTTGATCATGCCCTCGGGGTACAGCAGCACGTGGCACTGCTGCGCGGCCTCCCATTGCAGCCGGAAGCCCGCACCCAGGCGCGGCACGGTGACAAGCGTGGCGGCGGCGCTCATTCAGTGACCCCGTAGCGGGTCACCAGCGCATCGCTCAGCGCCCACAGGATGTCGAGCTTGAACTGCAGGATCTCCAGCGCCCGCTCCTGCAGCGCGCGGGTGCAGAAGTGGTCCAGCGTGATGGCCAGGCCCTGGTCTACGTCGCGCCGCGCCTGGCCGATGCGGTTGCGAAAGTAAAACAAGCCGTCCTGATGGATCCACGGGTAATGCTCGGGCCAGGTGGCCAGGCGCTGCCGGTGAATCTCGGGCGCGAACAGTTCGGTCAGCGATGAGCAGACGGCCTCCTGCCAGGGCGCGCGCCGCGCGAAATTCACATACGCGTCCACCGCGAAGCGCACCGCCGGCACCACGTGGCGCAGGTCGGTCACCTCCTCGCGGCTCAGGCCCACGGCCTCGGCCAGGCGCAGCCAGGCCTCCACGCCGCCCGGGTCGGTGATGCCGCCGATCTCGAAGCCGTCGTGGTCCAGGATGCGCTGCACCCAACCGCGGCGCACCGTGGCGTCGGGGCAGTTCGACAGCACGGCCGCGTCCTTGATGGGGATCGCGATCTGGTAGTAATAACGGTTGGCCACCCAGCCGCGGATCTGCTCCGGCGAGGCCTTGCCGCCGTTGAGCATGCGGTTGTACGGGTGATTGATGTGGTAGGACTTGCCGCGCTCGCGCAGCAGCGCCTCGAACGCCTCGCGGGTCCACGGGGTGCCTGGCTCGCCAGGGTGGCGGCTGGCCTTGATCATGTCGGCGCGCATGTTCACAGCTCGATGTTCATGCCGTCCTCGCAGACCTCGATGCCGGCGCGGGCCAAGGTGGCGCGCTCGGGCGAGTCCTCGTCAAGGATGGGGTTGGTGTTGTTGATGTGGATCAGCAGACGCCGCGTTTGCGCCGGCAAGCGGGCCATCCACTCGATCATCCCGCCGGGGCCGGACTGCGGCAGGTGCCCGATCTCGCGGGCGCGCTTGCGGCTGATGCCCAGCGCGACCATCTCGTCGTCGGTCCAGAAGGTGCCGTCCACCATCACGGCGTCGGCCTGGGCCATGGCGTCGAACACAGCGGGGCTGATCTCGCCCAGGCCGGGCGCGTAGAACAACGTCTTGCCGCTGGCCAGGTCGCGCACGCGCATGCCGATGTTGTCGCCTGGGATCGGGTGCGCGCGGTTGGGCGAGTAAGGCGCCGGTTTGCTGTCCAGCGGCAGCGCAAGAAACTGCAGGCCCGGCACACCAGGCACCTCGAAGGCGCCGCCGTCGAGCGCGATGGCATGGCGGTCCACGCCGCAATAGTGGCCCAGCACGCGCAGCACCGGGTTGCCTTCACTCAGGTCCTGGTGGACGGCGTCGGTGCACCACAGCGGCAAGGGCGTGCCGCGCTCGCGCAGCATGAACAGGCCGGTGGCGTGGTCGACCTGGCCGTCCATCAGCACGACCCCCGCGATCGCGGTGTCTCGCAGCTGGCGGGCCGGCTGCAGAACGCGGCTGCTGCGAATCTGTTCGAGGACGTCGGGCGAGGCGTTGAACAACACGCCGTCGACCGCGCTGTCCGGCCGAATGAACAGCGACGACTGCGTGCGCGCCTTGGCACGCATGCTGCCGTCACGCACGCCGCGGCAATTGGCGCAATTGCAGTTCCACTGTGGAAAGCCCCCGCCGGCGGCGGATCCCAGCACGGTGATCTTCATGGGCAATGTGGTTCAAGCAGGCGGCGCCCGCGCCTGGGTTCACGACACGCCCTGGGCGCAGCCCAGGGCGGCGGGCCGCGAGGCCGCGGCGAATCAGCGGGCCGAGATGTACAGCGTGATCTCGAAGCCGAAACGGAAGTCGGTGGCGGTCGGGGTGGTCCAGGTCATTCTGAGTCTCCAGTCGAACATTCCGCAGCACCCCCATGGCGCTGCAGCGGCTTCATCAGCCTGGGCCGAATGGTCGATGCCCGGGCCGCGCATGCCCAGTGGGCGGCTCATGAATCTGGCCTCATGAATTTCATGATTCGGCCTAGGGGTTGTTGCCGAGGGCGCCGCGGCCTGCGCGCCGCGGTGGGTCGATACCATCGGCCCGTGTCTTCATCGCCCACGTTGTCCCGCCCCACGGCCACGCCGCTGCGTCCGCCAAGTGGCCTGAGCCTGAGGGTGACGATCAACCTGATCGTTGGCGCGCTCACGCTGGTGTTCGTGGCGGTGCTGCTGGCGCTGCAGCTGCGCGGCATGCGCGAGTCGGTCAACGAGGAGACCGTGGCCGCGAACCGCGTGGCAGCCCAGCTGCTGAACCGCACCGCGTGGCGCTATGCGGCGCAAGGCATGCCGGCACTGCTCGGCTTCCTTCAAAGCCTGGGGCGCATCCGGTCGAACGACATCTCGCTGTACGACGAGCAGGGCGCGGTGCTCTACACCTCGCCGCCGTCGCTGTACAAGGCCGGGCGCGACGCGCCCGACTGGTTCGCACGCCTGGTGTTGCCCCCGCAATCGGTGCAGGCGATCCAGTTTCCAGGTGGTCGTCTGGAAGTGCGGTCCAACGCCACGCGCGCGGTGCTGGACGCCTGGGATTCCTTCGTGCCGCTGGCCTTGGGCGGCCTGGGCTTGCTGGTCGTGGTGAACGCGCTGGTGTTCTGGGCCGTCGGTCGAACGGTGCGGCCCTTCGGTCGCATCGTCAGCGCGCTGGACGCGCTGCAGGCCGGCCGCTTCGACGTCAAGTTGCCGCCGCTGCCCGGCACCGAGGCCGCGGCCATCGGCACCGCCTTCAACCGCATGGTGGGCGTGCTCAGCGAACACATCGCCACCGAGCGCCGCGCCGCACGCGCGGAAGAACAGCTGTCCGACAGCCGCGAGCTGACCCGCTGGATCGACCACCACATCGAGCAGGAACGCAAGATGATCGCGCGCGAGCTGCACGACGAATTGGGCCAATCGGTGACCGCCATCCGCAGCCTGGCCCTGTCGGTGGCGCAGCGCGTGGGCCCCCTCGATGCCACCGCCGAGCAAGCGGCGCGTCTGATCGCGGACGAGTCTTCGCGGCTGTACGACGCGATGCACGGTTTGATCCCCCGGCTGACCCCGCTGGTGCTGGACAACTTCGGTTTGGCAGAGGCCCTGAACGACCTGGTCGAGCGCACCCGCCGCAGCCACGCCGATGCCCAGGTGCAGCTGGAGGTGCGCCTGGGCGCGCTGGCCCTGGGCAGCGACACCGCGCTGGCGCTGTACCGGGCCGCGCAAGAAGGCATCACCAACGCGCTGCGCCACGGCGGGGCCAGCCGCCTGTCACTGCGGGTCGAATCGGACTCGGACGATGCCGGCCAGGCCCGGGTGCGCCTGTGCCTTCAAGACAACGGCCGCGGCATGCCCGAGGCCGCCGCCGCCAACCCCGCTGGCCACCACGGCCTGCGCTGGCTCAGCGAGCGCGTCGAGTCCTTGCAGGGGCGCTTCGCCGTCGCCGCGGCCGATGGTGGGGGCGTCCTGCTGACGGTGGACCTGCCCATCACCCACGCCGCGCCCGGCGGCACCGAACCTCAGCAGCTCACGGCATGGGCGCCCCAGACTTCAAGGTGATCCGCGTCATGCTGGTGGACGACCATGCGCTGGTGCGCATGGGCTTTCGCATGCTGCTGGCCAGCGCGCAAGGCGCGGTGCCCATCGAGGTGGTGGCCGAGGCCGGCAACGGCGAAGATGCCTGCTCGGCCTACCCGCAGTGCCAGCCCGACGTCGTGGTGATGGACTTGTCGATGCCGGGCATGGGCGGCTTGGAGGCGGTGCGCCGCCTGCTGGCCCAAGACCCGAAGGCGCGCGTGCTGGCCTTGTCGGCCCACGAGGACACCGCCCACCCGCGGCGCGTGCTGCGCGCTGGCGCCATGGGCTACCTGGCCAAACGCAGCGCGCCCGAGGCGTTGATCGCCGCGGTCACCACCGTCGCCCGCGGCGACCGTTACGTCGACGCGCAGACCGCGCAAGCCCTGGCCATGGCGCAAATCGACGGCGAGGACAACCCGGCAGACCTGCTCAGCGAGCGCGAGTTCTCGGTCTTCATCCAATTGGCCCAGGGCAGGAGCGTGGCGCAGATCGCCGAAGCCCTGAGCCTGTCAACGAGCACCGTGGGCACTCACCTGTACCACGTCAAGCAGAAGCTGCGGGCCGGCAATCAGTCGGAACTCACCTTGGTGGCGCTGCGCTGGGGGCTGTTGCAGGCCTGACCCCGCGCGAATGCCAGCCGGCGCCCGCGCCGTGTCAGTGCAACGCCAGGCTGGGCGCCACCGGCAGCGCAAGGCCCAAGGCCTGCATCAGGGAACGGCATTCCGCCGCGGTGCGCCCAAAGAAGACGACCAAGGCGCCGGGTTGCGCCTGGGCGAGCATGTCTTCCACCCGCGACTGCGGGCCACGCTCGTCGAAGACCTGGACCAGGTGAACCGTGGTGCCGCGGCCCAATGCGCGCTGATGGGCCACCGCCGCACCGCGGATCTCGCGGGCCTGCCGGGCCAGGCTCGGGTCGAATTCCGGCGATTCGATGATGGCGGTGACGAGCCGCTTGCCGCCAGCGCAAGTGTCAAACACGGGCAGCGGCGCGCGGTCGGGTGGCGCCGCGCTTGCTGCCCGTGTGCTGGAAATTCCCATGGGTGTGTGGCGCTCTCGCGCACCGTCAACAGGGCGTTTGAGCACCGTACAGCCCTGCACAGCCACCGCCCCCGAACCATCATCCTATGCGGGAAGGGGTAAACACCGACTATTTCTCTGCGCGACGGCCCTTGTGGCGTCATGGAGACACCCGCGCCAGCGCGCCGACCCAGCGCGCCGGGTGTGCACCGTCAGGCCGTGGCCATGATCTCGTCCAGCGCGTGGGCGATGGGTGCGACGCTGCGTTCGGTGTTGTGCAACTTGTCGAGGCCGAACAGGCCAATGCGGAAGGTCATGAAATCCGCGCCCTCGTCGCACATCAGCGGCACGCCCGCCGCGGTCTGCAGCCCCACCGCCATGAACTTCTTGCCCGACTGGATGCCGGCGTCGTCGGTGTAGCTGACCACCACGCCCGGCGCCTGGAAACCGGCGGCGGCCACGCTCTTGAAGCCACGCTCGACCAGCAGCCGGCGCACGGCGTCGCCCAGCGCCTGCTGCTCGGCGCGCACCTTGCTGAATCCGTACTGGCGGGTTTCCTGCATCACCGCGTAGGTCTTGGTCAGCGCGTCGGTGGGCAAGGTCGTGTGGTACGCATGGGCGCCGGCTTCATAGGTTTCCATGATCTGCAGCCACTTTTTCAGGTCGGCCGCGAAACTGGTGCTGGTGGTGCCGTCGATGCGCTCTCGGGCCAGCGGGCTGAGCATCACGAAGGCGCAGCAGGGCGAGCCGCTCCAACCCTTCTGCGGCGCGCTGATCAGCACGTCGACACCGGTGGCGGCCATGTCGACCCAGATGGCGCCGGAGGCGATGCAGTCCAGCACGAACAGGCCGCCCACGGCGTGCACCGCGTCGGCCACACGCTTGAGGTAGTCGTCGGGCAGGATCATGCCCGCCGAGGTTTCGACGTGGGGCGCGAACACGACCTCGGGGCGGTGCTGCGCGATGGCGGCCTCGACCTCGGCGATCGGCGCCGGCGCAAACGCGCCTTGGGCGCCCGCCTCGGTGCGGCGGGCCTTCAACACCACCGATTCGGACGGGATGTGCCCGGCGTCAAAAATCTGCGTCCAGCGGTAGCTGAACCAACCATTGCGGATGACCAGGCACTTGCGCCCGCTGCCGAACTGGCGTGCCACGGCCTCCATCCCATAGGTGCCACTGCCGGGAATCACCACCGTCGACTTCGCCGCATACACCTCCTTCAGGATGCCGGAGATGCCGCGCATCACCTGCTGGAAGTTCTGGGACATGTGGTTGAGGGCGCGGTCCGTGTAGACCACGGAATACTCCAGCAAGCCTTCGGGATCAATGTGGGGCAGCAAGCCTGGCATGGTCGACTCCAGTGGACAGCGCGCCGTTGCAGGTCGCTGGCAGCGCCGAGGGCAGGATTGAAGCACAGGCGGCGAACAAGCGCAGGGCGGGTAATCCACACCCGGGACCGAGCCGGGGCGCCCGCGTGGCGCGAGGTGCGGCGGGTGGGGTGGCCGTGTACGCCGATGTCCTACACGGCTTTCGGCGCTTGTCCGATGGGCCGGGGCCAGCCGGCTGCCTACATTGAGCTCATCGTCATTCACGTGCTCGCCACGAGAAAGGAAACACCATGAACCGCGACCGAATTGAGGGACAGTTGAAGCAGCTGACCGGCCGGGCCGTCGAACAGTGGGGTCACCTCACCGGGGACGACCGCCAAGTCGCCGAGGGGCGGCGCAGCCAGCTCAAGGGCAAGTTGCGCCAACGCCTGGGCGAGGCGAAGGACGTCGCCAACCGCCAGCTCGATCAGTGGAAGGACCAGGTCGACAGCGTGTGGAAGAAGTCCTGACGCCGTCGCCGGCCACCGCTCCCACCCCCACCGCCTCACCGCGGCGGTCACGGCACGTTGGCCGATGGGCCGCCGCGGGCGCGGTGGCGCTGATGGGCGCCGCGTCGCTCGCGCTGGCTTGGGCCGAGTGGCACGGTTGGCCGATGCTGGCCCAGCCGGCCCAGGCCTGGCTCGGCCGCACGGTCGGGCGCCCGGTCACGCTGGAAGGCCTGCAACTCAAGCTGTGGGGCGGTGTGCGACTTCACCTGGACCGGGCCGCCATCGCCAACCCCACCTGGAGCGCCCGGCCCCACTTTGTCGAGGCCCAGCAAGCCGACCTGCACCTGCGCTATGGCGACTTGCTGAACGCAGTGCGCGGCGGTCCCGTGGCCGTGCAATTCCTCGGCGCTGCAACGCTCGAGGTGCACGCCGAACGCCGCCCGGACGGCCAGGCCAGCTGGCAGTTCGGTGCGACCGGCGACCAGGACAGCAGCCCCCTGCTGAACCGGCTGCAGTTGCGCCAGTGGCGGCTCGACGCCGCCACCGTCAGCGTCAACGATGCCCCGCTGGCGTTGAGCCTCGACGGCACCATCACCCCCGGCCCATCGCCCGCTGAGACGGTGGTCGGGTCGACCGGCCCGCTGGCCTTGGTGGCCCAGGCGAAGGGCCGCTACCGCGGCCTGCCGGTGACCTTCAGTGCCAGCAGCAGCGACGCGCTGCCGTGGCTGACCACCGCCATCGCGCCGCCGATCCCCGTGGAGGTTCGCCTGCACGTGGGGCAGGCACACGGGTGGTTCAAAGGCGAAGTGCGCGACCTGACCGGGCGCCAGGGCTTGAATGGCCAATTCGAGCTGAGCGGCCCGTCGCTCGCCGCGGTGGGCGCGCCGTTGCGCCTGACCCTGCCCACCACGCCGGCCTTCGCGATGAAGGGCACGGTGATGCGTGACGGCAGCCGCTGGACTGCGGCGGTGTCGCGGGCCCGCATCGGCCGCAGCGCGCTGGCCGGAGACTTCAGCTTCGACACCCCGGCGGGCAGCGTGCCCAAGCTCAGCGGGTCGCTGCGCGGCTCGGTGCTTTGGCTGCAGGACCTGGGCCCGGCCATCGGCGGCGCGGTGGCGGGCGAGCCACCGCCCAAGAACCAGCGCACGCTGCCCAGCCGCCCCTTCGACCTGGCGTCCTTGGCGGCCATGGACGCGGACGTCGCCGTGGCGCTGGACCGGCTGGAGCTGGGCCACCCGCGGCTGCAGTCGGTGCAGCCGCTGGCGGCCACGGTGCAGCTGACCGGCGGCGTGCTGCGCATCGACGCGCTGGACGCTCAGCTCGCGCAGGGGCGCATCCGCGGCGAGGTGGGCCTGGACGGTCGAGCGCCGCTGGCGTCGTGGACGACGCGCCTCGTTGTCACCGGCGTCAAGCTGGACCAATGGATCAGCCAGGACCGCGAATCCGGTCAACCGCCCTGGGTCGCCGGGCGGGTGGCCGCGCGGATCGAGGTGCAAGGCCGCGGCCGGTCGACGGCCGAACTGTTGGCCAGCGCGCAGGGCGAAGCGCGAATGGTGCTGACCCGCGGCCAGGTGTCGCACGTGGCGGTGGAGGCCGCCGGCCTGGACATCGCCCAGGCGCTGGGCGTGAGCCTGCGCGGCGACGACGCCTTGCCGGTGCAATGCGCGGTCGCCGACCTGGGCATCAGCAAAGGCGTGGTGCAGGTGCGCACCGCCGTGGTCGACACGCGCGACTCGACGCTGTGGCTGGAGGGGTCGGTGTCCTTGGCCGACGAGCGCCTGGCGCTCGTGGCCCGGGTGGCGCCCAAGGACTTCAGCCCGCTGGCCCTGCGCACCCCGGTGCGGGTCGGCGGCACCCTCGGCCAGCCCAGCATCACGCTGGACAAGGGCCCGATCCTGCAGCGCCTGATCCCCGCGGCGCTGCTGGTGGCGGTCAATCCCGTGCTCGGGCTGCTGCCGCTGATGGACCTGGGCGACGACGACGGACGTGACGCTCAAACCGCCTGCGCCGGCCTGAGCCGCAAGCGCTGAATCACCGCGGGCGTGCGGCGAACGCGTGCGAGGCGGACCACCGTCTCACTGGATCAGGCCGTTCTTCATCGCGTAGTAGGTCAGGTCGGTGTTCGCCGACAGCTTCATCTTCTCCATCACCCGGGTGCGGTAGGTGCTGACCGTCTTCACGCTCAGCGACATGCTGTCGGCCATGTGACCGATGGACTCGCCCTTGGCCAGCCGCAGGAACACCTGGAACTCGCGCTCCGACAACAGCTCGTGCGGGGCCTTGTCGCCATCGTTGGTCAGGCCATCGGCGAGCAGTTCGGCCACGGCCGGGGTGATGTACTTGCGGCCGCGAAACACCGTGCGCACCGCCTTGACGATCTCCTCAGGGTCGCACTCCTTGTTGAGGTAGCCGCTCGCGCCCTGCTTCAGCAGGGTGGTGGCGTAGTGCGTTTCCGGGAAGCCGCTGAGGATCAGCACCGGCAGGTCGGGCGCGCGGGCCTTGATGGCGGCCAAGGCGTCGACGCCGCTTTGGTCGGGCATCGACAGGTCCATGATCATCACGTCGAGTTCGCCGGCGCGCACGAGGTCCAGGGCCTCGCGGCCGTTGCTGGCCTCGCCGGTCACGCGCAAATCCACTTGGTCGGACAGGAACTGGCGCAAGCCGGCCCGCACAACGGCGTGATCGTCAACGATGGCAATCCTGATCATGGGCGCTTGGGGCGTGAGTGGCGGGGCGTGGTGGGCAAGGCGCCGTGCTGGAAAGAAACCCCAGCGAGGCGAGTTTAGTGCGACCGCTGTGCAGGCAACGCGGCCGGGGTCGCCGCGGCGCGGCCTGCCGAACAGCGTCGGCATCGTCCGACACTCCGTTGGGCCATCGGCCGATGGTGGACGCTGCCGGGCGCGCCTACCCTGAGCGCCTGGATCAACGGCTCTTGAAAGGACCTCCCATGACCATGAACACCGCCACTTCCGTCAAGCTCGTCGCCGCCGGCCTGGCCGCGCTCGCCCTGGTGGCCTGCAGCAAGCCCGAGGACGCCACGGTGGGCCAGCAGGTCGACAGTGCCATTGCCAAGGTGGAACAAGGCGCCGAAAAGACCGCCGACAGCATCAAGGCCGGCGCCGCCGACGCCAGCGCCCGCACCGAGGCCGCGGCCGAGCGCGTGGGCGAGAAGATCGGCAACGTGACCACCGAAGTGGCGTCCAAGGTGGAAGACGCCGCGATCACGGCCAGCGTCAACGCCGAGTTGGCGCAAGACCCGAAGCTCAGCGCCATCAAGATCAACGTGGACACGGTCAATGGCCGCGTCGCGTTGAAGGGCACGGCACCCGACGTCGAGTCGCGTGAACGCGCCGCCAAGCTGGCCGCCGCGGTGCGTGGGGTGGTGAGCGTCGACAACCGCCTGGTCGTCGTGGCGAGCTGACCGCCAGTTCGGGCGCGGGACCGGCGCCGGCATCACGCTGCACGCGCGTCGGTCACGCCACCGGCTCAGGCCGCCACCACGGTGACCGACGGCCAGCGCGCGGCGTAGTTTTTTTGCGCCACGCGCTGTTCGTAAGTGGCCACGCTGGCGCGCGCCGGGTTGTGGCGCACCACCACCGAGAACAAGTCCTTCAGCCCGTGCGGGGCGATGACTTCCACCGAGCCCTCGTCGCTGAGCCAGATGCCCACCGACGTGGCGAACTCGGGCCACGAGGCCACGGCATCGACGAGCGACGTCAAAGGCGGCACCTCGTGCCCGAAGTGGTCCTTGAACCACAGGTGCACGCCGGCCTGGTTGGTGACCTCCCAGGGGACCTGCGGCAGCCGTCGGATCAGCCGGGCCTGCAACTCGGCGTCGCGCTGCGTCGACAGGTCGTGCGGGTCGAAATGCGCCACGTCGATGTCGGCCAGCGAGGACGGCGTCGTGCGGCCGTGCAGCTTGTCCCACACCATGTTGCGCACCGCGCCGGCGCCGATGCACCACGATGGCAGCCCCAGGTCGCGCACGGCCACCAGCGCCTGCATGAACCAGGGTGTGTCCAGCGCAAAGAGCGCCAGCTGCTGCTGCAATGAGGGGATCGGGCGTGCCATGGGCGTGCTTTCTGGGGTGATGTTGGCCGATGTCAGCGGACGTGGTCGGTGCGTCTGAGCACAGAGTGTGCCCAAGGGCCTGCCGACGCCATGGAAGCATTCCGCATGTGGTCATGCCCGCGCGAGGCGGGGCGGTGAGGTCGGGATGGGCTTCAACCCTTTAGTGCACGATGTATAAGGGTTTACCCTAGAATGGCGTTCAAGCTTCAAAGAAGCCCCTCTGGAACCCATCATGTTGACCCGTTTGCTGAACCTGCTGTCCACCCTGCTGCCGCGCCTGCCGTCCCAAAGCGAGCGCGACGAAGCCTACTTTGCCGAGTCCTTGGACATTCACGACCTGGAGCGCCGCATGCGCGAAGTCGATGCGCGCGGGCGCCGCGCCGGTGCCGACCTGAGCTTCAACCTCGGCCTGCGCTGACGCGGCCTGCGACACCTAAAATCCGGGGCGATGCCGACGTCATCGCCCACCCACCTGGCCTGCCTGTGCGCCGGTTGGTGCCGCTTGTGTGACGACTACCGTGAGCGCTTCGAGCAGGTGGCCGGCGCCCTGTCGTCCCACCTGCCCCTGCGAGCGCATTGGATCGACCTCGAAGAGGAGTCCGAACTCGTCGGCGACATCGACGTGGACACCTTCCCGACCATCGTGATCATCGACTCTGCAGGCCGGGTGCGCTTCGCCGGCGCGGTGACGCCCGCGGCCGACGCTCTGGAGCGCCTGTTGCGCGCCACGCTGCTGGACGGCACCGCGGCCCAGGGCGACACGGCGCCCGGTGTCACGCCCGAAGTCCTGGCCTTCGCCCAACGGTTGAACCGGCGGGACTGAGCGGGCGGGACCGAGCGGGCGGGACTGAACGGCAGGCTTGGCCGCGCGAAACCGCGCGCCGGGGCCGCCCACAATCCACGCTCCCCTTCATCGATCCGGTCTGGAGACCCCAATGGGATTTGATTTCAACGGGCGACGCGTGCTGGTGGCTGGCGGCAGCCGCGGCATCGGGCGCGCCATCGCCTTGGCCTTCGCGGCCGCGGGCGCCGACGTGGCGGTGTGTGCGCGCCAAGCGGCTGACCTTGCCCGCGTCCAGAACGACTTGGCGCAGCACGGCCACCGCGTCCACACCATGACCTGCGACCTGTCCAACGCGGCGTCGATCAACGCCTGGGTGCCGGCCGCCGCCGACGCCCTGGGCGGCATCGACGTGTTGATCAACAACGCCTCTGGCTTCGGCATGAGCGACGACGAGGACGGCTGGGCGGCCAGCCTGGCGGTGGATGTGATGGCGATGGTGCGCTGCTCGCGGGCGGCGTTGCCCTGGCTGCAGCGCGCGGGTGAAGCCGGCATCGACGGCGGGGGCGCCAGCATCATCCACCTGTCGTCCATCTCGGCGCTGCGCCCCTCAACCCGGGCCGCACCGTACGCCGCCGTCAAGGCCGCGATGAACAGCTACACCGGCAGCCAGGCCGCCCAGTGGTGCCGCCAAGGCATCCGCGTGAACGCCATCGCGCCCGGCTCCATCGAGTTTCCCGGCGGCGTCTGGGACCAGCGCCGCACCGACAACCCGGTGCTCTACGAGCGCACGCTCAAGAGCATTCCGTTCGGCCGCATGGGCACGCCGGAGGAAATCGCCGAGGTGGCCCTGTTCCTCGCCTCGCGCCACGCGCGGTGGATCACGGGCCAGGTGCTGAACGTCGACGGTGGACAACTGCTGGGCGCGTGACCCGGCGCCGTCGCCGCAACGCCTCAGGCGGTCGGCGGGCGGTCGAAATCGCTGGCGTCGTGGCGCTCGGGCAATTGGCTGGCCGGGTCGCCCCAGGTGCGGTTGACGCGCCGCCCGCGCTGCACGGCCGGACGTTCGGCGATGGCGGTGGCCCAGCGCTGGACGTGCCGGTAGTCCTGCACCTGCAGAAACTCGCCGGCCTCGTACAGCAGACCATGCGCCAGGGCGCCGTACCACGGCCACACCGCGATGTCGGCGATGGTGTAGTCGTCTCCGGCCAGGTAGGCGGTGTCGGCAAGCCGGCGGTCGAGCACGTCGAGCTGGCGCTTGGTTTCCATCGCGAAGCGGTCGATGGCGTATTCGATCTTGCTCGGCGCGTAGGCAAAGAAGTGCCCGAAGCCGCCGCCCAGGTAGGGCGCGCTGCCCATCTGCCAGAACAGCCAGGCCAGGCACTCGGCCCGCCGGGCGGGGTCGGTGGGCAGGAAGGCGCCGAACTTCTCGGCCAGGTACATCAGGATGGCGCCCGACTCGAACACGCGCACCGGTGTGGGCCCGCTGCGGTCCATCAGTGCCGGAATCTTCGAGTTCGGATTGACCTCGACGAAGCCGCTGCCGAACTGGTCGCCTTCCTGGATCTTGATCAGCCAGGCGTCGTACTCGGCGCCGGTGTGGCCCTGGGCGAGCAGCTCCTCCAGCATCACCGTCACCTTGACGCCGTTGGGCGTGGCCAGCGAGTACAACTGAAGCGGGTGGCGCCCCACGGGCAGCACCTTGTCGTGCGTGGGTCCGGCGATGGGGCGGTTGATGTTGGCGAACTTGCCGCCATTTTCCTTGTTCCAGGTCCACACCTTGGGCGGCGTGTAGGGGCTTGAGTCGGTCATGCGCTGGGCTCCGGTCGTTGCACGGGCGCGCCGTCGCTGGGCGGCGCCGCGGGAAACCGGACTCTAGCGAGCTTGCGAAGACAGTGCAGCACGGCGCTTGACTTAATTTCGTTATTTCGCAAAATAACGAAATGGACCGCATCTTCAAGGCCTTGGCCGACCCGACGCGCCGCCGCATCCTGCAGCTGCTGAAGGACCGCGACATGACGGCGGGCGACTTGGCCGATCACTTCACGCTGTCCAAGCCCACGTTGTCGGGCCACTTTGCGGTCTTGCGCGAAGCCGACCTCGTGAGCACTGAAAAGTCGGGCACCAGCATCACCTACCGCCTGAACGCCTCGGTGCTGGACGAAACCCTGCTCGCCTTCGCCGACCTGCTCGGCGTGGGCACGCGCGTGCCTGCCGCCCGCCCGAACACCCACGCAGCCAGCCGCTTCAAAGGACCGAAAGGACCACCCCATGACTGAGCTCAACGACCGCCCTCTGCCGGGCGACCTCGCCCGCGCCCGCCGCACCCGGCTGACCCACGCGGCCAGCGCCTTGCTGGTGGTGAGCATGCTGATCGGCTCGGCCTGGGCATTGTCGGTGGTGGGCGGCGACGCGCGCGTGCCCATCCACTTCAATGTCCGCGGGGAGGCCGACGGCTGGGCGCCCGCACGCTACGCGCTGTGGATGATGCCGGGCCTGGCCGCGTTGCTGCTGGTGCTGATGGCCTGCCTGCCCCGCGTCGACCCCAAGGGAGCCAACCTGGCGCGGTCGGCGCCCGCCGTCAGCACGATCACGCTGGCCGTGACCGCGCTGTTGGCCCTGGTGCATGCCTTGATCATCAACCACGCGGTGGTGCCGCAGGACGGGCCCTTGATCGACGTGCAGCTCGCGGTGCCGATGGCCATGTCGGTGCTGCTGATCGTCGTGGGCAACGTGATGGGCAAGGTGCGCTGGAACCACACGGTGGGCATTCGCACGCCGTGGACCTTGGCCGACGAGCGCGTGTGGGACCAGACCCACCGCTTTGGCGGGCGGTGCATGGTCGCTGGCGGCATCGGTCTGCTGCTGTGCCAGGCCAGCATCGGGTCGCACAGCGTGGGGCTGTGGAGCGTGGTCGTGGTGCTGGTGGTGGTCGCGGCCACGGTGCTGAAGTCCTACCTGTTGTGGCGCGGCCTGCAGCACCCGAGCCGCTGATGCAGAGGTTGCCGGGCGCCTTCAGGTTGAACCGCTTGGCACCGTGCCAAGCGTTGTCGAAGGCGAACGCGGCCGTTGGGCGGACCGCCCGCGCCCGCCAGCGCTCCCACCGCGGAGATGGCAAGCGCACCGCGGCCTTGCAAGGGCCTGCCACACGGGACGACTTCGCTGGATTGCTTAGAAAAAGAGCTTGGTTGGCCCGCGCCATCGCGCACCGAACAATGCATGGCTTGGATCGCAATGATCCCCGACCCTGGCCACCACGGTGGCGTCCTGAGCCATGAACTTTCAACAATTGCGTGCCGTCCGGGAAGCCACCCGCTCGGGCTTCAACCTCACCGAAGTGGCCGGTGTGCTGCACACGTCGCAGCCCGGCATCAGCCGGCAGATCCGTGAACTGGAAGACGAGCTGGGCGTCGAGATCTTCGTGCGCGCCGGCAAGCGGCTGACCCAGCTCACGCCCCCAGGCGAAGCGGTGGTGCAGATCGTTGAACGCCTGCTGCTGGAGGCCGACAACCTCAAGCGGGCCGGCGACGACTTCACCGCCCAGAGCACGGGGCGCCTGTCGATCGCAGCCACCCATTCGCAGGCGCGCTATGCCCTGCCGACCGTGGTGCGGGACTTTCGCGCCGTGTACCCCGACGTCGCGCTGACCCTGCACCAGGGCTCGCCCAAGCAGGTGGCCGAGATGCTGCTCAGCGGCGAGGCCGACATCGGCGTGGCCACCGAGGCACTCGCCCAATATGACGCGCTGGTGGCGCTGCCGTGCTACCGCTGGACCCACAGCATCGTGGTGCCGCCCGGGCACCCGCTGCTGGCGGTCGAGGGTCCGCTCACGCTGGCGCAACTGGGCTCGCACCCCATCATCACCTACGAAGAGGGCTACACCGGCCGCGCCCACATCGACAACGCCTTCGCAGCGGTGGGGCTGGTGCCGCGCATCGTGCTCAGCGCCATGGACGCCGACGTGATCAAGACTTATGTGGAACTCGGCATGGGTGTGGGCATCGTCGCCTCCATCGCCTTCGACCCCGAACGCGACCGCGGCCTGCACGGCCTGGACGCGCGCCACCTGTTCGAAGTCAACCTGACCCGCCTGGCCGTGCGCCGAGGCGCCTGGCTGCGCGGCTATGCCTACGACTTCATCGAGTCCTTCGCCCCCACGCTGACGCGGCAGGTCGTGGAAAGCGCCATCGCCCGACCGACAGCGCCGACCACGACGGTGTCCGACTGACCACGACCACGACCACGACCACGATCACGACCGCGCCCGTGCCGCGCCGACCCAAGCGCGGGCGACGATCCGCACGCGGCTGAGGCCAGCCCGAAGCGCCGCCTCGTCGGCCACGACCAGGGGCAGGTTGTGCGTCAGGCGTGTGCCGGTGGCACAGGGCATGTGAGCGCTGGCAGGCCGCTGTCGGGCCACGGACGGCGCAGCAACGCGCAGTAGTAGACTCCGCCCCTTTGCAAATCCTTGCTCTGAACGCGGTATGGCGCCAGGGTCCCAGCGCACACGTTTTTCCGACCCCACGCTCATCCGCCTGCTGGCCCCGTTGGCCTCGACGACCCCTTTGGCGCCCTCGCCGCGCGGGTCTGCACAACGGGATTTCGCAGAACGCCTGAGTCGATGGCTGCATTGGACCGACACCGGCGAGCTGTGCGCGGCGCTGGACACGGCGCCACCGCCGACCACCGCCGACCAGGCGCCAGCGGGGGCTTGGGCGAATGCCGAACGTGAGCTCACCGACCTGAGGCAGCGGCTTGCCAACGCCATGGCAGACGCCATCGCCGAGGACTGTGCCGTGCCCCCAGCCACCCCGCCGTTGCCCACCCGACCTGACCACGAACGTGCGCCAGCCCTGCCCACCGACTTCGCCCCGTACCGCCGTCGCTGCGCCCGCCGCCAGCAAGCCATGGAACACGCCATCGCCGGGCTGCGGGCCCGCGTGCGCGAGGCCCTGGCCCGCCGCTCGCCGGACCTGGCGCGGCTGGCCGCGGTGGACGCCGTGATGGAACGCAGCCTGTCCACCCAGGAGCGCCTGCTGCTGTCGATGGTCCCGGTGCTGCTGCAGGGACAGTTCGATCGCCTTCAGGCCGACGCCGCCGCTGCACGCAACCCTGGGCCGGGCGCGCACGCCCCAGACCGGCCCGATGCCTGGCTTGCCACCTTCTGCCGCAGCATGAGGGCCGTGATGCTGGCCGAGCTCGCGCTGCGGCTCCAACCGATCGACGCGCTGGTGGCCGCCCTGCGCCCCCCCACCGCCGAGACCGACTCGGCCACCGCCACGCCATGAACCGACCCCTCCACCACGCGGCCCTCGCCGTCGGCCTCGCCGTCATCGGCTGGGTGGGCTTGGGCTACCTTGGCAACAACCCCTTGGCCCTGGCCATCACCGCGGTCGTGCTGGCCTTCTATGGGATGGGAGCCTGGGAGTTGCGCGGCTTCCAGCGGGACAGCACGCAGCTGGCAGGCGCCCTCGACCGCCTTGCCGCGCCGCCGCCGGGGCTCGAGCCCTGGCTGGCCACGCTGCCCGCCCCCCTGCGGCCCGCGGTGCGCCTGCGCGTGCAGGGCGAGCGCGTGGGCCTGCCCGGGCCAACGCTGACGCCCTTCCTGGCCGGGCTGCTGGTGCTGCTGGGCATGCTGGGCACGTTCCTGGGCATGGTGGTCACCTTGAATGGGACCGGCCTGGCGCTTGAAACAGCGACCGACCTGGCGTCGATCCGCGCTTCGGTGTCGGCGCCGGTCAAAGGCCTGGGGGTGGCTTTCGGCACGTCGATCGCGGGCGTGGCCGCGTCCGCGATGCTGGGCCTGATGTCGGCCTTGTGCCGGGCCGAGCGCCAGCAGCTGGCGCAGCGCCTGGACGCCGCGGTGGCCACCACGCTGCGCAGCCACTCGCTGATTCACCAGCGCGAACAGGCCCAGGCCTTGATGCAACGCCAGGCCGACGCCCTGCCCATGCTGGTGGACCGGCTGCAGGCGATGGCGGCCGCGATGGAGGCCCAGACCCACGCCCTTGGCCGGCAGCTGATCGACCAGCAAGCCGAGTTCCACCGACGCACCGAGGCCGCCTTCACCACGCTGGCCAGCGCCGTCGATCACAGCCTGCGCCAGAGCCTGGCCGACGCCGCGCGGCAGGCCGGTGAGGCGATGCGCCCGGCGGTCGAAGCCGCCATGGCGGGCGTGGCGCGCGAAGCGTCCGACGTCCAGCAGCGCCTGACGGACACGGTGAACCACCAGCTCGACCACCTCGCCCGCGGCTTCGAGGTCAGCACCCAGCGCACCGCCCAGCTGTGGACCGACGCCCTCGCCCAGCAGCAGCGCAGCGGCGACGCCCTGGTCCGGCACACCGAGCAGGCACTGGACCGCGCCAGCGCGAGCTTCGAGCAGCGCGCAGCGCGGCTTTTGGACGGGGTCGCCGAGGCGCATGCCACGCTGCAACGGGCAGTGGCCAGTCAGGACCAACAGCGCCTGGAGACCTTCACCCTCGCCCTGCACGACAGCGCCCGCCAGCTGCAGGCGCAATCGCACGCGGCGGGCGAACAGGCCCTGGACCAGCACCAGCGGCTGGCTGCCCAATTGGCGCAGTCGGTCACCGCGCTGAGCGAGCAGGCCGAAGCCCAGTCGCGCCGAACCATCGCCGAGGTGGCCCGGCTGATCGACACCGCGGAACAGGCCCCGCGCCTGGCCGCCGCCGTGATGACCGAGATGCGGCAGGCCCTGAGCGACAGCTTGGCGCGCGACAACGAAGCCCTGGATGAACGCCGCCGCACGCTGCAGACCCTGAGCACGCTGCTGGACGCGGTCAACCACGCCAGCACCGAGCAGCGCGGGGCGATCGATGCGCTCGTGGCTTCGTCGGCGGACCTGCTGGACCGCGTGGGCCGACGCTTTGCCGAAGACACCCAAGGCGCCGCCAACCAGCTGACCCAGGTCGTCCACCAGGCGACCAGCAGCACCATCGAAGTGGCCAGCCTGGGAGAGGCCTTCGGCCATGCCATCCACCAGTTTGGGCAGTCCAGCGACGCATTGGCCGCGCAGCTGCAAGGCATCCAGCAGGCACTGAACCACACGCTCACCCGCAGCGACGATCAGCTGGCCTACTACGTGGCCCAAGCCCGCGAACTCGTGGACCTGACCGTGATGTCGCAAAAGCAGGTCGTCGATGAACTGCAGCGGCTCGCGGCAACGCCCCGCGAGTCCAGCATCGCCTGACCATGGACGACACCGAGGCCCTGGAATCGAGCGTGCCGGTGTGGGCCGCCTTCGGCGACCTGATGGCCGGGCTGCTTGGTGCCTTCGTGCTGATCCTGGTGATGGCCATGGGGATGCAGCTCGATCTGTCCACACGGCTGGACGCCGAGGTCAAGCAGCGCCAAAAGGCCGAGCAACGTCGCGAGGCCCTGGAGCAGGCATTGGCCGCGCCGCTGGCGGCCGGGCGCGTGACCCTGACGAACGGGCGCATCGGCATCAGCGGCAGCGTGCTCTTTGCCTTCAATTCCGCCGAGTTGCAGCCGGAAGGCCGCCAACTGCTGAAAAGCCTCAGCGCGCCGCTGGGCGCCTACCTTCAATCGCGCGACGAGGTGCTGATGGTCAGCGGCTTCACCGACGACCGCCAGGTGCGCGACGGCAACCGCCGCTTCGCCGACAACTGGGAGCTGTCGGCGCAGCGCGCGTTGACCGTCACGCGCACGCTGATCGAGGAGGGTCTGCCGTCCTCATCGGTGTTTGCCGCGGCCTTCGGCTCCGAGCAACCGGTGGCGTCGAACGACGACGCCATCGGGCGGTCGCGCAACCGGCGGGTCGAGATCGCGCCGACACCGCGCCCGCGCCCGACGGACGGGGCCGCCCCGGCGCGCAAGCCTTGACATGGCGTCGAGCCCGGCCCACGACCTGAACGCCCTGTTGGCCGACGCCCAGCAGCGCGGCCTGCCGCAACGGCACCCCGTGCGGTATGCGCAGCTGCAATCGCTGGCGCGCCGCAGCGCCGGTTGCGCTGACGAGGTGCGGGCACGGCTGTGGTCGACCGCCCAGGCCGTGCTCAACGCAGCGTCCACCGCGGGCGCCGCCGAATCCGCCGCCACATCCTCCGCCACCGAGCCACCCATGGCCGCCGCGCCGCCACGCCGTCCGCTGCGCGATTTGCTCGACCACCTGGCGAATCAGACCGCCGGGCTTGCCCCCGCACCCGGCGCCGCACTGGCGAGCACGGCCGCGCCCGACGCGACAGCCGACGCGGTCGACCTGAAGGCCCTGCGCTGCTTCCGCCCCAGCTGGGCCCGCCTCAGCGCCGACCTGCGGGTGCGGGCGTCGCTGACGGCATTGCCCGAGGGCGCCGGGCCACTCAATTCGCAGCGGCTGATGCACCGCTCGCTCGCCCTGATGCGCGAGGTGTCGCCCGAGTACCTCGATCACTTCGTGTCCTACGTGGACGCGCTGCTGTGGCTGGACGACCTGCACGCAGCGGGTCAGGCGGCCCCCCGCAAGGCCGGTGGGCGCGCTGAGGCGCCGCGCCAGCGGGTGCGGTCACGCGGCGCTTGAGCGCTCACGCCGGCGCCGCGTGTGCCGCACCAGGCGAGGCGGGTCGCGCCGCATCCCGCGCCGTCAACCACAGGCGCAGGTCGAACTCCCACTGGTGATAGTCCGGCGCCATGTGCTGGCACAGCGCATAGAACGCCTTGTTGTGGTCGCGTTCTTTCAGGTGCGCGAGCTCGTGCACGACGATCATGTGCAGGAAGTTGGCGGGCGCGTCCTTGAACAGCGTGGCAATGCGGATCTCGCGCTTGGCCTTGAGGCGGCCGCCCTGCACGCGCGACACCGCCGTGTGCGTGCCCAACGCGTTTTGCGTCAGGTGCAGGCTTGGGTCGTAGCTGACCTTGGCCAAGGCCGGCGCGCTGCGCAGGTGGCGGGCCTTCAGATCGACAACGTAATCAAACAAGGCCCGCTCCGTGCGCACCGCGTGGGCCTCCGGGTGGCGACTTGCCACCAGTGCAGCCAGCTCGCCGGCCGCCAGCAAGGCCTGAACCTGCGCGAGCACGTGGGCGGGGTAGCCCTGAAGGTAGGGCAGCGGGAACGGCGCGAGAGGGTTGGCGGGCACGGCGGGACGGTCGGATGAAAGGGCCGGCCATGCCACGGGCGCATGGCTTCGGCTTGGGCCAGAATTTGAAGGCGCAACACCGGACTGCACGGGGTCGCTGTGCCCCGCCATCATCGCCCATGAACCGACTTCACACCGAACTGCGTCGCCTCTACGGTGACCTGTCCTTGCCGCCGCCGGAAACCGCGTCGGCCGCGGACGTCGATCCGTCCGACCCAACGATGGCACACGCCCAGGCACCGGGCCCCGCGCCGAGCCTGCGAGACAACCAGACGCGCGCCCTCGTGATGGCGCTCAGCGGCCCGGCCGATTGGTCCAACTTGCAGCGCGTGTGGCAAGGCGTGCAGGTCGACCTGGGTTGGCCCGCCCCGGCCATCGCGGTGGCGGGCCCGGGCGGCTTTCAGTTGTGGATGTCGGTGGCTCAACCTGTGAGCCTGGACGCGGCCCGTCAGGTTTTGGAGGCCCTGCGCAGGCGCTATGTGCCCGACATCGACCCCCAGCGCTTGCGCCTGTGGCCAACCACCTCGCAGCACACTGTCTCCGTGCCGGCCCCATTGCAGCCGGGCGGCCCGTGGTCCGCTTTCGTCGCGCCCGATCTCGCCCCCATGTTCAGCGATGAATGCTGGCTGGACCTGCCGCCCAACGCCGAGGGTCAGGCGGACCTGTTGTCCCGCCTGAGCAGCATTCCCCACGCCGACTTGGCCGCGGGGATGGCCCGCCTGGCATCCGACGAACCGGCGGCCGCATCGGCAGCGATGCCAACCCCAGTCGCGCCGCCAACCGCTTCCACCACGGCCCCCATGGCCGCGATGGACCAAGCCGACGGCCCATCGGCCGCCGCGTTGGTCCACCGCGTTGCGCAGCGCACCAACGCCAGCGACCCCCGCGAGTTCCTGCTGTCGGTGATGAACGACGACGGCGTGCCCCTTGCGCTGCGCATCGATGCGGCCAAAGCCTTGTTGGCCGCCCCGCGCTGATCCGCGGCCAACGCAGGTGGCGCCGCAGCGACAAGCCGTCAGGCCGGGTGGGCGCTGCGGTAGGCCGCGCGCTTGGCCGCGTGGGCAGACAGGCGTTGTTGGGCGCCGGGGCGACCCAGCTTCAGGTCACGCTTGGCGCGCTTCATGCGGTCGCGCAGCACATGCAGGGTGGCTCGGTGCTTGTGGGCGGCAATGGCGTTGGACATGAGGGAATCCGATGAAGTCAAAGGGCGTGCAGACTGAACGTTGGCGGGCGGCGCGTCTGTGCGTCAGCCCACATGGCCCGCCAGCGCAGGACAGACGCCGCGGCAACGCCCGATGTCAAGGCGCTGGCCGGGCGGACCGCCGGGTGGACAATCCCGTGGAATGCACCACCGGCCGCTGCCCGCGCACGCGCGCTCGCCTGGGTCTTCGCCCCGCCTCCCCCTCACGCGCACCATGACCACACCACAACACCGCCGCGGCGCAACCCGCCGCCTCGTGACGGCCACCCTGCTGGCCCTGACGCTGAGCGCCTGCGCCAGCAAACTCAGCGACCTGCGGCCCGAACAGGGCGCCACCACCCAGAGCTTTCAGGGCAACTACGAAGCCATCGCCGCCTGCGTGGCCGACGCTGGTGAACGCGCGGCCGGCGGCGCCCCCTTGCTGAAAGTCGATCGGGCCAGCAAGTCCGCGAGCGTTCGCCGCCTCGTGCCCCCGGCCACCGCGCCGGTGTACGAGTTCCGTTTTGTCCAGACCGGGGTCAACACGGTCACGGTGTCGGGCAGCGGCAGTTCCACCACCGACGACGGCACGCGGTCGTTTGCCTTTCTGTGGACGCAGGTGGACATTTGCGCCACCAACCAAATGGCGCCTTGATGGCCCGTCGCCAAGCGGCGCCAACCTCAACCACTTGATGCAAACACCCGCGTAACTCCCGATGTGATCGCTGGCAAGGCTTACCACCATAAGGGGCCTTTACTCTGATTGCTTTCACATGCAGACCACGAAGTTCGCCGCCCCCGCCGTCATCGCCCTCCTCCTGGCCGGCTGCGGCGGCGGAGATGGCGGCGGTGACACCGGCGTCACCGCACCTGCGCGGGGGTCCTTGGTCGATTCGCCCATCACGGTGACGACCCTGACGGCGGCCCAGATCGACGCGGGCACCGCGTCCGCGGGCTTGCAGGCCCTGACCGGCAAGGCACGCTGCGACGTCAAGGTTGTGTCGATCAACTACAACACCGTTGGCGCGAAAAACGAGCAGACCAACAGCTCCGGCGTGTTCCTCGTGCCCACCGGCGCCTGCACCGCGTCTGCACCGTTGGTGGCCTACGCCAAAGGCACCGACGTGCAACGCCCGCGCACACTGGCCAACCCGCAGGACAGCGAGACCTTCCTGTTGGCCTCGATGTACGCGGCCCAGGGCTACGCGGTGGTCGCCACCGATTACCTGGGTTTCGCCAAGTCGACGTACAGTTTTCACCCCTACCTGCACGCCGACTCCGAGGCGACATCGGTCATCGATTCGATCCGCGCGGCCCGCAATGCCGCGTCCGGCGTGGGTGCCACGTTGTCGGGCAAGGTGATGCTCACCGGCTACTCGCAAGGCGGCCACGCGTCGATGGCGGCCCATCGCAACGGCGAACGGGACGCCGCCACCGAACTCAACATCGTGGCCGGTGCCCACCTCGCCGGGCCGTACAACCTGTCGGGCAGCTTCAAGCTGACTCAAGCCATTGCCGGCTACCAGTTCTTCGTGCCGTACCTGGTCACGTCGTGGCAAAAGGTGTACGGTGACATCTACAGCAATGTGAACACGGTGTTTCGTGCGCCTTACGCCAGCACGATTGAGAACCTGCTGCCCAACGCGTCACTGAACTACACCACGCTGGTCACGACCGGCGCATTGCCCGGCGCCAACGGCGAGACGCCGAACCAAGCACGCGACCTGCTGTTCCAATCCGCGTTCATCACCGACGTCCAGACGAACAACGCCAACTCGGTGTTCCTGGCCGGCAGGAAGAACGACCTGCTGGGCTGGACCCCGCGCGCCAAAGTGATGTTGTGTGGCGGTGCGGGCGATCCCACGGTGCCGCCCGCAGTCCACCAGTCGGTCATGAAAGCCGATTTCGACGCGCGGGGCGTGTCGAATGTGACGTCCGTGGACGTGGACCCGCTGATCCGTGCGACCTTCGGCATCAACGGCGCCGCACCGACCGATCCGACTTCGGCCGCCTTTGCGACCTATTTTGGCAATTACCACGGCAGCTATGAGCCGCCCTTCTGCCACGTGCAAGCGCGTGCCTTCTTTGACACCGTGAAGTGAAGCAAGGCTGATCGCGCGCCAGGCTGACCAACGGCTTGGCGCGCATCTGCCTTCGGGCATCAGAAAGTGAAAAAGCCCTGTGAGTCAACGACTCACAGGGCTTTGATGTGGTTGGCGGAGTGGACGGGACTCGAACCCGCGACCCCCGGCGTGACAGGCCGGTATTCTAACCAACTGAACTACCACTCCATGTGGCTTCTGCCGCGTTCATCACGCTGCACAAGTGCCACAAAACTTGGCGTCCCCTAGGGGATTCGAACCCCTGTAATCACCGTGAAAGGGTGGTGTCCTAGGCCTCTAGACGAAGGGGACAAAAACCTGTTCAACACCTCTCTTGAACAGCGCTTGTTTGGTGGAGGTAAGCGGGATCGAACCGCTGACCTCTTGCATGCCATGCAAGCGCTCTCCCAGCTGAGCTATACCCCCCTGACACTCACTTTGCAGTGTTTGTCTTGCTGTTCAAGCGAGACCAAGAGTGTACATTTATTTTGACCCTGCGCGCAAGCGGTTGATCACAACATCTTGGTTGAAGAGCGCAAGCACCGCGTCCACTGACGGCGTCTGTGCGCGGCCGCACACCAGCACGCGCACGGCGTGCGCCAGCACCGGCATCTTCAGGCCGTGCGCCGTCAGCGTCTTCTTGATCGCTGCTGCGATCGCCACCTTGTCCCAAGCCCCTTCGGCCAGGGCCGTGGCCAGGGCCTGCAGCGCTGGCTTCACGGCGTCGGTCACGTGCGTGGCCAGGTCGTCCGCGCTGGGCTGCACTGGCGCGGCGTACATCGACAGCCATTCGGCCAACTCCACCGTGGTGCTGCACCGGTCGCGAAACAAGGCGATCGCATCGACCAGCCAGGGCGCATCGGCCGCCACGGTGTGGCCAAGCCGAGCCAGTTGATCCACCACGAGGGGCGCCAACGCAGCAGGCGCCACCGCCTTCATGTGCTGGGCGTTGACCCAGCGCAGCTTGGCCTCGTCGAACTGGCCGGCGCTCTTGCCGAGGTGGTCGAGGTCGAACCACTGCAGCAGCTGCTCGCGCGAAAAGATCTCGTCGTCGCCGTGGCTCCAGCCCAGGCGGGCCAGGTAGTTGACCACCGCGTCGGCCAGGTAGCCCTCGTCCCGGTACTGGGTGACGGGCTTGGCGCCATGGCGTTTGCTCATCTTCTCGCCCTGCTCGTTGAGCACCGTGGGCAGGTGGGCGTAGACCGGCGGCAGCGCACCAAGCGCGCGCAGGATGTTGATCTGGCGCGGCGTGTTGTTGACATGGTCATCGCCGCGAATCACATGGGTGATGCCCATGTCCAGGTCGTCGACCACGACACAGAAGTTGTAGGTGGGCGTGCCGTCGGGCCGCGCGATGACCAGGTCGTCCAGCTCATCGTTGCTGATCTCGATGCGGCCCTTGACCTTGTCGTCCCACGCCACCGCGCCGCCCTGCGGATTGCGGAAGCGGATGACCGGCAACACGCCCTCGGGCACGGGCGGCAGCACCTTGCCAGGCTCGGGACGCCAGGCGCCGTCGTAGCGCGGCTTTTCCTTGGCGGCCTGCTGCCGTTCGCGCAGCGCGTCCAGCTCGGCCGTCGACATGTAGCAGCGGTAGGCCAGGCCCTGGTCCAGCATCTGGGCCAGGACCGCCTTGTATCGGTCCATGCGCTGCATCTGAAAGTACGGGCCTTCGTCGTGGTTCAGGCCCAGCCACTGCATGCCCTCCACGATGACGTCCACGGCCTCCAACGACGAACGCTCCACGTCGGTGTCTTCAATGCGCAGGATGAAAACGCCACCCTTGGCGCGCGCGAAGGCCCATGGAAACAAGGCCGACCGGATGTTGCCGAGGTGGATGAAGCCCGTCGGCGACGGGGCAAATCGGGTGCGTACAGCGCTCATGGCTCAGGGTCGGCAATTCAATCAGGGAATCAGGGCGTCCAGCCCGCGCGCGAGGTCGGCCTGCAGGTCGCGCAGGTCGTCCAGGCCCACGGCCACCCGCACCATGCCCTGGGTGATGCCAGCGGCCTGCCGCTGCGTTTCGGTCAGGCGCCCGTGGGAGGTGCTGGCGGGGTGGGTGATGGTGGTCTTGGTGTCGCCCAGGTTGGCGGTGATCGACATCACCCGCGTCTGGTCGATGACGTGGAACGCGTTCTTGCGGGCCTGCTCGGGCCCGCCCGCTTGCTGGCCGCGCACGATGAACGACACCACGGCGCCACCACAGCCCGATTGTTGGGCCATCGCCAGCGCGTGCTGAGGGTGCGAGGCCAGGCCCGGGTAGAACACCCGCTCGACTTGCGGCTGCTGCTCCAGCCAGTGGGCCAGGCCCAGCGCGCGTTCGCTCTGCGCGGCCATGCGGATCGACAAGGTCTCCAGGCCCTTCAAGACCACCCAGGCATTGAACGGCGACAGGCTCATGCCCGCGCTGCGCATCACCGGCACGAACTTGTCATTGATCAACGCCTCGGGGCCGCACACGGCGCCGGCGATCACCCGGCCCTGGCCATCCAGGTACTTGGTGCCCGAGTGGATGACGAGGTCGGCACCCAACCCGACCGGCCGCTGCAACGCCGGTGAGCAAAAGCAGTTGTCGACGGCCAGCAAGGCGCCGGCGCCCCGGGCGATCTCTGCCAGCGCGCGGATGTCGCAAACCTCGGTCAGCGGGTTGGTGGGCGACTCCGCGAACAGCAGGCGGGTGTTGGGCTTGACCGCGCGCTGCCACTCGCCCACGTCGGTCTGCGACACGAAGGTGGTCTCCACACCGAACTTCGCGAACTCGCGCCCGAACAGCATCAGCGTCGACCCGAACACGCTTTGCGAGCAGATCACGTGATCGCCCGCCTTCAGCACCGCCATGCCGGTCAGCAAGATGGCGCTCATGCCGCTGGAGGTGGCGATGCAGGCGCCGGCACCTTCCAGCGCGGCCAAGCGGCGCTCCATCATCATCACCGTCGGGTTGGTGAAGCGGGAATAGATGAAGGCCTCTTCCTCGTTGGCGAAGCGCGCGGCGGCCGTGGCCGCGTCGGGCTGCACGAAGCTGCTGGTCAGGAACAGGGCCTCGGAGTTCTCGCCCCAGGCGCTGCGCGGCAGGCCCTCGCGCACGGCCAGGGTGTCCAGGCGCAGGCCGGACGGCAGGTCCACCTGGGGGATCGTCTTCTTGTCACTCATCAGCGGGTCTCCGTCGCGCTTTGCAGGGCCAGGCGACTGCGGTCGGCGGCGCTGCTGTCTTCCTCGTCGCCCTGCGCCTTGCGCTGCGCGGCCATCTCGTCGAAGTCGGACGCGCTGACGTCGCCAGTGATGTAGTGGCCGTCAAAGCACGAGGCCTCGAAGCCGGCCAACTCGGGGTTCAGCGCCAGCACCACCTTCTTCATCGCGTCGACGTCCTGGTAGATCAGCGCATCGGCGCCAATGAACTGACGGATCTCCTCGATGCTGCGGCCGTGGGCGATCAATTCGTCCTTCGTCGGCATGTCGATGCCATAGACGTTCGGGTAGCGAACCGGCGGCGCGGCCGAGGCCATGTAGACCTTGCGCGCACCGGCCTCGCGGGCCATCTGCACGATTTCCTTGCTGGTGGTGCCGCGCACGATGGAGTCGTCGACCAGCAGCACATTGCGGCCCTTGAACTCGCTGACGATCGCATTGAGCTTCTGGCGCACACTTTTCTTGCGCTGGCCCTGGCCCGGCATGATGAAGGTGCGACCAACGTAGCGGTTCTTGACGAAGCCTTCGCGGTAGGGCTTGCCGATCTTCTGCGCCAGCTGCATCGCACTGGGGCGGCTGGACTCGGGGATCGGGATCACCACGTCGATCTCGTTGGGCGGCATCGTGGAGATCAGGCGCTTGGCCAGCGTCTCGCCCATGTTCAAGCGGGCCTGGTAGACCGAGATGCCATCCATCACCGAGTCCGGGCGCGCCAGGTAGACGAACTCGAACATGCAGGGGTTGAGCGTCGGGTGATCGGCGCACTGGCGGGCATGAACCTGGCCGGCCAGGTCGATGTAGATCGCCTCCCCAGGGGCCACGTCGCGGGTCACCTTGTGGGCCGTGCCCTCGAGCGCCACCGACTCGCTGGCCACCATCACCTCGGCGGCGCCATCGGGGCCGGTGCCCTCGCCAAAGCACAACGGGCGAATGCCGAAGGGGTCACGGAACGCCAGCAGCCCGTGGCCAGCAATCAAGGCCACCACCGCGTACGAGCCTTTGATGCGCTTGTGCACTGAGGCCACCGCCGCGAACACGCCATCGGGCGTCAGCGGGCCGTCGCCGACGGCGCGTTGCAGTTCGTGGGCCAGGATGTTGATCAGCACCTCGGTGTCGCTGTCGGTGTTGATGTGCCGGCGATCGATGGTTTCCAGCTCGCGGCGCAGGGTCAGCGCGTTGGTGAGGTTGCCGTTGTGCACCAGCACAATGCCGAACGGGGCATTGACGTAGAACGGCTGGGCTTCTTCCTCGCTGTAGGCGTTGCCGGCGGTGGGGTAGCGCACCTGGCCCAGCCCCACGCTGCCGGGCAGCGCCCGCATGTTGCGGGTGCGAAAGACGTCGCGCACCATGCCGCGCGCCTTGTGCATGAAGCACTTGGTGCCCAGCATGGTGACGATGCCGGCGGCGTCCTGGCCGCGGTGCTGCAGCAGCAGCAAGGCGTCGTAGATCAGCTGGTTGACGGGGGACTTGGAGATGACTCCGACGATGCCGCACATGGGATCACCCTTGGGTTCGTCGCGGACCGCGACCAGAGATTGTGAAGCGGTGCGGCCTGGGCGCCGCACGACAAGGTTCAGATTTCATCGACCCAGCCAGCGCGCCGCGCCGGGCGGCAGCAAGGGCTCGACCCAGCGGGTCGCAGCGTGCAGCCAGCCCACCGTCGCCGCGCCGCGCCACGCAGCGGCCTGCGACCACGGCGTCATGGCCACCACCACGCTGACCGCCAACAGCAGCAGCACGCCGCGCAACAGGCCGAACACGCCACCGAGCACACGGTCCAGACCGCTCAGCGGCGTGGCGCGCACCAGCAGGCGCACCAGATGGGACACGAGGCTCCAAGCGATCAGGACCGCCGCGAAGCACAGCGCAAAGGCCACGAAGGGCATGAACTCGGCTTGCACTGCCACGCCGGCGCCGGACAGGCGCCCCGCCGGCAACCAGGCAAGCACCTGCGGGCTGAACAGGTAGGCCGCCACGTAAGCCACCGCCCAGCCAATCAGCGACATCACTTCGTAGACCAGCCCGCGCATCAGCCCGAGCAGCATCGACAGGCCGAGCGCGCCCAGCAGGGCCGCGTCAACGCCGTTCAATCCCGACAGCACCAACCCGCTCCCGGTGCGTTCACAGCGTGAGGATGGCGGCGGGCAAGCCCACGGCCTTGATCTTGGCGGCGACCTTTTCAGCCTCTTGCCGCGTGGGCACAGGCCCGACCCGCACGCGGGTGCGATCGCCCTGCGGCGTCTGCGCGATGTGGGTATAGGTGACGAGGCCCAGCCGTTCGACCTTCAGGCGCGTCTCGCGGGCCTGCACCGGGTCGGCGAAGGCGCCCACCTGCACGATGAATCGCGTGGCTGCGGCCGAAGCCGCGGCGGGCTTGCCGTCCAGCAGAGCCTGGGCCCGCGCTGCGTCGCCAGCGGCGGGAGCGACGGGCCGGTCGGCAGGTCGGTCTTTGTCAGCGGGTTTGTCGGCCGCTTTGTCAGGCCCCTTGTCCGCGGTCCGCTCGGCCGGCCGCGGGGCCGAGGCCGGCCGCAGGTCGGCCGCCGGGCGCGCGGGCGCCATGCCGGCTTCGGCAGCGGTCTCGGTGATGACGTCGTTTGACGACGGGGCCTTGGTCGCCGTGGTCGCTGAATTGGCCTGCGCAGCGTCGGGCTGGGTGCCGGCGTTGGCGGCGCTGTTGGCGGTGGCCTTGCCGCTGGCCGGGCGCGCGGAGGGCAGCACCAGCGGGGCGGCCAATTCCTTGCGCGGGATGTCGATGGGCACGTCCACCGGGATCGGTCGCGGCTGGGTCTCGAACAGCAGCGGAAAGCCCACGATGCCCAGGCCCACCAGCACCACCGCGCCGAGCAGGCGCTGCCGCGCCCGCGTGCGGGCCTGGGCGACGCTGTCGGCCGGGTCAGGGTCGCCCCCCGACGCGCCACCATCGCCGTCGGAACGGGAAAACAAGGAAGACAGCAGGCCCATGCGATACCGGTTTCAGTGGATTCATCAACGCATGCCGCGCCGATGGACCAGGGGCGCGGCCGGTGCAATGACGGTGGACACAGACCGAGCCGAATGGCAGCGTCTGCACGCCGCCGGCGGGTGTCAGCCCAAGTGCTTGGCCGCCAGTTTCGGCAGGCCGTTTTTCAGAATCCCCCCCAGCGTCAGGAAGGACCCGCAGACAACGATTCTATCAGCCGGGTCTGCGGCGGCGACCGCGGCGGCGAGCGCCGTGGCCGGGTCGGCGTGTGCGTGGCGGGTCACCTCGCCCGGCCCCTTGAGCGCCAAGGCCTCGTGCAGGGCCATCAGCTCGGACGACCGCGCGGCGCGCGAGCCGGGCAGGTCGGTGAAGTGCCATGCATCGACCAGCGGCGCCAGCCGGCTCAGCATGCCCGCCAAGTCTTTGTCGGCCATGGCCCCGAACACCAGGTGGGTGCGGGGAAAGAACCCCATCTGGTCAAGGTTGTGGACCAGCGTGGACACCGCGTGCGGGTTGTGGGCGACGTCCAGCACCAGGGTCGGCTGGCCGGGCACGATCTGGAATCGCCCAGGCAATTCCACCAGCGCCAGGCCGGTGCGCACGGCCTGCGCCGTGATGGGCAGACAATCGCGCAGGGCCTCAAACAGCGCCAGCACGCCCGCCGCGTTCAGCAGTTGGTTGGCGCCGCGCAGTGCCGGGTAGGCCAGGCCATTGAAGCGCTGGTGGCGCCCCTTCCAGGCCCATTGCTGCTTGTCGCCGCCGGTCATGAAATCCCTGCCGACCAACCACAGGTCGGCACCGATGGCGCCCGCGTGGTTGACCACGCTGGTCGGGGGCAGCGGGTCGCTGACGACCGCCGGCCGGCCAGCGCGCATGACCTGCGCCTTCTCCAGGCCGATGGCCTCGCGGTCAGGGCCCAGGAACTCCATGTGATCGAGGTCGATGCTGGTGATCACCACCGCGTCGGGGTCGAAGGCGTTGACGGCGTCGTAGCGCCCGCCCAGACCCACCTCGAGCACGACCAGGTCCACCTCCGCCATCGACAACAGGCGGGCGATGGCGAGGGTGCTGAACTCGAACTTGGTCAGCGTGATGTCGCCGCGCGCGCGCTCGACGGCGTCGAAGTGCGGCAGCAGCGCGTCGGCGGCCACGGCCTGCCCGCCAACACGGCAGCGTTCCTCGAAATGGACCAGCTCTGGCTTCTGGTACACGCCCACGCGGTAGCCCGCCTGCAGCGCGATGGCCTCGATCATCGCGCAGGTCGAACCCTTGCCGTTGGTGCCGGCCACGGTGACCAGCGGCATGGCAAAGCGGATGCCCAGGCGGCGGCACACCTCGACCGTGCGCTCCAGCGACAGGTCCATCGAGATGGGGTGCATGCGGTCGCAGTGGGCCAGCCAGTCGGCCAGGGTCTGCGGCGCGGAAACAATCGAGGCGTCGGTCATGACATGGCGCCGGGCCGCAAGCGGCCCGGCGTGGTCTGGGGCAAAGGTGCGGGCAAGGCCGCGGGGGCGGAACGGACGGTCGCGGTCAGGCGACGGCGTCCGCGCTCAGCCGCTGCAGCATGGCGATCTGGCTGGCGATGGTGGCGCGCAGCTGGCGGCGGTCGACGATCATGTCGACCGCGCCCGTCTGCATCAGGAATTCGGCGCGCTGGAAACCTTCGGGCAGCTTCTCGCGCACGGTGTTTTCGATCACGCGGGGCCCAGCGAACCCGATCAAGGCCTTGGGTTCCGCGATCACCACATCGCCGACGAAGGCAAAGCTGGCCGACACACCACCCATCGTCGGGTCGGTGAGCACGCTGATGTAGGGCAGCTTCGCCTTGGCGAGCCGGGTCAGCGCGGCGTTGGTCTTGGCCATCTGCATCAGGCTCAGCAGGCCTTCCTGCATGCGCGCGCCGCCAGTGGCGGTGAAGCTGATGAACGGCGTTTTTTGCTCGACGGCCGTCTCGACCCCGCGCACGAAACGCTCGCCCACCACCGAGCCCATCGAGCCCCCCATGAAATCGAACTCGAAGCAGGCCGCGACCACCGCGATGCTGTGCAGCGCGCCGCCCATCACCACGAGGGCGTCGGTCTCGCCGGTGGCTTCCAACGCGTCCTTGAGCCGGTCGGGGTACTTCTTGCTGTCCTTGAACTTCAGGGCGTCGACCGGCAGCACCTCTTGTCCGATTTCGAAGCGGCCCTCGGCGTCCAGAAAGGCGTCCAGCCGGGCGCGCGCGCCGATGCGGTGGTGGTGCCCGCACTTGGGACACACATTGACGTTCTGTTCGAGGTCGGTCTTGTAAAGCACCGTCTCGCAGGACGGGCACTTGATCCACAGCCCTTCCGGCACCGTGCGGCGTTCCGACGGGTCGGTTTGCTGCATTTTGGGGGGCAGCAGTTTTTCCAGCCAGCTCATGGGGTGTCCTTGTCGATGTGCGTTGTGCCGTGGGCGTGGTGCGGGGAGACAGGCAGCGTCCCGCGGGTCAGCGGTCCAACGCCTGCCGGATCTCGGCGATGAAGGCGCCCGCCGCTTTGGCGACCGCGTCGCGCGGCTGGGTTTCAAGCAACTGGACCAGCGCCGAGCCGATGACGACCGCGTCTGACACGGCCGCCACCGCGGTGGCGGTGGCGGCGTCGCGGATGCCAAAGCCCACGCCAACCGGCACCGACACGTGCGCCTTGATGCGGGGCACCATCTCGGCCACCGCGGCCGTGTCCAGGTGACCCGCGCCGGTCACGCCTTTCAGAGAAACGTAATAGACGTAGCCGGTGGCGATGCGGCCAACCTGGCGCATGCGGGCCTCGGTCGAGGTCGGCGCCAGCAGGAAAATGGGGTCCAGGCCCTGCGCACGCAAGCCCAGCGCGAAGTCCTCGCACTCCTCGGGCGGGTAGTCGACCACGAGCACGCCGTCCACGCCGGCGGACTTGGCGTCGGTGATGAAACGGTCGACCCCATAGCGTTCCACCGGGTTGGCGTAACCCATCAGCACCACCGGCGTGCGCTGATTGTCGCGGCGGAAGGTGCGGACCATGTCCAGCACCTGCGGCATGCCGATGCCGCGGCTCAGTGCGCGTTCGCCGGCCTTTTGAATGACCGGACCGTCGGCCATCGGGTCCGAGAACGGCACACCCAGCTCGATGACGTCGGCGCCGGCGCTGGCCAGGGCCAGCATCACTTCGGGCGTCGCGTCGGCGTAGGGGTCGCCGGCGGTGACGTAGGGGATCAGCGCCTTGCGGCCCTGGGCGCTCAGGGCGGCGAAGGTGTCGGCGATGCGGCTCACTTCGGGCCTTTCACGGTTTGACCGCGGCACGAGGGGCGGCAGAAAAACTCGGCGCCGGACAGGTCGGCCACCGTGCCGATGTCCTTGTCGCCTCGCCCCGACAGGTTGATCAGCAGCGACTGATCGCTGCGCATCGTCGGGGCCAGCTTCATGGCGTAGGCCACGGCGTGCGCCGACTCGAGCGCAGGGATGATGCCTTCGGTGCGGCACAGATGGTGGAAGGCCTTCAGAGCCTCGTCGTCGGTGACGCCCACGTACTCGGCACGGCCGATGTCCTTCAGATAGGCGTGCTCGGGACCGACGCCCGGGTAGTCGAGGCCGGCGGACACCGAATGGGTCTCGGTGATTTGCCCATTCTCGTCTTGCAGCAGGTAAGTGCGGTTGCCGTGCAACACGCCGGGCGTGCCGCGCTGCAGGGAGGCGGAATGCTTGCCGCTGTCCAAGCCCTGCCCCGCCGCTTCCACGCCGATCAAGCGGGTGCCTTCCACAGGGATGTAGGGGTAGAAAATGCCCATCGCGTTGCTGCCACCGCCCACGCAGGCGATGACCGCGTCGGGTTGACCGCCCGTCATCTGGGGCATTTGCACCAGGCACTCGTCACCGATCACGCGCTGGAAATCGCGCACCATCGCCGGATAAGGGTGCGGGCCCGCCACCGTGCCAATGATGTAGAAGGTGTTTTCAACGTTCGTGACCCAGTCGCGCAATGCCTCGTTGAGCGCGTCCTTCAAGGTCTTGCTGCCGGATTCGACCGGCACCACCGTGGCCCCGAGCAACTTCATCCGGTAGACGTTGGGCGACTGACGCTTCACGTCTTCGCTGCCCATGTACACCACGCATTCCATGCCGTAGCGCGCCGCGATGGTGGCGGTGGCCACGCCGTGCTGGCCGGCGCCGGTCTCGGCAATCACGCGGGGCTTGCCCATGCGGCGCGCCAGCATGGCCTGGCCGATGGTGTTGTTCACCTTGTGGGCGCCGGTGTGGTTCAGGTCCTCGCGCTTCAGGTAGATCTGCGCGCCGCCCAGCTCGCGGCTCAAGCGCGCTGCGTGGTAGATCGGGCTGGGCCGGCCGACAAAGTGGGCCAGCTCGGACTTGAACTCGGCCATGAACGCCGGGTCGGCCTGGGCGGCGGCGTAGGCGTCCTTCAGCTCGTCCAGCGCGTGGATCAGGGTTTCGGCGACGAAGCTGCCGCCATAGGGTCCGAAGTGCCCGCGGGCATCGGGTTGCTGGTAGTTCAACATCTCGGGTGCTTTCAGATCAGGGGGTGGGCAGGCGGGTCGCCTGCCAGCGGGCCTCGTCGCCCGCCCTCACCGCGTCGCAGAATCGGCGCATGGCGTCGGCATCCTTGATGCCTTTGTCCGCCTCCACGCCGGAGCTCACGTCAACGGCCCACGGCCGCACCTGACGGATGCCGTCGATCACATTTCCGGCATGCAACCCACCAGACAAAACGACCGGACAGGGCAGTTCGGCGGGAACGAGCGACCAATCGAAGACCTTTCCGCTGCCGCCGTAAGCTGCGACATGGGTGTCCAACAGCACGGCTTGAGCGTCGATGTAACGGGAGGCAAAGTCTAGCAAATCGATGCCGGGCGCCATGCGGGCAGCGCGCACGTAGGGTCTTGCATGGCGACGGCACTCGGCGGGCGACTCGTCGCCATGGAACTGCAGCAGCACGTTCGGGATGGCCTTCACGGCCGCAGCAATGTCGTCGTCGCTGGCGTTGACGAACAGCCCCACCGGCGTGACGAACGGCGGCAGCCGCCGCGCCAGCTCGGCGGCGCGGTCGACGCTGACGGCGCGCGGGCTCGCGGGGTAGAAGACAAATCCAAGGGCGTCGGCGCCGGCGCTCACGGCGGCGTCGACGTCGGCCTCACGGGTCAGGCCGCAGATCTTGATGCGGGTGCGATGGGTCACGGGCAAGGGAGTGGTCTGAGGGGCCGAACAGCGGCTGGCCAGGCAACCACGCCATGGCGGCGGTGGCGGACGGCAAACCCAGGTCGGCATCGTACTGCGGCCCCAGAAAGTACAGCCCCGCCGCCGAAAAGGTGGCGGCGGCCTGGGTGCGGTCGCGGCCTGCCAGCACCTCGCCCACCCAGCCCGGCGGGCGGCTGCCGCTGCCCACCGCGATCAAGCTGCCCATGAGGTTGCGCACCATGTGGTGCAGGAAGGCGCTGGCCTCGAAGTCGAATCGCCAGTAAGCCCCATGCCGCTCAATGGCAATCGAGCGCAGGTGCTTGACCGGGGACGCGGCCTGGCATTCGGCCGACCGGAACGCGCTGAAATCATGCTCGCCGATCAACAGGGCCGCGGCGGCCCGCATCGCGTCGGCGTCCAGCGGGCGGAAGACCCAACCCACCAACCCGGACTCCAGCGCCGGCCTGACAGCGTGCTCGAGCAGCAAGTAGCAGTAGCGGCGGCCGCGGGCGCTGCTGCGCGCATGAAAGGAGGCGGGCACCTGACAGCACCATTGCACCGCAATGTCTTCCGGCAAGTACCGGTTGCCCCCGCGCACCCATGAGAACAATCGCCGATCGATGGCGGTGTCCAGGTGCACCACCTGGTTCAGGCCGTGCACACCGGTGTCGGTTCGGCCAGCGCAGGTGGTTCGCACGGGCTCATCGGCGAAAGCGCTGAGCGCCCGCTCCAAGGCGTCTTGAACCGTCGGCACACCGGGCTGGCTTTGCCAACCTCGGTAGGCGCCACCGCGGTAGGTGATGCCCAGCGCCAGCCTCATCGCCAGGCGGCCAACCAGGTTCGCGGCATCAGTTCAGGCCGGCCAGCATGGCTTCGGCCTTGGCCTTCAGCGAGCCGCTGGCGCCGTCAATCACCTCTTGAAGCAGGTCGCGGGCGCCTTCCAGGTCGCCGATCTGCCGGAACTCGTCGGCCAGCTCGAGCTTGCGCGCCAACGGGTCGGCGCCCGAGTCGGCGTCGCTGTTGAAGTCCACCGAATCCAGCAGGCTGTCCGGCGCGGCCTGGGGCTTGTCGGCACCGGCGACGGGCGCATCCGACGCCGCGCCGAGGTCGGGCAGGTCGAGGTCGAGCGAGAACGCCGAGGTGCTGAACGGCAAGGGATCGGCGGGCGCCGCAGACACGGACGCTGCCGCCGGCACTGGCACCGGCGCCGGGCTCGGTGGCACCGCGGCCGCCGGCGGTGGCGAGAAGTCCAGCGCCCCATCAAAGGCGATCATGTCTTCCGATGCCGGCGCGTAGGGCGCCGACGCCACCGGGGACGCGGTCGGCGCGGGGGCGCCGAGTGGCGCGGGGCGGCTGTCCAGCGGAATCGTGGCCGGTTGGCTGACCGGTGCCCCCAAGTCGAGGTCGAGGTCGAGCTCGAAACTCTTGCTGAGCTGCGAATCGGCCGCTGGCGGGGTCATCTCGGGCGGTGCCGCGATCATCGCCTGGGGCTGCGTCGGCGTGCCGAGCAGCTCTTCCTCGAAGCCGCGGCTCAGCGGCGCCGTTCGCTCGGACACGAGCGACGACGGCGAACCCTGGCGGTAGAGGTCGTTCTCGGGGTCGATCTGCCGTCCCATGTCGCAGGCGCGCGCCCAGTCGTCTCCCTGGCCATGGGTGGTGGCGTACAGCTCCATGGCCAGCGCTTCAAAGCCTTTGACGTCGCGGCGCTTCGCGTAGACCTCAAGCAGCTTGGTGTGGATGGCCAGCCGCTCGGGCGTGGTGCGCTTGGCTTCCTTCAGGATCTCCTCGGCCTGCAGGTCGCGGCCGTACGCCAAGTAGACGTCGGCTTCGGCGACCGGGTCGACATCGCCGATGGCGTCGAGCTGGCTCAGCGAGTAGTTCATCATCGACGAACTGTTCGGCGCCGAGCTCACTTCGCGGGTGTCGACGTGCTGGGCGCCACTGGCGCCGAAGAAAGAGTCGGGTTTCAGGCGGCTTTCGAGGAACGACGTGTCCGCCACCGCCTCGCGGCGACGCTTGACCAGCTTGAAGATGCCCACGCCGGCCAGCAGTGCGATCAACACGCCCGCCAAACCGACAACGGGAAGCTGGTCGTCCAACAGACCTGCAATGAAGCTGGGCTCGTCCGCCTTCGGCTGGGCGGGCGCCGGCGGGGGCGCGCTGGCGGCCGGGGCCGCAGGCCGAGGCGCGCTGGCCGGGGCGGACGCGGTCGCAACAGGCGCCGGTGCGGGCCGCGCTGCCGAGGCGGCCGGCGGCGCGTTGAGGCCCGAGCTGGGCAGGTTGATGCCGGGCGCCACGGCGGCCGATGCCGCAGGCGCCGGGCGGGTGGCCGCCGAGGACGCCGACGGCGACGCGGACGACGCGCCCCCCAGGGCCGAACTCAGCTTGCCCAGGTCCTGAACGTTCTTGGACAGGTCGGCCACACGGGCCGCGGCGTCCTTGCGCTCGCGCTCCTTGGACGCCGCGGCCTCGCGCGCCGCGTCCCGCGCGGCCGCTTCCTTGCTCAGCGTCAACTTGTCGGGCGTGGGCGCGGCCGACTGCTTGCGGTCGTCGACGGCCGCTTGCACCTTGCCGGTGGCCCGTTGGGTCGCCGTGTCGCTGCGCTCGGCCGGCATGGCGGCCAGGCGGCCTCGGTAACCATTGAAGTCGGCACTTTGGGCGCGGATGATCTGGCGCGCCTCGGCGTCGTTGGTGGCGTCGATGGTTTGGGTGGAGGGCGCCTTCAACACCACGCCCTTGCGCAGGCGGTGCATGTTGCCATCGAGGAAGGCGTCCGGGTTGTCGCGGTACAGGGCCAGCACCAGCCGGTCCAGGGACACGCCGGCGGGGCGTGGGCCACGCTGGGCCATTTCCGACAAGGTGTCGCCGTTGCGCACCCGGTACGGGTCGGGCACCGACGCCGGTGCAGGCGGGGACCCGGCGGGCGGCGGCCCACGGCGCGCCTGCCGATCGCGGGCGAACGCGTCGCGACCAGGGCGGACGGCGTCACCGCGGCCCCCTTCGCCGGGCGACGACAGGGCGACCGAGCCATCGGGCTGCGTGCCGGCCGTGGCGCCCGACAGCGCCGCGGGCGTGGCGACATTGCGGTTGGACGGCAAGTCAAACAGCAAGGTGTAGCTGCGCACCAGCCGCCCGCCCCGCCAAGTCACCTCGACCATCAGCTCAAGGAAGGGCTCCTGGACGATGCGGTTGGTCGTGACCCGCAAGGACGGTTTCGCGTTGGCCAGCCGCTGCAGCACCACGCGCGCGCCAACCAGCGCGGGGTTGTAGTCGATGCCGACCTGCCGGTAGCCCTCGGCCGACACGATGGTGGCGCGCAAGGAGTCGGCTTCTTCGGGGGTCAGGCTTTCGAATTCCACCTCGGCGCGCATGGCTTCACCGAGCTGCGATTGAACGAAGGCCCGTCCCAGCGTGAGCGCCTGCGCGTCGGGCGCCGCCAGCGCAGCCATGGCCACGAAGGCGCTGGCCCAGGCGGTACGTCGTTGATGTGGCCAGTTGGTAGTCAAGAAGTCTCCCCACCCGCGTCGGTGGCGCATGCGCGCGCAACCGTCGGACGTGGTTGCATCATTGAAAACACATTAACATCAATGACATAGCCTGACAAGCTCATGCATTGGTGCAAGTTCCAGCCTGTCACACCCGCGGCAGGTTGATGGGGAAATCGACGGCCTTGGTTGCGCGCACGCCACACCCAGCCGTTCGGCGGCACGGGCCACGGTGCCCCGCAGCCCACACCCTCATTGCTCGATCAGGATGCGCAACATGCGGCGCAGCGGCTCCGCGGCACCCCACAGCAACTGGTCGCCGATCGTGAACGCGCCCAGGTACTCGGGACCCATCGCCATCTTGCGCAAACGGCCCACCGGGATTGTCAAGGTGCCCGTCACGGCCACCGGGGTCAGGTCGCGGATGGTGTCTTCGCGGTGGTTCGGCACCACCTTCACCCAGGCGTTGTCCGCCGCGATCATGGCCTCGATGTCGGCCAGCGGAACGTTCTTCTTGAGCTTGAAGGTCAGCGCCTGGCTGTGGCAGCGCATCGCGCCGATGCGCACGCAGAAGCCGTCGACCGGCACCGCCGGCGCGCTGAAGCCTTCGCCTTGGCCGAGGATCTTGTTGGTCTCGGCCCCGCCCTTCCACTCTTCCTTCGAGGTGCCCCAGAACGGGTCCTCGCGGGTCTTGCCGATGCCCAGGTCCTTGTCGATCCACGGGATGAGCGAGCCACCCAGAGGCACACCGAAGTTGGCGGTTTCCGCCTCGCTCAGGCTGCGCTGCTTGGCGATGACCTTGCGGTCAATTTCGAGGATGGCGCTCTTCGGGTCGTCCAGCAACGACCTGACCTCGGCGTTCAGCGTGCCGAACTGCGTCAGCAGCTCGCGCATGTGCTGCGCGCCGCCGCCAGACGCGGCCTGGTAGGTCTGCGTGCTCATCCACTCGACCAGGCCGGCCTTGTACAGCGCACCCACGCCCATCAGCATGCAGCTGACGGTGCAATTGCCACCAATCCAGTTGCGCCCGCCGTGGGCCAGTGCGTTCTTGATGACCGGCAGGTTCACCGGGTCAAGCACGATGACGGCGTCGCTGTTCATCCGCAGCGACGAAGCCGCGTCGATCCAATGGCCGTTCCAGCCCGTGGCGCGCAGTTTGGGATAGACCGCGTTCGTGTAGTCGCCGCCCTGGGCGGTGATGACGATCTCGCAGCGCTTGAGCGCGTCGATGTCGTAAGCGTCCTGCAGCGTGGTCTCGTTCTTCGCCATGGCCGGGGCCTTGCCGCCGGCGTCCGAGGTCGAGAAGAACAGCGGCTCGATCAGCTCGAAATCGCCTTCCGCACGCATGCGGTCCATCAGCACGGAGCCGACCATGCCGCGCCAGCCCACCAGTCCTACGAGTGCCATTTCATTCACCTTTCACATTGCCTTCCGGACCCCCGCCTGCCCGACTCGAATCGCCGGGGTCCAGAGGTAGGGGCGAGACGAACCGGAGCTTGCTAGCTCTTGGTAATGGTTTTGGTGATGGTCTCGCCGCTGAGCGCGGCGACCACGGCCTCACCCATCTCGCGGGTGCCGACCTTGTGAGTGCCTTCGGACCAGATGTCCGCCGTGCGCCAGCCCGCGGCCAGCACCGACTGAACCGCGGACTCGATGCGGTCGGCGGCTTCGGCTTGGTTCAGGGAGTAACGGAGCATCATGGCAGCGGACAAGATTGTAGCCAATGGGTTGGCAATGCCCTTGCCGGCAATGTCCGGCGCGCTGCCGTGGCTGGGCTCGTACAGGCCCTGGTTGCTGGCGTTCAGCGAGGCCGACGGCAGCATGCCGATGGAGCCCGTGAGCATGGCGGCCTCGTCGCTGAGGATGTCGCCGAACATGTTGCCGGTCACCACCACGTCCAGGCGCTTGGGCGCCTTGACGAGCTGCATGGCCGCGTTGTCGACGTACATGTGCTCAAGTTCCACGTCAGGGTACTGCGCATGCACTTCGGTGACCACGTCGCGCCAGAACTGGAAGGTCTCCAGCACATTGGCCTTGTCGACGCTGAGCAGCTTGCCGCGGCGCTTGCGCGCGGCCTGGAAGGCGACGTGGGCGATGCGTTCGATCTCGGGCTTCGAATAGCGCATCGTGTCGAAGGCCTCGGGCGCGCCGGCGAAGGCGCCGTCCGGCGAGGCCCGGCGGCCGCGCGGCTGGCCGAAGTAGATGTCGCCGGTCAGCTCGCGGATGATCAGGATGTCCAGGCCGGCGACGATCTCGGGCTTCAGGCTGGACGCGTCGGTGAGCTCCTTGTAGCAAATCGCCGGACGGAAATTGGCGAACAACTCCAGGTTCTTGCGCAGCCCCAGGATGGCCTGTTCCGGGCGCAGGTGGCGCTCCAGCTTGTCGTACTGCCAGTCGCCGACGGCACCGAACAGCACGGCGTCGGCCGCCTTGGCCAGTTTCAGCGTGGACTCGGGCAGCGGGTGGCCGTGCGCGGCATAGGCCGCACCGCCCACCTTGGCTTCCTCGAGTTCGAATGAAAGGTCCAGGCAACCGAGCACCTTCACGGCCTCGGCCACGATCTCGACCCCGATGCCGTCGCCCGGCAGCACTGCAATCTTCATGGTGTGGTTCCTTGTCAGAGGGTGTTGGCGAGCCAGGGCTTCTTCAGCAGGCGCTCGGCCTCGAAGACCTTGATCTTCTCGGCGTGCCGCAGCGTCAGGCCGATGTCGTCGAAACCATTGAGCAGGCAGTACTTGCGGAAGGCCTGCACCTCGAAGGGCAGTTCCACGCCGTCGGGCTTGATGACGACCTGACGGTCCAGGTCAATGCTCAGCCGGTAGCCGATGAAGGCCGCGGC
>CALRPU020000009.1:0-142960 GCA_943370175.1 Hydrogenophaga intermedia | reverse complement strand
CAGGGTCTCGTAGCGGCGCCCGGCGGCGTCCCAGGCAAAGCCCTCGATCAAGGCGTCTGGCAGTTCGATGGGGATGTCGTAGGCGGCGACCACCGCCGCCAGCGCGCGGTCGGCCGGCACCGGGCCGGGCTGGCCGCGGTAGGCGCGGTCCAGGCGCTGGCGCAGCGCCTCGACCGCGCCCGGCGCACCGCCGCTGTCGTCGACGGCGTCGTCGGCGAGGCGGCAAAAGGCATAGAGCGCCGACGCCGGGTCGCGGACGGCCCGGGGCAGCAACAGCGACGCCGCGTAGAAAGTCAGCGACCCTTGGTGCAGCAGCGCACGGCAGGCGCTGATGTCCTCGGCGCGGGACGGCATCGACCGTCGGGCGCCGTCTTCCTGGGTGTTCATCGTGACGGACAGACTCATGGGCTCACCTCAACAGCTCAGGTGGTGACCGCGGGCGGCAGGCTGCCGGCAACGTGTCATTTTCGATGGATACTAAAGCCGTCAATCAAAGTTGACAATCAGAACCATCCAGCCCAGCTGGCCCATGCGAAGTAGGGCTGTGGCGAGAAGCGCAGGGCCGCGCCTTGTATGCTCGGGGGCTGGCTGTCTTTCAGCCGCACCGCCCTGCTGGCGCCCACCACGCGCCCACAGTGCGACCCCTGAGCGCCCTTGCCTGCCCCGCCGTTGTCCTTGTTCAGCGCCTTGCCCATGCCTGCCTCGCCCGAGCTCCACCACCGCGCGCCCCCGGCGCCGGGGCTGCCCGCCGCGCCGATGCAGGCCGAGGGCTTGTCGTGCCGGCGCGGCCGGCGCCTGCTGTTCCGCGACCTCGACTTGTCCATCGCGCCCGGCGAAGTGGTGTGGTTGCGCGGGGCGAACGGGCGAGGCAAGACCAGCCTGCTGCGCCTGCTGACCGGGCTGTCGACGCCGGAGGCGGGCCAGCTGCGCTGGCAAGGCGAACCCCTGAGGCAGGCGGGCGCCGCTTTTCGCCGCGAGCTGCTGTACATCGGCCACGCGAACGGGCTCAAGGACGACCTGAGCGCCGCCGAGTCCCTGCGCTTCCTCGCCCAGATCCACGGGCGCCCGGCCGCGATGCCGGTCATCGACCAGGCCTTGACGGCACTGGGCCTGCACAACCGCCGCAACGCCCCGGTGCGCACCTTGTCGCAAGGCCAGAAGCGGCGCGTGGCCCTGGCCAGGCTGGCGCTGGACCTGCAGGACGACGACGGTGCCCGTTTGTGGGTGCTCGACGAGCCCTACGACGCGCTCGACGTCGACGGCATCGACGTGTTGAACGGCCTGCTGACCCGACACGCCGCGCGCGCAGGCTGCACGGTGCTGACCAGCCATTTGCCGCTGAGCCTTCGGCAGCCCGCACCGCGGGTTCTGCAACTCGACGCGCCAGCCGAACCGAGCCACCGCGCGGACCATGACCGCGCGCCGGGCCTCGACGCCCCCCATGACCAGACCGACGCTGCCGCCCGCCCCGTGGTCACCGCCGCATGACCGCGGACAGCGTGCCGCTGTTCCGCGCGGTGGTGCTGCGCGACCTGCGCCTGGCAGCCCGTCGGCGGGTCGATGCGCTGTTGCCGCTGGCCTTCTTCACGGTGGCCGTCAGCCTGTTTCCACTGGGCGTGGGGCCGGAGCCGCAGACGCTGCGGCAGATCGCGCCGGGCGTGGTGTGGGTGTGCGCCCTGCTGGCGGCGATGCTGTCGGTGACGCAGCTGTACGCCAGCGACCATGCCGACGGCTCCCTGGAGCAGATGCTGCTCAGCGGGGCCTCTGCAACCTGGATCGCCGCCGCCAAGGCACTCGCGCACTGGCTGCTGACGGGCTTGCCGCTGGTGGTCGCCGCCCCCTTGTTCGGCCTGATGCTCGGTTTGAACAGCGCCGCCATCGGCACACTGGTGATCGGGCTGGTGCTGGGCACGCCGGTGCTGAGCCTGCTGGGTGGCCTGGGCGCGGCGCTGACGCTCGGCCTGCGCAGCGGTGGCGTGCTGCTGATCCTGCTGATCGTGCCGCTGTGCATTCCCGCGCTGATCTTCGGCAGCGGTGCGGTGGCCGCGGTCGAGGCCGGCCTGGACGCCCGCGCGCACTTTTCGCTGCTGGGCGCGCTGCTGATCTTCACCGGGATGCTGGCGCCGTGGGCCACCTCGGCCGCGCTGCGGATTGCCACGGAGTGAACCTGATGGGCCTTTGCCGACTCCACGACACGGCCGCGGGCTGCACGCAGTGCGCCCACCTTGCCGTACGACCCCACCGCCGCCGCCAACCGTCCCGCGCATGAGACTCTTCACTTTCGCCGCCCCGTCGCGCTTCTACGCCTTGGCCGGGGCCTTGACGCCCTGGCTGTGGGCAGCGGCCCTGCTGCTCAGTGCGGCCGGGTTGTACATGGGCTTTTTTGTGGCCCCGACCGACGCCACGCAGGGCGAGTCGTACCGGATCATCTTCATTCACGTGCCGGCGGCGTGGATGTCGATGGTGCTGTACCTGGCCATGGCCTTCTGGGCGGCCATCGGTTGGGCCTTCAACGCCCGGTTGGCGTCGATGGTGGCGCGGGCCCTGGCGCCCACCGGCGCGATGTTCACCTTCCTGGCGCTGTGGACCGGCGCCTTCTGGGGCAAGCCGACCTGGGGCACGTGGTGGGTGTGGGACGCCCGGCTGACGTCGGAGTTGATCCTGCTGTTCCTCTACCTGGGTTACATGGCCCTGGTCAATGCCATCGACGACGAGCGCCGCGCCGACAAGGCCGGCGCATTGCTGGCGATCGTGGGCAGCGTCAATGTGCCCATCATCTATTTCTCGGTGAAGTGGTGGAACACCTTGCACCAGGGTGCATCGGTCAGCATCACCGCCGCGCCAAAAATGGCGAGCACGATGCTGACCGCGATGCTGATCATGACCTTCGCGTTCTGGGCCTACGCCTTTGCGGTGGTCTTCACCCGCAGCCGGGCCTTGGTGCTCGAACGTGAACACGACACACAGTGGGTGCGCAAGCTGGCGCAGGAGACCGCATGAACTGGGGAAGCCCCTCCGAATTTTTCGCCATGGGCGGCTATGGCCTGTACGTCTGGGGGTCCTACGCGGTCACCCTGGTCGTGATGCTGGCCGAACCGCTGCTGGCCGCACGGCGCCACGCGCAATCCCGCCGCGCCCTCCACGACTCCATCGACGAGGAATGACCCGATGAAACCCCGCCAAAAACGCCTGGCCATCGCCGGCGGCGTGCTGGTCGCCGTGAGCGCGATCACTGCCCTGGTGCTGAACGCCTTCCAGAGCAACCTGGTCTTTTTCTATTCGCCCTCTCAGGTGGCGGCCAAGGAGGCCCCTGCCGCACGCACCTTCCGCCTGGGCGGCATGGTGCAGGAAGGCACCGTCAAGCGCGACGGGCTGCAGGTGAGCTTCGTCGTGACCGACACCGCCAAGACCATCCCGGTGCGTTACGAAGGCATCCTTCCCGACCTGTTCAAGGAAGGCAAGGGCGTGGTCGCGCAAGGCCAGTTGCAGGACGGCGTGTTCGTGGCGCGCGAGGTGCTGGCCAAGCACGACGAAAACTACATGCCCCCTGAGGCCGCCGAAGCGATGCGCAAGGCGCAGGAAGGCAAATCCAAGCTCGGCGACACCGTGCAGGTGCCGGCGGGTTCATCCACCCTGACCAAGGCCGACCAATGATCCCCGAACTTGGGCATTTTGCGTTGTGGCTGGCCTTGGGCGCCAGCCTGGTGCTGGGCGTGGTGCCCTTGGTGGGCGCCCAGCAAGGCCGCGTCGACTGGATGGCCATCGCGCGCCCCGGCACCAAACTGCTGTTCGTGCTGGTCGGCATCGCCTTCGTGTGCCTGGCCATCAGTTTCTGGCGCAACGACTTCTCGGTGCTGAACGTCGCGTCCAATTCGAACAGCGCCTTGCCGCTGCACTTCCGCATGGCGGCGGTGTGGGGCAGCCATGAAGGCTCGATGCTGCTGTGGCTGTTGATGCAGACCGCCTGGGCGCTGGCCGTGGCGATGTTCAGCCGCCACCTGCCGCTGCCGGTGGTGTCGCGCATCCTGGCGGTGATGGGCTGGCTGAGCGCGGGCTTCCTGCTGTTCGTGTTGTTGACGTCCAACCCCTTCGACCGGCTGGTGCCGGCCGCCGCCGACGGCCGCGACCTGAACCCGCTGCTGCAAGACCCGGGCATGATCTTCCACCCGCCGATGCTCTACATGGGCTATGTGGGCTTCTCCGTGGCCTTCGCCTTCGCGGTGGCCGCGCTGATCGGCGGCAACCTTGACGCGCAATGGGCCCGCTGGACCCGTCCCTGGACCACGGTGGCCTGGATGTTCCTGACGGTGGGCATCGCACTGGGCTCGTGGTGGGCCTATTACGAGCTGGGCTGGGGCGGCTGGTGGTTCTGGGACCCGGTGGAAAACGCGTCCTTCATGCCCTGGCTGGTGGGCACGGCGTTGATCCATTCGCTGGCCGTCACCGAAAAGCGTGGCAGTTTCAAGAGCTGGACCGTGCTGCTGGCCATCATGGCGTTTTCGTTGTCGCTGCTGGGCACCTTCCTCGTGCGCTCGGGCGTGCTGTCGTCGGTGCACTCCTTCGCCACCGACCCGGCGCGCGGCCTGTTCATCCTGGGCTTCCTGACCCTCGTGGTGGGCGCGTCTCTGGCCTTGTACGCCTGGCGAGCGCCGACCGTTGGCCTGGGAGCCCGCTTCGCGCTGATTTCGCGCGAGAGCATGCTGCTGGGCAACAACGTGCTGCTGGTGGTGGCCACCGCGGCGGTGCTGCTGGGCACGCTGTACCCGCTGATCCTGGACGCCATGGGCCTGGGCAAGATCTCGGTCGGCCCGCCCTACTTCGACACCGTGTTCGTGCCGCTGATGGCGCCGCTGGTCTTCCTGATGGGCATCGGCCCGCTCACCCGCTGGAAGCAGGCTGAGCTCCCCGAGCTGGGTCGGCGCATCCAGTGGGCGGTGGTGGTGGCCGTGCTGGCCGCCATCGGCGCGGCCTGGGCCGCCGGCAAGATCAGCTGGATGTCCTCGCTGGGCCTGGCGATGGCCTTCTGGATCGTCGCCTCGCTGCTGGTGGACCTCTGGGAGCGCGTTCGGCCGGCCGGCGGCATGCGGACCAACGTGCTGCATCGGCTGCGCCAATTGCCTCGCGCCATGGTGGGCATGATGCTGGCGCACCTGGGCGTGGCGGTGTTCATCATCGGGGTGACCATGGTGAAGACCCACGAGGTCGAGCGCGACCTGAAGATGGACGTCGGCGACACCACGCTCGTCAACGGCTACACCTTCACCTTCAAGGGCGTGGGCAGCCGCGAAGGCCCGAACTACCAGGCCGCGCGCGGGCACGTGGAAGTCAGCCGCAATGGACAGAAGATTTCCGACCTGCACCCTGAAAAGCGCATCTACCGCGTGCAGCGCATGCCGATGACCGAGGCGGCCATCGAAACCCACTTCACCCACGACCTGTACGTGTCGCTGGGCGAGCCGGTGGCGGGCAGCAACGCCTGGATTGTGCGGGTCTACGTCAAGCCCTTCATCGACTGGATCTGGGGCGGCTGCGTGATCATGGCGCTGGGTGGCCTGCTGGCCGTCACCGACCGCCGCTACCGGGTGAAAGCCACCGCCCGCGACGGCGCGCCCGCCCTCACCGGCGCGCGCGCCTGAGCACGGCGTGGCCATGACGACCCGAGGTGTCTGCCGATGAAGAGCCTGCGCTTCCTGATCCCGCTGGGGCTGTTTGTGGTCCTGCTGGTGTTCCTCGGCATCGGGCTGAACCTGAACCCGCGCGAGGTGCCGTCGCCGCTGATCGGCAAGCCCGCGCCCAGCTTCAACCTGAGCCGCCTCGACGATGCCAACCAGCGGGTGGCGCGCGACGACCTGCTGGGCAAGGTGTGGATGCTCAATGTCTGGGCTTCGTGGTGCGCGCCCTGCCGCGAAGAGCACCCGCTGGTCATCGACCTGGCGCGGCGCCAGGTGGTGCCCGTGGTGGGCCTGAACTACAAGGACACCCGACAAGCCGCCACCGGTTGGCTGGCCAACCTGGGCAACCCGTACCAGGTCACGTTGTTCGACAACGATGGCCGCGTGGGCATCGACTTCGGTGTCTACGGGGTGCCCGAGACCTTCCTGATCGACCAGAAGGGCATCATCCGACTGAAGCACACTGGCCCGCTGACGCCGGAGGTGATCAAGACCCGGATCGAACCGCTGGTGCGCGAACTGCAATCCTCTCCCGGCTGATCCGATGCCCGCCCTGACCCACCGCCCGAGGCGGCCCGCCGCCGTGCCGAGCCACCCACTTGCCCCCCGCCCAAGGCAGCTGCCTCGCGCCTGGAGAGCCGCCGGCGCCGCGGCCGTGGCGCTGGCGCTGTCTTTCGGCGCCCAGGCCAAGGACGCCGCGCCCGCCACCGACGACCCGGTGATGGAAGCCCGGGTGATGCGCATTGCCGCGGAACTGCGCTGCCTGGTGTGCCAGAACCAGACCATTGCCGATTCGCACGCCGACCTCGCGATCGACCTGCGCCGCCAGGTGCGCGAAATGCTGCAGCGCGGCGACAGCGAACGCCAGATCCTCGACTACATGACCGCCCGCTACGGCGATTTCGTGCTGTACCGACCGCCCTTGAAGCCGACCACCGCCTTGCTGTGGTTCGCGCCCGGGGTGTTGCTGGTGGGCGGCCTGGCCACCTTGGTGGTGGTGCTGCGCCGACGCAACCGCATGAGCCCGGACCGCTTCGACCCGGACGCGGACGACCCCACCCTCGACCCCGATGACCCCAGCGCTGCGCCATCGGCACGGCCCACCTCCCCCGCCCGATGAGCATGACGATTGAAGCGCTGCGGCAACGGCTGCAGCAGTTGAAGGCCGACCACGAGGCCGGCCGCCTGAACGCCGCCGACTGGACGGCCGCCCGCGAACCGCTGGAGCGCGAGCTGCTGGCGTTGGTGATGGCCGGTGATGCGCCGGCCAACGGGGCGGCCACCAGCCCTGCCATCACCGCGCCCGCCCCCGAAGTGGTTCGACCGCCGAGGCGCCTGTCGTTGACGCTGAGCGCTGCCGTGCTGACGCTGGCCGTGGCCGGCTACGCCTGGAAGGGCTCGCTGCCGCTGGCCTTGAACGGCCCGCCGGACGGCGCCGCGCAGATCGCTGCCGCCGCGTCCGGCGAAGGCGACCAGATCACGCCCGAGCAGGTCACCGAGATGGTGGCCAAGCTGGCCGAACGCCTGAAGGAAACGCCCGACGACGCCGTGGGTTGGACCATGCTGGCCCGCGCCTACTCGGCGATGGGACGCCACGCCGAAGCCGTGCCCGCCTTCCAGAAGGCGCTGAGCCTGACGGGCGACAACGCGAGCCTGCTTGTCGACTACGCGGACACCCTGGCCGCGCAAGCCAACGGCAAGCTGGCCGGCGAGCCCGCGACGCTGGTGAAGAAGGCGCTGGCGCTGGAGCCGAACAACCTCAAGGGCCTGGCGCTGGCCGGCACCATCGCCTTCGACGAACAGGACTACGCCACCGCCGTCGGCCACTGGGAAAAGGTAGAACGCGCGCTGCCCCCGGGCAGCGAATTCGTGGCTCAGGTGCGCAGCAGCATCGCCCAGGCCCGCGAGTTGGGCGGCCTGCCACCCGCACCAGCGGCCGCGGGATCCAACGGCGCGGCGGATGCGGCAGGCGCTGCGGGTGCGACAGCCGCAGCCGCTGGCGTCGCCAGGGCGCCTGCCAGTGCTCCCGGCACCGGCACCGCCACGGCCGCGGCTGGCGGGGGCGCGTCCCAAGCCTCGGCACTGACCGGCACGGTCAACCTCGCGCCCGCGCTGGCGGCCCAGGTCAACCCGCAGGACACCGTGTTCGTGCTGGCCCGCGCGGCCAACGGCCCGCGCATGCCGCTGGCCGTGCTGCGCAAGCAGGTCAAGGACCTGCCGATCAGCTTCACGCTCGACGACAGCATGGCGATGGCGCCCACCGCCAGGATCTCGGACCACGCCCAGGTGATCGTCAGCGCCCGCGTCAGCAAGAGCGGTGACGCCATTCCCCAGCCGGGCGACCTGGCCGGCCAGTCGCTGCCGGTGGCCCCGGGCACGCGCGGCATTTCGCTGCAGATCAACGCACCGGTGGACGCCGCCCCGCGCTGAATCCGCCGTGGGCCGACCGGCTCCTGCCGAGCGCGGCGCTCAGTTCGACAGCACCACACTGCCCGTTCGACGGGCATGCCATGCGCACAACAAGTCCAGGTCAACGCGGCCGTCGTCGGGCAGCGGGGCCTCGCGTTTGCCGGGGCGCGGCACCCCCGGCACCCAGGTGCGGCGGTCGTGCAGGCCGGCGCCCGCGGCCAGCGCGCCGTCGGCTGAAAAGTCGCCAAAGTACACGCTGCGGGTGACCACCACCGGCACCCGCGCGGCCAGGCAGGCGCCCACGCCAGCGGGTGAGTCCTCGACGGCCAGCACGGCCTCGGGCGGCAGGTCCAGGCGCTCCAGGACCCGGCGGTAGACCAGCGGGTCGGGCTTTTTCACCGGCGCGTCTTCGGCGCACAGCACCGCGGCAAAGCCAGACTCCCAGCCGGGGCCGAAATGCGCCCCCATCAACGCGTCGACGTTGCTGCGGCTGGTGGTGGTGGCAATGGCCATCGGCAAGCCGGCGAGTCGGCAGTCCGCCATCAGCGCGGCCACCCCAGCGCGCAGCGGGATGTGGCCGGCGGCGACGATGGCGGCGTACTGCTTGTTTTTCAAGGCATGCAGCAGCCGGGCCATGGCGTCGCGCTCGGCGGGGTCGGACGGCGCGTCGGCGCGGGTGTCCATGTCGCGCAGCAGCCGCTCGCGGCCGCCGGTCACTTCCAGCAGGTCGCCGTAGCGCGCCTCGCCCCAGTGCCAGTCCAGTCCCAGGGACTTGAACGCGGCGTTGAAGGCGACGCGGTGGCCGTCGCGCTCGGTCTCGGCCAACGTGCCGTCCACGTCCCAAATCAAGGCTTGCAGTGCAGGCATGGTGGCAACTGGTCAGTGGTAGCGCTGGACCATGGCGTCCATCGACAACGGCTTGATGCGGTCCGCGTGGCCGGCACAGCCGAAGGCCGCGAAGCGGTCGCGACAAATGCCGCGCGCCGCCTTCTTGGCCGCGATCAAGGCCTTGCGGGGGTCGAACTCGCTGGGGTTCTGGGCGAAGGCCTGCCGCATGGCGCCGGTCATGGCCAGGCGGATGTCGGTGTCGATGTTGACCTTGCGCACCCCGCTGCGGATGCCACGCACGATCTCCTCGACCGGCACGCCGTAGGTTTCCTTGATGTCGCCGCCGTGCGCGCGGATGATGGCCAGCCATTCCTGCGGCACGCTGGACGAGCCGTGCATCACCAGGTGGGTGTCGGGCACCGAGGCGTGGATGGCGGCGATGCGGTCGATGGCCAGGATGTCGCCGGTGGGCTGGCGGGTGAACTTGTAGGCGCCGTGGCTGGTGCCGATGGCGATGGCCAGGGCGTCCACGCCGGTGCGCTCGACGAAGTCGCGGGCCTGCACCGGGTCGGTCAGCATCATGTCGTGGGTCAGCGTGCCCTCGGCGCCCACGCCGTCTTCCTCGCCGGCCTGGCCGGTTTCCAGCGAACCCAGGCAGCCCAGTTCGCCTTCAACGGACACACCCACCGCATGCGCCATCTCGCACACGCGGCGGGTCACCTCAAGGTTGTGGTCGTAGCTCGCCGGCGTCTTGGCGTCTTCTTGCAGCGAGCCGTCCATCATCACGCTGGTGAAGCCCGAGCGGATGGACTGCAGGCACACCGCCGGGCTGGCGCCGTGGTCCTGGTGCAGCACCACCGGGATGTCCGGGTGCTGCTCCACCGCGGCGATGACCATGTGGCGCAGGTAGGGCTCGCCGGCGTACTTGCGGGCGCCCGCCGAGGCCTGCAGGATCACGGGGCTGCGGGTTTCTTCCGCCGCTTCCATGATGGCTTGGATTTGCTCCAGGTTGTTCACGTTGAAGGCCGGCACCCCATAGCCGTGGTCGGCGGCGTGGTCCAGCAGTTGGCGCAGCGAGATGAAGGCCATGGGGGCTCCTGGGAAGTGCGGTGGAGGAACGCCGGCCTTCAGGCCGGCGTCGATTCGGGGTGCGGCGAGGCGGCCAGCACGTGGGCCGCCATCTCTGCGAGGTCGCGAAAGATGCGCGTGGGCTGAGCGTCGGCGATGGGCCGGCCGGCGTTGTAGCCGTAAGGCACCACCCAGCCGGGCACGCCGGCGTTGCGGGCGGCCTCGACGTCGACGGCCGAGTCGCCCACGTGCGCCATGCGCGACAGCGGACAGCCCAGCGCCTGCGCCACGTGGCGCAGCACGCTGGCGTGGGGCTTCTTTTCGGGCAGGGTGTCGCCCCCGATGGTCAGCTCGAAGTAGCCCGCCAGCCCGGTGGCCTGCAGCACCCGGTGGGCGTGGCGCGACTCCTTGTTGGTCACGCAGGCCAAGCGCACACCGGCCGCGCGCAAGGCCTCCAGCGCCTCCACGCAACCCGGGTAGGGCCGCGCGGACATGCCGGCGGTGGCGGTGTAGTGCTTCTCCAGGCTGTGCAGCACGCCGTCGATGGACACCACGTGCGCCAGGGTCGTGTCTTCCAGCATCACGTGGGCCAGCAGCTTCATCATCAGCTCGCGGGTGCCGGCGCCAATCAAGCGCACGATCTCGTCCTCCGGGCGGCGGGCGATGCCGTGGTCCTCGAGGGCGCGGTTGGCGGCCTCGGCGATCTCGGCGGCGGTGTCCACCAGCGTGCCGTCGAGGTCGAGCGTCACCAGGTCGTAGGCGCGGTCGTTCATGGGGGTCCTTTGCACGGGAATGGGGGGCGGCTCAGCCCGCGGCCGGCACCGGGCGGTGGGCGGCGTTGGACGCGGCCTGCACCTGGTCGGCCAGCGCCGCGGCGGTCAAGCCGAAGTGCTCGAAGACGGCGGCGGCCGGGGCGGACTCGCCGAAGCCGTCCACGCCCAACGCGGCCACGCAGCCGTATTGGCCCCACCAGCGGGTGACGCCGGCTTCCACGCCAATGCGCGGCAGCCCGGCGCCCAGCACCGCCTCGCGGTAAGCGCGGTCCTGCCGGTCGAACAGCGTCGACGACGGGATCGACACCACCCGCACCGCCAGGCCGCGGGCGTCCAGCTGCGCCTGCGCCTCCATCGCCAGGCCCACTTCCGAGCCCGTCGCCAGGATGGCGGCCACCGGCGAGGGCCGGTCGCTCAAGACATAGCCGCCGCGGCGAATGGCGATGACCTGCTCCGGGCTGCGCGCCTGCGCGGGCAGGTTCTGGCGCGACAACAGCAGCGCGCTCGGGCGGTCGCGGCTGGCCACGGCGCAGGTCCAGGCCACCGCCGTCTCGGCCGCGTCGCAGGGCCGCCAGACCTCCAGGTTTGGAATCAGGCGCAGGCTGGCCGCGTGCTCCACCGACTGGTGGGTGGGGCCGTCTTCGCCCAGGCCGATGCTGTCGTGGGTGAAGACGTGCACCACGCGCAGCTTCATCAACGCGGCCATGCGGATGGCGTTGCGGCTGTAGTCGCTGAAGGTCAGGAAGGTGCCACCGTAGGGAATGAAGCCGCCGTGCAGGGCCAGCCCGTTCATGATGGCGGCCATGCCGAACTCGCGCACGCCGTAGTTGATGTGGCGGCCGCCCGACTGGCCCGCGCGCACCGCGCCACAGCCGGGGAAGTCGGTCAGGTTGGAGCCCGTCAGATCGGCGCTGCCGCCCAGCAGTTCGGGCAGCTTCGGCCCCAGCACCGCCAGCACCTTCTGCGAGGCCTTGCGGCTGGCCAGGGTTTCGCGGCTCTGGCCGAACTCGGCCATGGTGCGCAGCAGCGTTTCCTCGAAGTCGTAAGGCAGCTGGCCCGCCATGCGGCGCTCGAACTCGGCGGCGAGCGCCGGGTGCGCGGCGCGGTAGGCGGCGAAGGCCTCGGTCCATTGCCGGTGCCGGGCCGCCCCCCGCGGGCGGGCGTCCCAGCGGCTGGCCACGTCGGCGGGCACCTCGAAGGCCGCGTGCGGCCAGCCAATCGCCGCGCGGGTGCGGCCGATTTCCTCGGCGCCCAGCGGCTCGCCATGGGCTTTGGCGGTGCCTTCGCGCGCCGGCGAGCCTTTGCCGATGGTCGTCTTGCAGCAGATCAGGCTGGGCCGGTCGGCGCCTTTGGCGGCGGCGATGGCGGCGTCCACCGCGTCCACGTCGTGGCCGTCGACGTCGGCCATCACGTTCCAGCCGTAGGCGCGGAAACGCGCGGGCGTGTCGTCAACGAACCACGGCGTCACCGGCCCGTCGATGGAGATGCCGTTGTCGTCGTACAGCGCGATCAGCTTGTTCAGCCGCCAGGCGCCGGCCAGTGCGCAGGCCTCGTGGCTGATGCCTTCCATCAGGCAGCCGTCGCCCAGGAACACGTAAGTGTGGTGATCGACGACGGCGTGGCCCGGCCGGTTGAATTCGTCGCCCAGCAGCTTTTCCGCCAAGGCGAAGCCGACCGCGTTGGTGATGCCCTGGCCCAGCGGGCCGGTGGTGGTTTCGACGCCCGGGGTGATGCCGACCTCGGGGTGGCCCGGCGTCTTGCTGTGCAGTTGCCGGAAGCGGCGCAGCTCTTCGACAGGCAGGTCGTAGCCGCTCAGGTGCAACAGCGCGTAGACCAGCATCGACGCGTGCCCGTTGCTCAACACGAAGCGGTCGCGGTCGGGCCACTGCGGGTCGGTCGGGTCGTGCTTGAGGTGGCGGTGCCACAGCGCCACCGCCATCTCGGCCATGCCCATCGGCGCACCGGGGTGGCCGGAATTGGCCTGCTGCACCGCATCCATGGCCAGGGCGCGCAGCGCGGCGGCCAGCGCGTGGCGCTGGCCGTTGTCGGGGCGGATGACCTTGTCGGTCGAGGTCGAACTCATGCAATGACTCCAGGTCGTTCGGGCAAGCCTGCGGCCGCCGAGGCCACAGGTCGGAACACAGGTCGAGACAACGTTCGATGGGGGCCCGCGCCACGGCGGGCCGGGCTCAGGTCAAAGCACCTGGGCGCGTTTGCGCCGCTCCATCATTCGCCAGATGAAGGGTGTGAAGATCAGCTGCATGGCCAGCTCCATCTTGCCGCCGGGCACCACGATGGTGTTGGCCCGCGACATCCAGGAGTTGTTGATCATGTTCAGCAGGTAGGGGAAGTCGATGCCCTTCGGGTTGGCAAAGCGGATCACGCAGATGCTTTCGTCGGGCGCCGGGATGTCGCGCGCGATGAAGGGGTTGGAGGTGTCCACGCAAGGCACGCGCTGGAAGTTCACGTGGGTGTGGGCAAACTGCGGCACGATGTAGTTCACGTAGTCGGGCATGCGGCGCAGGATGGTGTCGGTCACCGCCTCGGTGCTGTAGCCGCGCTTGGACTTGTCGCGCCACAGCTTCTGGATCCATTCCAGGTTGATGACCGGCACCACGCCGATCAGCAGGTCGGGGTGCTTGGCGATGTTCACTTCCGACGTCACGACCGCGCCGTGCAGGCCTTCGTAGAACAGCAGGTCGGTGTTCGGCGGCAGGTCTTCCCAGGGGATGAAGGTGCCGGGATTCTGCTGGTAGGGCGCGGCTTCTTCGGCGTCGTGCAGGTACTTGCGGCGTTTTCCGGTGCCGGTTTCGCCGTAGCTGCGGAACAGTTGCTCCAGCTCCGGGAACAGGTTGTTCTCCGGCCCGAAGTGGCTGAAGTTTCGGTTGCCGGCCTTCTCGGCCTCGGCCTGGCGGGCCTTCATTTCCAGGCGGTCGTAGCGGTGAAAGCTGTCGCCCTCGATGACCGCGGCGTTGATGTTCTCGCGGCGGAAGATGTTGTCGAAGGTGCGCGTGACCGAGGTGGTACCGGCGCCCGAGGAACCGGTGATCGCGATGATGGGGTGGCGTTCGGACATGGGGTGCTCCTCGCTCAGTCGCGGAACAGGCTGCGCTCGGCGAACAGCGGGTTGCCAGCGTCCTTGCCACCCGGCTCATGGTGGTAGCGCTCGATGCGCTCGACCTCGTTCTTCGAGCCGAACACCAGCCCGATGCGCTGGTGCAATTCGGTGGGCTTCACGCCCAGCATCGGCTGGCGGCCGGTGCTGGCGCGGCCGCCGGCCTGTTCCATGATGAAGCCGATGGGGTTGGTCTCGTACAGCAGGCGCAGGCGGCCGGGCTTGGCGGGGTCCTTGGTGTCGCGCGGGTACATGAAGACGCCGCCGCGCATCAGGATGCGGTGCGCCTCGGCCACCATGCTGGCGATCCAGCGCATGTTGAAGTCCTTGCCGCGCGGGCCGGTGGCACCGGCCAGGCATTCGTCGACGTAGCGCTTGATCGGCGGTTCCCAGAAGCGGCTGTTGGACGAGTTGATGGCGAACTCGCGGGTGTCTTCGGGCACCACCAGGTCGCGGTGGGTCAGCATGAACTCGCCCAGGTTCGGGTTCAGCGTGAAGGCGCTGACGCCATTGCCCACGCTGAGCACCAGCATCGTGGTGGGCCCGTAAAGCGCGTAGCCGGCGGCCACCTGCGCCGCGCCAGGTTGAAGGAAGTCGGCCTCGGTCACGTCGCGGCCGCTGTCGATCACGTCCGGCGGCGCCCGCAGGATCGAGAAGATGCTGCCCACCGACACATTGACGTCGATGTTCGACGACCCATCCAGCGGGTCGAAGACCAACAGGTACTTGCCGCGCGGGTGCTGCGACGGGATCTGGTAGGGGTCCGCCATTTCCTCGGACGCCATGCCCGCCAGGTGGCCAGACCACTCGTTGCGGTGGATGAAGACTTCGTTGCTGATCACGTCCAGCTTCTTCTGCACCTCGCCCTGCACATTCACCTCGCCGCCGGCCAGCCGGTCGCCCAGCACGTCGCCCAGGTCGCCGAAGGCCACGACGCGCGCGATGGCCTTGCAGGCCAACGCCACGTCGAGGATCAAGGAGTTCAGTTCGCCGCTGGCGCCGGGGTAGCGGCGGCGTTCCTCGATCAGGTACTGCGTCAGCGTCGAGCGCTTGGACAAGGGCATCGGGTTCTCCTCGGGATCGGTCGTTGTCGTTGTGTGGGTGGGGCGTCGATCGGCGGGATGGGCGGCCGGCCGATCAGGCCGACGCACCCCCCATGACCCTGCTGGCGAGGATGTCCTGCGGGGTGATCGTGGTCAAGTCGTCTTCGCTCAGCACCTTGTCGCGGTCGGCGAACAGGCGGCTGGCCTGGCGCAGCCGCGCGCGCTCCAGCGCGTTGCGCACGCTGCGGGCATTGGCAAAGTGCGGCTGTTCGATGCGGCGGCCCAGATACTGCTCGAACACCGTCAGCGCGCCCTCGCCAAAACGGTAGTGCTGCTGGCTGAGCATGCGCTGCGAGATGTGCAGCAGCTCGGGCACCGCGTAGTCCGGAAAGTCCAGGTGGTGGGCAATGCGCGAGCTCATGCCGGGGTTGCTCTTGAAGAAGGTGTCCATGCGGTCTTTGTAGCCCGCCAGGATCACCACCAGGTCGTCGCGCTGGTTTTCCATCACCTGCAGCAGGATTTCGATGGACTCTTGACCGTAGTCGCGCTCGTTCTCGGGGCGGTACAGGTAGTAGGCCTCGTCGATGAACAGCACGCCGCCCATGGCCTTCTTCAGCACCTCCTTGGTCTTGGGCGCGGTGTGGCCGATGTACTGGCCCACCAGGTCGTCGCGCGTCACGGCCACCAAGTGACCCTTGCGCACGTAGCCCAAGCGGTGAAGGATCTCGGCCATGCGCATGGCCACCGTCGTCTTGCCGGTGCCGGGGTTGCCGGTGAAGCACATGTGCAGGCTCGGCGCGTGCGATTGCAGGCCCAGGTTCGTGCGCAGCTTGTCGATGACCAGCAGCGCGGCGATGTCGCGGATGCGGGCCTTGACCGGCGCCAGGCCCACCAGGTCGCGGTCCAGTTCGTCCATCACCGATTCGACCTGGCTGTCGGCCAGCACCTCGGCCACCGTGCGGGCGGCGGCAGGCGCGGGCGCGCCGGCAGGCGGCGGGGCTTCGGACGCGCTGACCGCGGCCACGGCGCCGGGAATGGCGTAGAGGGGAGCGTTCATGCGGCTTTCCTCAGGGCGGGGGCGGCCAGTTCGGCGCGCATGGCGTCGATGACCGCACGGTAGTCGGGCCGGCCGAAGATGGCGCTGCCGGCCACGAAGGTGTCGGCACCGGCGTCGGCCACGCGGCGGATGTTGTCGACCTTGATGCCACCGTCCACCTCCAGCCGGATGTCGCGGCCGCTGGCCTCGATGCGGCGGCGCGCCTGCTCGGTCTTGCGCAGGGCCGCGTCGATGAAGCTCTGGCCGCCGAAGCCGGGGTTGACGCTCATGATCAGCACCAGGTCCAACCGGTCGATGACCCAGTCGAGCACGTCCAGCGGCGTGGCCGGGTTGAACACCAGGCCGGCACGGCAGCCCCGGCCTTGAATCAACTGCAGCATGCGGTCGACGTGGGTCGAGGCGTCCGGGTGGAAGCTGATCAGGTCGGCGCCCGCGTCGGCAAAGGCCAGCGCCAGCGCGTCCACCGGCTGCACCATCAGGTGCACGTCCAGCGGCACGGGGCTGCCGTCGGCGCGCACGCAATGGGGCTTGAGGGCCTGGGCGACCGCCGGGCCGATGGTCAGGTTCGGCACGTAATGGTTGTCCATCACGTCGAAATGAATCCAGTCGGCGCCGGCGTCGATGACCGCGCGCACCTCGTCGCCAAGGCGGGCGAAGTCGGCCGACAGGATCGAAGGCGCGATGCGGTGCATGGCGGTGGCCTCCTCAGTAGCGCTGTGCTTCGGGCTTGTCGGTGGCGTAGCTGTGCACGGTGTAGCGCATCGAGCGTCCGTTGACCTCCTGGCGCACCAGCCCGAAGCCGGCCTCGTTGGCGGGGCGGTTGACGATGAAGCTCATCACGATGCTCTCCGTGTTGCGCGTCGAGTCGAAGGCCATCATGCGGATGTAGTGGTTCGGGAAGGTCTTGCGGCAATTGGCCACTTCCATCATCACGCCGGCCGCGTCCTGCAGGTCGAACATCGGCATGCCGAACATCTCCCAGTAGGTGTTGCGCGGGTGCGGGTCGTCGGTGTATTCCACGCTCCAGGCGTAGCCCTTCTTCAGGCCGTACTCGATCTGCAGCGTGATCTCCTCGTCGGTCAGGTCGGGCAGGAAGCTGAACTGGCCTTGCGTGAGCCGGCCGGTGGGGTTGGTCATCATGGCGGGGGTCTCCTTGGTCCGGGGGTGCGGCGCGGGCTCAGGCCACGGCCGGGGTGACGGCGTAGTCGGAACTGTCGGTGGGCGTGTAGTTGAAGCTGATGTCGCCCCAGGTGTCGAGCGCCTGCTTCAGCGGCGTGCAGAACTGCGCCGCCTTGCGAAGGATTTCCGGGCCTTCGTTGACGATGTCCTTGCCCTCGTTGCGGGCCTTGACCATGCACTCCAGCGCCACGCGGTTGGCCACGGCGCCGGCCTGGATGCCTGCCGGGTGGCCGATGGTGCCGCCGCCGAACTGCAGCACCACGTCGTCGCCGAAGAGGTCGATCAGCTGGTGCATCTGGCCGGCGTGGATGCCGCCGCTGGCCACCGGCATGACCTTCTTGATGTCGGCCCAGTCCATGTCGAAGTACAGGCCGCGCGGCAAGTCGGTCTTCGTGTAGCTGTCGCGGCAGACGTTGTAGTAGCCCTGCACCGTCATCGGGTCGCCCTCGAGCTTGCCCACCGCGGTGCCCGCGTGGATGTGGTCCACGCCGGCCAGGCGCATCCACTTGGCGATCACACGGAAGCTCACGCCGTGGTTCTTCTGGCGCGTGTAGGTGCCATGGCCCGCGCGGTGCAGGTGCAGGATCATGTCGTTCTTGCGCGCCCAGTTGCTCATGCTCTGGATCGCGGTGTAGCCGATCACCAGGTCGATCATCACGATGACGCTGCCCAACTCCTTGGCGAACTCCGAGCGTTCGTACATCTCTTCCATGGTCGCGGCGGTCACGTTCAGGTAGCTGCCCTTGACCTCGCCGGTGGCCGCGCTCGCCTTGTTGACGGCGTCCATCACATACAGGAAGCGGTCGCGCCAGTGCATGAAGGGCTGCGAGTTGATGTTCTCGTCGTCCTTCATGAAGTCCAGGCCGCCCTTCAGGCCTTCGTACACCACGCGGCCGTAGTTGCGCCCGCTCAGGCCCAGCTTGGGCTTGGTGGTGGCGCCCAGCAGCGGGCGACCGAACTTGTCCAGGCGCTCGCGCTCGACGATCAGGCCGGTCGGCGGGCCCTTGAAGGTCTTGACGTAGGCAACCGGGATGCGGATGTCCTCGAGCCGCGCGGCCTTGAGGGGCTTGAACGAGAAGACGTTGCCGATCAGGCTCGCCGTCATGTTGGCGATGGAGCCCTCTTCGAAGAGGATGATGTCGTAGGCCACCCAGGCGAAATACTGACCCGGGTTGTTGGGCACCGGTTCGACCTTGTACGCTTTGGCGCGGTAGCTGTCGCAGGCGGTCAGGCGGTCGGTCCACACCACGGTCCAGGTCGCGGTGCTCGACTCGCCGGCCACCGCGGCCGCGGCCTCGATGGGATCCACGCCTTCTTGCGGTGTGATGCGGAACAGGCACAAGGTGTCCGTGTCCTTGGGCACGTAGTGACCGTCCCAGTAGCCCATCTGGCGGTACTTGAGAACACCAGCGCTGTAGCGCTTCTTGGCGTCGGTGATCAGGCCTTCTTCAATGGGTTTGTTCACAGGGTCTCCTCGTGCGGTGGGGTGGAACGCAGCCTTTGCGTGGCGTTGGCATCGGGTGACAACCAATGTAGACACCGCCCCCAGTAAGGTAAATTCACGATTAGTTGGCATCGGATTCAGATTCACTGAAGCGATGAACCCCACCCGGCAAGCCCATGAAAAACGTCACCTTCCGGCAGTTGCGGGTCTTCCTTGAAGTGGCTCGGCACCTGAGCTTCGTGCGCGCGGCCGAGGCGCTGCACCTCACGCCACCGGCCGTGACGATGCAGGTCAAGGAGCTGGAATCGGCCGTCGGCCTGCCGCTGTTCGACCGCCAGGGCCGCAAGGTCACGCTGACCACGGCGGGCGAGTACTTCCACGTTTACGCCAAGCGGCTGCTGGTCACGATGAAGGACGCCGAGGACGCGATGGCGCGCTTCAAGCGCATCGAGACCGGCGTGCTGAGCATCGGCCTGGTCAGCACCGCCAAGTACTTCGTGCCGCGGCTGCTGGCGCGCTTCCGCGAGGAGCACCCGGGCATCGAAATCAAGTTGCAGGTCAGCGGCAACCGCGAGCAGCTGCTCACGCTGCTGCACGCCAAGGAGGTCGACCTGGCCATCATGGGCCGCCCGCCGAAGGAGCTGGCCACGCGCGCCGAGCCCTTTGCCGCGCACCCGCTGGTGTTCGTGTGCCCGCCCGACCACCCGCTGCTGCGCATCGGCCACCCGCCGCTGAGCGCGCTGGAGCCCTACGCCTTCATGGTGCGCGAGCCCGGCTCGGGCACGCGCAAGGCGATGGAAGACCTGTTCCGCGAACACCAGGTGTCGCCGCGCATCAGCATGGAGATGTCCAGCAACGAGACCATCAAGCAGGCAGTGATGGCCGGCATGGGCCTGAGCTTCCTGTCGCTGCACACGCTGGGGCTGGAACTGAACGCCGGCCTGCTGCGCGTGCTGGAGGTGGAAGGCACGCCGATCATGCGCACCTGGAACGTGGTTCACCTGTTGAGCAAGCTGCTGTCGCCCGCGGCCGAGGCCTTCCGCTACTTCATCATCGAAGAGGGCGAGGCCTACTTGCGCGCCCACGACGCCCCACTGCTGAGCCCGCCGAAGGCCCAATGACGTGAGCCCTCCGCCCATCGCATCCCAACCGCCGGCGCGCGTTCCCGCCGACTGGCCGCACCGCGCGCACAGCCGCGACGTGAAGGCTGGCGGGCTCGACTGGCATGTGCAGGTGATGGGGACCGGGCCGACGGTGCTGTTGCTGCACGGCAGCGGCGCCTCCGCCCACTCCTGGTCCGGCGTGATGGACCACTTGGCGCCACACGTCACCGTGGTCGCGCCCGACCTGCCCGGCCACGGCTACACCGAGGGTGCGCGCCTGGAAGACCTGAGCCTGCCCTCGGTCGCGCGCGCGCTGCAGCAGTTGCTGGCCGCGCTCGCGCTGCCCGCCCCGTCGCTGGTGGCCGGCCATTCGGCGGGCGCGGCCTTGGCGCTGCGCTGGACGCTGTCGCAGGCCACGTCACCGCCCCGCGCGCTGGTCGGCTTCAACCCTTCTCTGATCGCCCCGCCCGCGGTCTACACCAACCTGCTCGGGCCGCTGATCGCACCGCTGGCCACGTCCGGGCCGGTGGCGTCGCTGATGGCGGTGATCAGCGAGCGCACCGGCCTGGTCGAGCGGCTGCTGCGCTCCACCGGTTCCACGTTGACGGCAGCGCAACGGGCACCGTATGAAACCCTGTTCAAGAAGCCGACCCACGTGCAAGGCGCCATGGGCTTCATGGCCGCCGCCGACCTCAGCAGCCTGCTGGCCGCGGGCGTCGGCCTGGCGGTGCCCTGCCATTTCGTGCTGGGCGACCGCGACAGCTGGGTGCCCGAAAAGCCGCTGCGCGAGGTGATCGCCCAGCACGTGCCGCAGGCGCGCGTCGACACCTGGCAAGGGGGCCACTTGCTGCACGAAGTCGAGCCGGGACGCGCCGCCGCGCTGCTGCGCGCGGCGCTGGCGCCCACGGCATCGACCCCCTCGGGCAAGGCGCCGACCCCCAACAACAACCACACGGAGACACCGCGATGAAATGGATGCGCTTTCGACACGCCGGCACGACCCACTTTGGTCGACTCGACGGCGACCTCGTCCAGCCCTTTGAAGGCGAGCTGTTCGGGACGCATGCGCCCCAAGGCGTGCCACTGCCCGTGGCCGATGTCGAATGGCTGCTGCCCTGCGAGCCCACCAAGATGCTGGCGCTGTGGAACAACTTCCACGCCGCGGCCGAAAAGAACGGCACGCCGGTGCCACCCGAGCCGCTGTACTTCGTCAAGACACCCAACAGCTTCGCGGCGCACCGCCAGCCCGTGCCCAAGCCCGCGTCCTACGACGGGCGGGTGGTGTACGAGGGCGAATTGGCCATCGTCATCGGCCGACGCACCCAGGCGGTGAGCGTGGCCGAGGCCCCGTCGCACATCTTCGGCTACAGCTGTGCCAACGACGTCACGGCGCTGGAACTGCTGAACCGCGACGCCAGCTTCGCGCAGTGGACGCGCGCCAAGGGCTTCGACGGCTTCGGCGTGGTCGGCCCGGTCATCGAGACCGAGGTGGACTTGGCCACCGCGCAGGTGGTGACCACCGTGGGCGGGCGCGAACGTCAGCGCTACCCGGTGTCCGACATGGTGTTCGGCCCGGCCGAGATCGTGTCCCGCATCTCGCAGGACATGACGCTCGAGGCCGGCGACGTGATCCTGTGTGGCACCTCGCTGGGCGTGCTGCCGATGAAGCCCGGCACCGCCGTCGAGGTGAGCATCGACGGCATCGGCACACTGAGCAACGTCTACGGCTGAACCGACGCCGGGCCGCCCTCGCCCCAGGCGATGGCGTAGCGCAGGCCCTCGGCACCGCCGTAGGCCGCGTCCTTGACGAATCGGTCCTGCGGCACGCCGCCCTGCGCCAGGATGACCTTCTGAGACGCCAGGTTGTCCGGGTCGGTGGTCAGTTCCACCCGGCGCAGCCCGCGCCGGTGGGCCTCGATCAGCATCAGGCCCAGGGCCCGCGTGGCCAGGCCGCGCCCGCGGTGCCAGGGCACCACCGCGTAGCCGATGTGGCCCAGCACGTGCGGTGGCAGCGGCCCCCGGTCGGCTGGCCAGCGCAGGCCGATGCTGCCGCAGAAGTCGTCCTGGTCCCAGATCCAGCGGCGAATGCCGGGCAAGCGCGCCACCACCCGGCCATCGGGCAAGGTGATGGGCCCGGCCGCCGCTTGAGGGTCCTCGTGGCTGGCCAGGAAGGCGTCGGGGTCGTCGGCGATCTTCTGCAGCTCTTCGGCCGCGGCGGCGGCCCCGCGCACGTTGTCGGCCGACCAGCCGCGCTGCAGGGCCGCCACATAGGGCGGCAGGTGTGCGCGGGTGGGGTGGATCAAGCGCACGGCGTCACGGGCCGGTGGGCGAGGGCCAGGTCATCCGCCGCGGGCGCTCACGCGGCCGACTGCACCGCCAGCCGGCCGCGCGCCGCGCCCAGGGTGTGCCCCAGCAGGCTGGTGGCGGCGTACACCGCGTCGATGTGGGGCGTGGGCGTGTCGGTGATGCGGCCCAGTTCCACCACCGAGCCCACCAGCGCTTCCAGTTCCAGCGCGCGGCCGGCTTCCACGTCCTGCAGCATCGAGGTCTTGTGCGCGCCCACGGCCTCGGCGCCGGCGATGCGCTTGTCCAACGACACCTTGAACTGCACGCCCAGCTTTTCGCCGATGGCCTGCGCCTCGCGCATCATGTTGGCCGCCAGTTCCCGGCCCAGCGGATGGCGGCAGATGTCTTCCAGCGTCGCGTGGGTCAGTGCGCTGATCGGGTTGAAGCTGAGGTTGCCCCACAGCTTCAGCCAGATTTCGCTGCGGATGTCCTTGCTGACCGGCGACTTGAAGCCCGCCTTCATCATCACCGCGGACAGCGCCTCGATGCGCTCGCTGCGGCTGCCGTCCAGTTCGCCCAGCGTGAAGCGGTTGCCCTCGATCACCTTGACCACGCCGGGCTCGACCAGTTCGGCCGCGGGGTAGACGACGCTGCCGATCAGGCGCTCCGGTTCGATGTGGGTGGCAATCAGGCCGTCGGGGTCGACGCTGCTCACCGCGCGGCCTTCGTAGGGGCCGGCCAGCTTGTGGAAGTACCACCACGGGATGCCGTTGATCATGGTCACCACCATGGTCTGCGGGCCGAACAGCGCGCGCAGTTCGGGCAGCACGTCGCGCAGCTGGTGGGCCTTCAGCGTGATCAGCACCACGTCCTGCGGGCCAGCGTCGGCCATGCGCTGAACGGCTCGCGCCGTGGGCGCGTGCTCCTCGCTGCCGTCCTCCAGGATCAGCCGGAAGCCGTGGGCCTGGATGGCCGCGAGGTTCTTGTTGCGGGCGATGAAGGTGACGTCTTCGCCCGCCCGCGCCAGCTTGGCGCCCAGGTAGCCCCCGATGGCGCCCGCGCCCACCACTGCAATCTTCAAGATACCGCTCCCATGCGCTTGAGTTCACGCGCCCGCAGCAGGTTCTTCGCCGAACCCCACAAGGGCGACAACAACAGGACGATCGCCAGGCCCGCGATGCTGCCCACCAGCGGGTTCGACCAGAAGATCGACAAACTGCCCTGCGACAACAGCATCGCCTGGCGGAAGCTGGCCTCGGCCATGTCGCCCAGCACCAGCGCCAGCACCAATGGGGCCAGAGGGTACTTCAGCTTCTTGAACAGGTAGCCCATCACGCCGAAGACCATCATCAGCACCACGTCGAACATCGAGCTGTGCACGGTGTACGCGCCAATGGCGCAGATCACGATGATGACCGGTGCGATCACCGAGAACGGGATGCGCAGGATGGCCGCCCACCACGGCACCGTGGTCAGCACGACGATCAGACCGACGAGGTTGCCCAGGTACATCGAGGCGATCAATCCCCAGACGAAGTCCTTCTGCTCGACGAACAGCATCGGGCCCGGCTGCAGGCCCCAGATCAGCAGGCCACCCAACAGCACGGCCGCGGTGGGCGAGCCCGGAATGCCCAGTGTGAGCATCGGCAGCAGCGCCGAGGTGCCGGCCGCGTGGGCGGCGGTCTCAGGGGCGATCACGCCTTCAATGGCGCCCTTGCTGAACTCCTCGGGCTTCTTCGAAAAGCGGCGCGCCATGCCGTAGCTCATGAACGAAGCCGGCGTGGCGCCGCCTGGCGTGATGCCCATCCAGCAGCCGACCGCGGTGGAACGCAGGAAAGTCTTCCAGTAGCGCAGGATCTCGCCCCAGGTCTGCCACACCACCTTCGGGCTGATCTTGGCGGACTTGCCCTTGAAGGCCAGGCCTTCTTCCATTGTCAGCAGGATCTCGCCGATGCCGAACAGGCCGATCACCGCGATCAGGAAGTCGAAGCCCTTGAGCAGCTCCGGCTGGCCGAAGGTCATGCGCAGCGTGCCGGTCACGCTGTCCAGCCCCACCGCGGCGAGCGCGAAGCCCAGCATCATGGCCGCGATGGTCTTCGCCGCGGGTTCCTTGCTCATGCCAACGAAACTGCAGAAGGTGAGCAACTGCACCGCGAAGAACTCGGCCGGGCCGAACTTCAAGGCGAACTTCGCCAGCAGCGGCGCAAGGAAGGTGATCAGCATCACCGCGAACAGCGCGCCCACGAAGGACGAGGTGAAGGCCGCCGTCAGCGCCTGCGCCGCCTTGCCCTGCTGGGCCATCGGGAAGCCGTCGAAGGTGGTGGCCACCGACCACGGCTCGCCGGGAATGTTGAACAGGATCGACGTGATGGCGCCACCGAACAGCGCGCCCCAGTAGATGCAGCTGAGCATGATGATCGCCGAGGTCGGGTTCATCGAAAACGTCAGCGGCAGCAGGATGGCAATGCCGTTGGCACCACCCAGCCCGGGCAGCACGCCGATCAGCACCCCGAGGATGATGCCGACGATCATGAAGCCGAAGTTCTGCAGCGTGAGGGCCACGCCGAAGCCGTGCATCAGGTTGCTGAGTTCTTCCATGGGAGCTCCAGTGCGTGAACCTCAGAACCCGAGCAGGCGCTCGAGGGGACCCTTGGGCAGCGGCACCAGGAACCAGCGCTCGAAGACCAGGAAGAACGCCAGCGGCACACCCAGGCCCACCGCGGCGGTCAGCGCCGGGCCGTACTTGCCGTAGCGCAGCATGAAGTAGGCGATCAGGATGGCCGAGGCCACGTAGATGCCCAACAGTGCGATGGCGCCCACGTACACCACCATCGGCCAGAACACCGCCATCACCAAGACCAGCTGGCTGCGCTCGGCGAAGTCCTCGTTTTCGGTGCGCCAGCGCAGCAACTGCCGCACGAAGGTGTAGCCGCTGGAGACCATCAGGAACAGGCCGATGTAGAACGGGAAGTAGCCCGACTTGGGGCCATCGTCCGCCCAGCCGGTGCCAATCCGCACGCTGTCGCTGACGACCAGCGCAGACAGCGCCAGCAGGAAACCCGACATCAGCAGCTCGGGCCAGCGGGTGCCGACGGTCTCGGCACCCGATTCGTTGTGTTCGCTCATGGACTCACCTCGGGAGACGCCGCGCGGCCACCGCACGCAACGTGAAACGGGCAAAAAAATCGGCCGCAGGGCGGCCGTTGAAACTGCAAGCCAGCGTGCAGGTAGACAAAAATTCAGGGGTCGCCGGGTCCGTCAGTTGGCGATGAAGCCGGCTTCCTTCATCAGCACGCGGTGCATCTGCTCGTTCTTGCCGAGCCAGTCGGCGAAGGCGTCGCCGGTGAGCGCGGTCTGGTTGAACGCGCCCTTGTCCATGAATTCCTTCCAGTCGGGGGTCGCCCGCACCTTCTTGAACAGGTCCAGGTAGAAGGCCACCTGGTCGGGGGTCACGCCCGGCGCCATGAAGATGCCGCGCAGCATCAGGTAGTCGACTGGGATGCCCGCGGAGGCGCAGGTGGGCACATCGCCCCAGGCTTGCGTGGCGGTCAGCTTGGTCTTGTAGGGCATGGGCTGCTTGTCCATCACGCACAGCGCGCGCAGCTTGCCGGCGCGCCAGTGCGACTCGGCCTCGATCGGGTTGTTCACGGTGGAGCTGATGTGGTTGCCCACCAGCTGCACCGCCACGTCACCGCCGCCCTTGAAGGGGATGTAGGTCATCTTCTTGCCGGCGGCCTTTTCCAGCATCACGGTGATGATCTGGTCTTCTTGCTTCGAGCCCGTGCCCCCCATCTTGAAGGTGTTGGGCGCGCCGGCCTTGACGGCTTCAAAGTAGGCCTTGGCGGTCTTGTGGGGCGACTCTTCGTTGACCCACAGCACAAACTGGTCGAGCGCCAGCATCTGAACCGGCGTCAGGTCCCGCCAATTGAACGGCACACCGGTGGCCAGTGGCGTGGTGAACAGGTTGGACAGCGTGATGATGATCTTGTGCGGGTTGCCCTTGTCGCCCTTGACGTCGAGGAAGCCCTCAGCACCGGCGCCGCCCGACTTGTTGACCACGATCATCGGCTGCGCCATCAGCTTGTTCTTGGCGACCACGCCCTGGATGAAGCGCGCCATCTGGTCGGCGCCGCCACCGGTGCCGGCGGGCACCACGAATTCGACCGGCTTGGAAGGCTCCCAGGCCAGGGCCCAGGACGCACTCAGTGTGGCGGCGGCGGCGGCGAGGCCGACCAAAGCGCCGCGCAGCGGCCGGAAGGGGCGGGTTGAGCGGGGTGCACGGGTCATTGACTTGTCTCCTGGGTGGTCGAAGGCACATCTGAGGTGCCTTTCGCCACGAGTCTACGTTTGGCGCTTGATCAGGCAAATTCAGATTTCATGCGCCTTCGATTCAGCAATGACTGAACGGACCGTGCCGCTGGACAGCCGATGGTGTCAACCCAGCCCAAGCTTCTGGGCCAGGCCAATGCGCTGCAGCTTGCCGGTGGCGCCCTTGGGAATCTCGTCCATGAACAGGATCTTCTTGGGCACTTTGTAGTCGGCGGCGCGCTGGCCGACGAACTCCTGCAGCTCGCGCTCGGTGGCCTGCTGGCCGTCGCGCAGGACCACCACCGCGGCCACCTCCTCGCCCAGCTTCGGGTGCGGCATGCCAAAGCAGACCACCTGGGCCACGGCCGCGTGGTCCATCAGGATCTCGTCGACCTCGCGGGGGCTGACCTTCTCGCCGCCGCGGTTGATGATTTCCTTCAGGCGGCCGGTGATGCTGACGTAGCCCTCAGCGTCCATCACGCCTTGATCGCCGGTGCGGAACCAACCGTTGGTGAAGGCTTCGGCATTGGCCTTGGGGTTGCTCTCGTAGCCGGCGGTGACGTTGGGGCCGCGGATGACGATCTCGCCCGTTTCGCCGGCGGCCAGCACGCTGCCGTCATCGCCCAGGATGGCGACTTCCGGCCCGGCCGCGCGGCCCACGGTGCCCGGCTTGCGCGCCAGCGGCGGCAGCGGGTTGGAGCACATCTGGTGCGTGGCTTCGGTCATGCCGTAGGCCTCGATCAGCGGCGCACCGAAGACCTCTTCCAATTCCTTGATGACCTGCGGCGGCATCGACGACGACGACGACCGCATGAAGCGCAGCGGGTTGCGCTTGATGACCTCACCGTTCTTGCTGGCGCGCCCGACGATGGCCTGGTGCATGGTGGGCACCGCGGTGTACCAGGTGGGCTTGGCTTCGTCCATCCAGCCAAAGAACTTCAGTGCATTGAAGCCGGGCGTGCAGAAAACCTGAGATCCGGCCGCCAGCGGTGCCAGCACGCCGGCGATGAGGCCGTGGATGTGGAACAACGGCATGATGTTCAGGCCGCAGTCCTGCGCGGTGAACTGCAGGGTGTCACGGATGTGCACCGCCGAGGCGCGCAGGTTGCCCTGCGACAGCGGCACGATCTTTGGGCGCGAGGTGGTGCCCGAGGTGTGCAACAGCATCGACACGTCGCCGACCTGGGCCAGCCCGCCATGCGGCGCCGCGGCCACGGGTGCAGCACCGTCACGCGGGGTCAATGTGAACAGGCCGGCCGGACCGGCGGGATCGGCCACCAGGTCGAGCACGCGCACGCCCAGCTTCTGTGCCACGGCCACGGCGGGCGAGGCGCTGCCCTGCTCGACGATCAGCGCCTTGGCGTTCAGGTCGGCCAGGTAGAACTCAAACTCCTCGGCGCGGTAGGCGGGGTTCAGGGGAGCGCTGGTCACGCCGCAGGCGCAGGCGACGAAGCTGGTGGCCATCTCCGGACCGTTGTTCAGCACGATGGCCACGCGGTCGTTGCGCCCGATGCCCAGGCCATTGAGCGTGGCCAGCGTGGTGTGGATCAGGCCGCGCAGGCCCGCGTGGCTCAGCGCCGGGCGGCCCGGCGCCGAAATGGCCGCAGCCGTGTCGGCGCCGCGCGCCAGCAAATCAATCAAGGTCGCGTCCATCGCTGTCCTGCAAAGAGTTAACCGCACATTGTCGTCAGCGTGTCACCCACGCCGCATCAGGAAAACCGCGCGCCGTTGCGGGAATCACCACACTTCGCGCCGAGCGCCGAGCGCCGGGCACGCCGCATCAGCGGCGCACCGCCGCGCTGCCTTGCTGGATGACGCGCGACAGCTCGGCCGCGTCCGCGCGCGGCAACGGCAGGTAGCGCGCGCCCATCGCCTCGGCCACCCGGCGGGCGTGCGGACCGGGCTGCGGCGAGGTGTCGATCAACAAGCAGGCGACGCCGGTGGCGCGCAGCTGCTGCGCCGCGTGCAGGGCGTCGTCATGGGCCTGGGCCCGACCGCCCAGGCCGCTGCGCGCGACGTTCGCGCGGCCGTCGGTCAACAGCACCACCACCGGGGTGTCGCCGCGCCGCCGCACCGACTGGGCCAGGGCGAGCGCAGCGTCGATGCCGGCCGCCAGCGGGGTGCCACCACCGCCCGGCAAGCCGGCCAGGCTTCGCTTGGCGCGCACCAGCGAGCGGGTCGGCGGCAACAGCACCTCGCTGGCGCGGCCGCGAAAGCCGAGCACCGCCACGCGGTCGCGGCGGACGTAGCAGTCGGCGAGCAGCAGTTCAACGGCGCCCTTGGTCTCGGCCAGCCGCGCCAGAGCGGCCGACCCAGAGGCGTCGACGGCGAAGATGGTGGTGGTCTCGCGGCGCTGTTCGGTGCGGCGGGTGTGGAAGTCCTGGCTGCGCACCTCGACACGCCGCGGCGTGCCGCCATGGCGTGCGCGTTCGGCGCGGCGCACGGTTTGCCAGGGGGCGGCCTCCCGCAAAGTGGCGATCAGGTCCAGCCGCGCACCCGCCCGCGGTGCCCCGCGCCGCACGCCGGCCGGGCGGCCGCGCTGGGCCCCGGCTTGCCAATCGCCGGCGCGGCCACTGCGGCCGCCTGGCGTTGAGGCCCGGGGTGCCAGGCCTGCGCGAAGGCGCGCCAACAGGCCCGCCGGGATGGCCGCGCGCGTGGCCTCCAGCACGTGGTCCTCCAGCGCCTGCGCCTCGGAGGCGGATGACGGATCGGGGTCGGCGGCCGGGTCAACGCCGGGTGGTGGTGCTGGGGGCGGGTCAGCGGGCGCGGCATCGGCCGACCCGTTTGGCGGCGGTGCCCCGGGGGTCGACGACGGGTCCGGCTCATTGTCGGCCTCGGCGGGGTCCGGGGCGGCCTCGGCGGGGTCCGGCGGGTCGGGGTCGACCGGCGGTGCCGGCAACACGGTGGCACGGGGCGCCAGCACCAGGCGGGCGGCCCGGGCCAGGTCGTCGGCGTCGGCCAGGCAGCGTCCGTCCAGCGCCGCCGACGCCCGGGCGGCACGCAGCGCCAGCAAAGGCGCCCGCAGCGACGCGATGCCCAGGGCGCTGGCGACCTGGCACAGCGTGGCCACGCCGCCGTCCTCGACCTGCACCGAGGGCCACAGCGCGCGGGCGCGCTGAACCGCGGCCGCGTCCGCGGCGCCCACGGCGTCGCCGGCGGCCCGCAGGTCCGACAAGCCCAACTCGCTCAGGTCAAGGTGAAAAGCCAGGCGGTCCAGCAACGCGGGCGCACACACCTCGTCGTCGTCCAGACCCTCGTCCAGAGCGACCACGCCGAAACGCGCCGGGCAGCGCAGGCTCAGCCCGTCCCGCTCGATGCGCAGCTCCCCCTGGTCCATCGCCGACGTCCAATGCGCCAGCGCGCTGCCCGGCAAACGCTCGGCCATGGCCAGCAGCACGATCCCGCCATCGGCCTGCGCAAGCACGCCCTGCTGCGCCACAGGTCGGCCGGCTTGCAAGGTGGCCGCGAGGTCGATGCCGCCCAGCAGGCGGTCATCGGCGATGTTCAAGGGCACACGGCGCATCGGCAACGGGGCCGACAGGCAACGCAAGGCGTCAAGCCAACGGTCGCGCACCGGGCCGGCCGCGGCGCGCAAGGCGACGCCGCCCAGACCGGCGGGGTCGATGGCCGTCAGGGCCGCGGCCCACAACGCGTCGGCCCACAACGCTTGCAGGGCCTCGCGCCGCTCGTCATGCACGGCGTTGCCGTCGGCCGGGCCAGCGCGGCCCGCCTGCCGTGGCGTCGACACGTCGGTGGGCTCGGCCATCAAGCGCACACGGTCAGACGGGGCCCGGCGCGCACTCAGGCGCCGAACAGTTCGGTGATGGCCCGTTCCACCCGCACAGTGGAGCCGGTGTCGTCCAGGGGATTGCGGCGCAGGCGATGACGCAGGGCCGGCGGCGCGACCTGGCGCAGGTGGCTGTCCTTGACCAATTTGTCGCCGTGCAAGGCGGCCAACGCGCGGGCCGTGCGCATCAGCGTGAGCTCGCCGCGCAGGCCGTCGGTGCCCAGGGCCATGCACAGCGCGGCCGCGCGTTCCAGCACCGCGTCGGGCACGGCCACGTCGGGCAGGCGCTTGCGTGCGGCAACGATCTGCTTGCGGGTCTTGTCGTCCTCGCGACGCCAGGCCTCGGTGAAGGCGACGGGATCGCGCTCGAACGCGTCGCGGCGGCGCACGACCTCGATGCGCTGCGGCAGCTGGGTGGGTGTGCGCACCTCGACCGACATGCCAAAGCGGTCCAGCAACTGCGGGCGCAACTCGCCCTCTTCGGGGTTGCCGCTGCCCACCAGCACAAAACGCGCCGGATGACGAACGCTCAGCCCTTCGCGCTCGACGAGGTTTTCGCCCGACGCCGCGACATCGATCAGCAGGTCGACCAAGTGGTCTTCCAGCAGATTCACCTCGTCGATGTAGAGGAAGCCGCGGTGTGCCCGAGCGAGCAGCCCGGGCTCGAAGGCCTTGACGCCGTCGGCCAGCGCGCGCTCCAAGTCGAGGGCGCCGACCACGCGGTCTTCGGTGGCGCCCAGAGGCAGGTCAACCACCGGCACGGGCACCTGGTGGGTCTTCGCAGGGGTGGCGCCGGCCTTCAGCCGGGCGCAGTCGTCGCAGGCACCGGGCGGGGCGGTCGGGTCACAGGCGTAACGGCAACCGACCACGGCCTTCATCGGCGGCAGCAGCGCGGCCAGGGCGCGCACGGCGGTCGACTTGCCCGTGCCCCGGTCGCCCAGCACCAGCACGCCCCCGACGCTGGAGTCCACTGCGGCGATCAAGATCGCCAGCTTCATCTCGTCTTGACCGACGATGGCCGAGAAGGGAAAGGCAAGGGCCATGGCTACGCGACAACTCCATTGGGATCATGTCGCACCCCGCGGCGCAACGCCCGTGATTATTGTCTGCGTTGACACCCTTGGGTGTCATGGCGAACCCTTCGCGTCGCCACCCGCTCCCCCGGCGTGGGAAAAGCGCCGCCACCGCGGCGCGTTGGCCGAGGTCAGGCGGCCTTCTTGGCGTAAGCGCTGCACCAGCCTTTGGCGGACACCTGCTTGCCCGCGAACAAAGGACAGTTGCCCGCCTTGTCGCCGGCCTTGCCCTGGAACAGCTGGCAATTGCCGCAGGCCTGTTCGTTGGTGTGCTTGGCGTACTTCTTGGCGTCGACTTTCGTGGTGTCGGCCGAGTAGCCGAGGGCGGCCGCCTGGGCGTCCTTCTCGTCCACCATCGCCTGGGCAAAGACAGCAGAGCAACCGAGCAGCGCGGCGCCGCCCACGGGAACGATCTGAATGAACTGTCGACGAGTGGTCATGAGCGAAGTCTCCAGAGAGTTTGGCCCGCCAGCACGATTGCCCGGGCCTCCGCCAGGATCGACTCACGACACGACGCCGAACCCAGGCTTCGGTCAACGACGCCTTGGCCGGCCCGGTTGACGCGCGGTGGCCGGCGAATGGTTACACGACGCTACATCGGCCACCGCCACCCAGGCGGGGGCCGCTCAGGGCCTGCCGCTGCCGATGGGGCTGGGCCGGGCCCGACGGGTTTCGCCAGCACCATGCAAAACGGCAGCCCGAAGGCTGCCGTTGCTGAATTTGGTGGGCGGTGCAGGGTTCGAACCTGCGACTTCCACCGTGTGAAGGTGGCACTCTACCGCTGAGTTAACCGCCCGGTTGCCTTGCGGCTGTTCCGGTGACGCTGATTCACCAGGCGACCCTTTTTGCTCAAGGGTCGATCACGTCAAGCCCGCAATTATGCCACAAGAGTTTTCCAGCGCAATTTTCCGCCCGATGCCTTGTCGATGTCGGCCAACACCGCGTCGTGGGCAGCCAGCTCGACAGCGCTTGGAGCCAGCACCGGCAAGGCGTAGACCGACAGGTCGACCGCATCGAACTCGAACTCGCTGCGTTGGGCATCACCCGCGTCGATCACCAACGAGTCCTGCCCGCGGGTGAGGCGGATGTAAACCTCGGCCAACAGGGCGGCGTCCAGCAGCGCACCGTGCCGGGTTCGGTGGGTGTTGTCCACTTCCAGCCGTTTGCACAGTGCGTCCAGCGAGTTGGCCTTGCCCGGAAACATCTCGCGGGCCATCAACAAGCTGTCCTTGACGCCAACCACATGCTCGCTGAAGCTTGGCAGGCCGAGGCGGCGCAGTTCGGCATTCAGGAAGCCGACGTCAAAGGCCGCGTTGTGGATGACCACCTCGGCGCCGGCGATGTATTGCACCAGCTCGTCGGCGATGGCCGCGAACTTGGGCTTGTCGGCCAAAAACTCATCGGTGATGCCGTGCACCCTCACCGCGTCCTCGTGGCTCTTGCGTTCGGGGTTGACGTACCGGTGGAAGTCGCGCCCGGTGAGCCGGCGGTTGACCATCTCGACGCAGCCGATCTCGATGATGCGGTCGCCGGCTTCGGCGCTCAGGCCCGTGGTTTCGGTGTCTAGAAAAATCTGGCGCATGGTCGGTCGTCGGTGGGTCAGGCAGCACGCCGGGTGGCCCAGGTCCACATCAGCACGCCGGCGGCGATCATAGGGAGGCACAGCCACTGGCCCATGCTCATGTTGAGGGCGAGCAGGCCGAGGAAGCTGTCGGGTTCGCGGAAGTACTCGGCGATGAAACGGAACAACCCGTAGCCCACCAGGAACGCCCCCGACACCTGACCCAGCTTGCGCGGCTTGCGCGCATACAGCCACAGCAGCACGAACAGCAGCACGCCCTCCAGCGCGAACTGGTACAGCTGCGAGGGGTGTCGAGGCAGGTTGCTGCCCGACTGAGGGAACACCATGGCCCAGGGCAGGGACGGGTCGGCGGCCCGGCCCCAGAGCTCACCGTTGATGAAGTTGCCCATCCGCCCCGACGCCAGGCCGGTGGGCACGCAAGGCGCGATCAGGTCGGTGACTTCCAGAAAATGGCGCCGCCGACGCCAGGCGTAGAACGCCATCGCCGCCAGCACGCCCAGCAAGCCGCCGTGGAATGCCATGCCACCCTTCCACACCGACAGCACCTCCAGAAGGTGCTCGGCGTAGTAGCCCGGCTTGTAGAACAGCACGTACCCCAGCCGCCCGCCAATCACCACGCCGAGCACGCCGAAGAACAGGATGTCCTCGGCGTCGCTGCGTTGCCAGCCGGCCGCGGCCTGCTGGCGCTGGCGCACGCGCAGGGAAGCCAGCCACAGGAACAGGCCGAACGCCACGAGGTAGGTGATGCCGTACCAGTGGATCGCCACCGGTCCGAGGCGCAGGGCGATCGGGTCGAATTGGGGGTGAATCAGCATGGGCGTTCGCAAGCGGTGGCGGCGCATGATAAGCGCGGCGATTCGTGTGCACAGATATCATCTCGGTCCCCCGCGCTCGCCACCGAACGCGACATCCGGACCCGCATCAGCCGCCTCGCCACCATGGAAATCAACCGCCGCTCCAAGAACATCACCGAAGGCGTCGCCCGCGCGCCCAACCGTTCGATGTATTACGCCATGGGCTATCAGGAAGGCGACTTCAAGAAGCCGATGATTGGCGTGGCGAACGGTCACTCCACCATCACGCCCTGCAACTCCGGCTTGCAGAAATTGGCTGACGCCGCGGTGGAAGGCATCAAGGCCGCCGGCGGCAACGCCCAGATCTTCGGCACGCCCACGATCAGCGACGGCATGGCGATGGGCACCGAAGGCATGAAGTACAGCCTGGTCTCGCGCGAGGTGATTGCCGACTGCATCGAAACCTGCGTGGGCGGCCAGTGGATGGACGGCGTGCTGGTGGTGGGCGGCTGCGACAAGAACATGCCCGGCGGCATGATGGGCATGCTGCGCGCCAACGTGCCGGCCATCTACGTCTACGGCGGCACGATCCTGCCGGGCCGCTACCAGGGCAAGGACCTGAACATCGTCAGCGTCTTCGAGGCGGTCGGCCAGTTCACCGCCGGCAACATGAGCGAGACCGACTTCTGCGAGATCGAGCGCCGCGCGATCCCGGGCAGTGGCTCCTGTGGTGGCATGTACACCGCCAACACCATGAGCTCGGCCTTCGAGGCGCTGGGCATGAGCTTGCCCTACTCGTCGACGATGGCCAACGTGCACGACGAGATCGTCGCCAATGCGAATGAAGCAGCGCGCGTGCTGGTGGAAGCGGTCAAGAAGGACCTGAAGCCGCGCGACATCGTCACCAAGAAGGCCATTGAAAACGCGGTGGCCGTGATCATGGCCACCGGCGGCTCGACCAACGCGGTGTTGCACTTCCTGGCCATCGCCCATGCGGCCGGCGTGGACTGGACCATTGACGACTTCGAGCGCATGCGCACCAAGGTGCCCGTGCTCTGCGACCTGAAGCCCTCCGGCCAATTCCTGGCGGTCGACCTGCACCGCGCCGGCGGCATCCCGCAAGTGATGAAGACGCTGCTGGCCGCCGGCCTGCTGCACGGCGACTGCATGACCATCACGGGCAAGACCGTCGCCGAGAACCTGGCCGACATCCCGGACGTGCCGCGCGCCGACCAGGCCGTGATTCGCCCCATCGGCAACCCGATGTATGCCGAAGGCCACCTGGCCATCCTGAAGGGCAACCTGTCGCCCGAAGGCTGCGTCGCGAAGATCACCGGCCTGAAGAACCCGGTGATCACCGGCCCGGCCCGCGTGTTCGACGACGAGCAATCGGCCTTGGCCGCCATCATGGCCAAGAAGATCGTGGCCGGCGACGTGATGGTGCTGCGTTACCTCGGCCCGAAGGGCGGCCCGGGCATGCCCGAAATGTTGGCGCCCACCGGCGCGCTGATCGGCCAGGGCCTGGGCGAGTCGGTCGGCCTCATCACCGACGGCCGCTTTTCGGGCGGCACCTGGGGCATGGTGGTCGGCCACGTGGCACCGGAGGCCTACGCCGGTGGCACCATCGCGTTAGTGCAGGAAGGCGACTCGATCACCATCGACGCCCACACGCTGACGTTGCAGCTCAACGTGGACGATGCGGAGATCGCGCGGCGCCGCGCCGCCTGGACGCCGCCGGCCCCGCGCTACACCCGCGGCGTGCTGGCCAAGTTCTTCAAGAACGCGTCCAGCGCCAGCAGCGGCGCGGTCCTCGATCGCATCGAGTGAGCGTGACGACCCCCGCGGGCGGCACCCCGTCCGCGCCGCCGAACGTGGCCGCAAAAGACGCCGCCAAGAACGCCGCGAATGCCCGCCCCGCCGCCAAGAGCGCCCGTTCGCTGAGCGGGCTGCTTCCCTTCCTGCGCCCTTACCGTGGGCGCATTGCGCTGGGCGTTGTCTTTCTGGTCATGGCGGCGGTCAGCACGCTGGTGTTTCCCATCGCGCTGAAATCCCTGATCGACGAGGGCTTCATCGCCGCCGACCCTGGTCAGCGGGTGATGGCGATGCGCGAGCACTTCATGGCGCTGTTCGCGGTCGGGGCCGCGCTGGGCGTGTTTTCGGCGGCGCGCTTCTACATGGTGACGTGGTTGGGAGAGCGCATCACCAGCGACCTGCGCAACGCGGTGTACGCCCATGTGGTGCAGCAAAGCCCCGAGTTCTTCGAAACCACCCAGACCGGCGAGGTGCTGTCGCGCCTGACCACCGACACCACGCTGGTGCAGACGGTGGTCGGCTCCAGCCTGAGCATGGGCCTGCGCAACGCGGTGATGTGCGGCGGCGCGATGCTGATGCTGATCATCACCAACCCGTATGTGATGTCCCAGGTGCTGGGCATGCTCGTGCTGGTGGTGTTGCCATCGCTGTACTTCGGGCGGCGGGTGCGCAAGCTCAGCCGCGCCAGCCAGGACCGCGTGGCCGACTCCAGCGCACTGGCCGCCGAGGTGCTGAACGCCATCCCGGTGGTGCAAAGCTACAACCAGCAGCAGCGAGAGGCCGACCGCTTCGACCGGTCCACCGAGAGCGCCTTCGCCACCGCGGTCAGCCGCACCCGCATGCGCTCCTTCTTGGTGGGCTTCATCATCACCGCCACCTTTGGTGCGCTGCTGTGGGGCCTGTACCAGGGCACGCAGGCCGTGGTGAGAGGTGACATCAGCGCCGGGCACCTGGGGCAGACGGTGGTCTACGTGATCATCCTGGTCAGTGGCGTGGCGGTCTTGTCCGAGGTGTACGGCGACCTGCTGCGCGCCGCCGGCGCGACGGAGCGCCTGATGGAACTGCTGGGAACGCGGTCGACCATCGCCGAGCACCCGGGCGCGCGCCCGCTGCCGCCCACGGTGGGCGGCTCGTCGCTGGCGTTCGACGCGGTCGAGTTCCGCTACCCGTCGCGACCCTTGCAGACCGCGCTGCAGGATTTCAGCCTGAGCGTGCGGCCCGGCGAGACCGTGGCGCTGGTCGGGCCCAGCGGCGCCGGCAAGAGCACGGTGCTTCAACTGCTGCTGCGCTTCTATGACGCCTCGGCCGGGCGCGTGCTGGTTGATGGCGTGCCGGTGCGCGACGCCTCTTTGCACGCGCTGCGCCAGCGCATCGGCATCGTGCCGCAGGACAGCGTGATTTTCTCGGCCGATGCCCTGGAGAACATCCGCTACGGCCGGCCCGAGGCGACCGACGCCGAGGTGATCGCCGCTGCCCAGGCGGCCTACGCCCACGACTTCATCACCGCGCTGCCGCAGGGCTACAAGACCTTCCTGGGCGAGCGCGGCGTGCGCTTGTCGGGCGGCCAGCGCCAGCGCATCAGCATTGCCCGCGCGATGTTGAAGAACCCGCCGCTGCTCCTTCTGGACGAAGCCACCAGCGCGCTGGACGCCGAGAGCGAGCGCATGGTGCAGGCCGCGCTGGAGTCGGCCATGAAGGACCGGACCACGCTGGTGATCGCGCACCGACTGTCGACGGTCCAGCGCGCCGACCGGATCATCGTCATGGAGGCAGGCCGCATCGTCGAATCGGGCACGCACGCTGAACTCAGCGCCGCAGGGGGCTTGTACGCGCGGCTCGCGACCTTGCAGTTCAGCGACGGCGATCCGGCATCGGCAACAGACGGCACCCAAGCCGCCGAAGCGCTGTAGGCGTCGACCGACACGGGCTGGCGACAGCAGCCGACAGACGCTGCGGGGCGGTCAGGGCGACACTGCGGGCATTCGAGACACCCTGCCAGAGAACCCCCCATGACCCAAACCGCCCGCCCCCTGCCCCGCACCCGCCCCGCCGCCGCCGTTCGCACCTTGCTCGTCGGCTTTGCCGCCGGCGCGGTGCTGCTGACCGGCTGCGCCAACATGAGTGAACGTCAGAAAGGCACCGCCACCGGCGCCGGCATCGGCGCCGTCGCCGGCGCGGTGATCGGCTCGGCCACCGGCGGCCGGGCCGGCACCGGCGCGGTGGTGGGTGGCGCGCTGGGCGCGGTGGTCGGCAACGTCTGGTCCAAGCGGATGGAAGACCGCCGCGTTGCCATGGAACGCGCCACCCAAGGCACCGGCGTGGAGGTCACCCGCACGGCGGACAACCAGCTGAAGTTGAACATCCCGAACGAGATCAGCTTCGACACCAACAGCTACGCGGTGAAGCCGGCGATGCGCTCGGTGCTCGACCCCTTCGCGAACAGCCTGCAAGGCGATCCCAACACGCGCTTGAGCATCGTCGGCCACACCGACAGCACCGGCAGCGACGCGATCAACAACCCCTTGTCGATCGAACGCGCCCAGAGCGTTCGCGACTACCTGGCCGCACGCGGCGTGTCGCCCAGCCGCATCCTCACGGACGGTCGCGGCTCGCGCGAGCCGATCGCCGACAACGGCAGCGAATCCGGTCGCGCCAAGAACCGCCGCGTGGAGATCTACCTGGCTGAGCAGCAAGGCTGAGTCAGCGGCCCGGCGCGCCGGGCTTGGCATACTCTGCACCGCCGACCCCGGAGCCGCCGCACGGTCCGGGGTCGGTTTGCATTCGCCCCCTTGCCGACCCGAAGGACCCGCCTTGAGCCTGGACCCCCGACCGCGCCCGGTGCGCAGCCAATACGAAGACTTCATGCGCCACGTGGCGACCCACGGCGTGGCCAAGGGCGACCGCACCGGCACCGGCACAACCAGCGTGTTCGGGCACCAGATGCGGTTTGACCTGAACGAAGGTTTTCCGCTGGTCACAACGAAGAAGATCTTCTTGAAGGCGGTGGTGCTGGAGCTGCTGTGGTTCCTGCGCGGCGACAGCAACGCGCGCTGGCTGCAAGAACGCGGCGTGACGATCTGGGACGAGTGGGCGCGTGACGACGGCGACCTGGGCCCGGTCTACGGCGTGCAGTGGCGCAGCTGGCCCACGCCGGATGGCGGGCACATCGACCAGATGGCCGAGGTGGTCAAGACGCTGAAGACCAACCCCGATTCGCGGCGCATCATCGTCAGCGCATGGAACGTGGCCGAGCTGTCCAAGATGGCGCTGATGCCGTGCCACGCCTTCTTCCAGTTTTACGTCGCACCGCCCACCGAGGCCGGCGGCCAGGGCCGGCTGAGCTGCCAGCTCTACCAGCGCAGCGCCGACATCTTCCTCGGCGTGCCCTTCAACATCGCCAGCTACGCCTTGCTGACCCACCTGCTGGCCCAGCAATGCGACCTCGATGTGGGCGAGTTCATCTGGACCGGCGGCGATTGCCACATCTATGACAACCACCGCGAGCAAGTGGCACTGCAGCTGAGCCGCGCGCCCTATCCCTACCCGGTGCTGAATCTGAAACGCCGCCCAGCCTCGCTGTTCGACTACGCCTACGAGGACATCGAGGTGTTGGACTACCAGCACCACCCGCTGATCAAGGCGCCCGTGGCGGTGTAAGGCGCGCCGGCTTCGCCAGACTCACCGAAAGTCCCGGCTGCGGCTGACCACGCCGTGCAGCAAGTCGCTGTGGTCGATCAGCCGGCTGGCCACCAGGTGGGTCACGGCGCCCTCGCGGCGCCACTGGCCGTACACCGTCAGCAGCGTGGCCGACAGCAACGGCTTGCGCTGGGTCTCGACCACCGACGGCCAGACAATCACATTGACCGCGCCGGTGTCGTCCTCCAGCGTGACAAAGACCGTGCCTTTGGCGGTTTCAGGCCGCTGGCGGTGGGTGACCAGGCCACTGGCGCGGGCCAGGCGGCCGTCCGGGTAGTCGCGCAGCACGGCCGCCGGCTGCACCTTGAAGGCGTCGAGCGTGCGGCGCAGCAGCGCCAGCGGGTGGCGGTTCAAGGTCAGGCCGGTGGACCGGTAATCGGCCACCATCGACTCGCCTTCGGACGGTGCCTCCAGCGCGATCGGGGCCTCGTGGACGCGGGCGGGCCGCAGCAGCGCCGTGGGCCGAGTGTCGACCCCTGCCACCGCCCAGGCGGCCTGGTGACGGTGACCGCTGAGCGCACGCAACGCGTCGGCATTGGCCAGGGCCTGAAGATCGTGGGCCTGCAGCACGGCGCGGCGCGTCAGGTCTTCGACGTCGGTGTAGGGCCCGGCGGCGCGTGCCTCGACAACGCGGGCCGCGCCAGCATCCGACAGCCCGTTGACCCGGTTGAGCCCGAGGCGCACGGGGCGCATTGAGCACCCCCATTCCCCCCGGGTCGAGGTCGGCGCACCGTGCTCGAACCCGGTGTCGACCATGCTGTGCTGAACGTCCACGGGCAACACCACTACGCCGTGGGCGCGCGCGTCCCGCACCAGCTGGGCCGGGGCGTAGAAGCCCATCGGCTGGCTGTTCAGCAGGGCGGCCAGGAACGCGTCCGGGTGGTGCCGCTTGATCCAGCAGCTGACGTAGACCAGCAGTGCGAAGCCGGCGGCGTGGCTCTCCGGAAAACCGTACTCGCCGAAGCCTTCGATCTGCTTGAAGATGCGTTCGGCGTAATCGGCGTCGTAGCCTTTTTCCTTCATGCGGCCCACCAGCCGTTCATGGAAGGCGCCCAGCCCGCCGCGGCGCTTCCAGGCGGCCATGGCCCGGCGCAGACGGTCGGCCTCGCCGCCGGTGAAGTCGGCGGCCAGCATGGCGATCTGCATGACCTGCTCCTGGAAGATCGGCACGCCCTTGGTCCGCATCAGCGCGGGGCGCAGTTCTTCGGGGCAGGCGATCTGCTCGTCGCTCAGCGCGCGGTTGCGCAGGTAGGGGTGGACCATGCCGCCCTGGATCGGCCCGGGCCGCACGATCGCCACCTCCACCACCAGGTCGTAGTAGTTGCGCGGCTGCAGGCGCGGCAGCATGCTCATCTGCGCGCGGCTTTCGATCTGGAACACGCCCACGGTGTCGGCGGCGCAGATCATGTCGAAGGTGGGCCGGTCGTCATCGGGGATGTCCTGCACGCGGATGGGCGCGCCGCGCTTGTCGCCGATGAGCGTCAAGGCGCGCCGGATCGCACTGAGCATGCCCAGCGCCAGGATGTCCACCTTGATCAGGCCCAGCACATCCAGGTCGTCCTTGTCCCACTGGATGACGCTGCGGTCCTTCATGGCCGCGTTTTCCACCGGCACCAGCAGTTCCAGTTCGTCGCGGGCGATCACGAAGCCGCCCGGGTGCTGGCTCAGGTGGCGCGGAAACCCGATCAGCGCCGCGGTCAGTTCGACCCACAGGGCGGTGACGGGCGCGTCGGGGTCGAAGCCGTTCTCGCGCAGGCGCTCAGCGGCAATGCTGCGGCCATCAAACCAGTGCTGGCTCTTGGCCACCGCGTCGATGCGCTGCAGGTCGATGCCCAGCGCGCGACCGGCGTCGCGCAGCGCCGAGCGCGGACGGTAGGAAATCACCACCGCGGTCAGCGCAGCCCGGTGGCGGCCGTACTTGCGGTAGATGTACTGGATGACCTCTTCACGGCGCTGGTGCTCGAAGTCGATGTCGATGTCGGGCGGCTCGTTGCGCTCGGCGCTGATGAAGCGCTCGAACAGCAGTTCAGCGCGGCGCGGGTCCACCTCGGTCACGTGCAGGCAGTAGCACACCAGTGAGTTGGCCGCGCTGCCTCGCCCCTGGCACAGGATGCCCTGCTCGCGCGCCCAGTGAACGATGTCGGCCACCGTCAAAAAGTAGGCCTCATAACCCAGGCGCTCGATCAGGGCCAGCTCGTGGTCCATCTGGGCGCGCCAGCGCTCACCCAGGCCGCCCGGGAAGCGCTGCGCCGCGCCCACCTCAGCGAGGTGACGAAGGTGGCTGGTGGGGGTGGCGCCAGGCGGCACGATCTCGCGCGGGTACTCGTACTTGAGCTCGTTGAGTGAAAACTGACAGCGGCTGGCCAGCGCCACGCTTTGCGCCAACCAGGCCGCCGGGTTCAGCAAGGCCACGCGCGACCGGGCACGCAAGTGCGCCTCGGCGTTCGGCTGCAAGGCCAGGCCGCACGCGGACACCGGCTGGCCCAGCCGCGTGGCGGTGAGCACGTCCTGCAGCGGCTTGCGCGAGCGCACGTGCATCAGCACCCCGCCGGCGGCGGTGATCGGCAACCCGGTGTAATCCGCCGCGCGTTGAACCGCTTCGCGCAGCGCGTCCTCCCCCGGGCGCAGCAACCATTCCATCGCAATGGCCGCTCGGTCCTGGAACCAGGTCTTCAACCACATGGCCTGTGCGTGGATGCGTTCGAAGGATTGACCTGGCTCAGGCACCAGCAGCGCCAGGCAGCCCGGCAGGCCCGCGAGCATCGGCGCGTCCGGCACCTTGCCCTCGACGTCGGCGGGGTGCGCCAGGTAGCTGCCTTTGTCGGCACGGCGGCGGGCCACGGTGATCCAGCGCGACAGGTTGCCGTAGCCGCGGCGGGACTGCGCCAGCAGCACCAGCCGCGCGTGCGGCTCGCCGCTGGGCAAGCGCAGGCGGATCTCACTGCCGATGATCAGCGGAAAGCCCAGGCGCTGCGCTTCGGCGTGGGCCCGGACCACACCGGCCAAGGAGCACTCGTCCGTGATGGCCAACGCGCTGTAGCCCAGGGCGCTGGCGCGCTGGACCAGCTCCTCCGGGTGCGAGGCGCCCTGGAGGAAACTGAAATTGCTCAGGCAGTGGAGTTCGGCGTACGGGGGCAGGGCCATGTCGACACGCAACGGCGGCCGCGATCGCCGCGCACCACCGAAGACTGTATGTTCATCCAGTCTATCGTGACGGAGGTCCCCGCGGGGTCAGCGGCCTCAGCAGGCCAAGCGATGGGGCTCGCTGCGCACCACCTGCTGCCCCCGGCTCATGGCGTAGGCCAGCGCGGCGTCGGCCGTGGCCCAGCGGCGGCCGCTGGCGAGGTTCTCGTCGCGAAAGGCTTCGCGCGGTGCACTGCCCTTGCCGCGCCAGCGGCTCACGATCACCGCGGCGATGTAGCCATCACCTTGTGCGGACTCCAAAGCCCCAGCGAAGATGCGGTAATCCCCTTCATTGCGTTCGTCGAAGTGCATGTTGTCCCCGCGAAGTGCATCAAAAAACCGAGCGCGCATGATCCTCGCAACAGGGGCCTGCGCAAATCCACCACAAGTGGGACGCGGCCCCTCAAACGGTGGCTGCGTCGTGACACAGATCACGGCAAGCGCGTGCAGGCGAGGAGCGGGGGCGCCTCAGCGGCAAGGCGCGGCCCAGAAAGTCAAAACCCCTTCCAGCATCGCTGCCGGAAGGGGCGGGTGACCGAGGTCACCATGTCGGGGCTCCAGAGGGAATGTGTCCGGGGCCCCTGAAGCGCAGGAGACTGCGCCATCGGGGTTGTCTGCGTTGCAGACGGTCCGAGCGTAGGACGGTCGAGAGGAAACTTCAAGCACTTTCTCACGAAGTTGCCGCGTGCGCCCCGCGTCAGCACGGCCTGCGGCGGCTTCGAGCCCCGGGCACTCGAAATGTCAAGCAAGCCCAGTGTCAAAATGGCCCGTTGTGCCCAGTGCGGCGGGCCCACCAGGTCCCCCGCGCACCGCAATGCCGTCGTGGGCAAGGAGGCCCCCCGTCATGAACGAACAAGACACCTCTGGTCGCGCCGCACCCAACGCTGCCGCCCGCCCGCCCGACGTGCCCGAGCCGCCCGTGTCGGTGACCCAGGGCGACGTCCCCCCATCCCCGGTCGACCCCGAGGACATGGACGCCACGCGGGTCATCACCTCGATGTCCATGGTTGAACGGGCGTCGCTGATCCGCACCCACTTCGGCCCGGAGCCCACGGGCGGCGTCAACCCGAACACCGGCAGCTCCCATCGGCAAACCACCTTTGGCGGTCCGACCACCAACCATTCGACCACCACCCGCACCGGCGTCCCGGCCCGCGTGCTGGGCGAAACCCTGCCCGGTGGCACTCAGACCAGCGATGTCACGGTGCGCCAGGTCGGCCGTTACCTGATCGAAGGTCCGCTGGGGCGCGGTGGCATGGCCTCGGTCTTCAAGGCCCACGACCCCGGCATCGGGCGGGACGTGGCGATCAAATTCCTGCACGCGTCGTTCTGCGCCGACGAGGAGTACCGCGCCCGCTTTCTGCAAGAAGCCCGCGCCGCCGGCGGCTTGTCGCACCCCAACATCGTGACGGTTCACGACGTGGGCGAGATCGAAGGCCGCCCCTACATGGCGATGGAATTGCTGGACGGCGAACCCTTGAGCGAGTCGATGGCCAAGGGCAAGCGCCTGCCGGTGCGCGACGTGGTGGTGATCGCCATCCAGCTGGCCAAGGCGCTGGGCTACGCGCACGAGCGCGGCATCGTCCACCGCGACATCAAGCCCGGCAACATCATGCGCAACAAGGGCAACGACGCGATCAAGGTGACCGACTTCGGCATCGCCCACGTCGAATCGCCCGACACCGAGCAGCGCACCCGCGTGGGCGACGTGCTCGGCACGCCGCAGTACATGTCGCCCGAACAGACGCAAGGGCAAAAGCTCGACGGGCGGTCCGACCTGTTCTCGGCCGGCATCATGATGTACCAGATGCTGACCGGCAACCGCCCGTTTCAGGGCGACACGCTGGTGGCGCTGGCGGTGAAGATCGCACAGGAAGCGCCCGAACCCATTGAGAAGCTGCGCCCGGAAGTGCCGGCTTCGCTGCGCCGGGTGGTGGACCGCTGCCTGGCGAAGTCGCCGGACAAGCGCTTTCAGACCGGCGCCGAGCTGGCCGCCGCCTTGGTCAAGGTGCTCGGCGAGATCGATGAAGCCGCGGCGGCCAAGGCCCAGCCGCGCATCGTGCCGTTGCGCGTCAAATGGGCCGGCATGATGGCGCTGATCGTCGCGCTGGTCATGAGCGTGGCCGGCACCGTCATCACGCAGCGCCAGTACGCCGCGATGATGAGCCAGGTCACCGACAACGGCGCGGCATTGGCGCGGTTCTTCGCGGTGCAGAACGCTGGCGCGGCCGTGGACGAGGACTGGGGCGCGGTCGAGGTGGCCGTCGAGAACATGATGAAGACGGGCGACTTCGCCAGCCTGACCATCGCCGACAAGGCCGGTGTTGTGCGCGCCGCCAGCGACGCCAAGCTGCTGGGCAAGCCTTTCGTCGCCCCGGCCGGCGAGTCGGTGGGCAAGACCACCAGCGGTGTGCCCGTCACGCGCTACGAACTCGGCGGCGAGTCGGTGCTGGGCCTGGAAACGCCCATCACCTTTTCCGACAAGCCGCAGGGCAAGCTGTGGCTGTCGCTGCCCGAGAAGCCGCTGCGCCAAGTGGCGCAGTTGTCCATCAGCCTGATGGTGGCGCTGGTGGTGATCACGGTCCTGGCGGTGGGCATCGCGATGTACTTCGTGGCCAATTGGTTTGCGCAACCGATCAAGTTGGTGGGCGAGTCGATGGCCGAAATCGGCAAAGGCCGCTTCGACCACCGCATCGCGGAGGTCCGCAAGGACGAGTTCGGCCGCCTGTACGCCGCCTTCGACCAGATGGCGCAGGCGCTGCAAGATGCCCAGAGTGGCGGCGGTGCACCACAGCCAGCCACGATCGGACCACGCCGCACTCCGACCCAGCCGACTTGAGGAGATTCACGATGCATGCACTGCTTCAGGCCTCGGGCCGGTGGCCGTCCTCGCCGTTCCAGCCGCCGCGGCGTTTCACAGGGGCCTGGCTTGCCGCCTTGTCGCTGGGCCTTGCCGCGTGCACCACCCCGCCGACCCCGCCGGCCAGTGAACCCGGTCCGGTGACCACCGCCCCCAAGCCGGCCAACACGGCACCGGACAACAGCCTCAAGCCCGGTGTGCTGGGCCGCAACGACCGCTTCATCGTCTACCAGCCGCGGCCGGAAGACACCCTGAAATCCATCGCGGCACAGTTTCTTGGCGGCGAGGACCGGTCCTGGGTCATCGGGGACGCCAACGGTCTGTCGCGGCCCGAGCCCGGCCAACCCTTGCTGATCCCCTTGAAGCCGCTGAACCCCATCGGCGTGCAAGCGGACCAGTTTCAGACGGTGCCCATCCTTTGCTACCACCGCTTCGGCGTGGCCAACAACAAGATGTCGGTGTCGCCGGGCAACTTCGCCGCGCAGGTCGAGTGGTTGGTGAAGAACGACTTCCATGTGATCCGCCTGTCTCAGCTGCAGGGCTTCCTGCAGGGGCGTGAGGCCCTGCCAAAGAAGTCGGTGGTCATCACGATCGACGACGGTTACGAGTCGGTGCACCGCCATGCCCTGCCGGTGCTGCGCAAGTTCAATGTGCCCGCCACGCTGTTCGCATACACCGACTTCATGGGCGCAGGCGATGCCTTGAGCTGGCAACAGTTGCAGGAGCTGGCCAACTCGGGGCTGGTCGACATCCAGTCGCACTCCAAGTCGCACCGCAACCTGATCGAACGCCTGCCCGGTGAAACCGACGAGCGTTATCGGCAGAACCTCGAGGCCGAGGTACGGGTGCCTCGCGAGGCGCTGGAGAAGCGCCTGGCGGTGCAGGTCCGGCAATATGCCTACCCGTATGGCGACGCGAACGACGCGGTGCTGGACCTGCTGACGAAGCAAAACTACCAGCTCGCGGTCACGGTCAACCCCGGCGGCAACGGGTTTTTTGCCCAGCCCTTGATGCTCAGGCGCACCATGATCTTTGGCGACCACGACTTGGAGGCCTTCAAGGCCAAGCTTCAAATCAGCCGGGGCATTGCCCCATGAGCGGGCGCAGCGCGGTGCAACGGCCCATGGCCCCAAGCCGTCAGGGTCCGGCCGGGGTCGCCGGCTGGCCTCTTGGGCGGTGGTGCGCGCTCGCGGTCAGCGGCATGCTGGCCGCCTGTGCGAGCAGCCCGCCCCCCGGTGCCGACACGCCGGCCACGCCGGGCGTCGAGTCGGCACCGGCGGTCGAACTGCCACCGCAAGCCACGGCCTACGAGTTGCGCCAGCGCGAGCGCGCGCTGACCTTGGCACGCCAGGGCCGGCTCGCCGATGCCGCCTTGGTCTGGGAGGTGCTCGCGACGATCCGCCCGAACGTGCCCGAATACCGTGATCGGCTGGCCGAGTTGCGTCAGCAGATCGACAGCGGCGTCAGCGAGCGCATGCAACGGGCAGAACAGGCGGCCGCGCGGGGCCAGTTGGACGGCGCCACGCAGTTTTACCTGCAGGCGCTGGCCCTGCAACCCGACAACCTCAAAGCCGCCGACGGCCTGCGTGCGGTGGAGCGGGAGCGCAACAAGCGCACCCACCTGGGCAAGCTGTCGCGCAACACTTTGACGCGCCGCGCCATGGCCGACGGCGAAGTGGGTTCTCCCCCGCTGGACGCCACCGCGGACGCTGCGGCCGCTGCCGTGGCACCGGCGCCAAGGACCGCGCCCGCTCGACCATCCCCGGTTCGCCCACCCGCCACCCCAGCGTCGGCACCGGCAACGCGGCGCTGACCACACCGGTTCGGCAGCGGGACCCGCCCCGCCCGTCCACCCAGCCAGCCCGTTGGCCGGGCGGAGGGGGACCGGCGGTGGGCCCTGGCCGAGGCCTCAGCGGCAGGTCACGTTGAGCTTGTCGCGCCGCGCCGTGGCCTGTTGGCGCTCCAGCTTCGCCGAGTTGTTGTCGGGGTCGGCGTCCAGCGCCTTGCCGTACGCGGCGATGGCAGCACACAGGTCTTGCCGCGCACCCGCCGCACGCGCATCGCGGAGGTGGCGCTGCGCTTCCTTCTTCAGGTCGACCGGCTCGGGCTTGGGCGGCGGGGGCGGCGCGGGCGGGGTGGCTGGCGGCACCGCGACGGGTGCGGGCGCCGCGGGCGGTGTCGGGGGTGCCGGGGGCCGGGTCACCGGCGGGTCGACGAGCCCGCCAGCCGGTGCCTTGCCGGGAATGCGAATGACCTGCCCAGCCGCCACCTGACGCGGCACCTTGATGTCGTTGTAACGCGCAAGCAGGTAGAACGAATAGATGTCACCGAGGAATCGGCCCGCGATGCGCGACAGCGTGTCGCTGGACCGAACGGTGTAGGCGAACGACTCGCGCCCGAGCGTCGCCACCGGATCGACCGAAATCTGCCGCGACAGGCTGGACGCCAGCTTGTTGTTCGGGTCGATCGACAGGGCATTTTGGATTTCAGACTTGGCCTGGTCCTCGTTGCCCGCTTCCAGCAACTCCACGGCGGCCATGGCCAGCTTCTGGGCCTGGGCCTGCTGCGCGGGCGGCACCGGCCCCGTGGGCACGGCTGGCGGCGCCGGCGCCGGGTCTGCCACGGGCGCTGCGCTGGCCGCTGACGCCGCTTGCGCCGCAGCCTGGGCAGCGGCGGCATCGGGTGCCGGGGCCGGCGGCGGGGGCGGCGCAGGCGTGGCGCAACCGGCAACGGTGAGGGCGGCCAGGGTCGCGGCGGCGAGCAGCGTCAAGCGCACTTGGGAAGCGATGGGCATGAAAGGCCTTGTGTGTGAGCGTCCCGCCGTCGTCGAGGCGGTTCGACAGCCCAGCCTCGCCGCGACAGGGTGCGCATGTGCAACAAAGACGAATTATGGTCCGTATGAACCCTTGCCAACAAGTTGCAGGTGTGGCGGATGCACGCTGGCTGGCCGCTTCTACACTCTTCCCATGACACTGCCGTTCCCCCCGACCCGCCCGACACGCCAGGCCCGAGGCCTGATCGGCGCGCTGAGTTTGGCGGCCACCTTGCTGATGGTGGCGTCGGCGAGCCACGCCCAGGCCGACTGGCAGCGCTGCGTGGACGCCATGCGCCAGGACCTGCCGCTGCATCCGCAGGTGCGACCCGAGACCTTTGACGCCCTGACCCGCAAGGCGCAGGACCTGCGGCCGCCCATCGACAACGCCACCCGCACCCAACCCGAGTTCCAGTTGCCCATCTGGGACTATCTGGCAAGGCTGGTGGACGACAAGCGCGTGCGCGACGGCGCCGACATCTTGCAGCGCGACGCACCGGCGCTGGCCGCCATCGCGGCGCGTCATCGCGTCGATGCTGCGACCCTGGTGGCGATCCTGGGGGTCGAAAGCGATTTCGGCCGCCTGACGGGGCGGTACCCGGTCGTCGACGCCACCCTGAGCCGAGCCTGCCTGGCGCTCGGCAACAAGGAGCGCAAGCTTCACTTCTTCACGGCTTTGTGGCTGCTGCAGGAGGGTCTGGTCCAGCAGGATGAATTTCGCGGCTCATGGGCCGGCGCCTTCGGCATGACGCAATTCATGCCCGGCACCCACGCGCGCTACATGACCGACGGCGATGGCGACGGTCGCGTCGACACCGCCCGCAGCATGGCCGATGCCCTGGCCACGGCCGCCCGCTACTTGTCTGGCCTGGGCTGGGTCGACGGGCTGCCTTGGGGTGTGGAAGTGATCGTCCCTCAGGACGTCGCCCGACGGGCCAGCAGCGCCGAGCGCGAACACCTTTGCCTGGGGGCGCCCGAGGTGGGCGGTCGCTGCAAGCGCCTGGACCAGTGGGCCGCGCTCGGGCTCCATCTGTCTGACGGCCGCCCCTTGAGCGACCTCCCCGCGCGCGCCGGCACCGCATCGCCGAACGACCCCTGGGCCCTGCTGACCCCGGCTGGCGCCAACGGACCAGCCTGGCTGGTGAGCCGCAATTTCCATGTGGTGTGGCAATACAACCGCGCCGACGCCTATGCCCTGGCCATCGGCCTGCTCAGTTCGTCGCTGCGCAACGACCCTCCGCAGCGCGCCGCCTGGCCCACCGACGAAGCCCAGCTCACGCTGTCGCGGACGGGGCTGATGGCTTTGCAGCAACTGCTGCTCGACGGTGGTCAGTGCGCCATGGGCGTTGATGGCTTCGATGGCCCACAGACCCGTCAAGCCGTGCGCGACGAGGAGCGCCGGCGCGGCCTGCCCGAAACGGGACGCCCGACGACGACGCTGCTGGCGCTGATGCGGGCATCCCCGGCACCCAAGGTCGCCTGCGGCGCAGCGCCACCCCCTGATCCGGTGGTCTCTTCGCCCGTCCTGTAGCGATTCGTCCCGCGATCAGGGGACTGTCAACGGCGTCTTGTACGGGCACGATCCAGGCATCCGCTTGAACTCAAGCGCCGCCCGAATTCTCACCACAGGACGCTCTTCATCATGGCCACCACGACCTCCTCGCAAGACCTCTGGCGCCTCGGCTTCACCTCGCAGAACGTGTCGGTGAACGGCGACATCCGCAATGTCTTTCTGGGCACCGGCAACGACACCCTCACCATCACCGGCGGCGCGCGCCACATCGACAGCGGCCTGGGCGACGACAAGGTGTCGGTGGGCGGTAGTGTGGAAACCGTGTTGCTGGGCACCGGCCACAACCAGTTGAACGTCGGCGGCAACGTCGAGTGCTTCGTCAGCGCCTTCGGTGGCAACGACGTGGTGGACGTGCGTGGCAACCTCAAGGCGGCCGACCTTGGCGCGGGCAACAACGCGGTCAATGTCGGCGGGTCCGTGGGCAGCTTGGTCACCTGGTGGGGCGCCGACGTGGTCAAGATCGGTGGCGACCTTGGCTTCGCCAACCTGGGCGACGGCAACGACCAGATCACCGTGGGCGGTGACGTCTGCACCTTGTTCACCGGCTGCGGCGACGACACCGTCAACGTGGCCAAGAACCTGAACTGGGTCGACCTGGGCTTCGGCGACAACGACCTGAAGATCGGCTACAACGCCGGGCACATCTTCGCGTGGTCGGGCAACGACACGGTCGATGTCAAAGGCAACGTGTGCTTTGCCAGCCTGGGCAATGGCACCAACCGCATCACCGTCGGCGGGTCAGCCGACACCATCCTGACGGGCTGCGGCACCGACAAGATCGTCGTCTTCGGCGATGCCTGCCTGATCAACGCAGGCGACGGCCGCAACTGCATTGAGGTTGGCGGTGACGCCAAGGCGGTGTTCGGTGGCTGCGGCATCGACTCGCTGAATGTGGTGGGCAACCTGGGCTATGCGCACCTGGGCTTTGGCGACAACATCCTGCTGGTGGGCGGCAACGCCACCTTCGACGTGGCCTCGGGCAACGACATGGCGGTGGTGTTTGGCGACGTCGGCCGAGCCGGCCTGGGCGATGGCAACAACAGCCTGTACGTGGGTGGCAATGTCACCTGCCGCATCGACAGTGGCTGCGGCAACGACGCGGTCTTCATCGAGCGCAACGCCCTGGACATCTGCCTGAACGGCGGGAACGACCAGCTCCACGTGGGTGGGGACATCCGCAGCGGCTTCCTCGGCTTTGGCGACGACAAGGCCTGGGTGGGCGGCAAGAACCTGTCGTGGATCGACGCCGGCGACGGCAACGACATGGTCTACGTCGGCAACAACCAAGGCCACATTTTCATGGGCTGCGGCAACGACTCGTTGGTGCTGGGCGCATTCGGCGAGTGCTCGCGGGTTGACGGGGGCCTGGGCTTCGACTCGCTGACCCTGAAAGGCTCGGCGAGCGACTACACGATCACCAAGGTTTCGGCCCTGGAAACCCGCATCACCGACAGCGCTGGCCACCAGATGAGCGCCGTGTGCTTTGAAGAAATCAAGTTCAGCGGCGCCGCCCAACTGGACAACTTCAACCTCGACTTCAAGACCAAGGTCACCGAGTTCCCGTGCTTCACCGCCCTGGGCGTCAACTGAGGCGCTGGGACTGCGCCTTCGCGCCGGCGCGGTACTACCGCACCGGCTGGGCCGTTCAGCGCCTCAGCATGCCGGCATACGGACCCGGGCTGGAGCCCGGGATTTCCACTGCGCCGGCGACCCGCTGAAAGAACTCGCCCGGCCCCACGCCGCCCACCACGGCGTAGCAGTAGCCCGCCGACCGCATGTCATTCAGGGCGGCCGAAAGCAATCGCGCGCCGATGCCGAGACCGCGGGCGTCATCCGCCACGCCGATGGGACCGAACAGGCCCCTTGCCGTGGCGTCGTAGCAGGCAAACCCGACCACCTCGGCACCGCGCTGGGCCAGGAACGCAGAGACGGGGCGGTTGGCCAGAGCCACGGCCAGCTCGCTGGCCCAGGCCGGACCGAATGCCGTGCTCACCCAGTCGACCAGCAAGGTGTGCTCAGCCCCAAGCGGCTTGCGCACCCGCGTCGTGGCATCGGCGGCGGTCGGTGACTCGGCCGGCAGATCGTACAGCTTGACCAACCAGTCGCTCACGTCCGGGCACCTGGCGGCAGCGGGCTCATCACGGCTTGGAGCAAAGGTTCGATGCGGGCCGTCACGGCGGCGTCCATGGCGATGGTTCGACCCCACTCCCGCGTGGTCTCGCCTGGCCACTTGTTGGTCGCGTCCAGCCCCATCTTTCCGCCCAGGCCGCTCACCGGGCTGGCGAAATCGAGGTAGTCGATGGGCGTGTGCTCGACCAACGTGGTGTCACGCACCGGGTCCATCCGCGTGGTGATGGCCCAGATCACCTCCTGCCAGCTGCGGATGTCGACATCGTCGTCCGTCACCACGATGAACTTGGTGTACATGAACTGGCGCAGGAAGCTCCACACGCCGAACATGACCCGCTTCGCGTGGCCCGGGTAGCTCTTCTTGATGCTGATGATCGCCATGCGGTAACTGCAGCCTTCCGGCGGCAGGTAGAAGTCGACGATCTCGGGAAACTGCTTCTGCAGGATCGGCACGAAGACCTCATTGAGCGCGACCCCCAGCACCGCAGGCTCATCGGGCGGTTTGCCGGTGTAAGTGGAGTGGTAGATCGGGTTCTTGCGCTGCGTCAGGCGCGTGACCTCGAACACGGGGAACCAATCCTGCTCGTTGTAATAGCCGGTGTGGTCGCCAAACGGTCCCTCCAGGGCATGCAGGTAACCCCCGACCTCTTTCAGCGGCACGCCCAACTCGCTGTGTCCCGTGAAGCCCGGGGCGGCCACCGGGATGCGGCCCTCGAGCACGATCTCCGCGCTGGCGGGCACCTGCAGCATCACACCGTGGTCTCCCGCGGCGGTGTCCACGAGCTCCGTGCGCCCGCCGCGAAGCAGGCCGGCGAACTGGTACTCAGACAGGCTGTCGGGCACCGGCGTGACCGCGCCCAGGATGGTCGCCGGGTCCGCACCCAGCGCCACCACGATCGGGAAATCCTGGCCCGGCGACTGGCGAGCGAAATCGCGAAAGTCCAACGCACCGCCACGGTGGGCCAACCAGCGCATGATCAGTCGCCGCGGTCCGATCAGCTGCTGGCGGTAGATCCCCAGGTTTTGCCGGCGGCGCGACTGAGGCAGCCCTTGCGGCCCGCGCGTCACCACCAAGCCCCAGGTGATCAGCGGGCCTGCGTCGCCGGGCCAGCAGGTTTGCACCGGCAGCCGCGTCAGGTCAATGTCCGAGCCGGTCAGCACCTGCTCCTGGCACGGGGCGCTGCGCACGACGCTGGGCTTCATGTCCCACAGCGACTTCATCATGTGAACCAGGCGACCGGCGTCCTTCAGGCCCTTGGGCGGCTCCGGTTCCTTCAAGCTTGCCAGCAATCGGCCGATGTCCCTCAATTCGCTGGTGTCGGCCGCACCCATGCCCATGGCGACCCGCCGCGGGGTGCCGAACAGGTTGGCCAGCACGGGAATATTGCAACCAATTGCGTTTTCAAACAGCAAGGCCGGTCCGCCGCGCCGCAGGACCTGATCTGCCAGCGCGGTCATTTCCAGCACGGGAGACACCGGCTCCGTGATGCGCCGAAGCTCGCCTTGCCGCTCCAAGCCGGCCATGAACTCACGCAGGTCGTTGTACTTCATACTTAAAAGCTATTATTAATGGATTCTTTATTCTTGACTGGGCATGACGCCCCTTCCTAGAATCCGGGTCCCTTTGTGATTCCTAGGGAAAACCCTTTAGACCGCTCGGCCTTTGCGCGCGGCCTTGACCGGGGGCCAGGAGTCACCCAGACCGGTCCCGTGGCCCACCGGTTCTGCGCCGAAGCTTCCCGCCACGACAGCGCGGCCAATTATGGTCGCACCCCTGACGATCACGCGGGGCCCCTAGGCTCGCGATTCCGCACCCAGCGGAACTACAAGGAGACACATGTCGATCACTGCACTGCTGCGCGCGCGATGGCGAAGCATCGAGTCCGCCGTTGGTCGGTCCGCGACCGTTTTCATTCGCGATGTCGGGCAAGGCATGCTTGAAGTCAGCCACAACACCCTGGCCTTGCTGGGCTTGATCTTCGTGGCCCTGCTGATGTTTGGCGCCACGCGCGACGATGTGCGTCATCAGATCGAAACCCAGGTGTTCGGGTGGCTGCAGGCGCGTCACGAAGCGCGTCAAGACCCGAGCGATCTGGTGGCAAGCCAGTTGAGCGAGCCCGATGCGATCCAGCGCGCCACCGCCGTCGACCCGAAACTGCTGAACCGACAACAGGCGGCCGTCGCTCAATGGATCTCGCGCCGCTACCGCGTGGCCCCGGAACCCATCAGCAAGCTTGTCAAAGAGGCCTGGTATGTCGGGGAGCGCGTGGGCCTGGACCCCACCCTGATCCTCGCGATCATGGCCGTCGAATCCAGCTTCAACCCCTTCGCCCAGAGCGCGGTGGGCGCCCAAGGCCTGATGCAGGTGATGACGCGGGTTCATGACGACAAGTACGAAGCTTTCGGTGGCACCTTCGCCGCATTCGATCCGGTGACCAACCTGCGCGTGGGCGTCCAGGTGCTCAAGGAATGCATCACCCGCGCGGGAAGCCTCGAAGCAGGCCTGCGCTTCTATGTCGGCGCGGCCAACCTGCCCGAAGACGGTGGCTATGCGGGCAAGGTGCTGGCAGAACAGGCCCATCTGCGCCTGGTCGCCGGCGGCCGCAATGTGGCGTTCAACGCGCCCATCATTCCTGCCCCGGTGGCGCAACCGGTGGACAACCCGACGCCGAAGAAAGAACCGGAGTCGGCCGTTGTGCCAGCGCCCCCCAAGGACGCTGCCCCCGCGAGCGAACAGATCGCCCTGGCCCGCTGAACCGGCAGGCCGACGGCCACAGCGCTGCACCGGGCCGGGCAGGTGCGCCCAACGCGCCCGAGCAACGCCCTCGCACAACACGCCCGAGCAATGCGCCCATGCAGCGCCTGCGGCTACACTCGTTGCACTGTGCAACTGGCGATGGGGCCGCTCTGGCCTGAGGTGGTGAACCACCGGGAAGCACGGTCGGTGACCGTCATGGCACCGAGGTGCCGTTCGCCTGGGCAGCCCACCACGCCACGCGAATCTGACCGCGCGTGTGCTCGGTTTGGGTCGACTCATCTTTGAGGACTGCCACGATGTTTGACCGCTCCACCTCCACCCTCGCCCACACCGACCCCGAGTTGTGGGCGGTCGTGCAGCAGGAAAACCAGCGCCAGGAAGCTCACATCGAGCTGATCGCGTCCGAAAATTACGCGTCGCCGGCCGTGATGGCCGCGCAAGGCAGCCAGCTGACCAACAAGTACGCCGAGGGCTACCCCGGCAAACGCTACTACGGCGGCTGTGAGTACGTCGACGTGGCCGAGCAACTGGCCATCGACCGCTTGAAGACGTTGTTCGGGGCGGGCCATGCCAACGTGCAAGCGAACTCCGGGTCGCAGGCCAACCAGGCCGTCTTCTTCGGTCTGCTTCAGCCGGGCGACACCATCATGGGCATGAGCCTGGCTGAGGGAGGCCACCTCACCCACGGCATGCCCTTGAACATGAGCGGCAAGTGGTTCAAGGTGGTCAGCTATGGCCTCGACGCCAACGAGGCCATCGATTACGCCCAGATGGAGCGCCTGGCGCACGAGCACAAGCCCAAGTTGATCATTGCCGGTGCCTCGGCGTACAGCCTTCGCATCGACTTCGAGCGTTTCGCCAAGGTTGCCCGGGACATCGGCGCGATCTTCATGGTGGACATGGCCCATTACGCGGGGCTGATCGCCGGTGGCGTGTACCCAAACCCGGTGCCCTTCGCCGACGTCGTGACCTCGACCACGCACAAGAGCCTTCGCGGTCCGCGTGGCGGCATCATCCTGACGAACAACGACGACATCGCGAAGAAGCTCAACAGCGCGATCTTCCCCGGCATTCAGGGCGGTCCGTTGATGCACGTGATCGCCGCCAAGGCGGTGGCGTTCAAAGAGGCGCTCTCGCCCGAGTTCAAGGCCTACCAGCAGCAGGTGGTGAACAACGCGAAGGTGCTGGCGAACACGCTGATCGAGCGCGGCTTGCGCATCGTCAGTGGTCGCACTGAAAGCCACGTGATGCTGGTCGACCTGCGGCCCAAGGGGCTGACCGGCAAGGAAGCCGAAGCCATCCTCGGCAAGGCCCACATGACCTGCAACAAGAATGGCATCCCCAACGACCCGCAAAAGCCGATGGTCACCAGCGGCATTCGCCTGGGCACGCCGGCCATGACGACGCGCGGCTTCAAGGAAGACCAGGCCCGACTGACCGCACACCTGATCGCCGATGTGCTCGACAAGCCCCACGACGAGGCGAACCTCGCCGAAGTGCGTGCCAAGGTGGCGGTGCTGACGCGGGACTTCCCGGTCTACCGCTGAACCCGATGCCCGCCACGGCAACCTGCCCCGGGCGCTGACCCATGAGGTGCCCCTTCTGCAGCCACCAGGAAACCCAGGTCGTCGAGACCCGGGAATCGGACGAAGGGGACGTGGTCCGGCGCCGCAGGCGCTGTCAGGGCTGTGACAAGCGATTCACCACCTACGAGCGGGCCGAGATCGCGCTGCCGTCCGTGGTCAAGAAAGATGGCACGCGCGCCGAGTTCGATGAAGGCAAGGTGCGTGCGTCGATGTCGCTGGCCTTGCGCAAGCGGCCTGTGAGCATCGAGCAGATCGACGCCGCCATCGAGCGCATCCAGGAAAAGCTGTTGAACAGCGGCGCGAAGGAAGTGGCGTCCACCCGACTGGGCGAACTGGTCATGCGCGAACTGAAGCGCATCGACAAGATCGCCTATGTTCGCTTTGCCTCGGTCTATCGGCGTTTCGAAGACGTCGATGAGTTCCGCCAGCTGATTCGAGACATTTGAGGCGCCCAGGTGGGGGCACCGCGCGTGCCCGCCACCGCTCGAACGCCCTCGCAGGGGGGAGTTCACCCAGCCCACCGCGCTCCTAGAGTCGTGGCTTCCCAGTGTGGCGGAGGTCACGGTGAATCGAGTCAACCAGCACCGCGCGCGCGGGCTCAGCCTGATCGAATGGTTGGTCACCCTGTCGGTGGGCGCCGTGCTGATGGCCATGGCGGTGCCTGGCCTGACCCACTGGCTGCAACGAGAACGGCTGCTGGGTGGCGCCGCGTTGATGGCGAGCGAATTGCAGCTGCTGCGCCATGTGGCCATCGCCCGCAACGAGCCGCTGCGCTTCAGCCTCTACCCCTCCGCCGACGGCACCTGCACCGTCATCCACACTGGCGAGCCCGGGCTGTGCCGATGTGGCCCACGCGGTGCGGCCACCTGCACGGTCGGCGGCACGGTCTTGTCCCACGGCCACTGGCCGATCGGCGCCGGCGTTGCGGTCAGCGCCAATGTGGCGTCGCTGCGGTTCGACCCCGATGCGGGCACCGTGACGCCCACTGGCAGCATCCGACTCGTCGACGGCCGCGGGGTTGGCATCACCCATGTGGTGAACATCCTGGGCCGGGTGCGCAGCTGTTCGCCCGGCGGCGGCGTGCCGGGGTTTGCCGCATGTTGAGGTCCATGCACCGCGGGCTGAGCTTGATCGAGCTGCTGGTGGCCTTGGCGATTGCGGTGGTGCTCGCCGGCTTGAGCCTGCCCAACCTCCACACCAGCGTGCTGACGGCGCGGCGCAGCGACGCCTTGAGCGTGCTCGGCCAAGTCGAGCTGGCGCAAGCCCGGTTTCGCAGTCAGCAACCGAGCTACGCCACCTTGTCGCAGCTCGGCGTGAAGACCGCCTCGCCAAGCGGCCACTACCGGCTCAGCGAAGGCCCACCGACAGAAGCCGGTTACGCCATCACCGCCGCGGCACAGGGCGGCCAGGCCGCCGATGCGGTGTGTCGATTCCTGCTGCTGAAAGGCGTCGCCGGCAGCGTGCAGCGACGGTCGGGTGCCACATCCACCGTCGACAACGACGACGCGACGAACCGAAAGTGCTGGGGCACATGACCCGCGTGAGGTCGGCCCCACGGCAGCGAGGCGTGTCCCTGGTCGAACTGCTCATCAGCGTGGCCCTGGGCCTGCTGCTGTTGACCGGTGCCTTGGGGCTGCTGCACAGCCACCTGCTCGAGAACCGCCGCTTGATCGTCGAAGGGCGCTTGATGGCCGAGTTGCGATCCGCCGCCGATGTGATCGCACGCGACCTGCGGCGCGCAGGTCATTGGGCGGACGCCGGCGCCGCGTTGCGCGATCCCCAGCGCCCGTCGGGGTCCAACCCCTATGGCAGCCAATGGTCGGACGCGAGCGAGCAGGCCATGGAGGCGTTGCGGCTGAGCTACTCCCGCGACCTCGTTGAAAACCATCGGCTCGACTCGACCGAACAGTTCGGGTTTCGGCTGCGCCAGCAGGGCATCGACATTCAGCTGGGCGACGGCAACTGGCAAGCCTTGACCGACCCCAGCACCATCAAGGTCACGCGCCTGACGTTCACGCCGCACCCACAGGACATTCCCCTGGGGCAGGCCTGCGACGACGACTGCGTGCCAGACGCCACCCACAGCTGCCAGCCGCGCCTGAGGGTCCGCCTCGTGGACCTGGTGATCGAGGCGCGGTCCGCGCTGGACGCCCGCCTGACGCGGGCCCTGCAAACCAGCGTTCGCGTGCGCAACGACAGCCTGCTGGACGCGTGCGAGCAATGAACCGGCATGCCCAGTTTGGCGTCACCGGGCCACGGCAACGTGGCGTGGCGGCGCTGGCCGTGATGCTGCTGCTGATGGCAGGCATGGTCGTCGTCGCGGCCTGGGCCCAACGCAATGCGGTCTCGGCGCTGCGCAGCGTCGACCACCAAACCCGGCAGGCCCAGGCCCAGGAAGCCGCCGAAGCCGGGCTGGCCTGGGCCACCGGACAGCTCAATGCCGGCCCCATCGACGACGCCTGCCAGCCCGCCCAGCCCGCCCAAGACGCCCATGCCGCCCAAGAGGACGGCTTCGAGCAGCGCCTGCTGGGCAAGGTCGACGCCGGCCGCGTGCTTGCGCCACTGCACGCCGGCGGGCTGCCCGTTCGCGAGGTCGAAGCGCGCTGCCAATTCAACGACGGCGGCTGGTCCTGCCAATGTCCGGCGTCCGCAGGGGCCCCGTCGCGGCCCCTTCAGGCCACGGCGTCTCCGGGTTTCGCGGTGCACTTTGAGCCCATGGCAAGGCCAGGCCAGGTGCAACTGGTGGCGGTGGGCTGCAGTCGATTCGCCCCGCCGTGCGCCGACAGCGGCGCCTCGCCGGCCGAGGCCCATGCGCGGGTCCGTCTGACGCTGGCTCGGCTGCCGCGGCTGCCCACGCTGCCGGGCGCGGCCCTGGTGGCGCAAGGCGACATCGACAACGGCGCCGCCGCCCTTGGCCTGCACGCGCCGGACGGCGCCAGCGGCGCGGTGGCCGCCCATGCGGGCGGCCGCGCCGGCACCGCCGCGCTGCGGGTGAGTGGCACCGGGGGTGGTCACACGGCCCTGGCCCTGAAGTCGGACGACGCCCGCCTGAAGCAGATGCCCGACGGCGCCCTGCATGCCCGCCACCTGGGCATGTCGGTGGCCGACTGGTCGGCCTTGCCGGGTGTGCAACGCATCGACTGCCGGTCGCCGTGTGCCGCGCCATGGGCGTCGGTCCAGGCGGCGGCCGCGCCAGTGGCGCTCATGCATGTGCAGGGCGACCTCCGCGTCAGCGGACCCCAGGCGGTGGGCAGCGCGGCACGCCCGGTGATGCTGGTGGTGGATGGCGACCTGCTGCTGGAGGGACCGGTTCAATTGCATGGGCTCGTCCTGGCGCGCAACCTCGTCTGGTCCAACGTCGCCGAAGGCAGCGGCGGATTGATCAAGGGGGCGGTGGTCCTGAGCGGCAGTTACCGAGGCAACGCAGCCGCCGACCTGGTGTACGACGCGGTGTTGATGCGCAAGCTGCAGCGCCTGCATGGCCACTGGGTGACGGTGCCCGGAAGCTGGCGCGACTTTTGAGCACCGCCCCGCGCTGCAACCCACCGCGTGCCCGTCGGGGCGTCGCGGCCGGCCTCGCTCCCCCTCGGCGCCGGGCCTTGGGCACCAGCCTGGTGGAGGTGCTGGTCGGCGTCGTGGTGCTGACGGTCGGCTTGCTGGGCACCGCCCGCTGGCAAGCCCAGCTCCGGCAGACGGGGGACCTGTCGCGCCAGCAAGCCGAGGCCCTGCGCCTGGCGCGCCAGGACCTGGAACGGCTGCGCGCATGGTCAGGCAGCCCGCTGGCCCAACCGGGCGAAACGCAGTCGGTGATCCCAGGCGCCGCCAGTTACAGCGTGGTGCGCCGCGTCGACGCCGACGCGGGCGGCTGGCGCCGGGTGGCCGTCACCGTCGAATGGCATGACGTCCATGGTGTCCACCAGCAACTGCGGCTCGACACCGCCATGGTCAGCGCGTCGCCCGCCGCCGTGCTGGCCCTGACCACCGCGCCCGCGGGCCGCGACGGCCTGCCGCGCGATGGGCGGCACCCGGCCATCCCCGCGCAGGCCCATCCCCTGGACACCCAGCGCAGCGTCTTCAAGCCCCGCCAAGGGGAGCAGGACGCCTGGGTGTTCGACCACCGCAATGGACGCATCGTGCTTCGCTGCAGCGCGGTGCCCGCGGTCCTTCCCGCCAGCGCGCTGACCGCCGCGGACCTGGCGGGCTGTGAGCCCAGCCACGACCTGCTGCTCAGCGGACGCGTCCGCTTCATGCTGGCCCCCGCCAGCCACGCGTTTGACCCGGCGGCCTCTGACCCACCGCTGCCGATGGAGGTCGGCCTGCAGCGCACAGACCCCCCGGGCGCTGCCGTGCCGCTTTGCCTGGGCGAGGCAGCGGCATGGCCCGGGGGCCCAAGCCCATCGCACTGGGCCTATCACTGCGCGATACCCATGCCCATGCCCACGCCAAATGCCACCGCCGCGCCGTCCCCCCTGGGCCTCCATTGGTCCGGGCGATTGCAGGTGCGGGTGGCCGCCGGCAGCGCGCCCAGGGCGCCACTCACGGTGTGCCGCTACGCCGCCGACATGGACAACAGCGGGGCCTTGGACCACCCCGGCGAGTCGCCGGACGCCTTGGTGGACGTGGACACCGCCCGCGTGGAACAGAACTTTCTCGTCGTCGACGCCAGTCGCCCGTGCCCGCTGATGCCCGCCGCCAACACGGCATCGGGCGAGGTGCGCTGGTCGCATGCCAACATCGCTACCCGTCCCCACGCCCCTTGAACACCACCGTGAGCCTCGACACCAGCCCCGACCCCATGTCCCCGATGGACGAAGCCCTGATGCGCGACGCCCTGGCCGTTGCGGCCGGCGGCATCGGGCTGACGGAACCGAACCCGCGCGTCGGCTGCGTCCTGGCGCGCCCCGATGGGCGAATCATCGGGCGCGGCCACACGCAGCAGGCCGGCGGGCCCCACGCCGAGGTGATGGCACTGCGGGACGCTCAGGCGCACGGCGAATCGACCGAGGGCGCCACCGCGGTCGTCACGCTGGAACCCTGCGCCCACCACGGGCGCACGCCACCGTGTTGCGACGCCTTGATCGCTGCGCGCGTCGGTCGCGTGGTGATGGCCATGACCGACCCGTTTCCCCAGGTCGCTGGTCAAGGCGCGGCGCGGCTGAGGGCTGCGGGCGTCACGGTGGACACGCTGCCGTTCGGCGAACTGGCCCGGGCCGCGCACGAACTCAACATCGGCTTCTTTTCGCGCATCGAGCGTGGCCGGCCCTGGGTGCGCATGAAGGTGGCCACCACGCTCGACGGCCTGACCGCCCTGCCCAACGGCAGCAGCCAATGGATCACTGGGGAAGCCGCCCGGCGCGACGGCCACGCCTGGCGCCGACGCGCCGGCGCCGTGCTCACCGGGGTGGGCACGGTGCTGGACGACGATCCGCGCCTGGATGTCCGGCTCGTGGCGACCGCGCGGCAACCGCTGCGGGTCATCGTCGATTCACGGCTGGACACCCCGCCCTCGGCCCGCATCCTCGATGAGCCGGGCAAGGTGCTGATCGTCGCCGCCCAACGGGACGCGCACCGCGAGGCCGCACTGATCGCCCGCGGCGCCGCGCTGCATTTTTTGCCTGGCCCGGTGTCGGACAAGGGCATCAAAGTGGACCTGCCCGCCCTGCTGCGCGACCTGGCTGAGCGCGGCGTCAATGAACTGCACATCGAATCGGGCCACCGGTTGAATGGGTCCTTCTGGCGCCACGGGCTGGTCGATGAATTGCTGCTTTATCAGGCTCCGATGCTGGCCGGCACCGGCCGCGGGCTCGCCGCGATCGGGCCGTTCTCGGCGCTGGCCGACGCGCCACGCCTGCGGTTGATCGCCGTCGACCGGGTGGGCGACGACCTGCGACTGCTGTCCCGGCCGGTCCACGCCGACTGGCCACCACACCCGCCAGCGCCCCCACACTGAGCACGGCGACCCGCCGCTGGCGCGCCGGCGGCGCGACGACCGGCGACAATCGAGGCATGTTCACCGGCATCATCAGTGGCCTCGGCCACATCACCCAGGTCAGCGACCTGTCGAGCAACGGTCCCGGCGACGTGGGCAAGCACCTGCAGATCGCCGCACCACCTGGCTACCTGGACGACGTGCAATTGGGCGACAGCATCGCGCTGAACGGCGCGTGCATGACCGTCACCGCCTTTGACGCTCAGGCGGGCCAGTTCGAGATCGACATTTCGGCCGAAAGCCTGCGGCTGACCGCCGGGCTGAGCCGCCCCGGGCCAGTCAACCTGGAAAAGGCGTTGCGCGCTCACGATCGCCTGGGCGGCCACCTGGTCAGCGGCCATGTGGATGGCCTCGGGCAGGTCACTCATTTCGCGCCGGTCGGCGAATCCTGGGAGCTGCGGCTGCGCGCGCCGCGCGAACTCGCGCGCTTCCTGGCGTACAAGGGGTCGATCACGGTCAACGGCGTCAGCCTGACGGTCAACCGGGTCAGCGACCTGCCAGAGGCCGATGGGGCCGGATGCGAGTTCAGCATCAACCTCATTCCCCACACGATGTCCCACACGACCTTGGGCCGATTGGCGGTCGGCGATCACGTCAACCTGGAGATCGACTTGATCGCCCGTTACGTCGAACGCATGAACAGCTGGGGGCGCTGAGCGCCAGCCCACACCGCCGCGGCCCGCAGCGCGGGGCCCCTTGGCCTGAACCCCGGGCCGAGGGTGCCTGGGCGCCCCCCAACCTACAATCGAAGCATGCCGATATCCCCCGTTCCCGAACTGATTGCCGAGTTGGCGGCTGGCCGCATGGTGATCCTGGTCGACGAAGAAGACCGCGAAAACGAGGGCGACCTTGTGTTGGCGGCGGACCACGTGACCCCCGAGGCCATCAACTTCATGGCCAAGCATGGCCGTGGGCTGATTTGCCTGACGCTGACCCGCGAGCGCTGCGAGCGCTTGCGGCTGCCACCCATGACCTCGCGCAACGGCGCACAGCACGGCACGGCCTTCACGGTGTCCATCGAAGCGGCCACCGGTGTCAGCACCGGCATTTCCGCCAGCGACCGGGCCCGCACGGTTCAAGCCGCCGTGGCACGCGACGCGCGGCCGGAGGATCTGGTGCAACCGGGCCACATCTTTCCGCTGCAGGCGCAGGACGGCGGCGTGCTGATGCGCGCGGGCCACACCGAGGCCGGCTGTGACCTGGCGGCGATGGCGGGGCTCAGCCCGGCCGGCGTCATCTGCGAGATCATGAAAGACGACGGCGAGATGGCACGCTTGCCGGATCTGGAGATCTTCGCCGAGGAACATGGCTTGAAGATCGGGACCATCGCATCGCTGATCGAATACCGCAGCCGCAACGAAACCCTGATCGAACGCACCGGTGAGCGCAAGCTCAGCACCGCGCAGGGCGAGTTCGATTGCATCAGCTTCCGCGATCGCACCGGGGGCCTGCACCTGGCGCTCAGCCATGGCCATTGGGGCCCGCGCGACGAAGTGATGGTGCGCGTGCACGAGCCGCTGTCGGTGCTGGACCTGCTCGACACCGGCCCGTGCCGCCACAGCTGGCCCCTGCCCACCGCGCTGGCGGCCATTCAGGCATCGCCGGCCGGGGTGGCGGTGCTGCTGAATTGCGGCGAATCGGCAACATCGCTGGACGGGCAGTTGCGTCAGCTGGACACCGAGGGTCAGTTGCGCCGCGGCCAGATGGACCTGCGCACCTACGGCATCGGCGCGCAAATCCTGCGCGAACTCGGCATCAGCAAGATGAAATTGCTGGGCAGCCCGCGCCGCATGCCCAGCATGGTGGGCTACGGCCTTGAAGTCACGGGCTTCACCCCATCCACCCAATGACCCTCAGCGTGCAACCCGAAGGACGTCCCCATGCAAGGCGCTGACCAAGGCCCCACCGTCGAACTGGACGGCAGCCACCTGCGCATCGGCATCGTGCAGGCGCGGTTCAATGCCGCCATCACCGACAAGCTCGCACAGGCCTGCACCGATGAGCTGAAAGCCCTCGGCGTGGCGACCAAGCACATCCGCCACGTCACCGTGCCGGGCGCGCTCGAGGTCCCGCTGGCCCTGGCCGCGCTGGCCGAAGCCGACGAATACGACGCGTTGGTCGCGCTGGGCTGCATCATCCGCGGCGAAACCTACCACTTCGAGCTGGTGGCCAACGAAAGCGGCGCCGGCGTGACCCGCGTGTCGCTGGACCACCAGCTGCCCATTGCCAACGCGGTGCTCACCGTCGAAAACGAGGCGCAAGCCTGGGCCCGCGCCGAGGACAAGGGCCGCGACGCCGCGCGCGTGGCGGTCGAGATGGCCAACTTGCTGGACGACCTGTCGTGAACGAGCCCCTCAAGCCCATTGACCCGCAGGCAGACACGGGCGCCGACGCCGCGCAAGACAAGGCAGCGACGCCCGCGGCTCCCAAGGCTCGCAGCGGCCGCGGTGGCCGTGGCGATGGCTCGGGCCAGAAGTCGCCACGCCGCAAATCGCGCGAGGTCGCGTTGCAAGGCTTGTACGCGTGGCTGGTCAGCGGCGACGACGCCGGCGTCATCGACGCCCATGCGCGCGAGCAGGACAGCTACAGCGGCTGTGACCTGGCGCACTACGACGCGCTGCTGCACGGCTGCATCCGCGACGCGGCCGAGTTGGACGTTGCGCTGGCCCGTCACGTCGACCGGCCGACCCGAAGCCTGTCACCGGTCGAGCACGGCGTGCTGCTGATCGGCGCCTACGAGTTGAAGAATTGCATCGACGTGCCCTACAAGGTCGTCATCAACGAAGCGGTGGAACTGGCGAAATCCTTCGGCGGCACCGACGGTCACAAGTACGTGAACGGCGTGCTCGACAAGACCGCCGCCGACCTGCGCCCCGTCGAAGTCGACGCCTACCGGCAAGGGCGCGCGGCCCGCCGTTGACCCTCGGCCATGCCACGCGGCGCGCGCCCCGCACGCTCGCGGATCGCCACTCCCCGCTGAAGGCCCTCTCATGAAGCTCGCCCAACGGCTGGACCAGATCGAACCCTTCTACGTCATGGAGTGCGCGAAGGCGGCGGCCGCGCTGGCCCACGGCCCCGAGTGCGACCCAGCGCGCGGCGGCACGCCGATGATCTTCCTCAACATCGGCGAGCCGGACTTCACCGCCCCGCCGCGTGTGCAGGACGCGGCGGCCCAGGCGGTGCAGCACGGGCGAACCCAGTACACCGATGCCACCGGCCTGGCCGCGCTGCGTGAACGCATCAGCGGTTGGTATGCACAGCGTTTCGGGCTGAGCATCGACCCGGGCCGCATCGTGGTGACCGCTGGCGCGTCGGCCGCGCTTCAGCTGATCTGCCTGGCGCTGGTGGAGCGCGGCGACGAGGTGCTGCTGCCCGACCCCAGCTACCCCTGCAACCGGCACTTCGTGGCCGCGGCCGACGGCACGCCGGTGCTGCTGCCAGCCGGACCCGGCGAGCGCTTCCAGCTCAGCGCCGATGGCGTGGCCGCGGCCTGGGGCCCGGCCACCCGGGGGGTGCTGCTGGCCTCGCCATCCAACCCGACGGGCACGTCCATCGACCCGGCGGAAATGGGCCGCATCGTCGAACGGGTTCGCCGGCACGGCGGCTTCACCATCGTCGACGAGATCTACCTGGGCCTGAGTTTCGACGACCATTACGCGCAAAGCGCGTTGGCCCACGGCGACGACGTCATCTCCGTCAACAGCTTCTCGAAGTACTTCAACATGACCGGTTGGCGACTGGGCTGGCTGGTGGTGCCGCCGGCGCTCGTTGGCGCGGTCGAAAAGCTGGCGCAGAACCTGTTCATTTGCCCGTCGACGGTGGCGCAGCACGCCGCCCTGGCCTGCTTCGACGACGACTCCATCGCCCTCTATGAGCAGCGGCGCGCGGAATTCCGGGCTCGCCGCGATTACCTGGTGCCGGCCCTGAATCAACTGGGTTTGCCCGTGCCGGTGATGCCCGACGGCGCGTTCTACGCCTGGGCCGACTGCAGTGCCTTCGCCCAGCCCGCCACGGCCACGCGCCAGGGCGGCAGCTGGGACGTCGCGTTCGAGCTGATGCAGCGGGCGCACGTGGCGATCACCCCCGGCCGGGACTTTGGCCGCGCCGACACCGCGCGCTACGTCCGCTTCAGCTACGCCAGCAGCATGCCGCAGTTGCAGGAAGCGGTCCGCCGCCTGGGTGAGGTGCTGCCAACGCTGCGCCCGCGATGAGCCCCGATGGATTTCGTTACCGGCTGAGGGTCTACTGGGAAGACACTGACGCCGGTGGCATCGTCTTCTACGCGAACTACCTCAAGTTCTTCGAGCGCGCGCGCACGGAATGGCTGCGTTCGGCCGGCGTGTCCCAGGAGGCGCTGCGCGTCAAGGCGCAGCGCATGTTCGTGGTGGCCGACACGGCGGTGCGCTACCTGTGCCCGGCGCGCCTGGACGATCAGATCGAGGTCAGCGTGGTGTGCAGCGAACCGGGGCGCGCGGGCATGGTGCTGACACAGCAGGCCCGGCGCGTCGATGAAGCAACGGGCAGGCCCGCCGAGCTGCTGGCCGAAGGCCAAATCCGCATCGCCTGCGTTCACGCCGGAACCTTCCGCCCCGCGCGCATTCCGACCGACCTGCTGGCCGCGCTCTCGCTCGGCCCGCTTTCACCGTGACCATCGAATGAACCAAGACCTTTCCATCATCAAGCTCGTCCTCGAAGCCAGCCTGGTGGTGCAACTGGTGATGGCCGGCCTTCTGCTGACCTCGCTGGCCAGCTGGACGGTGATCTTCGGCAAGCTGTTCGGTCTGAAGCGGGTGCGCGGCGGCAACGACCGGTTCGAGCGCGAGTTCTGGGCCGGCAAGAACCTCAACGAGCTGTACGCGGACGCCACCGACAAGCCCGACGGCTCGCCGATGGAGCGCATCTTTGCCTCCGGCATGCGCGAGTTCCTGAAGTTGCGCGAGCGCCGCGTCGCCGACCCCGGCGCGCTGTTGGACGGCGCGCGCCGGGCCATGCGCGCCAGCTACCAGCGCGAACTGGACACCATCGAGTCGAACATGTCCTTTCTGGCCTCGGTCGGCTCGGTCAGCCCCTACGTGGGCCTGTTCGGCACGGTCTGGGGCATCATGCACGCGTTCGTCGGTCTGTCGAATCTGCAACAAGTGACGCTGGCCACGGTGGCACCGGGCATCGCCGAGGCGCTGGTGGCCACGGCCATCGGCCTGTTCGCCGCCATCCCGGCGGTGATCGCCTACAACCGCTTCGCGCGGGACATCGACCGCATCGCCACCCAGTTTGAGACCTTCATCGAAGAGTTCTCGAACATCCTGCAGCGCAACGTCGGCCAGCCCGGCGCCGGTGCCAACCCGAGCACGGTCGGGGGACGCTGAGGTGCCGGCCGTCAGCGGGCGCGGCCGGGGTCGCCGCACCATCAACGAAATCAACATGGTGCCCTTCATCGACGTGATGCTGGTGCTGCTGATCATCTTCATGGTGAGTGCGCCGCTGATCACGACCGGGGTGGTGGACCTGCCCAGCGTTGGCAAAAGCAAGCAGCGCCCGGACCGGGTGATCGAGGTCATCGTTGGCAGCGACGAAGCCTTGCGCATTCGCGTTGACGCCAAGGACCCGCAGTCGGTGACCCTGAAAGCCCTGCCGCCGCGCGTGCGCGACCTGCAGGGTGGGGACGCCAACACCCCGGTGGTGATCTCTGCCGACAAGACGGTCAAGTACGAGGCGGTGGTGCGGGTGATGGACAGCCTTCAGCGGGCGGGTGTGCTTCGCGTGGGCCTGGCCGTCAAGTCCGGCGGCACCTGAGGTCGGCCGAACGCTGAAGCCGACGATGCCCTTCCGATGAGCACCGCAGCGTCCCCACGCGACCTGTTCATGCCCCGGCCACCGGGTGGCATGGGCCGCGGGCTGGCGCTGGCCGTGGCCGTGCACGCGCTGCTCGTGGCCGGGCTGGCGGTGGGCGTCAACTGGCGCACCAGCAACCCCACGGCCATGCAGGCCGAGCTGTGGGCCGCCGTGCCCCAAGTCGCCGCGCCCCGCGCTGCCGCCCCTGAGCCGCCACCCGCGGCGCCCCCCGAGCGCCCCAAGCCCACGCCCCGCGTGACGCCGCCAGAGCCCACCGCCCCCACCCCCAAGGTGGCGCAACCCGACCCGCAGATCGCCATCGAGCGGGCGCGCCGCGAGGAGCGCCAGCGCGAAGCCGAGCGCGAGGCCGACCGCCAGGAAGCGGCCCGCAAGCGCGACGAGGCCTTGAAGAAGAAGCAAGCCGAGGCCCAAGCCAAGGCGAAAGCCGAGGCCGAGGCCGACAAGAAGCGCGACGAGCTGGCAAAAAAGCGCGCGCTGGACGACGCCCGTCAGGCCAAGGCCGAAGCCGCCCGCATCGAAGCGGCCCGCGCCGAGGCGATCCGGCGGATGACGGCCCAGGCCGGTGGCGCCACCGGCGAGGTGGGGTCCAAGGGCACGGCCGACCGCAACGCGGCGCCGTCCGACGGCTACGCCGGTCGCGTCAAGGCGCGCATCAAGCCCAACATCGTGTTCGTCGATGACCTTGCCACGAACCCGACCGCCGAGGTCCTGGTCACCTTGGCGCCCGATGGCCGCATCCTCAGCCAGAAGCTCGCGCGCAGCAGCGGCGTGAAGGAATGGGACCAGGCCGTGCAACGCGCCATCGACCGCACCGAGGTGTTCCCGCGCGACGTCGACGGCCGCGTGCCCCCGAGCATCCTCGTGACCTTCCGGCCCCGCGACTGACACCTTGCACGCGAGGTCGGGCCGGCGCCAGGCCGGCCCGGCGTCAGGCCGCCAAGGCCGCGAGCGGGTGGCTGCGTTCGGCCGCCAACGACGCGTCAGGCAGGTCCAGCTCGAAACTGGCGCCGCCGGCCGGCAGGTTGCGGGCGGTCAGGCTGCCGTTGCAACCCTGCACGATCTTGCGGCAGATGGCCAGGCCCAGGCCCGTGCCCGCGCCGGGCTTGCCCTGCGTCAGGCTGGACTGGATGAAGGGCTCGAAGATGCGCTCCAGTTCGCCATCCGGGATGCCGGGTCCCTCGTCGCGCAGGCGCACCTGCACCTTGCCACCGGCGACCACGGCATCGACCTCGATGCGGCCGTCGAGCGGCGACACCTTGATGGCGTTGGCGAGCACATTGCGCACCAACTGCTGGCAGCGCAGCGGGTCGATGCGCGCCATCAGCGGCTTGTCGCCGAGGTTCAAGGCCAGCGCCAGCCGCTTGCCTTCGAACAACGGGCCCAGCTCACGGCACACCGCGGCAATGGGCTCGCGGATGTCGATGGCCGGGTGGTCCACCGCCACAGGCCCGCTCTCGATCTTGGCCAGGTCCAGCAGGTCGTTGACCATCGACAGCATGCCCTTGCCGGAGGCGTGAATCTCGGTGAACAGCGCACGTTGACGCTCAACGGGCAGGTCGCGCGTCAAGGCGATTTCCGAGAAGCCCAGCACCGACTGCAGTGGTGTGCGCAGCTCGTGGCTCACGCCCGCAATCAGCTCCGACTTCAGGCGGGACACCTCCTCAGCCGCCTGCCGGGCCTGCTCCATGGCGCGCTGGGCATTGCGGTAGTCGGTGAGGTCGATGAAGGCGTTCAGGATGGCCACGGGCTTGCCATCCTCGCCCGGAATGGCGACTTTCGAGAACCGCACCAGCCGACGCGACTGGTCGACGCGGGTGTAGTAGGTCTCGCGGGTTTCGCTGCCGCCCCCACTGAGCATGCGCTGGTCCCAGGTGAAGTAGGCCGTGCGCTCGCCTTGCGCCATCTGTTCGCCCACCGGCCGGCCCAGCACCTCGGTGCGGTTGCGCATGTTGAACTCTTCCCAAGCGCGGTTGACCGAGATGTAGCGGTTGTCGACGTCGGTGATGGACACCGGCACCGGGCACAGCTCCAGCAGGCGCGCGGTGTGTTCCACCTGGCCGCGCAGCTTGTCTTGCAGCATCAGGCGCTCGGTCAGGTCGACGGCGCTGCCGGCAAAACCGCGCAGCTGATCGCCCTCGTACAAGGGCACCACCGAGATGTCGAAGCGACGCTCCACGCCGTAGGCGGCGGGCAGCGTCGCCTGGCACCGCCGCGTGACGGGTCCCCGGTCGGGATCGAACAGGCCAAGCACCAGCTCGCGGGACGCGGGCGCCACGAGCTCGGTCAGGGCCGAGCCGATGGCTTGGTCGGTGGTGCGGCCCGTGAGGTCGGCATAGCGCGCGTTGACAAAGTCGATGACGCCATGGCGATCGCAGCGGAAGATGAGCTCGGGCACCAGCTTGAACAGCTCCGCCAGGTCCCGCTCCCGGCGCGCCACCGTGGAGCGCAGGTGCTCGCGGTCGGCGGCCGAAGCCTCGACCGCGCGCAGCGTGCGCCAGAGGTAGAAGGTCACGACCAGCACCATCGCAATCACCAGCAGCCGCACCAGCACGAAGGGCTGGGACTGCACCCACCAGCGCTTGACCACCTCTTCACGCGGCTGCTCGACCAGCACGGTCAGCGGACGGGTGCGGGAGACGCGGAAGGCCACCAGCTGGTCGCCTGGGCGGGCGCCCGCGCCCTGATAGCGACCGTACTCGCGCTGCTGAAGGGTGAAGTCGCTGAACAGCGGGTGCTCCAGCAAACGGGTGCCGGCTTCGATGGGCACCCAGGGCAGCGTGGCAAGCACGGTGCCGGTGTAATTGGTCAGCAGCGCGGCCGTGTGCTCGTCCTTGACGGTGAGCTGCTGGTAGCTGGCGAAGCGGTCGGGGTTGAGCAAGCCGACCAGCAACAAGCCCTGCGCACCGGGCACCGGCACGTGCCGGATCAAGGGGATGAAGGCCACGCCCGGGCCGCCCTGCATCGTGACCACGTCGCGGCTGAGCTGCACCAGGCCGCGGCCCTTGATGAACGGACCCAGGCTGTCCTTGCCAGGATCCGGGAGCGGACCCAGGCGCTTGAGGTCGATTTGCAGGCCCACCTCGGCCGGCATCGTGCTGCCCAGCACGGTGCCCTTCAGGTCGACGAGCGCGATGCCCCGCAGGGCCGGCAGGCTGACCATGGACTGCACCAGGTACGGGGTGATCAGCTCGGGCGATTGCTGGTTGGTGGGCGACGCCATCTGGTCGGCCAGTGCCGCCAGGGTGTTGGCGGTGGCGTCGACCGTTCGGGTGGCGTGGTCTTCAAGCACGGTGGCGAGCAGCTCGATGCGCTCGTTCTCGGCCGCGATCTCGGCGTCAAAGTTGTAATTCAGCAGCGCCAGCAGGCCGATCGACGAAACCACCACCAGGATGGCGCCGCACCAGGCGACCGCTCGGCTGCTGGGGGCCGCCGGTCGCTCGGTGCGCGCGCGCGGCGCCTCGCCCGCCGGCGCGCCCGCGGCTTCGGTGGCGTGGGCACCGTCGCGTGGTGCCGCGGATGGGTCGCGGCCGGCGGCCGACAATCCGGGCACCCGGAAACGAAATGCAGGGAGTTTCACAAGCGTTGAATGAGAAGTGAGGGCGTCGGTGCCGGCATCGGTGAAACATCGTGCCAGACCGGAAAGGCCGACACGTCAAATTATCGACACTGTTTTAATCATCTTTAGCGATTTATTGTCCGGGTCAGGCCACAATGCTGAGATCGCGCAGCAATTTAGCCCAGGCGTTTCCTGATGGTCAGGCTTGCGCCAAAATCCTCGAATGGCATCTTTTGATTCGGCCTCGGGCCAACCCATTCCGGACGCAGCGCCTGGCGAAGACGACTGCACGACGCTTGACGTGGCACGCCGCCTGAACCTGGCCGTGCGGTCCGTGCAGCTGATGGTGGACCGTGGCGAGCTCCAGGCTTGGAAAACCCCGGGTGGGCACCGCCGAATCTCCCGCGCGTCGGTCGACCGCTGGCTGGCCGGACGGCAAGCCGGGCCGGCTGGCGCCGGTCCAAGCATCACACGCCCGGCGCCGCTGGCCGATGTCCCCCGTGGCGACCAGCGCCCGCGCGTGCTGCTGATTGAAGATTCCCGGCATTACCAAACGCTGGTGTCGATGCTGATCTCCCAGAAGTTTCCGCAGGTGGAACTTCACATCGCGGACAACGGCATCCCGGGCCTGGCGATGGCGGGCCAATTGCAACCCTCGGTGCTGATCGTGGACATTTTGCTGCCGGGCATCGACGGCGCCACGCTGATCACCAATTTGCGCTCGCACCGCCAGTTCAGCCAGAGCCGGCTGATCGTGATCACCTCGCTGAGCGAGGCCGACCGCGCGCCCTACGCCTTCGCGCTGGAGGGCGTGCCGGTGGTGCACAAGCCGCAACTGGTCAACGACCTGCCGCCGCTGATTGCCAGCTGCCTGGCGCAGCAGCCCGACACCTCGCCGATTGCCTGACGATGGCGCTGGCCCGGCTGGTGCTGCTGGAGGACGACGCCTCGATTCGCCGCTTCGTGGCGATGGCGCTGGAGGACGCGCCGATCGAGCTGGTCGAATGCGAAACCGTGGCCGAGGCCCTGTCGGCCCTGAAGGCCGGTCCGGTCACGCTGCTGATCACCGACCTGATGCTGCGCGACGAATCGGGCTTTGACCTGCTGCAGGCGATCGACGCCGACCCGGCGTTGATCGGCTCGGGCCGCGTGGCCGTCTTCAGCGCCGGCTTGGCGGCCAATGTGATGAGCCAGCTGCAGCGCTTCCAGGTCTGGCGCATGTTGTCCAAGCCTGCCAGCCTGGCGCAGTTGGACGCCTGCGTGAACGACGCCTTGGCCGAGGTGGCTTCGACGGCGACGATGGCCAGCGCAGCGGCGCTGGCGGCCCATCCCACGCCGCAGGCGCTCGCCGGCACGGACACAGCCGAAGACCGCGCAACACACACCGAGGCCCGCGACGACGCCGACCCCGCTGCCGTGGCCTCGGCCGTGTCGGAACATTTCGGCGGCGACCAGGCCTTGTTCGACGCCTACCGCACGGCCTGCCTGGCCCAGTTCTCCCACGACATCGACGAAGGCGATGCGGCCTTGGCCGCCGGCGACGCCGCCACGCTGCGCCGCTTGTGCCACAGCCTGCGCACCGTGCTGCAGATGATCGGCCAGCCCGGGCTCGCGGACCAGGCGGCCGCGCTCGACGCGGCAAGCGCCCAGCTGGACACACCTCGCTTGCCCGGGCTGTGGCACCCACTGCGGGCCGGCCTGACCGAATTGGCCGGCCGCGGCTGAGGGCCCGCAGCCCGGACCCGACGCAGGCGCCATTCCGAACGGGACCAGGGGCACGCGGTCGCCCAGGACGCGCCGGCGGCGCCGGTCATCGCCACTGCAGGCGCGCCAGTCGGCCCGCGCTGTGGCCCCCGGTGTTGTCTGCATCGGCGCCCACGGCAATGCCGATCAGCGCGGGCACCTGGCCACCGGCCTCGTCCCCGAACAAGCGCAGGAAGTCGGCGGCCAGGTCACGTTTCTCGTCGACCCACAGACCGGGGGGCGCGCTGGCCGTGTGGCGCAGCACCAGGCTGCGCACCCGACGGGAGTACGGGTTCTCGATCACCGTGCCGGCCGGCCAGCGCGCGTCCCAGACGTAGCAGACGGTGGCGGCAGGCAAGGCGGCCGCGGTGCGCGCGCGTGCCAGGCGCAGCACCTGGCGTTCGATGAACGGCACCTGGTCCAGCGGCAGGTCGAAGAACGCGCACACGCGGAGGTTGTTGTCGTCGGCCTCGCGGCGGCGCAGGTCGGCCAGCGGGTTGACCTGATCAAGCCGCCAGCGCCACGCCAGCTGCCCCGGCGGGGCGCCGCCCGGCAATGGGTGCAGCAGGTTGCCGTACGACCCCTGCGCATCGACCCGCAACACGACCTCGGCGTCACCACGTTCCACCGTGAAATGGGTGGCCGGGGCCTTCTGGTCGGGCAGCAAGGCCAGCACCCAGGGCGCCGAGGGCACGCTGGCGCTGGCAGCACCGCTCGGTGGGCCGAAAGGCTGCAAGGCCATGCCTGGCGGGACGTCGGCCGCCTGGGGCGCGGCAAGCGCGGGGGCGCCCGCCCACATGACCACCCAGCTGCCGATCCAGGCGATCCACCACGCGACGCCCCTCGCACCCGCCGAGGCGACCACCGGCGCCCGCGCCGGCGTGGCCGCGCCCCGTCCGGCTTCGGCCTGGACGCGCTCTGCAGGTCGTTGCGCGTCGGCGGTCGCGCTGGGGTGAGGGGGGCGCTCAGCGGCCCAGGGCATTCAAGGACCAGTCGTAGTCCAGAAACGCCACCGGCAGCGCCTTGGCGCGCAGCTTGGCCTGGTCACCCGCGTCGTCGCTCAATGCCGCGGCGTACCGGGCGAACACGTCCTCGAGCTTGGCAAAGCCCTTGTGTCCCTTCTCGAAGTCCTCGCGGAACCACTTGAAGATCAGGCTGACTTCCAGCCGGCCATCGCGCACGCGGTTGCGGCTGCGGTCGGCCATGAAGCGCTGCATGCCGTCGTCAAGCTGAGCCTCGAGCTTGTCCGCGGTGAAGGCCTCGTTGCGCAGCGCCGGGCACCCGATGCTCGCGCAGTTGACCGCGGCGTGAACCCGCGGGTCGGCGTGGTTCGGGCGCAGCTGCTCGTGCTCGATCCAGTCGAGCGTGCGCTCCTCGCCGAGCAGCCGGAAGAACTTCTTCTTCCACGGCGACTGCACGAAGCTGCCCAGGTCCTTGATCGACTTGAGGTCCGGGTACTTGCCCAAGATCAGCTCGACCGTGAACGCGTTGTAAGCGTTGATCAGGAAGGCCATCTGCTGCGGCTTGCTCCAGCCGTCGAAGCTCGTCGGGGTCACCGCGCTGTAGGCGGCCAGCACCTGCTGCAGGGCCGCACGGTCGGCCTTGAACGCGGCGTAGTCCACGCGGCTTTGCTTGTTGTCGGGCAGCCATTTGACATGGCGCTTGACCAGCGCGTCCCAGGCGGCGTGGCTGTGATCGACGCCAGACTGCGCCCACGACGAAGCGCCCATCAACAGGGCCAGCACAAAGGCAAGGACTTTGGTCATGGTGGATCTTTCCAGGCCCGGCAGGGGCCTCAGCGGGGGTGGGTGCCGCGCTGCCAGGTGTGGAAGCGCTCGACCCATTTCAGCAGGCCCAGCGGCTGGTGTGCGCGCTTCCACTCGCCAGCGGCGTACTTGTTGGCCTCGGCCATCGTCGGGTAGGTGTGGATCGTGCCCAGGATCTTGTTCAGCCCCAGACCGTGGCGCATGGCCAGCACGTACTCGGCCAGCAGGTCGCCGGCGTGCGCACCGACGATGGTCACGCCCAGGATCTTGTCCTTGCCCGGCACCGTCAGCACTTTGACGAAGCCGTGGGCCGCGCTGTCGGCAATGGCGCGGTCGAGGTCGTCGATGCCGTAGCGGGTGACTTCGTAAGGGATGTTCTGGGCCTTGGCGTCCTGTTCGTTCAAGCCCACGCGGGCGACCTCGGGGTCGATGAAGGTGGCCCAGGGGATCACCGAGTAGTCGGCCTTGAACTTCTTGAACTGGCCGAAAAGCCCGTTCACCGCGGCGTACCAGGCCTGGTGCGCCGCCACATGAGTGAACTGGTAGGGCCCGGCCACGTCCCCCGCGGCCAGGATGTTCGGGTAGATGGTTTGCAGGTACTCGTTGGTTTCAATGGTGCGGCCGGCCGGGATGCCCAGGTCCTCCAGCCCATAGCCCGTCAGGCGCGCCGAGCGGCCGACGGCGCACAGCAGCTGGTCGAAAGGCAAGCGCTGCTCGACGCCGCCGGACTCGACGATCAGGTAGCGGCGTTCGCCGGCCTCGCCGTTCTGCCGCTCGCAGCGCAGCGCCTTGTGGCCGGTCAACACACGAACGCCGTCGTGTTCCAGGGCCTGGCGGGCAAGTTCGCTGACCTCCTCGTCCTCGCGTGCCATCACGCGCGGGCCCATTTCCACCTGGGTGACTTCGGAGCCCAGGCGCGCAAAGCTTTGTGCCAGCTCGCAGCCGATGGGCCCGCCGCCCAGCACCACCAGGCGCTTGGGCAGCGTGCGCAGGCCCCACAGCGTGTCGCTGGTCAGGTAGCCGCTTTCCTGCAGGCCGGGCAGGGGCGGCACGAAGGGCGCGGCACCGGTGGCGATGACGATGCTGCGCGTGGTCAGGCGCCGGGTGCCGCCATCGGCCAAGGCCACCTCGACCGTCCACGGGTTGATCATCTTGGCGTGCCCGGTCAGCACCTCGACGCCCAGGCCGGTGTAGCGCGCGACGGAGTCGTGGGGCTCGATGTCCCGCACCACCTGCGCCACGCGGTCCATCACCGCGCCGAAGTCGATGCTGGCCTCGGCGCGGGCAACGCCGTAGCGGGCCGCGTGCTTGACCTGCGACATCAGCGTGGCGGTCTTGATCAGGGCCTTGCTCGGCACGCAGCCGTAGTTCAGGCAATCGCCGCCCATCTTGTGGCCTTCCACCAACGTGACCTTGGCCTTGACGACGGCCGCGATGTAGCTGGTGACCAGGCCGGCCGCCCCGGCGCCGATGACGACGAGGTTGCGGTCGAAGTGGCTTGGCTTGACGGCCGCCCAGCGCGCGTAGACCTGGCGCCCCTTGATCACGTCCACGACCTTCTTGGCGACCAGCGGGAACAGCCCCAGCAACACGAAGCTGCCCAGCAGCCCGGGCGACAAGATGCCAGCCAGGGAGTCGATGCGCGCCAGTTGCGTGCCGGCGTTCACGTAGACCACCGTGCCGGCGAACATGCCGACCTGGCTGGCCAGGTAGAACACGCCGGTCTTCATCTTCGTCAGGCCCATCAGCAGGTTGATCACGAAGAAAGGCAGCAGCGGCACCAGGCGCAGCGTGACAAGGTAGAAGGCACCGTCTTTTTCAATGCCGCGGTTGATGTCCGCCAGCCGATTGCCGAAACGGGCCTGCACCGAGTCGCGCAGCAGGTAGCGCGACGCCAGAAAGGCGAGCGTGGCGCCGATGCTCGACGCGAAGGACACCACCAGCGTGCCCAGCAGCAGGCCGAACAAGGCGCCGCCGGCCAGTGTCATGATGGCCGCGCCGGGCAGCGACAAGGCCGCCACGGCCACATAGACCGCCAGGAAGACGCCGACGACGGTCAGCGGCTGCTGTTCGTAAAGGATCGCGAACTCGCCCTGGCTTTGTTTGAGGTAGGCCAGGCTCAGGAAGCGCCCGAGGTCGAAAGCGAAGAACAAGGCCACCAGCACCCCGAGGCCCAGCAGCAGGACGAGTTTGTTGCGCGACATGGGGTCAGGGCTTCAGCGTGCCGGCGGCCAGGCGTTGCTGGTATTCCGCCTCGAGCTCGGTGCCGCTCTTGTAATGCGGCACGCGCAGGACCAGCCGCTTGCCGCGCTGGAGGAAGCTGTTGGCGCCCTGGACCTCGCTGGCCCAGTAGGCGTCGGCCCGTTCCTGGTTCAGGGCGCGGTCCATCTCGAAGGTGCGGCGCGAAGATTCCCCACCAAAGATGTAGAGCTTGCCGTTGCTGATGCGCCAGGTGTCGGCGCTGCCGCCCCAAGGAATCGCGTAGGCGATGCCATTGGCGCAAAAGCCGCCGTACTGCGGGATGTAGCGGGTCGGGTTCTGCTTGAAGAGGGCCAGGTGCTCGGCGCTGGCAAACCAGTAGCTGACACCGTCCACGGTGGACGTGAACTCGCGCCGGCCCTGCACCGCCTGGCCCTGGGTGAAGTAGGCCACCACGTCGGTGCCGCCGAGCATGAGGCTGCGGGCTTCCGCCTGGGCCACGGCGTTGACCGGGCTCAGCGTGCCGCCCGGGTTCTGGGCCGTCATGTTGCTGCAGCCGGCCAGCCCCATCACGCCGGCGGCGACCGCGCCCACGCCGAACCGGCGCACGCGCATCAAAGGTCCCTCCCGATGGCTCATGGCAACTCCTTGGTCATGTCAAAGCCCGGGCAGGTTAGCACCGGCCGGCGCATCGGCCATCGGCTCATTCGGCGGGTTGGTCGCCGACCACGGTCAGACCTTTCACGCAGCGCCAGGTCAGGGCCTGGCGCAGCCACGCGCTGAAATCCACGGCATGGGCCCAGCGTTCCAGGGCCAACCCCAAGGAGGCACCCGCCAGCAGCACGCCCGTGAACTCGGCCGTGGGGGCGTCGAGCCGGGCCACTTGGGCGGCTGACGGACCCGAAGGCCGCCCGCTGCCCGCGGCGGCGCCATGGCGGTCGCCAGGCGCAGCGTCGCAGTGGCCGCTGGTTGCGGCACCGCCGGGCCGCCACACCAACGCCGACTCGCCCTGGCCACGGGCAAGGCGCCGCTGCAGCCGCGCCAGTGCGGCGGCATCGGGCGCCCCGTCGGCGTGCGCGGCGCGCAGGCTGACCACGGGATGATCCGAACGCAGCAGCGCGGTGCCGGGAACGAAGCTCAGCCGCAACCGCGCCGGGTCCACCTCGGCCAGCAGGCCCAGCGACTCGGCGTCGCTGGGGGCATCGGCCGCGCGCTCGGCGGCGTGCACGGCCAGGTCGAGGCGGGCGACGTCCGCCAGCCATGGCCACTCGGCCAGCGAGGGCTGGCGGGCAAGCCAGCCGGGCAAGGCGTCGCCCCATCGGCCCAGGTCGCCGGAGGTGGGCGGGTGGGCGGCCCAGAACGCCCGCGCCAGCCCGGGCCAGGCCTCGTCACCAAGCAGTGGCACCAGCGTCGGGCAGCGCGACGCCAAGGCCCGCGCCGCGCGCTCGGCCCGGTTGGCGCGGTGCGCTGCCAGGCCCCGAGCCACGCCCGCCACCCCGGCCCGCCACGGGTCCGCGGCCTGGGCCTCCAGGGCGGTTGATGAGCCGGCCCGGCTGCCGGCCGGCGGATCGGGGCGCGGGGCTGGGGCAGCGTGCGGGTCGGGGGCCGAGTCGGGCCCGGGTGCCGGTGCCCACCCCGCGTCCAGCAGCGCCAGAAGTTCGCGTTGGCGCTGGGCTTCGTCGCGCAGCGCCGTGGTGGGCCCCGGTGGGGCGAATGGCGTGGGCGGGGGAAATGGGGCGGCGATTGGGGCAGTTGGGGCAGTTGGGCCGCGCCTGGCGACTGGGCCGGGCTGGGCCAGCCACGCGCCAGGCGGGCACCACGGCAGGTCGGCCGTGCCCGGTGGACCGAAGCGGTCGGGGCCCGGGTCGCCCCCCCACCGCCGCGCGTTCTCCTCGGCGCGGTGGGCCTCGGCCAACAGCACGTCCAGCGCCGGCAGCCGGGTGTCCCATTCCACGAGGCTGGGCACCGCGCCGAAGCGGCGCAGCGCGTGCGCGTGCAGGGCCCACACGGCGTCGCACACGGGGCGGCCATGGTCATCGATGACCAGCGGGTCGCCGTCGGCGCGGCGGTCGAGGTGCCCGGCCAGGTGGATCTCGCCCACCACGCCGCGGGCGGGCAGCGCGTCCATCCAGGCGCGGCCATGGGCCAAGGGGTCGGCCACGCCGGCGTTCAGGGCATTGACCAGCAGGTTGTTGACGTCCAGCAGCAGCCCGCAACCGGTGCGCCGGCACAGGGCGACGAGAAAGTCGGGCTCGGGCCACTGGTCGTCCCGATGGGCCAACACCGCGGCGAGGTGTTCGACCAGCATCGGCCGTTGCAGGGCCTGCTGCGCCTGATCGACGTGGCGGCACAACAGCTCGAGCGCCGCGTCGGTGAATGCGAGGGGCAGCAGGTCGTTGGCATGCACCGGCGGCTGGTCGGGGCCGCGGTCCACCCGCGCAAAGCAGGCGTGGTCGGACACCCGGAAGGCGTCGACCCGGCGGGCCAATTGCGCCAGGCGCGTCAGGTGGTCGGTGTCCAGACCCGCCGCCGACCCCAGGCCCAGGCCGACCGCGTGCAGACTGACCGGCCAGTGCTGGCGCACGGCGTCCAGCATGTGGACGCTGGCCCCACCGTCGGCAAAATGGTTTTCGGCATGCACCTCGACGAAGCCCAGCGGCGGGCGGCGGGCCAGCAGCGCGTGCACGTGCGGGTGACGCAGGCCAATGCCCGCCCGCGGGGCGGCGGGCATGGTCTCAGCCCCGACCGCTCGGGGAGGCCGATGGGGTCAGCCGTGGGTTGGGCGTTGGGTTGGGCGCCGGGTTGGGCGTTGGGTTGGGCGCTGGGGTGGGCGTTGCGTGGGGCGCCACGCGGGGCGCCGGGGCGGTCGGCGCAGCCGATGGCGTCGCCTTGGCGGCGGCCTTGAACCGCGCCGTGGCCTCGGCCACGCTCAGACCCTTGAGCTTCTTGCAGCTGCCGCGGGCCACGTACTGCCATTCGCCCGGGTCCTTGTCGACGGCCGACTGGCCAGCGCAGTCGTGCGTGCCGGCCAGGTTGGCGCAGTGGTTTTCGCCGGGACGGGACACGCCGTAGCAGCGCTCCTTGCCGGGCGGGTCGTCGCCGGGTTGGTGGGCCTGGGCGGTGCCGATCAGGCCCATCGACAGCGCGGAGGCCAGGGCGTGGGAGGCAATCTGTCGGGGCGTCATGGCTTGGCGTGGCGTGGTTCAGGGGCTGGGGGCTGGGGGCTGCGGCGCTTGGAGCGCCGCTGTCGTTGTCAGGCAATCTGCCCTTCGGACCACGGCGTGGCGGCGAGGTTCCGGTGGAGCGGGGTCGGGTGGGTGACGGCAGCGAGCAACGCGGCGCGCAGGCCCAAGGCCATGGTGCCCAGCGTCATGCTGGGCTGGCCGGGCCGGCCCACCGCCTGTTCGGGCAACCACGGCAGGTGCACAAAGCCGCCGCCCAGCGGGGCGCCCGCCGGCTCGGACGCCAGCAGGTGCTGCAGCGCATAAAACACTTGGTTGCACACAAAGCTGCCCGCGCTGAAGGACACGCCCGCCGGCACCCCCGCCGCCCGCGCCGCCTGGACCATCGCCTTGACCGGCAACGTGGCGAAATGCGCCGTGGGCCCGCCGGGCACCACCGGGTCGTCCACTGGCTGGGCGCCAGCGTTGTCCGGAATGCGCGCGTCGATCAGGTTGATGGCAACCCGCTCGAACGACAGCTCACTGCGCCCGCCGGCCAGCCCGGTGGCCAGCACCAGCCGCGGCCGGTGGTGCGCCACCGCGCGCGCCAGCGTCAATGGCGCGCCGGCGAAGGTGCAGGGCAGCACCTGGGCGACCACGCGCAGGCCGCCGATGCGCTCGGCGGCCAGCGCCTGAATCAGCTGCGCCGAGGGGTTGAGCGCATCGCCCCCGAAGGGTTCGAAACCGGTGAGCAACAACGCATCTTCCATGCGCCCGAGCTTAGCCGCACGCCCCCGCCCCTGCGCCGGCCAGGGTGGCCACGGTAAGCTGAACGGCATGAGACCTTCGAGTTCCCCGGGGACGCCGCCCACCGAGCACTGGCGCCCCGCGCGCCGACGCGTTCGCCTGCTGGCGGTGATCGTGGCCCTGACCGTGCCAATCGGCATCGTGGTGCTGATGACCGGCGAGCGGCCGGGCGGCCGCTGGGTGCGCTACCTCACCGGACCGACGCTGGTGCCCGTGACCGTGATCGCCGAGCCGAACGGGCCGCCCGCGAGCGCGGTGCGGGCGGCGAGTGCCGCGCAGGCGGCCAGCGCGGCACGCCCAGCCAGCGCAGCGGGTGCCGCCAGCGCAGCGATGGCCGCCAGCGCGCCCCCATCGGCCCCCGCCAGCGGCCGTTGATCAATCCACCGGCGTGCCCCAGCCCCCGCCGCCCGGCGTCTCGATCACGAAGACATCGCCCGGCGCCATCTCGACGCTGCCGAGGTGGCCCAGCGCCTCGCGGCGGCCGTCAGACCGCTCGATGCGGTTGACGCCGGGCCGCCCGGGCCGCCCCCCGGCCAGGCCGAAGGCGCCGGCCTCGCGGCCGTTCGACAAGATCGATGCCGTCATCGGCGCGAGGAAACGGATGCGCCGCACGCCGCCATCCCCGCCGGGCCACCGCCCGGCGCCGCCGGAGCCGGGCCGAAGGGCGTAGCTCTCCAGCCGCACCGGGAACCGAAACTCCAGCACCTCCGGGTCGGTCAGGCGCGAGTTGGTCATGTGCGCCTGGACCACGCTCGTGCCCGGAAAGCCGTCGACCACCTCGCCCGCACAGCCCAGGACCACGCCGGCCCCGGTGCCACCCGACACGGTCTCGTAGTACTGGTGGCGCGCGTCACCGAAGGTGAAGTTGTTCATCGTGCACTGCCCCGCGGCCTGCACGCCCAGCGCGCCGAACAGCGCGTTGGTCACGCAGGTGGACGTCTCCACGTTGCCCGCGACCACCGCCGCCGGTGGCTCGGGCCGCAACATCGAGCCCGGCGGGATCAGCACGGTCAGGGGCTTCAGGCAGCCGGCGTTCAGCGGGATGTCGTCGTCGACCAGGCACCTGAACACGTAGAGCACCGCCGCCATGCACACCGCGGACGGCGCGTTGAAGTTGTTGTTCAGCTGCGCCGAGCTGCCAGCGAAGTCGATCACCGCGCTGCGCGTGGCCGCGTCCACCCGCACCGCCACGCGGATCACCGCGCCGTTGTCCAAGGCCAGCGAGAAGTCGCCGTCACGCAACCGGGTGATGACGCGGCGCACCGATTCCTCGGCGTTGTCCTGCACGTGCCGCATGTAGGCCCGCACCACGTTCAGGCCGTGCTCCTGCACGCAGCGTTGGAGTTCCTGCACGCCGCACTCGTTGGCGGCCACCTGGGCCCGCAGGTCGGCGATGTTCTGGTCGGGGTTGCGCGCGGGGTGCGGGCCGGCGCTGAGCAGCGCGCGCAGCGCGTCCTCCTGCAGCTGGCCCGCGCGCAGCAGCTGCAAGCCCTCGATGCGCACGCCCTCGTCGTCCAGCGTGGTCGAAAACGGCGGCATCGACCCCGGCGTGGTGCCGCCGATGTCCGCGTGGTGGCCGCGCGAGGCCACGTAGAAGGTGGGCGCCGCGTCGTTGGCGTCGCCGCACCACACCGGCGTGACCACGGTGACATCGGGCAGGTGGGTGCCACCGTGGTAAGGGTCGTTCAGCACGAACGCGTCGCCAGGCCGCATGCGGCCGTGCCAGCGGTTCATCACCGTGCGAATTGACTCGCCCATCGACCCCAGGTGCACGGGCATGTGCGGCGCGTTGGCGATCAGGGCGCCATCGCCATCGAACAGCGCGCACGAGAAGTCGAGCCGCTCCTTGATGTTCACCGAGCTGGCCGTGTTCTGCAGCTGCAGACCCATCTGTTCGGCGATGGCCATGAAGCGCTGATTGAAGACCTCCAACATCACCGGGTCGACCGCGGTGCCCAAAGCCACCGGCGCGCTGCGTGGGGCGACGCGCACCAGGACCAGGTGGTTCAGCGGCGTGACATGGGCCCGCCAGCCGGGTTCGACCACGGTGGTCGCATGGGGCTCGGCGATCACGGCGGGGCCGTCGATGGTGTGGCCCGGCAAGGCGTCGGCCCGGCGCACCAGCGCGGTGTCATGCCATTGGCCGCCACTGTGCATCGGCACCCGCTCGGCCACCGGCGCCGGGCCGGGCGGCGCGATCGGCCACTCGGGGTCGGCCGGGCGGTCGCCGGCGGCCACCGCCTCCACGCTGACCGATTCCACCACCAGGCCGCGGCCCGGCATCAAGAAGGCGTAACGCTGGCGGTAGGCCCGCTCGAAGGCCGCCTGCATCTCGGCGATCGAGCCTTGCGGCACGGCCAGCGCGCTGTCGGTGCCGTCGTAGCGCAGGTGAACGCGCCGGTGCTGCGCGATCGGCTGATCGCCCACGCCCTGGCGCTGCAAGGCCGCGATGGCCTCGGCGCCCAGGCGGTCCAGCAGCGCGTCGATGGCGGGGTCGCGCGCGGCATCGGGTGGGACGCCGCTTGCCGCATCCCCCGCCGGCCCGGCCACCGCCAGTGGCCGCTCGACCGGCGCCTGCAGGATCACGCCCTGGTCGGCCAGGCCCATGCCATAGGCCGACAGCACGCCGGCGAGCGGGTGGACGAAAACGCGGTCCATGCCCAAGGCGTCGGCCACGGCGCAGGCGTGCTGGCCGCCGGCGCCGCCAAAGCATTGCAGCGTGCAGCGCGTGGCGTCGTGGCCGCGCGCAACAGAGACCTTCTTGATCGCGTGGGCCATCGTCGCCACGGCGATCTGCACACAGCCTTCGGCCACCGACGCCGCGCTGTGCGGAACGCCCGTGGCGTCCTGCATCGCCTGGGCCAGTGCGGTGAACTGGGCTTGCACCGTGGCGCGGTCCAGCGGCTCGTTGCCCGCCGGCCCGAACAGCGCCGGAAAGTGCGCCGGCTGGACCTTGCCCAGCATCACGTTGGCGTCGGTGACGCACAGCGGTCCGCCGCGGCGGTAGCACGCCGGGCCGGGGTTGGCACCCGCGCTGTGGGGCCCGACGCGCAGGCGCGCGCCGTCGAAGTGGATGACCGAGCCCCCGCCCGCCGCCACGGTGTGGATGCTCATCATGGGCGCGCGCACCCGCACGCCAGCCACGCGGGTGTCCATCGCGCGCTCGAACTCACCGGCGTAGTGGCTGACGTCGGTCGAGGTGCCGCCCATGTCGAAGCCGATCACGCGCACGGCAGGCGTGAACGGCACACCCGCCGTGCGGGGCGCCGATGGCGACGACATCAGCCCGGCCAGACCCGCCTCGGCCGTGCGGGCCATGCCCACGATGCCGCCGGCCGGGCCAGACAGGATGGCGTCCTTGCCTTGAAACGCCAGCGCGTCGCACAGGTCGCCCGAGGACTGCATGAACAACAGGCGGACCCCGGGCATCTCGGCGGCCACCTGGTCGACGTAGCGGCGCAGGATGGGCGAAAGGTAGGCGTCCACCACCGTGGTGTCGCCGCGGCCGACCAACTTCATCAAGGGGCTGACCCGGTGCGACACGCTGACCTGCGTGAAGCCGGTCTCGCGCGCCAGGCGCTCGGCGGCCAGCTCATGGGCGGGGTGGCGGTGGCCATGCATGAAGACAATGGCCGCGCTGCGCAGGCCGGCGTCGAAGGCGGCCCACAAGCGCTCGCGCAGGTGCAGTTCGTCCAACGCCTCGACCACGCTGCCGTCGGCGGCCACCCGCTCGGCGGCCTCGATGACGCGGCAGTACAGCAACTCGGGCAGCACGATGTGGCGGTCAAAGAGGCGCGGCCGCTCCTGCGTGGCGATGCGCAGCGCGTCGCGGAAGCCGCGGGTGATCACCAGCAGGGTCGGCTCACCCTTGCGCTCCAGCAGCGCGTTGGTGGCCACCGTCGTGCCCATCTTGACGCAGGCCACCCGGTCGGGCGTGATCGGCTCGCCGTCGGCCAGGCCCAGCAGGTGGCGGATGCCGGCCACGGCGGCGTCGCGCGACCGGGCCGGGTCCTCACTGAGCAGCTTGTGGGCCACGAGGCGACCGTCCGGGCGGCGGCCCACCACATCGGTGAACGTGCCGCCGCGGTCGATCCAGAACTGCCAGCGAGGGGTCATGCAGGGCTTCCAGGGTGAGGGCGCGAGGGCAATGATCGCCTGAGTGCCGGGGCGATTCAATCGCAGGGCCGGCCCGGCGGTTCGGTGGCCCGCGCCACCACGATCTGGGTCGGCTTCGCCCGGGCTTTTCCGACGATCAAGCGGCCCGCTTCGAGGCATCATCGCGCTGACCCGCGCACACCGGGGTGGCCACCCTGGCCGCCGGGCGTGCACCGCCCGTCCCGACCGCCGAGATGCCGAGATGCCGAACGAGACCCACCTGATGAACTGGGAAGTGGTGAGCCCGACCAACGTGCCCGCCCCGCCCTCGCCCGCCCAGGCCAGGACCGGCGGCGACTCGCTGCCACCGCTGGACATCGCCTCGTCCCCGGCCCCGCTGAGCCACCCCGATGCGGACAAGCTCAACCGCGAGCCCTTCCGCTGGCCCACGCCCCCCTTCGCCTGCTACCCCGGCCCGGAAAAGCAGATGCAGTCACAGCCTTGCGAGATCGAGGGCCAGAACGGCAAGCGAACCCGCGGGCGGCTGACCTTCTTCGTGCCCGAGGAATCGGTGCTGCACGTGCAGATTCCGCCGGCGCGCACCACCTTGCCGCTGAAGTTCGACCACTTCCGCAGCGTGCTGCTGACCTCGGTCATCGCCCCCCGCGCGGTGGACCACGACGACCCCCATGCCGCGATGCTGGCGCAGCGCCCGCGCTCCCGTTACCGGGTCAACCTGGTGCAGGGCGACCCCGTGAGCGGCGAGACGGTCGGCCACGTCGAAAGCCCCTACGGCCTGTTCGTGTTTCCCCCGGTGGACGACACCGACAAGGTGCAGCGGCTGTTTTTCCCACAGGGCGCCTACAGCAGCTTCGAGCTGGGCGAACGCATCGGCGAGCTGCTGGTGGAACAGCAGGCCGCCACGGTGGACGAGGTGAACCTGGCCGTGGACAAGCAAAACGAGCTGCGCAACCAGAAGCTCGGTGACATCCTGCTGGCGCGCAAGGTGGTGACCGCCGACCAGTTGTTCGAGGCCATCGACCGCCAGGCCAAGATGCCCATCATCCGCATCGGCGAGGCCCTGACCTCGCTGGGCATGGTCACCGACGAGCAGTTGCAGGCCGCGCTGTCGCAGCAGTCCAAGGACCGCAATGTGCCGCTCGGTGAACTGCTGGTGCGCATGGGCATCGTCAGCGCGGCCGACCTGCAGACGGCCCTGTCGCGCAAGATGGGCTACCCGCTGGTCGACATCGACGTGTTCCCGGTGGAAACCGCCGCCCTCAAGCAGCTCAGCCACCAGGTGGCCAACCGGCTGAAACTGCTGCCGCTGCTGATCCGCGACGGCCGCCTGGTGGTGGCGCTGGACGACCCGGCGCGCCGCCGCAACGCGGTGGACGAGGCGGAGTTCTTCGCCCAGGTCAAGGTCATCCCGGTGCTGGCCCAGTGCCGCAACATCGACGCCGCGATCCGCCGCGAGTACGCGCGCATCGGCGACACCACGGACAGCATCACCCCCGAACCCGGCGAGCTCGAAGGCGCGGGCGCCAAGATGACCGACCAGCTGCTGGAGACGCTGGAAAAGGAAGGCCAGGGGCAAGGCACCGAAGAAGAGGTGCAGATCGAGCAGTCCGACAACTCGCTGGTGCGCCTGATCAACAACATGATCGTGGAAGCCAGCCGCGAGGCGGTCAGCGACATCCACATCGAGTGCTATCCCGGCAAGGAAAAAGTGCGCATCCGCTTCCGCAAGGACGGCGTGCTCACCACCTACCTGGAGCTGCCGTCCAGCTACCGCGCCGCGTTGGTGGCGCGCATCAAGATCATGTGCGACCTCGACATCTCCGAGCGCCGCAAGCCACAGGACGGCAAGATCAATTTCGCGAAGTTCATGCCCCAGCACCGGCTGGAGCTGCGTGTGGCCACCATCCCGACCAACCACAGCCTGGAAGACGTGGTGATGCGGATCCTGGCCTCGGCCAAGCCGATGCCGGTCGACGACCTGGGGCTGTCCGAATACAACCTGCGGGAGCTCAAGACCGCGGTGGAGCGCCCCTACGGCATGGTGTTGTGCGTGGGCCCGACCGGCTCGGGCAAGACGACCACGCTGCACTCGGTGCTGAGCTTCATCAACGTGCCCGAGCGCAAGATCTGGACGGCCGAGGACCCGGTGGAAATCACCCAGCCCGGGCTGCGCCAGGTGCAGGTCAACCCGAAGATCGACTGGACCTTTGCCAAGGCGCTGCGCGCCTTCCTGCGCGCCGACCCGGACGTCATCATGGTCGGCGAAATCCGCGACAAGGAGACGGCCAACATGGCGGTCGAGGCCTCGCTGACGGGCCACCTGGTGCTGAGCACCCTGCACACCAACAGCGCGCCGGAAACCGTCACCCGCCTGCTGGACATGGGCATGGACCCGTTCAATTTCGCCGACTCGCTGCTGGCCGTGCTGGCCCAGCGCCTGGTGCGGCGACTGTGCAAGAGCTGCCGCGTCAGCGAGCCGGCCACCGCGTCCGACGTGGACGAATGGCTGGGCGACTACATGCACGCCTTCGGGTCGGGCGAGCCACCGGTCAGCCGCGACGACGTGCTGTCCAGCTGGATGGGCCGCCACGCCGTGGACGGCCGCCTGATGCGCCACCACAGCCCCGGCTGCGCGCGCTGCAGCGACAGCGGCCACAAGGGCCGCGCGGGCCTGCACGAGCTGATGGTGATCAGCCGCGCGCTGCGCCACCTGGTGCAGACCGGCGCCCGCGCCGAAGAGCTGCAGACCACCGCGATGGCCGAGGGCATGCGCACGCTGCGCCAGGACGGCATCGACAAAGTGCTGGCCGGCATCACCACGATGGAAGAGGTTCGTGCCACCAGCAATGCCTGATCGGGGCCACGGCCGGGCCGACTCAGACGCGGCGCGCCGCGTCGATTTCCTGCGACACCGCCGAGACCAGGTGCTCGGCCAGTTCGCTGCGCGACAAGCGGCCCGGCGCGTCGGCCCCGGGCATCGAGAACGCGAAGGCGTTGTCCTCGTCGACCAGCTCGATGAGCCGCGCCGAAGGCCAGCGGCCACGCACCTCGTCCATCAGTTCGACCAGGCCGGCGGTGTGGCGTGGCAGGCCGCTGACCACGACGTCCGGGTCGTGGTCGCGCAACGCGGCGGCGGCCTGCGCCAGCGATTCCACCGCATCGACCACCATGCCCGCGCCCTTCAGCAATTCATGCGCCAACAAGCGCGAGCTGGCGCGCGGGTCGATGACGAGGATGTGGGCCCCCACCGCGACCGGGGTGCGCGGCAACAGCGCGTCGTCGGCGGGCAACGGCTCGGCGGCGTCGGTGTTGGGCACCACCACCATCCAGGTCGACAGCATGCCCAGGCTGCTGGACCGCAGCTGCAGCCCGGCCCCAGCCGCCAGCAGTTGCGCCAGCATCGGGCGCAGGGCCGAGGGCTCGTGGCCCAGGCCGTGCAGCGCGGGCGCGGTCGGCAGGCCGGGTTGTCGCGTGACGTCGATGCGCACCGTGGCCTGGGCCGGCTGGCCCACGGCGCCCACGGCGATGTCGATGGCACTGGCCCGTTCGAGGCCGTCCGCCAACAGCAGGTCGAGCACTTGTTCGAGTGCCGCCGCGTTGGCCCGCACCATCAGCGGCGAGCCAGTCAGCCGCACGCGAACGCCCTGGGCCTGCGCCCGCCCTTTGTCGAGGGCCTGGCTGCAGGCCAAGGTCAGGTCGATGTCTTCCAGCGGTTCGCGGCCTTCGTGGGCCACCATGCGCGCCACTTGCTGAAGCTGCACCCCCAGGCGCTCCAGCGCCGACAGTCGCCGCACCGCGGCCACGCGGTCGACGCGGTCGAGGTCGGCCAGTGCGGCCGTCAAGCCGCTGGCCAGGGCCTCGCCCACCAGGCCCAGCAAGCGGGGCGCGATGTGGGCCGGCGCGCGGTCGAAGATCGGGCTGTCATCCGTTGGCATGGAGTGCACCGCGAAGCCATAACCGGGGTATTGTGCGCTCCGAGGCGCGCGGCCCGGCGAACGCCGACCCGCCCTGAAATTCGCTGTCGGAGGCCATGTTGAACACGCTGGAATTGCTGCCGCTGCTGAGCCAGCTCGTGGACCTGCAAGGGTCGGACTTGTTCCTCACCGTTGGGGCCCCGCCGCACGTCAAGGTCAAGGGCGTGTCGCGGCCCCTGCCGCTGCCGGCACTCAAGTCGGGCGAGCCCAAGCTGCTGGCCTACTCCGTGATGTCCGACAAGCAGGTGCAGGCGTTTGAAAGCAAGCTCGAATGCAACCTGGGCATCGGCGCGGAGGGCCTGGGCCGCTTCCGCATCAACGTCTACCAGCAGCGCGGCGAAACCGCCCTGGTCGCCCGCTACATCAAGGAAAACCTCGCCGACTTCGCCGAACTGGGCCTGCCGCCGGTCACCGCCGAACTGGCCGCCCTGACGCGGGGCCTCGTGCTGCTGGTGGGCGCCGCCGGCTCGGGCAAAAGCACGACGATGGCGGCCATGGTCGACCACCGCGCACGCACCCAGCCGGGCCACATCCTGACGGTCGAAGACCCGATCGAGTTCCTGTTTCAGCACCGCTTGTCGACCGTCGACCAGCGCGAGGTGGGCATCGACACCTGGTCCTTCGCCGACGCCCTGCGCAACGCGATGCGGCAGGCGCCAGACCTCATCGTGATCGGCGAGATCCGCGACCGCGAGTCCATGCAGCAGGCGCTGACCTACGCCGACACCGGCCACCTGTGCTTGTCCACGCTGCACGCCAACAACGCCAACCAGGCGATCAAGCGCATCCTGAACTTCTTTCCGGAGACGGCGCACGCGCAGCTGCTGATGGACCTGTCGATGAACTTGCGCGGCGTCATCTCGCAGCGCCTCATCAAGACCGTGACCGGCGGGCTCGTGCTGGCCACCGAGACCATGCTGCATTCGGCCTACATCGGCGACCTGATCCTCAAGGGCGCGATCGACGAGCTGAAGCCCGCCATCGCCAAAAGCACCGAGGTCGGCATGAACACCTTCGACCAGTCCCTGTTCGAGCTGTACCGCGCCGGCCACATCGACATGGACACCGCGCTGGCCCACGCGGACTCGCGCACCGACCTGGGCCTGCGCATGAAACTGGAACTGCCACGCGGGAGCGCCCATGCCCGATGAGGTCAACAATGCGCCGCGGCCCACGCTCCTGGTGGTCGACGACGAGCCGGTCAACCTGAGCTTGCTGAACAGCCTGCTGCGCGGGCCCTACAACGTGCGGGCCGCCACCAGCGGCGCCATCGCCCTGCAGGTGGCCCAGGTCGAACCGCTGCCCGACCTGGTGCTGCTCGACATCATGATGCCCGACATGGACGGCCACGAGGTGTTGAAACGGCTGCGGGCCGACCCCGTCACGCACGACATCCCGGTGATCTTCATCACCGCGCTGGCCCACGCCAGCGACGAAGAATTCGGCCTGGACCTCGGCGCGGCCGACTACATCACCAAGCCCATCCAGCCGGCCGTGCTGCTGGCCCGGGTGCGCACCCAGCTGGACGCCAAGCGCGCCCGCGACTGGATGCGCGACCAGAATGCCTTCTTGGAAGCCGAGGTCGACCGGCGCATGGCGGACAACGACGCCTCGCAGCGGGTGGGCATCCGCGCGCTCGCCCACCTGGCCGAGGCCCGCGACCCTGAGACCGGCGACCACATCCTGCGCACCCAGACCTACGTGAACAAGCTGGCGACGCGGCTGGCGCGTTTGCCGGCCTACGCGTCCCAGCTGGACGCGCGCACCATCGACCTGCTGACCCGGTCGGCGCCGCTGCACGACATTGGCAAGGTCGGCATTCCTGACCACATCCTGCGCAAGTCCGGCGCCTTGACGGCGGACGAGTGGGCGGTGATGAAGACGCACAGCATGCGCGGTTACGAGGCCATCGTGCAGGCCGAGGCCGACGTCGACCGCCCGGTGGCCTTCCTGACGCTGGCCAAGGAAATCGCCCGCTGGCACCACGAGCGCTGGGACGGCAGCGGCTACCCGGACGGGCTCGCCGGCGAGGCGATTCCGCTGTCCGCCCGCATCATGGCGCTGGCCGACGTGTTCGACGCCCTGGCCACGCCGCGCGCCTACAAGCCCGTGATGCCGCTCGACGAGGTGAAGCAAGCCATCGTGAACGGGCGCGGCAGCCACTTCGAGCCGGCCTTGGTGGACCTGTTCATTGCGCATTTCGACACCTTCGCGCAGATCGCCGACGGCTTTCGCGCCGGGCACCTCGGCTGGGGCAACGGCGTCGTGGGGCCCGATTCGGCATGGGCCGACCTGTGACCCCGACGACGCCGGGCCACCGTGCCGAGCGGCCGGCCCCTTGAACCGCGCCCATGCCGCTGAACTACGCCCGCTTCCTCACCGGCCGCCACCGCAGCGTGCGCGCCAACCGCCAGCTCGGCTTCGCGCTCGCCTTCGTGGCCGGGGCCATCAACGCCGGGGGCTTCCTGGCGGTGCAGCAGTACACCTCGCACGTCACGGGCATGCTGTCTTCCCTGGCGGACAACCTCGCGCTGGGCCACCTGGCGCTGGTGGTGGACGCCGCGGTGGGCGTGCTGTCGTTCCTGGCCGGGGCAGTGTGCTGCGCGCTGATCGTCAACTATGCCCGCCGCCGGCGCCTGTCCAGCGAGTACGCGCTGCCGCTGTTGGTCGAGGCCGGACTGATCCTGGTGTTCGGCCTGCTGGGCTCGCAGCTGAACAGCTACGAAGGCCTGCTGCTGCCCTTCACCGTGGTGCTGCTGTGCTTCATCATGGGCCTGCAGAACGCCGTGGTCACGAAGTTGTCGAATGCCGTCATCCGCACCACCCACATGACCGGCATCGTGACCGACCTGGGGATCGAACTGGGTCGGGCGCTGTACTGGAACCGCCACCCGGAGCCCGGCACCGACGTGCACGCCGACCTGGGCCGCATGGCGACGCTGGGCGGCCTGTTGGCCTTCTTCATGGCAGGCGCCATCGCTGGGGCCCACGGGTTCAAAGTGGTGGGCTACGGCTTCACGCTGCCGGTGGCCGTGCTGCTGGCGGTGGTGGCGATGGTGCCCGCGCTCGACGACCTGCGGCGGCCGCGCCCGGCCGGCTGAGCGCCAGAGCGCCACCGTGCCGCCCTGCCCCGCCCCGAACACTCAGTCGGCGGCGGCGGGGTCGGCCTGCGGGGTCGACCCCACCAACCCGGTCGAACCCGCAAGGTGCGCCGCCTCCGGCGGCAACACCTCGGACGACTCCTCGTCAAATTGCCGCAACACCTCTTCAGGCCCGTGGCGGGGGACCCAGCCCAGCGCCTGCAGTGCGCGCGGCACGTAGACGCGGTCGATCGCGCGGGGCAGCGCCCAACCGCGGCGGGCCAGGGCCTCGACCAGCTGCGGGGCGCGTTCCCGCAGCACGGCCGCCGGGTCGCTGAGCAAAGCCGGGGCGTCGCCCGGTTCAAACGGGGTGGCACCGGACACCACCCAGCAGCGGAAGCCGGGCTCGTCGATGCCCAGCGCAAATTCATGCGCCCGCGCCACGTCGCGCGCGTCGACGCCGCGGTGAAGGCGGTACACGGCCATCGTCGGCGCCGGCTCAGGAAAGCAGCGCGACATGCGCAGCACCGTGGCCGCGAGGCCGTGGCGGGCGGCCGCCTCGGCCAGCAGCGCCTCGGCCGCCAGTTTGCTGCGGTGGTAGATGGTGCGCGGCTGCGCAGACAAGGCCTCGTCCACCCAGCCGGCGCGGTCCGGGGGCGTGGCCGCGTCACCGTACAAGGCCGTGGTGCTGGTGAGCACGATGCGCCGCACCCCCGCGCCCGCGGCCAGCTCGAACAGGCGCCGCGTGGCCGCCACGTTGACGCGTTCGAATTCCGCGTCGTTCACGCGGTCGACGTGAGGGGCGTGCAAGGCCGCCGTGTGGACCAGCGCGTCGCAGCCCTGCAGCGCCCGGGTCAGCGCCACGTCATCGCCCAGGTCGGCCACGACCTGGGCCGTCGACGATGGCGCGCGGTCCAGGCCGATGACGTCGTGGCCGTGCGCCAACCGGACCCAGATGGCCCGGCCCACGCGGCCACTGGCGCCGGTGACCAGCACCCGACCCGGTCGCGCGGTGCGCGGCAGGGCCGGGGCCAGCGGGCTCAAGCCCACCTCATCACTTGGCGTGGGTCGAGACCTTGATCAAGCCCGTCTCGGTCACCTTGGCCACCTTGGCCGGTGCGTCCGCCTGGGCCGTCTGCCCACCGCCGCTGCCCTTGGGCATCTTGAAGACCCATACCATGCCGCCTTGCTCGAGGTAGTTGACCTTCTTGGCCACGTCGCCGCCCCACAGTGGCACCGCGCCGCCCCAGCCGGACACGACCGAGACGTACTGCTCGCCATTCTGCATCCAGGTCACCGGCGGGGCGACCACGCCCGAGCCCGTCTGGAACTCCCAGAGGATCTTGCCGGTCTTGGCGTCGGCCGCCTTCAGCAAGCCTTCCGGCGTGCCCCAGAACACCAGGTTGCCCGCGGTCGTCAGCACGCCGCCCCACAGCGGCGCGTTGTTCTTGACCTCCCAGGCGATCTTGCCGGTCTTCGGATCGATGGCGCGCATCGCACCGATGTAATCGTCATTGACCGTCTTGATGGTGAAGCCAGCGCCCAGGTAGGCCGCACCCTTCTTGTAGGTGATCGGCTCGTTCCAGATCTCCATGCCCCACTCGTTGGCCGGCACATAGAACAGGCCGGTCTGCGGGCTGTAGGCCATCGGCATCTGGTTCTTGCCGCCCAGGAAGGACGGCGCGGAGAACACGACATTGCCCTTCTTCGGGTCGGCACCGGCGGTCGGGTCGCCCGGGCGGTTTTCAGGCACGAAGTTCGGCTTGCCGGTCTTCAGGTCGATGCCGGTGGCCCAGGTCACCTTCTTGACGAAGGGGAAGGCGTTCAGCAGTTTGCCGGTGGTGGCGTCGTTCACATAGAAAAAGCCATTGCGGTCGGCCTTGCCGCCCACGCGCTTGCCGTCCATGTCGAAGGTGACGAACTCATTGACGCCGTCAAAGTCCCAGCCGTCGTTCGGCGTGCCCTGGTAGTGCCACTTGATCTGGCCGGTCTTCACGTCGATGGCGACGGTGGCGCAGCTGAAGAGGTTGTCGCCCTTGCGCAGATGGCTGTTCCACGGCGCGGGGTTGCCGGTGCCGAAATAGGCCAGGCCGGTCTTCGGGTCGTAGGTGCCGCCCAGCCACGGGGTGGCGCCGCCGGTCTTCCACAGGTCGCCCGGCCAGGTGGCGCCGGTGGTGCCGGAGACGCCGTTTTCCTTCTTGTTGCCGTCTTTGTCGAAGGTGTAGCCCATGTGGCCTTCGACCACCGGGCGGGTCCAGACCATCTTGCCAGTCTTGGGGTCGCGCGCCTCGACGCGGCCGACCACGCCGAACTCGCCGCCGGACACGCCGGTCAGCAGCAAGCCCCCGGCCACCAGCGGCGCGGCGGTGTAGCTGTAGCCGGCCTGGTAGTCGTCGATCTTCTCCTTCCAGACCACGTCACCGGTGTTCTGGTCGAGCGCCACCAGCTGGGCGTCAAGGGTGCCGAAGATGACCAGGTTGTCGTACAGCGCGGCGCCACGGTTGATCACGTCACAGCAGGGCATGATGCCGTCGGGCAGGCGGTGCTCGTACTTCCACAGCTTCTTGCCGGTGGCGGCGTCCAGCGCAAAGATGCGCGAGTACGAGGCCGTGACGAACATCTTGCCGTTGTGGATCACCGGCTGAGATTCCTGACCGCGCTGCTTCTCGCCACCGAAGCTGAAGGCCCAGGCCGGCACCAGCTTGTTGACGTTGCTGGTGTTGACGGCCTTCAAGGTCGAGTGGCGCTGGCCTTGCGGGCCCAGGCCCCAGGACAGGATGTCGTTGGGCGAGGCCGCGTCGTTGTCGATCATGGCCTGCGTGACCTGGGCGTGGGCGCCCATCGAGCTCAGACCGGCGCCGATCAACAGGGCCAGAAGGTGTTTGCGCATGGAGTCTCCTTGGGTGGTATGAACCGCTGTGATTCTCAGAAGCAGGGCGCGTCGGGATGACGCACTGCCTGTTCCTGGGAACCCTTCCCGGCAAATTGCATACCAGTGGCTCGGCCTGCGATCCCGACCGTCGCCGTGCCTTCGGAGCCGCCACGCAGGGGGGTTAACCCGACCCGTTCAAAGGCCGCTGTGCCAGCTTTGAACACTGGCCAAAGCCGCTTTGGAACACCGGGGTCAGCCGACCAGCCCGTGACGGATCGCCAGGTGCATGAGCTGGAAGTCGCTGTCCACCTGGAGCTTCTGACGGATCATCGACAGGTAGTTGAAGACGGTCTTCTGGCTCAGATGCAATTGCTCGGCGATGGCCGCCGTGGAGTCGCCCCTCACCAGTAGCCGCACGACCTCGAACTCGCGCGGGGTCAGGCGGTTGAAGGCCGAGCGATCGTCCACCAGCTCGCGTGCCATCGCCTGCGCCACGTCCGGCGCGATGACCTGCCGGCCCGCCGCAACACTGCGCACCGCGTCGATCATCTGCCCGGGGTCACTGGCCTTCGTCAAATAGCCAGCGGCACCGGCGCGCAAGGCCTGGGTGGCGTGAGCGGCGCTGGCGTACATCGTGAAGACCAGCACCTTGACCTGCGGGGCGCGCGCCAGCACGCGGGGCATCACGGCCAGGCCGCTGCCGTCGCCCAGGTTCAGGTCCAGCACCATCACGTCGGGGGGATCGGCCACCACGGCGGCATAGGCCTGGACCGCGTTGGCGGCCTCGGCCACCACCACCATGTCGGGCTCGGCGTCCAGCAGGCGCCGGTAGCCGGAGCGGACCACGGCGTGGTCGTCGGCCAGCAGGATGCGGATCATGGGAGGCACCTCACGACAGGGCACCGAAGGGCCCGCTGTGCGCCGAGGCCTCTGCCTCGGCCGTCACAGGCAGCTGGACCACGACGCGCAGGCCACCGACGCCGTCTTGCAGCGACACCCGGCCGCCCGCCGCGGCGGCGCGCTCGGCCATGCCCAGCAGGCCCGCGCCCACGCGGCGTTCAACGTCCGCCGCGCGGCCGCCGCCGTTGTCTTCGACGCTGAGCGTGAGGCCCCCATCGCCTTGCTGCAGCCGAACGCTGACGCGGCGGGCGCCGCTGTGGCGCAGCGCATTCGTCAAGGCTTCCTGCAGCCCGCGGTACAGCGCCAGCGCCTGGGGCTGCTGCAACGCAGGCAACGCCGGCGGAAAGTCCACGTCCAGCGCGACCCCCGTGTGCCGCTGCTGCCAGGCGGCGACCAGTTCGCGCAACGCGGCGAGCGAGCCCATGCCCTCGAGGCCGTGCGGCCGCAGGCGGCCGAGCATGTCGCCAATGTGGCGCGTCACGGCCTTGACCTGGCCCAGGATGTCGCGCGCGCAATCGCGAAGCACTTGCGGGTCGGCCCGATCGACGTGCCGGTCGATGTAGGCCGCGCTGACGCTGACGGCGGTCAGCGACTGGCCCATCTCGTCGTGCAGCTCGCGGGCGAGCTCATGGCGCTCGGCCTCCTGCACGGCGATCAGGCGCTGTGCGAGCTGGTGCTGGGCCTGGCGCGCCAAGTCCAGCTGGTGCGCCAGGCCGTCGATCGCGCGGGCGATTCGGTCGAACTCGCGCAGCCGGAACCGCGGCAGGCGGGCCTGCGACACGGCCCACTCGGCACGCAGGTCGCCCGCCGGTCGGGCACGCTGCGCAATGCGGTCCAAACCGGCCTCCAGCTCGCGCACCGGGGCCAGCGCCCGGTGGGCGGCGAACCAGGTGACGCCCACGGTGAGGCCAGCGAACAGCACCAGCGTGGCCAGCGTGCGGGCGGCATCGTGAACGATCTCGGCGACCTCGCTGCGCGGGTTGGGTCGGATCACCAGGACCGTCGAGCCCAGCGCGAGGCGGTGGATTCGTTGCAGGGCTGGCGGCGTCGGCAGCCGGTCGACCAGCCAGGCCACCAGCGGGTGGGCGGGCGCGGCCACGGCGACGTCCGGGCGCGACCCGTCGGCGCGCTCCACCGACACCTCGACGTGGCGCAGCGCACCCGTGGCCACCAGGCGCTCGACGGCGCGAATCGCCTGCGCGTCGTCCGGGGTGGTCGACGCCTGCCACGACGCCTGGATCAGCTCGGCCAGGCGCGACGATGCCTCGACCTCGTCGGCGACGTCATCGCGCAACGACCCCAGGACACCCGCACAGAACACCACCAACAGCATGGCGGACAAGCCGGCCACGCGCCACACCAGCTGAATTCGCAAGTCCACAGGCTCTCCCGATCCCCAGGCACCGGCCGCCAACCGGGCCAGCGCGCCGGCCCGCCATGCGGTCGGCGTCCCGATCATCGGGCCGTCGCCGCTTCGCGCCCACCGGTCACCACGGGGCGGCGAGCACGTCGGGAATTACTCCCAGGTTTGGCGGTCGCTTCGCCCGCGACGCTGGCGCGATGGTCCGCTAGATTGCATCGGGTCGGCAGCGCTTCCTCGCTTGCAATGACATTCTCTGGTTCATGGGGGCGCCAGCATGGCGCCCCTTCTTTTTCACGCGGCGACCGGGCGACACGGCGCGACGACTCGGGCCGCTCAACGCTTGGAGGGCACAGGCTGCAGCTGCCGCGCCTCGTAGGCCGGGTACAGGTGCGTGACGTTGCGCACGTACTCGGTGGCAAACGCAGCCCACGCGCGGAATTCTGGCGGCACCGGGGCGCGCAGCACCTCGCTGGGCTCCCAGCCTTCGCGGGCATGGCGGGCGAAGCTGGTGTCGAGCCACTGCAGATAGCGCCGCGTTTGCTGCAGCCCGCGGTCGTTGCTGACCACCGGGCCATGGCTGGGCACGGTGACCGCTGGTCGGGCGGCCTCCAGGGCCTCGAGGCTGCTCAGCCACGGCCCGATGCGGGCGTGCGGTGTGGTCGGCACGCGGTCGACGAAAACCAGCCCCCCGACGAAACTCACGCCGCTGACCAGGTCGGTGATCACCAGGTCGGAGTCGGTGTGGCCCTGCAGCTCGCGCAGCTGCAGGCGGCGCCCGCCGACCACCCACACGCCGGTGCTCAGGTCCACGTCGCGGTCGGGCAGCAAGGCCTCCGTGCCCTTCATCCAGTCGCCGCACAGGCGGTAGAGGTTGTCCTCGTAAGCCTTGGCCTCGCGCGCCATGCCAGCGCGCGTGACCGGGGTGGCCAGGCGCGGCACGTCGGCGAAGGCCTGATTGCCCAGGAAGTAGTCCGGGTGCAGGTTCAGGTGGACGACCTGGGCCACCGGCTGCGCCGTGGTCCGCGCGATCAGCGAGCGCAGCTGCTCGCCGTAACGCTTGGACGGCCCGGTGTTGATGACCACCACGCCCGCCTCGGTGACGATGAAGCCGGTGTTGATGATGTTGCAGCCATTGGCCGGCGCGAAATCGGCGTTCGCCCCGTCGACCACGTACACGCCCGGTGCCAGCGCGCGGGCCTGCAGGCCGTGGTCCAGCCGGGCGAGGTCAACGGTGGGTTCGCGCGCGAGCGCGGGGACTGCAGCGCAAGCGATCCACACAGCGGCCCAGGCCGCCACCGTCAGCGCGGCCGCCTTCATGGCACGACGGTGTCGATGCGGTTGCCGTTGTTGTCGACGCCCACCACGCGCAGGGCGCCAGGCTCGCGGCGGTCGAAGTCGAAGCTGAACACCGGGTTCTCGCTGACCGGCTCGAAGGTGTTCAAGCGCAGCAGCTCGCGGTCCTGGGCGTCGCGCACGGCCAGGCGGGCCAGGTAGAAGGCCGGCACACCGCCGACCAGGCCCGTGTCCATCGGGTGCATGACCCGCAGGCGCAGCCGCTGGCCGCTGAAGATCGGGGTGGCGCCTGGGGCCAGCGAGGCGGTGGTGGCGTCGCTGGTGAACACCCGCGCACTCACCTGCCCCAGCGTCTGCGCCCAGCTGCCGTCCTTGCGGGTGGCACCCGACACCGTGCAGCCGCCGCCCGACGAGTCGACCCAGGTGCCGCCCACCAGCCACGCGCCGTCGCGCAGCTTCACCGCCGCACGCACCGGGCTCGCCTGCTCCAGCTTGAAGCGAAAGCCCACCGCCGGCGTCGCGCGCACCGGAAAGTACTCCAGCACCTTGCGGATGGGGTTGCGGTCGACGATCACAACGATCTGCTCGACCTCGCCCACCGAGGGCGCGACCGACACACTCACCGCCACGTTCATCGGGTCTTCGGCAAAGGCCGGCCCGCGCACCTGCACCCGGTCGTCGAAGCGCAGCGGCGCGCTGCCGAAGAACTCCTTGCGGATGCCTTCCCACTGGTGGGACCGGTAAGGGTCGCCCCCAAAGTCCTGGGCAACCGCGGGCCACGTGGCCGCGAGCGCGAGGGCCAGGGTCACACCCGAAATCACCGCCCACCGCCGGCGGCCCGCCTTCATTTGATCACCACGCATGCCGCCATCAAACCGCCGACGCCGCGCGCCGGCCAGTTCGGACTAACCCGAGCGGGGGCCGACGCGGGCGCGGCACTGCGCCAAATTGGATCGCGGCGTTCGCCCGGTGGCCTGACCCTTGGGCGGCCCGCACGGTCGGGCGGGCAGAGCCTGGTCGACGCCTGATCAGCGGGCGCAGACGGGGCCGTCGGCCGCGGGCGCCGGCACGGCCGAACCGTCCTTCTTCTGCGTCAGGCGCACGCCATTCTTGACCGCCACCACCTCGGCCATGATCGACACGGCGATCTCGGCCGGCGTGCGGCTGCCGATGTCCAGGCCGATCGGGCCGTGCAGGCGCTCGATTTCCGCGGGCGACAGGTCGAACAACTTCAGGCGCTCCTTGCGGGTGGCGGTGTTGCCGCGCGAACCCAGCGCGCCCACGTAGAAGGCCGGCGACTTCAGCGCTTCGAGCAGCGCCATGTCGTCGAGCTTCGGGTCGTGGGTGACGGCCACCACGGCGCTGTGCGGGTCGAGCTGGAGCTCGACCACCAGGTCGTCGGGCATTTGCTTGCTGAAGCGGGTGCCGGGCACGTCCCAGGTGAGGTGGTACTCCTCGCGCGGGTCGCAGCACAGCACCTCGAAGTCCAGCGCCAGGGCCATCTGCGCCAGCACGCGGCTCAACTGGCCGGCGCCGATGATCAGCATGCGCCAGCGCGGGCCGAACAGCGCGCGCAGCGTTCGGCCGTCGAATTCAAAGCGCTCGCTGCGGCTGGCGGGCTCCACCACCACGGCGCCGGTGTCCAGGTCCAGGCGGCGGGCCACCAGTTCGTGCCGGCCGGTGCGGTCCAGCACCTCGTCGATCCAAGCGGTGTCCACCAGCGGCTCCTGCACGAGGCGCAGGTTGCCGCCGCAGGGCAGGCCGAAGCGGGCGGCCTCTTCCTTGGTCACGCCGTAGGTGATCAGCGAGGGCTTGCCCACCCGCTCACCGGTGCGCACGCGGTCGATCAGGTCGTCTTCCACGCAGCCGCCGGACACCGAGCCCACCACCAGGCCGTCGCCGCGCAAGGCCAGCAGCGCGCCCGGGGGCCGCGGGGCGGAACCCCAGGTTTCGATGACGGTGACGAGCCACACGGTCTGGCCGGCGCGGTGCCACTCGCGGGCCTGGCTGAGCACTTGAAGGTCGAGGCTGTCCATCCTTGTCTCCGTTGTCAGGTCGGGCGGCGTGGCCGTGCGCTCGGCCATGCCGCCCCAGGTGGCGCGCGGCGCAGCGGCATCAAAGACCGCGGCACCGCCCGCTCACGGCGGTGTCAGCGCTTGAGGAGGAAGAAGCCGGCGATGACCACCACCGCGCCGATCACCCACCACAGCAGCTTGTTGTTGTCGTTCGACGGGGGCGCGCTGTCCACCGCCGTGGCCACAGGCGCGGTCGCCGCAGCGGCCACCGGGGCCGGGTACATCTCACCCAACTTGGCTTCAAACGCCTTGAAAAAGTCTTCCGCGATTTTGCCGGCGGCCGCGTCGATCAGGCGGCTGCCGACTTGGGCCATCTTGCCCCCCACCTGGGCCCGCGCGGTGTATTTCAGCCGGGTTTGCCCGGACACTTCGGTCAGGGCGACGTCCGCCGAGCCCTTGCCGAAGCCGGCCACACCGCCCTGGCCGTCGAAGTTGATGGTGTAGCTGTTGGGCGCCACCACGTTGGTCATCTTCAGGTTGCCCTTGAACTTGGCGCTGACGGGGCCGACCTTGACCGCCACCACGGCGGTGAAGCCGTCGTCGCCGCTGCGGTCCAGGCTTTCGCAGCCGGCGATGCAGGCCTTCAGGGCCTCGGGGTTGTTCAGCGCATCCCAGGTTTGCTGCACGGTGGCGGGAATGAGGCGTTCGCCTTGGAGTTCCATGTCGGTCTCGGGTGTGTCAATGGGGAATGGTGGGGCCGGCCAGACTGCTCACAAGCCGTGGGAAGGCAACACAGGTGTTGAATTCGGTGACAGTCTCGGGGAGACCGCAGGCGCGCGCAGCGCACGGCCCAGGTCGGCGAGGCTGGCCAGGTTGTGCACGGGCAAGAAGCGGTCCACGTGCGGCAGCAGGGCCCGCACGCCGGCGGCCCGCGGCTCGAAGCCGTCAAAGCGCAGCAGCGGATTGAGCCACACGATCTGGTGCGCCAGCCGGCGCAGCTGCGCGGCGCTGCGGCCCAGCTCGCCTTGGGCGTCGCGGTCCAGGCCGTCGGTGACCAGCAGCAGCGCCGCGTTGCCGGTCAGCAGGCGGCGCGCCCAGCGGTGATTGAAGTCGTCCAGGCAGGACGCGATGCGCGTGCCGCCCTTCCAGTCGTCCACCTGCGCGTCGGCCTGGGCCAGCGCCACGTCGGGGTCGCGGTGGCGCAGGCTGCGGCTGATGTTGGTCAGCCGCGTGCCGAAGGTCAGCGTGTGCACGCGCAGGTGGCGCCGGGTCAGGCCGTGGACGTAGTGCAGAAAGAGCCGCGCATAGCGCTCCATCGAGCCCGAGATGTCCAACAACACCACCAGCGTGGGCGGCTCGCTGCGCGGGCGGCGGTAGGCGGGCTGCAACTGGTGCGGGTGGCGGGCCGACTGCTGCAGCGTGCTGCGCAGGTCGATGCGGCCGCCGCGCCGCGCGTCGGGTGCGCGCTCGTGGCGGCGCCGGCGCACCGGGTCGACCGGCAGCGGCACCTGCTCGGCGAGGCGTTTGGCCAACGCGAACTCGGCGGTGGTCATGGTCTCGAAATCGGCGCGCTGCAGGCGTTCGCGGTCGCTGAAGGTGAAACTGGTGTCGAACTGCAACGCCTCCTCGGCGGTCTGGTTGGCCGGGTTGGGCGGGGCCGGCGGGCGCGGGGCCGACAAGGCCTCGGCCATGCGGTTGGCGCGCGTCGGGCGGTGCTTGTCGCCGCGGCCGCTGACCTTGGGCAGCAGCGCGTACATCAGCTGCTCCAGCAACTTGGGATCGCGCCAGAAGGCGTCGAAGGCCTGGTCGAACAGGGTCTGCTGCTCGTGGCGCTCGAGCATCACCGCGCTGAGCGCGGCGTGCACGTCCTCGCGGTGGTTCAGGCCCACGGCTTCGATGGCGGCGATGGCCGCCAGCACGCGGTCCGGGCCCACGGCCACGCCCGCGGTGCGCAGCACCCGCGCGAAGTGGAGGATGTTTTCAGCGAACAAGGCCATGGGGCCGGGCCGGTTCAGTCGAGCAGCGCCCGCGCCCGCAGCTCGTCCAGCAGCTTGGCGGTGTCACCGCTTTGCAGCTTGACGATGTCGTCCTGGTACTTCAGCAGCACGCCCAGCGTGTCCTGCACGGTGGCTGGGTCCAGGCGGATCGCGTCCAGCGCGACCAGCGCGTTCACCCAGTCGATGGTCTCGGCCACGCCCGGCGCCTTGAACAAGTCGAGCCGGCGCATGCGCTGCACGAACTCGACCACCTGGATCGACAGCCGCTCGCTGGCGCCGGGCGCCTTCAGGCGCACGATGTCCAGCTCGCGCTCGACCGTGGGGAAATCAACCCAGTGGTACAGACAGCGGCGCTTCAGCGCGTCGTGAATCTCACGGGTGCGGTTGCTGGTGATGAGCGTGATCGGCGGCGCGCTGGCCTTGATCGTGCCCAGCTCGGGTATGGTCAGCTGGTTTTCGGCCAGCACCTCCAGCAAGAAGGCGTCGAAGGGCTCGTCGGCGCGGTCCAGCTCGTCGATCAGCAGCACCGGCGAGCGCGGCTGCACCAGGGCCTGCAACAGCGGGCGCTCGATCAGCAGTTCGCGCCGGTACAGGTTGCGCGCCAGGCGCTCGCGCGCTTCGGGCGCGTCCACCTCGTGCGCGGCCTCGGCCAGGCGGATTTCGATCATCTGCCGGGCCACGTTCCATTCGTAGGCGGTCTGCGCGACGTCCAGGCCCTCGTAGCACTGCACGCGCAGCAGCGCGGTGTTCAGCGCCGCGGCCAAGGTCTTGGCGAGCTCGGTCTTGCCAACGCCGGGTTCGCCCTCCAGGAACAAGGGACGGCCGAGCTTCAGGCTCAAAAACAGGGCCGTGGCCAGCCGGCGGTCGCACACATACTGCTGGGTGGCCAGCAGGGCAATCACCCCGTCGACAGAGCTGGGCAGGCCGGCCAGGGCGGCGGTGGCCGGGGTGGGCGCGGAGGGGGCGTGGGGCGTGGCGACGGCGGCGGTCATGGCAAAGATCGGGTCTCAAGGCGCTGCAATTGTCGGACCCAACGGGTGGGCCGCTTCTCACCAGTGGCAATCAGCTGAAAGGGACCCGCCCGCGGCGGCAGCGGCGAGCCATCGGCCTCTTGCCAGAGGATCAGCAGCGCGGGCAGCGAAAAGTGCGGGTCGGCCTCGGCCAGGCCGAAGACCGCGCGGTAGCCGTCGGCCGAGCGCGCGATCAAGGCCTGCGAGGCCACGGTGCCACCGCCCAGGTTCTGGCTCAGGTCCAGCCCAGCCGCGCGCAGCACGCTGGCCACCGACACCCCCGAGGCCACGAAGGTGCTGCCATCGCGACGCGACACGGTGGCCGATTCGCGCGGCAGCCGTTCGAGCGCGGCGCGGTCGAAGCGCTGGGTGCTGCCGTCGTCCAGGCGCACCGTGAGCACCGCGGCACGGGCGTCGTCGGCGGCGACCGCGGGTGCAGCCGCCCGGCCGGGCGTGGACGACGCCGCCGCCACGGCAGGCGCCCCGGTGGGCGCCGCCATCGCGCCCTGGGCCAGCGCCGCGCCCGCGCCAAAGGCGAGCCCGATGGACGCCACGGCGGTCAGGCTTGCGCGCCGCAGGCGCTGACGCGGCGTGGCGGCGGGCATCAGCGGGCCAGCACGGCGGCCACGCCGCGGCTGGCCATCACGCTGATCATCGCGGCGCGGTACTCGGCCGAGCCGTGCAGGTCGCTGTTGATGTCGTCGGTGGGCAGCTTCACGGCCTTCGCGGCTTCGGGCGTGAAGCTGGTGTTCAGCGCCTGCTCGATGGCGGTGGCGCGGAAGACGCTGCCCTTGGCACCGGTCACCGCCACGCGCACGCCGGCCGCCGTCTTGGCCACGAACACGCCCACCAGCGCGAAGCGCGAGGCCGGCTGCTTGAACTTGATGTAAGCCGCGGCCTTGACCGCCGGGAAGCTCACCGCGGTGATCAGCTCGCCCGGTTGCAGCGCGGTTTCGTACAAGCCCAGGAAGAAGTCGTCGCCGGCGATGGTGCGCTGGTGGGTGTGCACCGTGGCGCCCAGGCCGACCACCGCCGCTGGGTAGCAGGCGGCCGGGTCGGCGTTGGCAATGGAGCCGCCCAACGTGCCCATGTTGCGGACCATCTGGTCACCGATGCCGCTGGCCAGCTCGGCCAGCGCCGGGCAGGCGGCCTGCACCTCGGCCGAACGGGCCACGGTGGCGTGGGTGGTCATCGCGCCGATGACGAGCTTGCCGCCGTCCAGCTGGATGCCCTTCAGGTCGGCGACGCCGCCGAGGTCGACGAGGCGTTCGCTCATCGACAGGCGCAGCTTCATGGCCTGGATCAGGCTTTGGCCACCGGCCAGGTAGCGGGCGTCGCCCTGAAAGGCGGACGACGCGCCGGCCGCGTTGGCCGGGCGTTGGTAATCGAATGCGTACATGAGAGTCTCCTCGAGGGTTCGCTCAGGATCAGACCAGGCCGTTGGCAGCGCGCCAGACGCGCTCGGCGGTGGCGGGCATGGCGAGGTCGCGCACGCCCAGCGCGTCGGTCAGGGCGTTCATGAAGGCCGGGGGCGAGCCAATGGCGCCAGCCTCGCCGCAGCCCTTCACGCCCAGCGGGTTGTGGGTGCAGGGGGTCACGGTGTGGTCGACGACGAAGTTCGGGAAGTCGTCGGCGCGCGGCATGGTGTAGTCCATGTAGGTGCCGGTCAGCAGCTGGCCCGACTGCTCGTCGTAGACGCAGCCTTCCATCATCGCCTGGCCCAGGCCCTGGGCGATGCCGCCGTGCACCTGGCCCGACACGATCATCGGGTTGATGATGTTGCCGAAGTCGTCCACGGCCACGAAGCTGATCACGCGGGTCTTGCCGGTGTCCGGGTCGACCTCCACCTCGCAGATGTGGGTGCCGGCGGGGTAGGTGAAGTTGGTCGGGTCGTAGAAGGCGTTTTCGTTGAGGCCCGGCTCCAGCTTGTCCAGCGGGTAGTTGTGCGGCACGTAGGCGGTGAGCGCCACCGAGCCGAACGGGATCTTCTTGTCGGTGCCCGCCACCTTGAACTCGCCGTTCTCGAACTCGATGTCGGTGTCGGCCGCTTCCAGCAGGTGGGCGGCGATCTTCTTGCCCTTGGCGATCACCTTGTCCACCGCCTTGACAATGGCCGTGCCGCCCACGCTGAGCGAACGGCTGCCGTAGGTGCCCATGCCGAAGGGCACGCGGCCGGTGTCGCCGTGGACGATTTCCACGCTGTCCACCGGGATGCCCAGCTTGGCCGCCACCACCTGCGCAAAGGTGGTTTCATGCCCCTGGCCGTGGCTGTGCGAGCCGGTGAACACCGTCACCGTGCCGGTGGGGTGCACCCGCACCTCGCCGGCCTCGAACAGGCCGGCGCGCGCGCCCAGGGCGCCGGCGATGTTCGACGGCGCCAGGCCGCAGGCCTCGATGTAGCAGCTGAAGCCCAGGCCGCGCTTCATGCCGCGGGCAGCGGCTTCGGCCTTGCGGGCCGGGAAGCCGGCCACGTCGGCCATCTTGGCGGCCTTGTCCAGGTGGGCGTTGAAGTCGCCGGTGTCGTAGGTCAGGCCGACCGGCGAGGCAAACGGGAACTGCGTGACGAAGTTCTTGCGGCGGATTTCCAGCGGGTCCATGCCCATGTCGCGCGCCGCGGTTTCGACGATGCGCTCGACCAGATAGGTCGCCTCGGGCCGGCCGGCGCCGCGGTAGGCGTCCACCGGCGAGGTGTTGGTGAACACCGCCTTGACCTCGGCGTAGATCGCCGGCGTCTTGTACTGGCCCGACAGCAGCGTGGCGTACAGGATGGTGGGCACGCTCGACGCGAAGGTCGACAGGTAGGCGCCCATGTTGGCGATGGTCTTGACGCGCAGCGCCAGGAAGTGGCCCTGGGCGTCCAGTGCCAGTTCGGCCTCGGTGGCGTGGTCACGGCCGTGGGCGTCGGTCAGGAAGGACTCGCTGCGCTCGGCCGTCCACTTGATGGGGCGGTTCACCCGCTTGCTGGCCCAGACCAGCGCGGTTTCCTCGGCGTACAGGAAGATCTTCGAGCCGAAGCCGCCGCCCACGTCCGGCGCGATGACACGCACCTTGGACTCGGGCAGGCCCAGCACGAAGGCGCTCATCAGCAGGCGTTCGACGTGCGGGTTCTGGTTCGACACGTACAGCGTGTAGCTTTCGTCGTGGCGGGTGTAGTGCGCGTTGGCGGCGCGCGGCTCCATCGCGTTCGGAATCAGGCGGTTGTTGACGAAGCTCAGCTTGGTGACATGGTGAGCGCCGGCGAAGGCGGCGTCCACCGCCTCCTTGCTGCCATGGCCCCAGTCGTAGCAGACGTTGCCCGGCACGTCGTCGTGCACCGACGAGGCGTGGCCGGCGGCGGTGGTGATGTCGATGACGGGCGGCAGCTCTTCGTACTCGACCTCGATCAGCTCGCTGGCGTCCTTGGCCTGCAGGTAGGTTTCGGCCACCACCAGGCACACCTGGTCGCCGACGTGGCGCACCTTGCCTTGCGCCAGCACCGGGTGCGCCGGCTCCTTCATCGGCGTGCCGTCCTTGCTGTGGATCAGCCAGCCGCAGGGCAGGCCGCCCACCTTGGCGTCGGCCAGGTCGGCGCCGGTGAAGATCTGCACCACGCCGGCGGCCGCGGCGGCCTGGCGGGTGTCGATGGACTTGATGCGGGCGTGCGCGTACGGCGAGCGCAGGAAATAGCCATGGGTCTGGCCCGGCAGGTTGACGTCGTCCGTGTACTGGCCGGCGCCGGTGAGGAAGCGGTGGTCCTCACGGCGCAGCACGGACTGGCCGATGGGCGACAGGTGTTGTTGGGTGGACAGGTCGGTCATGCGTTACTCCTTGCGTCCGACGGTTCAGGCCGCAGCGCCAACCTTGCCCGACTGGCAAAGCTGGATCGACTTCACGATGTTCTGGTAGCCCGTGCAGCGGCAGATGTTGCCCTCCAGGCCCTCGCGGATTTCTTGCTCGGTGGCGTTCGGCTTGTCGGCCAGCAAGGCCACCGACGACATCACCATGCCCGGCGTGCAGAAGCCGCATTGCAGGCCGTGGCACTCCCGGAACGCGGCCTGCATTGGGTGCAGCTGGCCGTTGGTTTCCAAGCCCTCGATGGTGGTCACGGTGCCGCCCTCGGCTTGCACGGCCAGCATGGAACAGGACTTCACCGCACGGCCATTCAGGTGCACGGTGCAGGCGCCGCACTGCGCGGTGTCGCAGCCCTGGTGGGTGCCGGTCAGGCGCAGGTGTTCACGGATCAGCGTGACCAGCAGCGTGCGGGGTTCGACCGAAGTCGTCACGGCCTTGCCGTTGACGGTCAGGGAAATCGGAATGCTCACGTTTGTCTCCTGGACGGGGGGTGACACGACAGCGCGCCGCGATGGCGGGGTCGCTACAGCGGTGGATTGTTCGAGTCGGCCCTGCCGCTGGACAGTGCAGGCTTCCACTTATGAAGAACGATGCCTAGGGGCGCGCAGGCGAGTGGAACACGGCGGGGAGCGCGCCAGCGCCGCCCCCGACGGGCGGCACTGCGCCAAGCTGGAGCACTGGTGAGGGCGCAGGAGGCAACCGAGGCCCCGCGCCGTTCAGCGCGCCGCGAAACCGTGCCGCGCGAACACCGCCTGGCCGGCGGGCGACAACAGGAAGTCCACGTAAGCCTGCGCCACGGGCGTCGCACCCCGCAGCAGTGTGACGCCGTAGTCGGCGCCCACGTTGATGCGCTCGGGCAGGTTCACCGACTGCAGCTGCGGGTGTTCCCGGCGGGCCAGCGTGGCGTTGGTGCAGTAGGTCAGGAACAGGTCGGCCTGGCCCTCGGCCACCAGCACGCCGTAGACGTTGCGGCCCACCGGCGGCGGGGGCGAGGTCGGCCCGCCGGTGAGCTGCAGGGCCCGCGCCTTGAGCGTGGCCGCCGCGCCCGCGCGGCCCGCGGCCTCGACGCGGTCAAAGACCAGCCACGCATAGTCGCCCGACGGGTCGGCTTGCGGCGTGGACGTGCCCAGCTTGAGCGCCGGGTCGAGCATCCGGTCCACCACGTTGGCGTCGTCCACCGTCAGGCCGGGCCGCACCAGCAAACACATCTGGTTGCGTGTGAAACGCTGCACCTCACCGGCCACGGCCGCCGCCTTCAAGGCCTGCGGGTGAGCCATGTTGGCCGAGGCAAACACCTCGGCGGGCTCGCCCGCCGCCAGCCGGTCTTTCAGCAGGCCAGACGCGCCGAAAGTGAAGGCGAGCTTGCGGCCGGCCTGGGCGGCTTCGAACTGCGTGGCGGCCTCGGTGAGCGCCGCGCGCAGGCTGCCCGCGGCGAACACCTTGACCGGCGTTGCCGCGTCCTGGGCCCCCGCCGCGGTGGGGGCGGCCGACGCAGAAGCGAGTGCGGTCACGGCCAGCGCCGCGAGCGGCCCCCACCTGCGCCGCCCGGCGTGCGGTCGGCGGTCAAGGCTTCGCATTGGGGAAGAACAACTGCTCGCCGCCGATCTTGTAGCTGGCGATGGTGGCCTGGCCGTCCGCGCCCACCACCCAATCGGCAAAAGCCTGGGCCAGGTCCTTCTTGACGTGCGGGTGCTTGGCCGGGTTGACCACGATCACGCCGTATTGGTTGAACAGCCGCGTGTCGCCTTGCACGAGCACCGCCAGATCGCCGCGGTTCTTGAAGCTCAGCCAGGTGCCGCGGTCGGCCAACACGTAGGCGTTGCTGCCGGACGCGATGTTCAGCGCCGGGCCCATGCCGCAGCCGCATTCCTTGTAGCCGGCCACCTTGCCCACGGGGGTGTCGATGCCGGCGGCCTTCCAGTAGCGCAGCTCGGCGGCGTGGGTGCCGCTTTTGTCGCCGCGGGAAATGAAGGGCGCGCTGCCCGTGGCCAGCTTGCCGAGCGCGGCCACCACGTCCTTGCCCGCCGCGCCGGCCGGGTCGCCCTTGGGGCCGATGACCACGAAGTCGTTGTACATGACCTCGGTGCGCTTCAGGCCGAAGCCGTCGGCGACGAACTTTTCCTCGGCCACCTTGTCGTGCACGAAGACGATGTCAGCGTCGCCACGTCGCGCGGTGTCGATGGCCTGGCCCGTGCCCAACGCCACCACGCGCACGTCGATGCCGGTGGCCTTCTTGAAAGCGGGCAGCAAGTGGGCGAACAAGCCCGACTGATCGGTCGAGGTGGTGGACGCCATCACGATGGTCTTGTCCTGCGCCTGCGCCACGCCGGGCAGCGCGGCAGCCCCCAGCCCGGTCGAGATCGCCATTGCCAGGGCCAGACCACGCCCAATCGCCTGACGGCGCGACGGGGCGTTGATGGGCTTCATTCCAAATTCCATGCCAGTTCTCCTTTAAGAAACGTGTCGACCTTGTCCATGCCCGGCTGCGACCCACCGAAAAAGAACACCGGCTTCGGCAGGTCCACGACCAGGCGCCCCGCTTCGAGGTACACGACGCGGGTGGCCAGGCGCTTGGCCTGACCGAGGTTGTGGGTGCTCATGACGAGGGCTGTGCCGTCGCTGGCGAAGTCGGCCATGAGCGCTTCGATTTCCTTCTTGGCCCCGGGGTCGAGGCTGGCCGTGGGCTCGTCCAGGAACAGGACGTCGGGCCGCACGACCCAGGCCCGCGCCAGGGCCAGCCGCTGCTGCTGCCCACCGGACAACGCCCGCGCTGGCCGGCCGCCAAAGCCGGCCAGGCCCACCCGTTGCAGGGCGTGGTCGGTGCGCTGCGCCCAGTGCGCACGGGGCACACCACCCAGCCACAGGGCCAGCCGCAAGTTGTTGCGCACCGACAGCTTCAGCATGAACGGACGCTGGTAGACCATGCACTGCACCGCCGGGCGCGGTGCGGCCTCGCCCGGGGCGCTCACCACGCCCAGTTCACGCAGGCCCGTGTGGCTCACCACGCCATGCAAGGTGCGCAGCAAGGTGGTCTTGCCGGAACCGTTGGCGCCCACCAGCGCAATCACCTCGCCAGGGTGAATGTCCAGGCTGACCTGCTGCAGGGCCTGGACCTCGCCGAAGCGCACGCTGGCCTGCTGCAGCCGCAGCAGCGGCGGGCGGCCGTGCACGGTGTAGGCCTGCATCAGCGCACCCCCGCCAGGGCCGAGCCCTGGCCGCGCTGAATCAGCCCGATGCCCAGGTTCACCACGCCCACCACCGCCAGCAGCACGATGCCCAGCGCCATCGCCAACGGCAGGTCGCCTTTGCTGGTTTCCAGCGCGATGGCCGTGGTCATCGTGCGGGTCACGCCATCGATGTTGCCGCCCACGATCATGACCGCCCCGACCTCGGCGATGGCGCGGCCAAAGGCCGTCAGCAGCACGGTGACGACCGCCCAGCGCTCGTGCACCAGCATCAACAAGGCGCAGGTCAGCGGGCCGGCGCCCATCGAGCGCAGCTGGTCGCCCCCGTCGCGCAGGCTGTCGCCCACCAGCTGGCGGGACAGGGCCGCGACCACCGGCAGCACCAGGATGGTCTGGGCGATGACCATGGCCGTGGGCGTGAAGAGGATGCCGAACGAGCCCAGCGGCCCGCTGCGCGACAGCAGCAGGTACACGATCAACCCCACCACCACCGAGGGCAAGGCGAGCAGGGTGTTCATCGCCATCACCGCCAGCCGGTGGCCGGGAAAACGCGCCACCGCCAACCAGGCGCCCATCAGCAACCCCACGCCCGCAGCGCAGGCGCAGGCGCTGGCACTGACCGCCAACGACAACCCGACCGTGCGCAGCAAGGCGGCGTCGGCCTGGGTGATCAAGGCGAAGGCGGTGGCCACGCTGTCGGCAAAGGCACTCATGGAATTCGGTCAAAAGGGCGCGCCACGTGGCCCGTGGCGGCCCCGCAGGGCGGTGGGACGTCGCGAACCAAGGCGGTTCGGGCGCCGGATTGTGGTCGGCCTCCCGACCCGGCGCGATATGAAGTGCATTGCATAAGACCGTTGACGCTGCGCCAGCGCGCGAGTGGCCGCCACCCCGTAAAGTCGCGGCTCAGCCCACCATGCCCATGCACAAGGTCAACCTCACGTACCAGCTCACCCCGCCGCGCCGCGCTGCGGACGCCGACGCGGCGACCGCCAGCCAGCGCGACCGCGACCGCGACCGCGACCGCGACCGCGACCGAGACCGGGACCGCGACCCGCAGGCCCTGCACCACCCGCTGATGGCGATGCTCGCGGCGGTGCACGCCACCGGCTCGATCTCCGGCGCCGCGCGGCAGTTGGACTTGTCGTACCGCCACGTGTGGGGCGAGCTCAAGCGTTGGGAAGAAGCGCTCGGCCACCACCTCGTCATCTGGGTCAAAGGTCAGGCCGCGCTGCTGTCGCCCTTTGGCGAGAAGCTGCTGTGGGCCGAGCGCCGGGCGCAGGCCCGGCTGGCCCCCCAGATCGAGGCGCTGCGCAGCGAACTGGAGCGCGCCTTCGCGATCGCCTTCGACGACACGGCCGGCGTGATCACCATGTCGGCCAGCCACGACGACGCCCTGCCCCGCCTGCGCGACCTGGCCCAGGCCGACCACCGCCTGCTGCTGGACATCCAGTTCACCGGCAGCGTCGACGCGCTTGCCGCGCTCAATGACGGGCGCTGCCTGCTCGCAGGCTTCCACGCCATCGTCGACGCGCCGCTGCGCTCGCCCACCGCGCGAACCTACCGGCCGATGCTGCAACCGGGCCGGCACAAGCTGATCGGTTTCGCGCGGCGCACGCAAGGGCTGATCGTGCCCGCCGGCAACCCGATGGGCTTGCGCACGCTGGACGACCTGCTGCGGCCCGGGCTGCGCTTTTCCAACCGCGCCCGCGGCTCGGGCACGCGGGTGGTGCTGGACGAACTGCTCGCGGCCCGGCAGATCGACCCGGCGTCGATCCTGGGCTACGACGCCACGGAGCCCTCGCACCAAGGCGCCGCCGAAGCGGTGGCCAGCGGCAGCGCGGACGCCGCCTTCGGCATCGAGGCCGCGGCGGTGGCCCGTGGGCTGGGCTTCGTGCCCCTGGTGCAGGAGCAGTACTTCCTGGCCACACTGCACACCAGCCTGAGCCACCCGCACATCAACGCCTTGCTGACGCTGCTGGCCTCGCCGCGCTGGCAACAGGCACTGGCGGCGATCCCAGGCTACGAGCCCCAGCAAAGTGGCGAGGTGCTGTCGCTGCGCCGCGTGTTGCCGTGGTGGAGCTACCGCACGCCCAAGTCGGCGGCGGGGGCGACGATGCCCGCTACTTCACCAGCATGACGCGCATGCCGTGCTGATTGCCGTCCGGGCGGTCCAGCACACGGATGGTGGTCTGGCTGGGCTTGAAGTCGTCGGGCAAAGGCACGCTGCCCCGCAAACTCTGGTAGAGCCCCACCGACACGGCAATGGGCTTGAGCGCGACGCTGGTGGCATTGCCGCGCGCCGAGTCGCCCGCCACCACCAGCTGCATCACGCCGGTGAACGGCCGGCCGCCAGCGCGGTCGCGCGACAACATCACGTCGTAGACCAGCTTGCCCGAGTCGACGCTGAACCGCCCTGCGCGCACTTCGACCTTGCCGCCACGCGGGTCGGGCGGCAGCGCGGCCAGCACGGACGCCACGTCCTCGCGCAAGCCGGCAATGGTCTGGCGGCTGGACGCGAGCTCGTCGGTGAGCGATTGCTTGGCCGCCAGCGCCGCCTTGAGCTGTTGGCTGGTCTGGGCCAGGTCGGTTTCCAGCCGCTGCTGTTCAGCCTGGGTCGTGGCCAGCGCGTCGCGCAGGTCGGCCGAAGCGCTGGCCGACAGGCGCGGCGGCAGGTAACGCTCTTGCACGACGATGACGCCGATGGCGCCGAACGCGGTGCCGGTCAAAAGCAGCACCAGCCACCGGGGCAGGCCCCGGCGCTGGCGGCGGTGTCCGCGGGGTTCGAAGGCGACAGGTTTGTAGCGTCCCGACATGCAGCAGGTTCGTGATCACGGAAGATCAAGCGACCTTAGTGCATCCGCCCGACGCGCTTGTATCTTGATGTGAGCCCTGTTCGACGCCGCTCACAGGGCGCAGCTGCGAAACCCGCAAAAGCTGACGTCGTGGGTCAGGGCCGCATGGCGGCGGAACTTGGGGTCGCGCAGCCGCCCCGACGTGGCGAACGACGCCCCTCGCAGGCTGCGGGCGTTCCCGTAGGCGGGCTGCGACCAATGGCGGTCGGGTTGTGGCAAGGGGTCGGCATAGGGGCGGAAGGTGGTGGCCGTCCACTCCAGCACCTCACCCCAGCGGAAGCCCCGGAACGCGCCCTGGTGGGCCGCCACCTCCCATTCCAGCTCGCTGGGCAGGCGCCGTCCAGCCCAGCGGCACCAGGCTTGGGCTTCATGGGCGCTGACGTGGACCACAGGCTGGCTCAGCGGCACGCGGGTGTCGCGCCCGAAGCGCCGTTGCAGCACGCCCTGGCGCATCTGAAGCACATGGCGCGGGGTGCGGCGGCCCTGGCGTTGCACCCAGGCGTGGCCCTCGGGCGTCCACCAGCGCGCGTCGTCGTAGCCGCCGTCCTCGACGAACTCGGTGAACTGCGACCAGCTGACCGGCTGCGCGTCGATCTCGAACTCGGGCAGCTGCTGCAGCTGCACCGGGCGTTCGTTGTCCAGCACCAGGCCCACGTCGGGCGAGCCCTGCAACCACCGTGTGGCCGGAAACCCGAGCGGCTCCCGGGGCGGGTGCTGGCGGCCTGGCCGGCACAGGTTGGCGGCGTCGCCCTGTGGCACGCCCAGGGTCTGCGCCGCCACGGCCAGCGCCTCGGACTGCAGGTCCTCGTGCAGCACGGCCAGGCGAAAGAAGTACAGCGCCTCGTCGCTGTCCTCGCTGGCCGCCAGCAGGTCCAGCGTGATGTCGATGGTGTCGGCGAGGTACTGGCGAAGTTCGTCCAAGCCGGGCAGGCTCAGCGCCCGGCGATCGGCGGCCGGCACGCGGTCGGGGTCGAACAGCGCATCGGCCTGGGCCAGCACCGACGGCAAGCGCGGCGCGCTGGGGTCGCAGGCCGCGCCACGCCGACGCTGCACATTGCGGGCGATCCAGGCTTCCTGGTACCAGGCGATGTGGCCGAGGGTCCAGGCCGGCGGGTCGATGTCCGCGTCTGCCGGGGTGCCGCGGGACAGCGCGGGCGACAGCTCGGCGATCCAGCGCAGGCTGCGGTTGCGCGCGTCCATCAGCGCCAGCGACAACCAGTCGCGTCCCGCCTGACGCACGGCGGGGGTGTGGATGTCGATGGCGGGTGGGGTGGTCACCGGTGCATTTTGGCAGCGGCCACCGGCGGGTGACTCAGCCGCGCTCGATGCGGGCGTAGGCCGAGTGAGCGTGGATGGACTCGAAGTTCTCCACGTCGACGCTGTAGCGGCCGATGCGGGCGTCCGCGTTCAGGCGCAGCGCAACGTCGCGCACCAGGTCTTCGACGAATTTCGGGTTTTCATACGCGCGCTCGGTGACCCATTTTTCGTCGGCGCGCTTGAGCATGGGCCAGATCTCGCTGGAGGCGCTGTCCTCGGCGAAACGCACCAGCTCGGTCCAGGGCAGCTCGGCCAGCAGCTCGGCGCGGATGGTCACGTGCGAGCGCTGGTTGTGGGCGCCGTAATCAGAGATTTCCTTCGAGCAAGGGCACAGGCTCTTGACCGGCACCACGACCTCAGCGAACACGGCGGTCTGGCCCGCGCGCGTTTCAACAATCCAACGGCCTTGGTATTCGAGCAGGCTTTCCACGCCGGACACCGGCGCGCGCTTGCGCAGGAAGAACGGGAACCGCGCCTCGACGCGGCCGGTGTCAGCGTGCAGCTTGTCGAGCATCGCGGCCATCTGGGTGCGCAGCACGGGCAGGTCGAGCGGCTCGGTCAGGCCGTCCAACCAGGCCACGAAGCGGCTCATGTGGGTGCCCTTCTGCTCGGCCGGCAGCGCCACGTCCAGGTCCCACTGGGCCACGGTCTGCAGCACCGAGGTGCCCAGCTTCAGCGCCATCGGGTAGCGAACGTCCTTGACGCCGACGCGCTGGATCGCCAGGTGGCGTTCGTCCCGTTCACTTTGGGTGTCGGGAATGTGGAGGGCGTCTTTGAGGTTGCTCATGGGAATGGCTCAGGGATTTCACCAACAGGCTCAGCCGCGAGGATGACACCAAACCGCCGACGCCGGGCCAGCGGGGACTTGATCGCAGCGATCAATTTCACTGACTGGACACGCCGCCGCACCGCCCCCAAGGGCCCGGCGCGCCGCTCGCGAGCTCAGTGGTTGACGGCCGGGCGCACCGTGGGCGCGGACGCCGGCGGCACCAACGCGGGCTTGGCCGCGAAGCGCTTCAGGATGGACTGCTCGATGCCGGCCGCGTCCAAGCCGCACAAGGCCATCAGCTTGGCCGGTTCGCCGTGTTCGACAAAGACATCGGGCAGGCCCAGCACCAGCGTGGGCGTGGTCACGCCGGCTTCGGCCAGGGCTTCCAGCACCGCGCTGCCGGCGCCGCCCATGGTGCAGCCCTCTTCCAGGGTGACGAGGGCGTCGTGGCTGCGCGCGAGGGCCAGCACCAGTTCCTTGTCGAGCGGCTTGACGAAGCGCATGTTGGCCACGGTGGCGTCGATGCGCTCGGCCACGGCCAAGCCGGTGTACAGCAGCGTGCCGAAAGACAGGATCGCGATGCGCGGCGCGCCGCGGCCCGCGTCCACGCCCGACTCCCGGCGCACTTCGCCCTTGCCCCAAGGCAGGCTGTTCAGTTCGGGCTGGATGTCCACGCCCGCGCCAGCGCCCCGCGGGTAGCGCACCGCCACCGGGTGGTCTTGCTCGAACGCAGTCGTCAGCGCCATGCGGCATTCGTTTTCGTCGGCCGGGGCGATCACGCTGGTGTTGGGAATGCAGCGCAAGAAGGCCAGGTCGTAGGCGCCGGCGTGGGTGGCGCCGTCGGCGCCCACCAGGCCGCCGCGGTCCAACGCGAACACGACCGGCAGGTTTTGCAGCGACACGTCATGGATCAGCTGGTCGTAAGCGCGCTGCAGGAAGGTGGAATAGATCGCCACCACCGGCTTCAGCCCCTCGCAGGCCAGGCCGGCCGCGAAGGTCACCGCATGCTGTTCAGCGATGCCAACGTCGTGATAGCGGTTCGGAAAGCGGCGGTCGAACTCGACCATGCCCGAGCCCTCGCGCATGGCCGGCGTGATGCCCACCAGGCGCTCGTCTTTTTCGGCCATGTCGCACAGCCACTGGCCGAAAACCTGGGTGAAGGTGGGCTTGCCCGGCTTGCTGGGCGGAAAGCCCTGCGCCGGGTCGAACTTGCCCGAAGCCGCGTGGTACTTGACCGGGTCGGCCTCGGCCAGCTTGTAGCCGTAACCCTTCTTCGTGACCACGTGCAGGAATTGCGGGCCCTTCATGTCGCGCAGGTTCTGCAGCGTGGGCACCAGCGAGTCGAGGTCGTGGCCGTCGATCGGGCCGACGTAGTTGAAACCGAATTCCTCGAAGATGGTGCCGGGCACGACCATGCCCTTGGCATGTTCCTCGAAGCGGCGCGCCAACTCGAGCAGCGGCGGCGCGTTCTTCAGCACGCTCTTGGCGGTGTCGCGGGCGGCGGCGTAGAACTTGCCGCTGAGCAGGCGCGCCAGGTAGCGGTTCAGGGCCCCAACCGGCGGCGAGATCGACATGTCGTTGTCGTTCAGGATCACCAGGATGTCGGCCTGCCCGCTGGCGTGGTCCATGCCGGCGTTGTTGAGCGCCTCGAAGGCCATGCCGGCGGTCATCGCGCCGTCGCCAATGATCGCGACCGATTTGCGGTCTTCGCCTTTGAGCTTGGCCGCCAGCGCCATGCCCAGCGCGGCGGAAATCGAGGTGGACGAGTGGGCCGTGCCGAAGGTGTCGTATTCGCTCTCGTCGCGCCGCGGAAAGCCGCTGATGCCGCCCAGCTGGCGGATGGTGCCCATGCGGTCGCGCCGGCCGGTGAGGATCTTGTGCGGGTAGGTTTGGTGACCCACGTCCCAAACCAGGCGGTCGTGCGGCGTGTTGAACACGTGGTGCAGCGCCACCGTCAGCTCGACCGTGCCCAGGTTGGACGACAAGTGGCCCCCGGTCTGCGCGATGCTGTGCAGCAGGAAGTCGCGCAGCTCGGTGGCCAGCTGTTGCAGTTCGTGACGGCTCAGCCGGCGCACATCGGCCGGGCTGTCGATGGTCTGGAGCAAGGGGTGCTTCATCGTCAACTGTCTCTTTCGACTACCTTGTCGGCCAGACGCGACAGCCAGGTGGTGTCGTGCAGGCCGCTGCGCGCGAGGGCGGACTGTGCCTGGTCGCGCAGGTCCCAGGCGTAGCGCATCGCGGCCTCCAGGCCCAGCACGCTGACATAGGTGGGTTTGTTGGCGTCGATGTCCTTGCCGGCCGTCTTGCCCAGCACCTCGGAGGCCTGGGTCACGTCCAGCACGTCGTCGACGACCTGAAAGGCCAGGCCGATCGCGGTGCCGTAGTCGGCCAGCGCGGCTTCGGCCTGGGCGTGGGGCTGGCCACAAGCCGCGCCCATCATCACGCTGCCTTGCAGCAGCACGCCGGTCTTGCGGTGGTGCATGTCGCGCAGGGTGTTTTCATCGAGCGGCTTGCCCACGCTGGCCAGGTCGATGGCCTGGCCGCCGGCCATGCCGGCGTGGCCGGCGGCGCGCGCCAGCAGGCCACACAGGCGCGCCTGCAGCGCGGGGTCGACGCCGGTTTCAGGGGTCAGCACCTCGAAAGCCAGGGCCTGCATCGCATCGCCCGCCAGCATGGCCTGAGCCTGGCCGAAGCGCACGTGCACGGTCGGCTTGCCGCGCCGCAGCACGTCGTTGTCCATGCAGGGCATGTCGTCGTGGACCAGCGAATAGGCATGGATCAGTTCGACAGCGCAACTGGCGCGCAGCGCGGCCTCGGGCTGGCCATGCACGGCGTGGGCCGCCGCCATGACCAACAACGGGCGCAGGCGCTTGCCGCCGTCGAGCACACCGTAGCGCATCGCCTCGCCGAGCCCGGCCGGTGCGCTGGCCGGCACCCACTGTTGCAAGGCCGACTCGACGGCTGCGAGCTGGGTCCGGATCCAATCGTCGAAGACAGGGTCGTTCATGCGCCGGTCCATGGGGCGAGCTGACCGTCTTCCAGCACCTTCACCTGCTGCTCCACCGCTTCCAGTTGTCCGCGGCAAAGCTTCAAGAGCTCGGCGCCACGACGGTAGGCGTCGAGCAGCTTGTCCAGGGGCATCTGACCGCCTTCCATCGTCGCCACCAGCCGTTCCAGTTCAGCCAGCGCATCTTCATACGACAGCGCAACGGGTTCGGGTGGGGGGGCAGGCGCAGCTTTTGCCATATCGTGGGATAAACCTAGATTGTAGTCAGCCTCTCCTACTGATCCATGGGGCTGGTGGCGCGGTGGTTGCGCGCCGCCCACAGACCCCCGGCTACAATCCGCCCCCCTTCGCGCGCGCCGGACCAACACGGGCCCGACGTCGCGGCTTGCCTGCAAACCACCGTGTTTTGGAGACCCTGGGGACCATGTCCGACCTGAGCATCAGCCTGGACGCACTCGAGCGCAGTCGCTCGCAACTCTCCGTAGCCACCTACTTCGATGCCGCGACCTACGCTCAGGAGGTGGCGCGCATCTTCGACCCCGCCCCGCGTTACGTGGGGCACGAGTTGAGCGTTCCTGAACTCGGCGACCACCATGCCCTGCCCCAGGAGGGCGAAGGCCGTGCGCTGGTGCGCACGCGCGACGGTGTGCAACTGCTGTCCAATGTCTGCCGCCACCGGCAGGCGGTGATGCTTCGCGGCCGCGGCAACACCCGTGAGCACATCGTGTGCCCGCTGCACCGCTGGACCTACGACCTCAAAGGTGAACTGGTCGGCGCCCCGCACTTCACCGACGACCCCTGCCTGAACCTGCGCAACTATCCGGTGCAGACCTGGAACGGCATGGTCTTCGAGCGCCGGCCCGGCGGGCGCGACGTCGCCACCGACCTGGCCACGCTGGGGCCGCGCGCCGACCTGGACTTCAGCGGCTACGTCTTCGACCACGCCAAGGTGCACGAGTGCGACTACAACTGGAAGACCTTCATCGAGGTCTACCTGGAGGACTACCACGTGGCCCCGTTCCACCCGGGACTTGGCCAGTTCGTCACCTGCGAAGACCTGCGCTGGGAATTCGGCCGCCACCACTCGGTGCAGACCGTGGGCACGAACAACGCGCTGGCCAAGGCCGGCTCGCCGGCCTACCGCAAGTGGCATGAGGAGGTGCTGCGCTTTCGCGGCGGCGTGCCGCCCAAGCACGGGGCGATCTGGCTGACGCTGTACCCGAACATCATGGTCGAGTGGTACCCGCACGTGCTGGTGGTGTCGACGCTGCACCCGCAAGGGCCGCAGAAGACGCTCAATGTCGTCGAGTTCTTCTACCCTGAGGAGATTGCCGCCTTCGAGCGCGAATTCGTCGAAGCCGAGCAGGCCGCTTACTGGGAAACCTGCGCCGAGGACGACGAGATCGCGCTGCGCATGGACGCCGGCCGCCGGGCCCTGATGCAGCGCGGCGACGATGAGGTGGGCCCCTACCAGAGCCCGATGGAAGACGGCATGCAGCACTTCCACGAGTGGTACCGCCGCATGATGGTGGCCCGCTGAGCGCGGCAGGCGCGGCGCCCCGGGCGCCGCTCAATGCGGCTTGGCTGATGCTGGCGGCCACCTTCCTGTTCGCCACGATGGGGGTGTGCGTGAAGCTGGCGTCCGACCAGTACAGCGCCGGCGAGATCGTTTTCTACCGCAGCTTGGTGGGCGCCCTGCTGATCGCGGTGGTCACGCGGCGGGTGGGCGGCAGCCTGCGCACCCGCGTGCCGGCCATGCACTTCTGGCGCAGCCTCAGCGGCGTGATCGCGTTGGGACTGTGGTTCTACGCCATCGGCAAGCTGCCGCTGGCCACGGCGATGACCTTGAACTACATGTCATCGGTGTGGATGGCGCTGTTTCTGGTGGGCGGTTCGGTGATGCTCGGCGCCAGCCGGGTCGACCACCGGCTGGTGGCGGTCGTGTTGCTGGGCTTCGCCGGGGTGGCGCTGATCCTGCGGCCCACGATCGATCAGGACCAGCTGTGGCACGGCCTGGTCGGGCTGCTGTCGGGCATGCTGGCCGCCACGGCCTACCTGCAGGTGACCGCGCTCGGCCGAGTGGGCGAGCCCGACTACCGCGTGGTCTTCTACTTCTCCTGCGCGGGCGTGGTGGCGGGGGCCGTCAGCATGGCCATCACCGGCATGGCCGAACACAGCTGGCGCGGTGTCGCGCTGCTGCTGGCCACCGGGGTGCTGGCCACCGTGGCCCAGCTGCTGATGACGCGCGCCTACGGGCGCGGCAGCGTGCTGGTCAATGCCAGCCTGCAGTACCTGGGCATTGCCCACGCGTTCCTGTATGGCGTGCTGCTGTTCAACGACCGGGTCACGCCCATGGCCATCGCTGGCATGCTGTTGATTGTCGGCGCCGGATTGGGCGCCACGCTACTGCGCACGGAAGTGGCCAAAAGCAACCAGCACACCACGGAGACCTGAGCATGAGCCCTCGCCACCCCACCGCCGCCCTCACCGCCGAGCGGCCGCCACTGATCGATGCCGCCGGCTTGGCCGCAGCGCTGAACGGGCCGTCCCGCCCCGTGGTGCTCGACGCGAGTTTCGACCTGGCCGACCCCGGCGCCGGCGAGCGCGAACACGCCCAGGCCCATGTGCCCGGGGCGGTCTACGTGCACCTGGAGCGCGACCTCTCCGGCCCGAAGGCCACCGCCGACGGCCGCTTCGCCGGCCGCCACCCGCTGCCCGAGCCCGCGGCCTTTGCCGCTGCGGCGGGCCGTTGGGGCATCACGCCGGCCACTTCGGTGGTGGTCCTGGACCGGCAGGGCGGGATGATGGCCGTGCGCGCCTGGTGGCTGCTGCGCTGGATCGGCCACACCCAGGTGCAGGTGCTGGACGGCGGCATGGCCGCCTGGCAAGCGCTTGGGCTGCCGCTGGCGTCCACGCCGCCGCAGGTCACGGCGCAGGCGCCCTTGCCCTTGCCCGCCAATGGGCCGGGCATGCCCACTGTGGGCGCCGCTGAGCTGCGCGCCCGCCTGGGTCGGGTGCGCCTGATCGACGCCCGCGCCCCGGAGCGCTTTCGCGGCGAGGTCGAGCCGCTGGACACCCAGGCCGGCCACATCCCCGGCGCCAGCAACCGCTTCTTCAAGGACAACCTGCAAGCCGACGGACGCTTCAAGCCCGCCGAGGTGTTGCGCGCCGAATTTGAGCCGCTGATGCGCCAGCACGACCCCGCCGACGTGGTGCAACAGTGTGGTTCCGGTGTCACCGCTTGCCACAACCTGTTCGCCCTCGTCGTGGCCGGCTGGCCCGCCACGGTGCTGTACCCGGGGTCCTGGAGCGAATGGTCGTCCGACGCGGTCAACCCGATCGCGCGGGGATGACCCTGACTTGATCTTGCACAAGGCGCCAGGCGCCGGATCCGCGTCACACTGTGACCATCGTTCCCGCGCCACCCGGCGCGTCATCAGGAGGCCCCATGTACCAACGCATCCTTGTTCCCACCGACGGTTCGCCGATCACGGACAAAGCGATCACCACGGCCGTGCAGCTGGCCCGCACACTGGGCGCCACGGTGATGGCCTTGAGCGTCAAGGACCCCTACCCCTACAGCGCCGTGACCGAAATGCAGCCCACGCCGCCACAGGCGTTCTTCGACGCCCAAGACCGCATCGCCAGCAAGCGCGTTCAGGCCGTGGCCAGCGCGTGCGAGGCGGCCGGTGTGCCTTGCGAGGCCCACACGGTCGAGGCCCTGCACCCGTGGGAAGCCATCATCGACCACGCCAAAACCCAGCGGTGCGACCTGCTGGTGATGGCCTCACATGGTCGACGTGGCGTCAGCGCCCTGCTGCTGGGCAGTGAAACGCAGAAAGTGCTGACGCACTCCAGCGTGCCGGTGCTGGTGGTGCGCTGACCGCAGGCTGCCGCGTCAGGCAACGCCGTTGGCTTTGAACCAGGCCTGACAACGCTTCCAGCCATCGTCGGCGGCTTCCTTGCGGTAGCTGGGCCGGTAGTCGGCGTGGAAAGCGTGGGGCGTTTCGGGGTAGACCACGAAATCCGACTTTTTGGCCGCAGCGCTGCCCGTGGCCAGCGCCTTTTTCATGGTCTCGACGGTGTCGACCGGGATGCCGGAGTCCGCACCGCCGTACAGGCCCAGCACGGGGCCGGACAGGGTCCCGACCACATCGACCGGGTTCTTGGGCGTCAACGGGTTGGGGGCGCCCACCAGGCGACCGTACCAAGCCACGCCGGCTTTCACCGAGGGGTTGTGGGCCGCGTACATCCAGGTGATGCGGCCACCCCAGCAGAAGCCGGTGATGCCCAGCCGCGCGGTGTCGGCGCCCTGACCATTGGCCCAGGCCACCGTGGCGTCCAGGTCGCCCATGACCTGAGCGTCGGGCACTTTGCTGATCACCTCGGCGATCAGCTTGGCAATCTCGCCGTAAGACTGGGCATCGCCCTGCCGCACGAACAGTTCTGGTGCGATGGCGAAATAGCCGAGCTTGGCGAAGCGGCGCGCCACATCGGCAATGTGCTCGTGCACGCCGAAGATCTCTGAGATGACCAGGATCACGGGGGCCTTGGTCTTGCCCGCGGGCGCGGCGCGGTAGGCCGGCATCTTGAAGTCGCCCACCGGGATGGTCACCTCGCCGGCCACCAGACCGTCGGTGTCGGTGCGGATGGCCTGGGCGGACACCGGCAGGACCGCGGCGGCGAACCCACTGCCCACGGCGGTTCGGACAAAGTCGCGGCGGTTGAAGTCGCGGCTCGGGCTCAGGCTGTCGAGGTCGTTGCGAAGCATGCGGGGGTCTCCAGGAGGGTGGTCACAAAACGGGCCCGGCACAACGGCCCGCGACGAGTCGGATTCTAGGAAGGCGCGCCTGCGGCGCCGAACGCAGGGTCTTGCGCCGACGCCCCCGGCCGGCCGGCGCGCACCCGGTGGCCGAAGGCCCAGGGTTTGCACCGACAATTCCAGGCATGCCCGCCATCGACCCCCGCCCCCTTTCCACCCGCCAGCGCTGGCCCGACCAGTTGGCGGCCATCGACATGGGGTCCAACAGCTTCCGGCTGGAAATCGCGCAGCTCAAGCAAGGCCGCTACCGGCGGGTGGACTATCTGAAGGAAACCGTGCGCCTGGGCGCCGGCCTGGACGACCAGGGCATGCTCACCGAAGAGGCGGCCGCGCGCGGCCTGGCCTGCCTGGCGCGCTTTGCCCGCCGGCTCGACGGGTTCGAGCCAGCCCAGGTTCGCGCCGTGGCCACGCAGACGCTGCGCGAGGCCCGCAACCGTGACGCCTTCCTTCGTCGCGCGGAACCGGTGCTGGGTCATGGAATCGAGGTCATTTCTGGCCGCGAAGAAGCGCGACTGATCTTTGCTGGCGTGGCCCGCTTGCAGCCGTCCATGCAGTCGCGCTTGGTGATCGACATCGGCGGTCGGTCCACGGAAATGATCCTTGGCGAGGCCCGGCTGCCGCGCCGGGCGGAGTCGTTCCGGGTGGGCAGTGTCAGCCTGTCGATGGCCTACTTCGGCGACGGGCGTTACACCGAGCAAGCCTTCCGGGCCGCGCAAGTGGCGGCTGGAGCGGAGCTGGAGGAGGCATTGGCGCCGTTCGCGCCAACCCATTGGACCGAAGCGCTGGGGTCGTCCGGCACGGTCGGGGCGGTGTCACAACTGCTGTCGGCGAATCACATCACCGATGGCGTCATCACCCCGGCCGGCTTGCGCTGGCTGATGGAGCAATGCCTGAAGGCCGGGCGGGTCGACAAGCTCGCCCTGGCGGGCCTGAAGGAGGACCGCCGCGCGGTGATCGCGGGCGGCCTGTCGATCCTGTACACGCTGGCCACCCACTTCGGCATCGAGGCGCTGCAGCCGGCGCGCGGCGCGCTGCGCCAAGGCGTGATCTTCGACCTGTCGGAACGGCTGGAAGCCGCTCAGGGCGATGCTCCCACGCACCTGGGCCAGGACATCCGCGACCGCTCGGTGGCGGACCTGCAACAGCGCTTTCAAGTGGACACACATCAGGCCCAGCGCGTGGCCACGGTGGCAGAAGCCCTGTTCGACGGCATCGCGGTGGTGCCCGAACGGGGCGAGGACCTGCACGAGCTGCGGCGCGACCTGCGCTGGGCAGCGGCGCTGCACGAGGTGGGCATGGCGATCTCGCACCACGACCACCACCGCCACAGCGCCTATGTGCTGGCGCACGTCGACGCGCCCGGGTTTTCGCAGTCGCAGCAGCGGCGCATCGCCGACCTGCTGCTCGCGCAGCGCGGCGGCCTGCGCAAGGTCGAGGCACAGCTGGCACAGGACGCCTTCGCCTGGCAGGTGCTGTGCCTGCGCCTGGCCATCATCAAATGCCACGCCCGAGGACCGGTGCAGGCTCAGGCGATGCGCCTGAAACGGGTGGCCCAGCAGGCGGTGCTCAGCCTGCCGGCGGGCTGGGCGGAGTCTCATCCCAGGACGGCCTTCTTGCTGCAAGAGGAAGTCGCGGCCTGGTCGCGGCTCGGACCGCTGAAGCTCAGCCTGCGTCTGTGACAGGTTGCACCATGAGCCGGTTTGGCTGAGCGCCAGCCGGGCGCGTGGACTTGTTTGTGCAACCCAACGGGGCTATGGTCTGGGTTGCGGGCGCCGTGAGGCCGCCCACCTTGACTGTTGGACCTACCCGTTGGAGACCTGATGAAACGCCCCTTCGAGCGTGCCCTCGGCCCCTTGGCGCTTGCCGCCACGCTGTTCCTCCTCGACGCCCCGGTCCATGCCCAGACGACCAACCCACCGACGACGGTGACCGTCAAGGCCTACACCGTCACCGGCAACACGCTGCTGCCCGCCGCCACCATCGACGCCGCGCTGGCGCCCTACCTGGGCGACCGCAGCCTGGACGAGCTCAGGCAGGCGGCGCTGGTGGTGCAGGGCCTGTACCGCGACGCCGGCTACGGCGCGGTGGTGGCCTTCCTGCCCGAACAAACCGCCACCGGGGGCCAGGTGCTGATCACGGTGCTGGAGGGCAAGCTCAGCAAGATCACGGTCACCGGTCAGCAGCGCCACAGCGAGGCGAACGTCCGCGCAAGCCTGCCGGGCCTGCGGCTGGGCGAAACCCCCAAGGTGCGCGAGATCGACGCGCAAATTCAGCTCGCGAACGAAAACCCGGGCAAGACCGTCGACGTGCTGCTGCAGCCCGGCGGCAGCGCCGGCACCGTGGAAGCGCTGGTCGAAGTCAACGAACAAGCCGCGTCCCGCTGGACGCTGGGCCTGGACAACACCGGCAACGAGAACACCGGGCGGCTTCGCGCCAGCGTGGGCTTCCAGCGCAGTTCGCTGTGGGACCTGGACCACGTGCTGAGCATGCAGTACCAGATGGCCCCCGAAAAGCCCAGTTCGGTGGCCGTGCTGAGCGCCAACTACCGTGTGCCCCTCTACAACCTGGGCATGGCGCTGGACGCCTACGCGGCCTACTCGGACGTCGATGGCGGCACCACCGGCACGGCGGCGGGCCCGCTGCAATTCACGGGCAAAGGCCGCATCGCCGGACTGCGGCTGAGCCGTTACCTCCCGCGGGTGGGCGAAATCGACCAGCGCGTGGTGGTGGGCCTCGACCACCGGGACTACATCAACAACTGCGCCATCCTCGGTCTGCCGGCGGGCGCCTGCGGCGGCGCGGGTGAAAGCGTGTCGGTGCAGCCGGTGTCGGTGGAATACATCGTCCAGAAGGGCGGTGAGAACGCCTTCGGCGCGTCCATCGGCCTGCAGCACAACCTGCAAATCGGCGGCGGTCACAGCAGCGACGCCAACTTTCAGCTCGTGCGCCCTGGTGCCCAGCCGCGCTACACCTTGGTGCGGCTGAGCTTCTACCGCCAGTTTCCCGTGGCCGAGCAATGGCAGATGCAGGCCCGCGTGGTGGGCCAGCTCAGCCCGCACGGCCTGGTGTCGGGCGAGCAGTTCGGCATTGGCGGCGGCGCCTCGGTGCGCGGCTACGAGGAGCGCGAGCTGACCGGCGACAGCGGCGCCTCGGCGTCCATCGAGCTGCGCAGCCCCGAGCTGGCCGCCCTCGTCGGCCTCGGCCAGGGCAGCCTGCGGGCCATTGGCTTTTTCGACGCGGGCTGGGTCAGCAACCGGCTGGACACCCCGTGCCGCCTGCTGGCGGTGGAATGCAAGGTCGCCTCGGCCGGCGTCGGTCTGCGCTACGCCATGGGCCCGTGGCAGGCGCGACTGGACCTGGCGCACGCCCTGAGCGATGGCACCACCACCGGTCGCCACGACACCCGCGCTCACTTCCAGGTGAGCTACAGCTTCTGACCCGGCCTGCCTTGCCGCTGTCAATCGAGGACGCCATGACCGCCCCCTTCCGCCCCGACACCACCAACACCACCCCAGCCACACCGCGCACCGCTGGCCGCGCGACGCCGCCCACCCGCAGGCCGTTGGGCAAAGTGCAACGGCGCTCGCCGCGCTTTTGCCTGCGACCCCTCGCGTTGGCGCTGGCCGCCGTGGCGCTGGTGCACCCGTGGCCCGGTGGCGCGGGGCTGGCGCTCGCGCAAGTGACGCCGCCGGTGTTGCCCAGTGGCATGACGGTGGTGAACGGCCAAGCCAAGGCCGTGACGAACGGCGGCCAGATGACCGTCACGAACACGGCCAACACGATCCTCAATTGGCAGAGTTTTTCAATCGGAAGCGGCGCCGGCGTGCACTTCGCACAGCCGAACAGCGCCAGCCAGGTGCTCAACCGGGTGACGGGCAACGACCCGTCCAGCATCCTCGGCAGCCTCACCAGCAACGGGCGCGTGTGGCTGCTCAACCCGAACGGCGTGCTGTTCGGCCAGGGCGCGCGCGTGGACGTGGCGGGCCTCGTGGCGTCCACCTTGGGCCTGAGCAATGCCGACTGGCTGGGTGGCCGCTACCAATTCCTGGCCGATCCGGGCGGCCCTGCCGCGGCGGTCGTCAACCAGGGCGAATTGCGCAGCAGCCTGGGCGGCCACATCGCGCTGATCGGCGGCGATGTGCGCAACGAAGGCGTCATCGAGGCCCAGGGCGGCCAGCTGATGCTGGCCGCCGGCCGCAGCGTCGACCTCGTCGACACCGGCTCGCCCAACTTGCGCTTGCGCGTCAACGCCCCGGCCGGCGAGGCCCTGAACCTGGGCACGCTGACAGCCGCCAGCGGCGCCATCGACGTGCACGCCGCGGTGGTCAACCAGCAAGGCGTGGTGCGGGCCGACAGCCTGGGCACCAACGCCGCCGGGGAGGTCACGATCACCGCCACGCAATCGCTGAACCTGGCCAACGGCAGCGTGACCAGCGCATCCGGCACACGCGGCGGGCGCATCAGCCTGGACAGCGGCCGCATCGGCACCACCGTGGTCCGAGGCGATGTGCTGGCGACGGGCCGCACCGACCGGGGCGGGCAGGTGAGCGTGCTCGGCCAGCGCGTGGGCCTGTTCGACGCGGCCCGGGTGGACGTGTCCGGCGCCTCGGGCGGCCAGGTGCTGGTGGGGGGCGGCGAAGGCGGCCGCGACCCGAGCGTGCGCAACGCCGAATCGGTCTACGTCGGGCAGGACGCCCACCTGCACGCCGACGGCCTGGGCGGCACGCCTGGCCTGCACGGCAACGGCGGCCGCATCATCCTTTGGGGCGACCTCGCCACGCGCGCCTACGGCCACTTCAGTGCCCGCGGTGCCGCCAGCGGGGGCAACGGCGGGTTCGTCGAAACCTCCGGTGGCTGGATCGACGCCCGGCCCGCGCAGATGGACGCCACCGCCGTCAACGGGCGGGCCGGCACCTGGTTGCTCGACCCCTTCGACCTGACCATCACCGGGCCAGTCGACACCGTGGGCGTGAGCTTCGCCGCGCCGGGCACCTGGACCGCCACCGGCACCGGCGCGCAGATCGCCGCCAGCGACATCATCAACGTGCTGAACAGCGGCAACAACGTGGTCGTGTCGACCGGCACGGCGGGCACGGAGAACGGCGACATCCGGGTCGACCGGGCCAACCTGACGGCGGCGCCCGCGGTGCCGGTGAGCCTGAGCCTGCTGGCCAACCGCAACATCATCGTCACCGGGTCGACCATTGCCAGCACGGGGGCCCCGATGTCGGTGTCCTTGCGGGCCGCCCAAGGTGGCTTTGGCAACGTTCAGATCACCAGCTCCACCATTTCCACCCGCGGCGGCGATGTGCTCGCCACCGGCACCAACTACAACAGCGACGAATTCATTGCGGGGCGGGCCATCTACTTGTCCAGCTCGTCGATCGCCGCGGGCACGGGCAAGGTCACGCTGACCGGCACCGGGGTGGCCACCGCGGTCTTCGGGACCGTGGCCGGTGTGGACATTTCAGGCAGTCAGGTGCGCGGCTCGACCGTCGACATCAGCGGCACGGCCACCAGCCAGCCGGACAACGGCTCGGCTTTTGGCGTGGCGATCGGCAACTTCTCCACCGTCGAGGGCCTGGACGGCGTGTCGATCCGGGGCACCTCCTCGGGCACTGGCGTGCGCGTCGACTTCGGCAGCCGGGTCGCCGTGGTGGGCAGCGCGCCCGGCGGGTCCTTGCAGATCGAGGGCACCAGCACCTGGAACAACTTCTCACCCACCGCGGAACTCATTTTCCAGAACGCGGGGGTCGACATCGGCCAGTATGGCGGCTCCCTGCCGACGCTGGAGGCCACCGGCGGTGCGTCGATCAGCGTGACCGGCACCAACAATGCCGGCTTGGGGTCCCTGCCGTCGCTGCGCCTGACCAGCGGTGTGACCATCGCCACCGGCACCGGTGGCCTGGTGCTGCGCGGCAACAACTCGGCTTCGATCAACGCCGCGGCCAAGGTGGGCGGCAGCATCCGGCTGCTGTCCGACAAAGTGACCCTCGTCAGCGGCAACGTGCTCACGTCCAACGCGACGGGCGACGCCATCGTGGTGGCGGGCAGCAGTTCGGCCAACACCACGCAATTCACCAACCAGGCCGGTGCCACGTCCCTGGACACCCCAACCGCCGGCGGCCGCTGGCTGGTCTACGGGCAGAACACCGGCGCGGTCACGGCCGGTGGCCTGGTGGCGGCCTTCAAACAGTACAACGCCCGCTTCGGCGAGGCCAATGCATTGACGCCCACCACCGGCAACGGCCTGCTCTACACCGAGGCACCGTCGATCACGGTGGCGGCCAGCGGCATCAACAAGGTCTACGACGGCAACAACACCGCCACCTTCCCAGCGGGGTTCGCCCCCACGATCAGCGGCCAACGCGATGGCGATGTGGTGCAGCTGGCCGCCGGGGCCACGGGCACCTACAGCGACAAGAACGCCGGCAACAACAAGCCCATCGCCCTGGCGGCGTCGGCGCTGAGGGTGGTCGACACCGGCGGCATCCCGGTGCTGGGCTACGGCGTGACGAGCGGGCTGAGTGGCAACATCACCCCGGCCACCGTGACCCAGGTCGTCTCTGGTTTCTCGAACAAGGTCTACGACGGCACGACCACCGCGCAGCTCGTTCGCACCGACTACACCGGCACTGTGGCCGGCGAAACGCTCACCTTTGCGGACAACTACCAGTTCGCCAACAGCAACGCCGGTGTCGGCGTCGCGGTGAGCGGCAGCAGCACGCTGCAGAATGGCACGGGCCTCGCCAGCAACTACACGCTGTCGAACCCCGCCATCAGCGGGTCGGCCAACATCACGCCGAAGCCGCTCACCCTGAGCGGCGCGACGGCCACCAACAAGGTGTACGACGGCAACGCAGTGGCCTCGGTGAGCGGCGGCAGCCTGGTCGGCCTGGTGGGCACGCAAACGCTGGTGACCACCTTCAACGGCAGCTTCGACACCAAGGACGCTGGCACCGGCAAGGCGGTCACCGTCAACACGACCCTGGGCAACGGCAGCAACGGCGGCCTGGCCAGCAACTACGTGGCGCCCGCCGCGGTGACCACCGCGGCCGACATCACGCCGAAATCCCTGACGGTGTCGTCGATCACGGCCGCCAACAAGACCTATGACGGAACCACGACCGCGGCGGTGACGGTGGGCGGCCTGCAGGGCCTGGTGGGCCTTGAAACCCTGGGCAACAGCGCCACCGGCAGCTTCGACACCAAGGACGCCGGCACCGGCAAGACCGTGACACTGGGCAGCGTGGTGTTGAGCAACGGCACTGGCCTGGCGTCCAACTACCAGGTGACCCCGAGCACCGTCACCACCACCGCGAACATCACGCCCAAGGCGCTGACGCTGACCGGCGTGGCCGCTGCGAACAAGGTTTACGACGGCAACACGGTGGCCAGCGTCAGCGGGGGCACGCTGAACGGTCTGGTGGGCAGCGAAACGCTGTCGACCACGCTGAACGGCAACTTCGACACCCAGGACGTCGGCAGCAACAAGGCCGTGACCGTCACGGTGCTGGCGGGCAACGGCAGCAACGGCGGCCTGACCAGCAACTACACGTTGGCCCCGACCACCATCACCACCGCCAACATCACGCCGGCGCCGCTGACGGTGACCGCCAACGACGCCAGCAAGTCCTTTGGCTCGACGCTGGCGTTCGTGGGCACCGAGTTCATCGCCACGGGCCTGCGCGGCAGTGAGACCGTCGGCAGCGTCAACCTGACCAGCGCGGGCGCCGCCGCCACGGCGTCGGTGGCCGGGGGCCCGTACGCGATCGTGGCCAGCAACGCGACGGGCGGCAGCTTCGACCCCCGCAACTACAGCATCAACTACGTCAACGGCACGCTGGTCGTGACGCCCCTGGCCTTGAACGCGGTGCTGGCAGGCATCGCCGGCAACCCGACGAAGACCTACGATGGCACCACGTCGGCCACGCTGAACCCCGCGAATTTCACCCTCACCGGATTTGCAAGCGGCGACAGCGCGGTCGTCACACAGACGGCGGGCCGGTACGACAGCGCCAACGCGGGCAACCGCGTCGTCACGGCCTCGCTCGCACCGGGGCAGTTCACACCGGTGGGCAGCACCGACTTGCGCAACTACACGCTGCCGACCACCGCCAGCGGTGCGGGCACGATCCTGCAGCGTGTGGTCAATGTGACCGGCGCCACCGCGAACAACAAGGTGTACGACGGCAACACGACGGCCACCCTCGGGTCGGCTGGCAGCTTGAGCGGGCTGGTGACGGGCGAAACGCTCGGCTTCAACGTCGGCAGCGCGAACTTCGACACCAAGGACGCCGGGACGGGCAAGACGGTCACAGTCGCCGGCCTGAGCCTGGTCAATGGCAGCGGCCTGGCCAGCAACTACCGGCTGGGCAGCACCACCACCGCCGCCACGGCCGACATCACGCCCAAGTCGCTGACCCTTGCGGGCGTCAGCGCCGCCAACAAGGTCTACGACGGCAACACCGTGGCCAGCGTCAGCGTGGGCGGGCTGCAGGGCCTGGTCGGCAGTGAGCAATTGACCGTCAACGCCAGCGGCAACTTCGACACCAAGGACGCCGGCACCAGCAAAGTGGTCACAGTCACCACCGCACTCGCCAATGGCGCCAATGGCGGCCTCGCCAGCAACTACACCCTCGCCCCCAGCGCCACCACCCGCGCCGACATCACGCCCAAGGCCCTGACACTGGCCTCGCTTGGCATCGCCGACAAGGTCTACGACGGCACCACCGTGGCCACGGTCACGCTGGGCGCCCTGCAAGGCCTGGTGGGCAACGAGACCCTGACCGCCACGGCCAGCGGCCGTTTCAACACCAAGGACGTTGGCAACAACAAGCCCGTGACGGTGGAGGTCACCTTCGGCGATGGCAGCAACGGCGGGCTGGCCAGCAATTACGTGCTGCCGGCCACGCAGGTGACCCGCACCGGAGGACCCGGCGCCAGCGACGGCGGGGCCAGCGCCCTGGCCGCCACCGCCAGCCCGCTGGCCGGCGGCACGGTACTGAGCAGCGCATCGATCACACCGGCCACCTTGACGGTGAGCGCCTTGCCGGCGCTCAAGCTGGTCGGTGCCCCGGTGCCGGCGCTCAGCGGGCGGGTTGATGGCTTCGTGGCCGGCGAAACCCTGGCCACCGCCACCAGTGGCCAGCTGGTCTTCACCACGCCAGCCACCGCCACCTCGCCGGCAGGCCAGTACGCCATCACCGGTGGCAATGGCCTGGTGGCGCCCAACTACCGGATCGTCCAGGCCGGGGGCAATGGCACGGCCCTGACCATCACCGGCCTGGCCGCCAGCGACCGCAACGAAAGCAGCACCACGTCCAGCCAGCAAAGCCTGGCGGCGGTGACGCTGCGGCCCAGCTTCTCCAGCCCAGGTGAAGGCCGGGTGCACGACGTGATGGCCACCTTGCGGGGCAATTACCTGAACCAGGGGGCGCTGTTCCGCAGCGTTCCGGTGACGGACATGTCGTCGGACGCGCTGACCACGCTGCTGTCGGCCCGCGACGCCTACAAGAAAGCCCTGTTCTCCGATGCCATCAAGCGCCTGGAGGCCGATCCTGGCCTGGCCGACTTGCCGCCCTGCCAAAGCATGGAAGAGGCCGACAACGGGACCTGCCTGATCACCCCCGACCTGAAGGCCAAGGCCCTGGTGGCCCGCGCCTCGGCCGGGGTGCAACCAGGACAGGCTTTGGCGCCCGTGTTGACGGCCCCGAGCCCGGCCCCTGCGCCCTCACCTGCCCCCGCCGCGGCGCCGTCGGTCGAGGTCAAGCCCGCCCAGGCGCCGGTGCCTGCCCCGGTCACCGCGCCCGCCCCGGTCGTGGCGGCCGCGACGGTGCCGTCGCCGTTCGCGTCGGTGGCGCGCCGCGTGCGCACCGCGGCGCTGCCGCAGATCGAGCGCAAGATCGCGGTCGTCATCGGCGTGAACCGCTACACGGACACCACGATCCCGCAGCTTGAGAACGCCGTCAACGACGCCCGCGCGCTGAGCCAGGTGCTGGAAACCTCGCTGGGCTACGAAACGGTCGTGCTGGAAAACGCCACCAAGGCGCAGGTGGTGCGCACGCTGACCCGCCTGGCGGTGGAGGCCGGGCCCAAGGACTCGATCGTCGTGTACTACGCCGGCCACGGTGAACTGGTGCAGACGACGAACCTGGGCTATTGGCAACTGGCCGACAGCGACGCCAAGCGCCCGCAAACGTGGCTGTCCAATGCCGACATCACCCGGATCGTCGGCCAGATGGGGGCGTCGCAAGTGGCGCTGATTTCGGACAGCTGCTATTCGGGCTCACTGGTTGACGAACGCATCCGCGCCCTGGGCAACAACGTCAACCCGAACGAGGTGCTCAACCGCAAGGCCGTCGTGGTCATGTCCTCGGGCGGCAATGAGCCGGTGTTCGACGAAGGCAAGCAGGGCCATTCGCCGTTCGCTTTCAGCCTGATGAACAACCTGCAGCGGGTCGCGACCTGGCAGCCGGGCGGCAATTTGTTTGAGCGCGTGCGCTTCGCCGTGGCGCGCGAGCTGCCGCAACGCCCGCGCTACGGGTCCGCGTCGGCAGCCGGCCACCAGGCGGGCAGCGACTACCTGTTCGAGCAACGCCAGCTGGACGTGAAGCCCTGAGCCGGCCTCGGCGCGTCCGAGCGCACTTGTGCAGTTCGACCGTGAAGAAGCTGGCGTCCGTGGCAAACGGATGCGTCCAGCAGCGCCCGGGGCATGGCCTTGGGCGCCGGTCTGCGCGAAAATTTGCAGTTGTTACCACCGCGTTGAAAGAGGTCTGCCATGAACCGTTCCCTGCTTGCCCTGTTGGGCTCCTGCCTGGCCACCCTGGCCTTGACCACGGCCGTTCATGCCCAGGAGGTGGTGCTCAAAGGATCTCAGGTCACCGAGTCCGCGCTGATCGACGCCCTGGCCGTTGACGGCCCAGAAGCACCCGAAGGCGCCAAAACCCGCGGGTTCCGCGCAGCCACCCGGGCGCCCGGCGACAAACCCGCACCGGCCAAGCCCAACGCCGGCAAGGCCAGCCTGCTGATCACCTTCCCGTCGAATTCCGCCGAACTCACGCCCGACACCATGGCCACGCTGGACGTGCTGGCCCGCGCGTTGCAAGACGACAAGCTCGCCGGCTTCAGCTTCCGCGTGGAAGGCCATGCCGACCCGCGCGGCGACGCCTCGCGCAACCTGGTGCTGTCGCAGCAGCGCGCGGAATCGGTGGCGAACTACCTGGTGACGAAGCACGCCATCCTGCCGGAACGCCTGCAGCCGGAGGGCAAGGGGTCCAGCGAGCCGTTGAACACCGCCCGCGCCGATGCCCCCGAGAACCGGCGCGTCACCATCGTGACCAACAAGAACAAGAGCTGACGCGCCGTCGCCCGCGCAGGCCATCCCCGACGAGACCACGGCTGGTGTGAAGTCGGCAGCACGACGCTCCGCGACCACCTGGGTCGGCATCGGCCTGGGCTCGGTGCTGCTGGCCGGGGGGGCCTGGTGGGGCGCCACGCAGTTCAAGGCCTCGCCGGCAACGGCGACCGCGTCGGCGCCGCCGACCGCGGCCAAGGCCGCCGCCGACGCCATCCGGCCCGCCGACCCCAAGCCCGCGGCGCCGTCACCAAGCGCCACGTACGACGAGCTGCTGCGCGGTCAGGCCAGCGACTGGCGAATCGCGCGGCTGGCGCTGAACCCACGCATCCTGGTCATCGAGTTTCCCAACCTGGCATCGCAGGGTCAGGCCCTGAACCGGCTTGCGGCCCTGGTGGAAAAGCACAAGGCGCCTCGCGACCGCGTGCTCAGCGACGAAGGCCTGGCGCGCTTCATCCAACAGTCGGGGGACACGCCCGAGACCTTCTACGCCGGCCACGACTACACGGCCGAATCGGTGGCCCGGTTTTTCACGCTGGCGGTGAATCAGCAGGTGCTGCTGAACCCGAACGAGCTCCGTCTGGGCAACCTGCTGCTGGCGCAGCAACTGCTGGTCGAGGAAAACGACCGCCTTGCCGCGGCCCCGGGCCCGCAGGCCGTGATCACCTTCAGCGCACTGCAGGCCGACAACCCGGCCACCAAGGCCGACGAAACCGTGGACGCCACGCGGCGCGAGGCCATCCTTCGCCACGAGCTCAGCCACGGCGAGTTCTTCACGAACGCCGAGTACCGCAAACACTGCTGGACCTTCTGGCAGGGGCTGTCGGACGACGAGCGGGCGATGTTTCGCAGCTTCCTGACCAAGCTCGACTACGACCCGCGCATCGAGGAACTGATGGTCAACGAAACGCAGGCCTTCCTGATGCACACCCCGGACCTGCGGGCGTTTGACGGGCGACAGCTGGGTCTCAGCACCGCGCAGGTCGATGCCTTGCGAGCGCGGTTCCGGCAAGGCATGCCTGCGTCGATCTTTTCGTCGATCGGCCGCTGACGGCGGCTTCAGCGCACGACCGAGAATTCCACGACCGAGGCCCCGTATTCGTCGGCACAGGCCGGGCCAGCGGGGCAAACCGGCTTGCCCGCGTAGAGCGAGCCGGTGGGTCCGAACTGCCGCGCCATCGACTCGGCCGTCTGGCCCGTCGGGAACTGTCGCCAGGGCGTCTGCCCGTTGTCGACCCGCGGGCCAAAGTCGCGCGGCTGCCGCGACACCAGCACCAACAGTTCGGCCTTGCCCGGCGGCTCGGTGAACTCCAGGCCCATGTGCGCCTTGCCGGTTTTTGGGTCTTTGCCGGTGCCCGGCAGGGTCACGGCCTTGCCGGCCGTGATGCGGTTCGTCGGGGCTTCGTCGTTCGGGTAGTACAGCAGCAACTGGCCGTCCGGCGCGTGGGCGAGCACATAGAAGTAGCCGTCTTGCGCGGAAGTGATGCTCAGCGCGATGGGGTCCGGCTTCGCGCTGGTGTTTTTCTCGTCGAAGAGCCGGAAGCTGGCCTTGGCCACGCGGGCGGACACGCTGAACCCGGCCGACTGCTGGGCCACGATGCGCTGGAACTCGCTGGCCACGCTGAAGGGCGCCGCAGCGGGCAGGGCCGCTGGCGCCGACACTGGTGGCGGGGCCGCCGCGATGGCGCTGGCCGCCGGGGCGGCCGCACCCGTGGGTGCGGACGTGCCGGGCGCGCTGGTCGCCAGGTTTCCGGCCGCCGGCGCTGGCGGCACTGGCGCCGTGCCGCGGCCGAGGAACCACCACGCCCCGCCGGCCACCAGCAGCGCCGCGGCGCCTGCCCCCAGCTTCAGGCCCAGCCCGCCTCCCGCTGGCGCCCCGCCCGCGCCCGGCCGTTGGCCCGCGGGGGTTGACGTCGGCAGCGCGGCGGGCGCAGGGCTGGGCGGCAACAGGCGCCGGGTGGTGTCGAAATTGCCGGACGAGCCCATGCCGTTGTCGGACAGCACACCGGCCGCGTCGCGTGCCAGCGTGCCAAACCCCATCGCGGCGCGGAAGGCGTCGATGTTCTGGGTTCGCTCGTTGGGCTTGACCGCCAGGGCGTCGTCAATGGCCTTCAGGAAGGGCTCGCTGTAGCGACCAGCGGCCTGCTTGACCAGCGGCTGGTATTGGTCGTTGATCAAACGCCCGACCGCCGCCGGTGGCTTCTTGCCCATGATCGCGAAGTACAGCACCGCCGCCAGGGCGTAGACGTCGGTCCAGGGGCCCTGCTTCATGCTGGGCACCTCGGCGTACTGCTCCACCGGAGCGTAGCCTGGCTTCAGGATGACGGTCAGGGCCTGGTTGGCGTCGCCAATGACGCGGCGCGCGGCGCCGAAGTCCAGCAGCAACGGGCGGCCACTGCCGGCCAACAGCAAGATGTTGTCCGGCGCGATGTCACGGTGAAAACATTGCTGGCCGTGGATGACCGCGAGCGCACCCGTCAACGGGTCCAGCAAGGTGCGCAGCCAGGTTTCGTCCGGCGGGCTGCCCATGTCGCGCAGCGTGTCCTTCAGGGTGGGGCCCTCGTAGAAGGGCATGACCATATAAGCGGTGCCATTGGCTTCCCAGAACCGGTGCACCTTGACCAGCGAAGGGTGGTCAAACTGGGCCAGCAGGCGGGCCTCGTTGATGAAGCTGTCCAGTCCCTTGCGGAAGGTCTCCTCGTCGTCGGGGGATTGGCTGCTGACCTGCATGCCGTCGGTGCGTTCGGCCAGCGAGGACGGCATGTACTCCTTCAGTGCCACCTTGCGCTGCAACGAGTGATCGACCGCCAGGTAGACGATGCCGAAGCCACCCTCGCCCACCACCTGGGTCAGCTCGAACTCGCCCAGGTAAGTGCCGATCGGCAGGGCATTGCCCACCGCGGCCACACCGGACTTCATCGACGCGGCGCTCAAGGTGGGCGTGTGCGGGTCGCCACCGGTTCGCCCACCGGTCGGGCCGGTTGAGCTCCCCACCGGGCGGGAGACCAGCACCGTGGCCTCGTCGCTGTCCTGGGCGGCGCTGCCAGCGAGGTCGGCGCCCGTGAGGGTCGTGCGTCTGGGCCGCAACACCGTGCCGTCGTCGTCGTTGCTGTCGTCGTTGCTGCTGTCGCCAGGACGGGTGCTCATGAGCTCACGGGTGCGGAGACCGGATCTTCAAAACCCGTATTGTCCCGCAGTGCCGGGCCGATGACACCCGGGAATCTGCCCCTCGGTCCCCGCCATGGGCCGCCGGCCCGCTGCTCATAACAGGTCGGGGGACTGCACGGCCTGCAGCACGACCTGGGCCGCGCCGGCGCGGTCGCGGCAACGCAGCCACCACACGGCCGCCTTCTTGACCGCCCAGGGCTGCGGTGATTCGCACAGCAGATGGGCCGCCACCAGGCCCAGGGTCGGCTGATGGCCCACCACCAGCACCGGCTCGTTGCTGGTGGGCCAGCGCGCCGCGGTCAGCAGGTCCTCGCCGCTGCCGTCGGGCGCCAAGGCGGCCACGGTCTTGAAGTTGCGCCCCAGAGCGCGCGCTGTCTGTTGCGTGCGCAGTGCCGGGCTCACCACCACCCGGGTCGAGTGGGCCAGCCGCTGGTTCAGCCACTCGGCCATGCGTTGCGCCTGGCGCTCGCCTTTGGGTGTCAAGGCGCGCTCCACATCCAACTGGCCGTCGCGCTGGGGGTGCGCTTCGGCGTGACGCCAAAGGATCAGGTCCACGGGTCTGCTCCGTTCGGGTGTGGGGCTCAATAGCGACGGCACAGGGCCTGCTGGGCACCGGGCCCGCTGTGGCCCACGCGCACATAGTGGCCGTCCGGCTGCTGTTCCCAGGCGTCCAGCGCGTCGCGCAGGTAAGGCACCAGGCATTCGTCGATCACGCGCTGGCGCAACACCGGGTCGCGCACCGGCCAGGCCACCTCGATGCGGCGAAACATGTTGCGGCTCATCCAATCGGCACTGGACAGGTAGAGCGCTTCGTCGGCGTCGTTGGGCCCCCACCGGAAATAGATGACCCGCGAGTGCTCCAGGAACCGCCCCACCACCGAGCGCACGCGAATGTGCTCGGTCAGCCCTGGCACGCCCGGCGGCAGCATGCAGGCGCCACGAACGATCAGGTCGATCGACGCGCCCGCCTGGCCGGCCTGCACCAGGGCCTCGATCAACGCGCTGTCGGTCAGCGAATTCACCTTCACCACGACGCGCGCCGGCCGCCCGGCCCGGGCAGCGCGCTCGACCTCGCCCAGCTGCTGCAGCAGCCGCCGGTGCAGGGTGAACGGCGCCTGCCACAGGGCTCGGAAGGGCCGCGTCTTGCCGAGGCTTGCCAGCTGCTGAAACACCGCGTCGGCGTCGGACGTCAGGTCGGCGTCGGCCGTGAGCATGCCCAGGTCGGTGTAGAGGCGGGCGGTCTTGGGGTTGTAGTTGCCCGTGGACAGGTGCGCGTAGCGGCGAAGACGGCGCCCGCCGGGGCCGTCTTCGCGGCGTGTGACCAACAGCAGCTTGGCGTGCGTCTTCAGCCCGACCACGCCGTAGACCACCTGAGCGCCGACGGCCTCCAGTCGCTCGGCCCAATTGATGTTGGCCTCTTCGTCGAAGCGGGCCTTCAGCTCGACCACGGCCATCACCTCCTTGCCGCGCCGCGCGGCCTCGATCAGCAGGTCCATCAGCGGCGACTCGCTGCCGGTGCGGTAGATCGTCTGCTTGATCGCCAGCACGTCGGGGTCGTGCACCGCCTCGCGCAGGAACTGCACCACCGGCTCGAAGGACTCGAAGGGCTGGTGCAGCAGCACGTCGCGTTCGCGCAGCTGCGCGAAGATCGATTCGCCGCGCGGCAGGGCGGCCGGCCAGGCCGGCTCATAGGGCGGAAAGCGCAGCGTCGCCGCCTCGCGGCGGTCGCTGACACTCACATCGGCGTCGTCGACCGGGTCGCTGACCTGGTCGATCAGCTGGTTCAGGCGAACCAGGTTGACCGGGCCGTTCACCCGATACAGCGCGGCCTCTGGCAGGTCGAACTGCTGCAACAGGAACTGCGCCAGCTCGGGCGGGCAGGAATGAACCACTTCGATGCGGATGGCCTGGCCATAGTGCCGCGTGGTCAGGCCCGAGCGCAGCGCCTGGCGCAGGTTGGCCACGTCGGCCTCGTCGACTTCCAGATCGGAGTCACGGGTGACGCGGAACTGCGAAAAGGCCTCGACGTCGCGGCCGGGGAACAGCTCACCCAGGTGGGCTCGGATCACGCTGGTCAACAGCACGAAGGCCTGGCGCCCGGGCGCCAGCCGATCCGGCAGCCGGATGACCCGAGGCAGCACCCGTGGCACCTTGACGATGGCGATGGTGTTGGCTCGGCCGAAGGCATCGCGCCCGCCCAGGCGCACGATGAAATTCAGGGACTTGTTCGCCACCTGAGGAAATGGGTGCGCCGGGTCCAGGCCCACCGGCACCAGCAGCGGCCGCACCTGGCGCTGGAAGAACTGGTTCACCCACGCCCGCTGGGCCTCGTCGCGGTCCGCGTGATTCAGCACGACGATGCCGCGGCGCTGCAGCAGCGGCATCACCTCGTCGTTGAAGGTGGCGTACTGCGCATCGATCACGGCGTGGGCGTCGGCCGCGATGGAATCGAGCTCGGTCGAGGAAACCTGGGCGCCCGGTTGGCGTGCCGCTTCCAGGTAGTCGGCGAATCGCACCTCGAAAAACTCGTCCATGTTGGACGAGACGATGCAAACATAGCGCAGGCGCTCGAGCAGCGGCACATCGTCGCGCTGTGCCTGCGCCAGCACGCGGCGGTTGAATTCGAGGATCGCGCGTTCGCGGTTCAGCAAGCGCAGCACGGGCGGCGCAGCCGGCGCGGGCGCAGCCCCATCCTGGGGCGCAATGACGTTCATCACCTCAGTTTATGGCGGCATTGCGACAGCGGCGTGACGGCCGCGACCCAGTCGCTCAGCCCTTGCCGCGGCTGGCGGCGAGCTGCTTCTCGACAGCGTCCGCGCCGAGGGCACCGGGCACCCGCTTGCCGTCCTCGAACACCAGGGCCGGCGTGCCGGTCACGCGGTGCTTGCGCCCGAGCTCGACGTTGCGCTGCAGCACCGAGGCATCGCAGTCGCCGCTGGCCTTGACCGGCGTCACCCCGTCAACCATCCAGTCGCGCCAGGCCTTGCCGCTGTCCTTGGCGCACCAGATGTTCTTGCTCTTGTCGGTGGAGTCATTGCCCAGGATCGGGTAGAGGAAGGTGTAGACGGTCACGTCCTTGACTTGCATCAGGTCGCGCTCGAAACGCTTGCAATAGCCGCAATTCGGGTCGGCGAAGACGTACAGCTTGCGCGCGCCATTGCCGTTTTTCCAGACCACGGCGTCCTTCAGGGGCAGGGCCGAGGGGTCGATGGCGGTGAACTTCGCAAGGCGCGCTTCGGTCACGTTGGTGCGGCTGCGGGTTTCGATCAGCACGCCTTCGATCAGGTGGTTGCCCTGCTCGTCGGAGTACAAGATGCTGGTGCCGATGCGGATCTCGTACAAGCCCGGAATGGCCGTCTTGGTGACCTCGTCAATCTTCGGGAAATCGGGCAGGCGTTCCGCGAGGTTTTTGCGGATCGTGGCTTCCTGGGCGCCAGCGAAGGCGGGCGCGAACAGTGCCGCAGCGGTCAGGACGGCAGCGGCACAGCGGCCGGGGCGGGTCAACAACATCGAGTGCCTTTCTGGAAATCGGGAGCGCAGCGGTCAACTGCCCAGCGCCTGGCGGGTCAGCCAGCGCTTCATCGGCCCCATGCGGTCGACGAGACTCAGCCCGCGGTTGCGAAGTTCCCGGGCGATGGGGCTCGGGTGGGCAAACAGGTGCAGCAAGCTGTCGGTCAGCTCAATCATGGCCCAGGTGGGCAAGGCGCGGGCCCGTTCGAAGCGGCGCAGCAGCTTGGGGTCGCCAAGCGCGCGCCAGGGTTCGCGATCGGCCAGCACCTGGGCCAGCGCGGCCACGTCGCCCAGGCCGAGGTTCAAGCCCTGGCCAGCCAGCGGGTGAACCGAATGGGCCGCATCGCCCAATACCACCCAGCCAGGACCGGTCCAGGCGTCCACCTGGGCGCGCGACAAGGCCCAGCTGGCGCGCGGCGACACCAGGCGCAAGGCGCCGGTCACCGACCCGGTGACGGCCGCCAAGCGCGCGGTGAAGTCGGCGTCGTCCAGGGCCATCAGTTCATCGGCCTGGGTGTCCGGCATCGACCAGACCAGGGCCCAGCCCGCGGCGGCGCCGGGCGCACCACCGGCGTCGGCGCCGTCCATGGGCAACAGGGCCAGCACATCGGGCGAGCGGAACCACTGGCGCGCCACGTGGCGGTGAGGCTGCTCGGCCACCAACCGCGCGGCGATGGCGCGGTGCCCATAGGGCGTCCGGTCGTGTCGCACGCCGAGCGCGGCGCGGTGCACCGACTGCTGGCCTTCACACAGCGCGGTCAAGGCGGGGGCCGGCGCGCCGGGCGCCATGGCGTCGACCACGCGGATGTGCGGCGCGTAACGCACCGCGCCCGCCAGCGCCGCGTCGAGCGCGGCCACGTCGACGATCCACGCCAGCTCCTGCACCTGCTGGGTCCAGGCTGAAAACGCCAGGCTCGCGCCGCTGGCGTCGCCCTCGATGTGCATGTCGCGCACGGCGGTGGCGGCACCGGCAGGCAAGGCGTCCCACACGCGCAAGCTGCGCAGCAAACCCACCGACGCCGCGTTCAGCGCGTAAGCACGCACGTCAGGGCCGTCGCCGATCGGTGCCTTTGGGCCCGATTCCAGCGTGACGGGCAAGCCCAGGCGAGACAGCGACAAGGCGAGCGATCGCCCGACCACCCCTGCCCCGCGCACCAGCACCTCGTTGTGTGTCATCGGCGCGATTGTAGGGAGCGCGCTGCGCGGGAGCCCGGGCACAATCCCCGTCAGCATGTCAGCCCAACTTCCCATGACCGACGCCCACCTGCGCCTGCACAGCCTGCACGTGCACCCCATCAAGAGCTGCGCCGTCGTGGACTGCAGCGAAGCCCTGCTGATCGAAACCGGGCTGGAATTCGACCGCGCCTGGATGCTGGTCGATGCCCAGGGCGAGTTCATCAGCCAGCGCGAGCTGCCACGCATGGCCCTGGTCCGTCCCACGCTGCGCCACGCCGACTTGCTGCTGCGCGCGCCAGGCATGCTGGCCCTGCACATCGCCCTCGACACCGTCGAAGCCGC
>CALRPU020000008.1:0-149389 GCA_943370175.1 Hydrogenophaga intermedia | reverse complement strand
AGAACTGGGTCATGTCCACGATCAGGTCGCGGATGACCGGCAGGCCGGGCAGTGGCTTCAGCGTGATCACGCCGGGAAGCGTGCGCATGTTGGTCAGGCAGGCCAGGCCGTTCTTGCCGTTGATGTTCATCGCGTCCGAACCACACACGCCTTCACGGCAGGAACGGCGGAAGCTCAGGGTGGGGTCGACGGCCTTCAGCTTGTTCAGCGCGTCCAGCAGCATGCGCTCGCTGCCGTCGAGTTCCACCTCGAGGGTCTGCATGCGCGGCTTGGCGTCGGTGTCGGGGTCGTAGCGGTAGATGTTGAACACGCGCTTGGTCATGACTGCTCCTGTGGCGTGGATTAGAAGGTGCGAACCTTCGGAGGAATCGATTCGGCGGTCAGCGGCTTCAGGTTCACCGGCTTGTAGTCCAGGCGGTTGCCTTCGCTGTACCACAGGGTGTGCTTGAGCCATTGCTCGTCGTTGCGGCCGTTCGGGTGCTCCGGCGTGTCGGCGTAGTCGTCGACCGTGTGGGCACCGCGGCTTTCGGTGCGGGCCGCAGCGGAGATCATCGTGGCCAGCGCGGACTCGATCAGGTTGTCCACCTCCAGCGCTTCAATGCGGGCGGTGTTGAAGACCTTGGACTTGTCGGCCAGGTGAATGTGCTTCACGCGCTCGGCCAGTTCCTTGATCTTGACCACGCCTTCGTTCATCGACGCCTGGGTGCGGAACACGCCAGCGTGCTGCTGCATCGTCTTGCGGATGTCGTTCGCCACGTCCTGCGCGTACTCACCCTTCGTCGTGCTTTCGTACTTCGACAGGCGGGCCAGGGTGGCGTCGGCGGCGTCCTTCGGCAGCGGCTTGTGGGCCTTGGTCTTCAAGGCGGTGTCGACGATGTGGTTGCCGGCCGCGCGGCCGAACACCAGCAGGTCCAGCAGCGAATTGGTGCCCAGGCGGTTGGCGCCGTGCACGCTGACGCAGGAACATTCGCCCACCGCGTACAGGCCGTTCACCACCGCGTTGGGCGTGCCGCCCTTCGGCACGACCACCTGGCCATGCACGTTGGTCGGAATGCCGCCCATCTGGTAGTGGATGGTCGGCACCACCGGGATCGGTTCCTTGGTGATGTCGACGTTGGCGAAGTTGTGGCCGATCTCGAACACGCTGGGCAGGCGCTTCATGATGGTTTCGGCACCCAGGTGGGTCATGTCGAGCTGGATGTAGTCCTTGTTGGGACCGCAGCCGCGCCCTTCCTTGATTTCCTGGTCCATGCAGCGGCTGACGAAGTCGCGCGGGGCCAGGTCCTTCAGCGTCGGGGCGTAACGTTCCATGAAACGCTCGCCGTTGCTGTTGCGCAGGATGGCGCCTTCGCCGCGGCAGCCTTCGGTCAGCAGCACGCCGGCGTTGTGCACGCCGGTGGGGTGGAACTGCCAGAACTCCATGTCTTCCAGCGGAATGCCGGCGCGCGCCGCCATGCCCAGGCCATCGCCGGTGTTGATGAAGGCGTTGGTGCTGGCCGCGAAGATGCGCCCGGCGCCGCCCGTGGCCAGCAGCACGGTTTTGGCTTCCAGGATGTGGATCTCGCCGGTTTCCATTTCCAGCGCGGTCACGCCCACCACGTCGCCCTCGGCATCACGGATCAGGTCCAGCGCCATCCACTCGACGAAGAAGTTGGTGCGCGACTTGACGTTCTGCTGGTACAACGTGTGCAGCATGGCGTGGCCGGTGCGGTCGGCCGCGGCGCAGGCGCGCTGCACCGGCTTCTCGCCGTAGTTCGCGGTGTGGCCGCCGAAGGGGCGCTGGTAGATGGTGCCATCCGGGTTGCGGTCGAAGGGCATGCCGAAGTGTTCGAGTTCGTACACGACCTTCGGCGCCTCGCGGCACATGAACTCAATGGCGTCCTGGTCGCCCAGCCAGTCGCTGCCCTTGACGGTGTCGTAGAAGTGGTAGTGCCAGTTGTCCTCGCTCATGTTGCCCAGCGAGGCACCAATGCCACCCTGCGCCGCCACCGTGTGCGAGCGGGTCGGAAAGACCTTGGACAGCACGGCCACGTTCAGGCCCGCGCGGGATAGTTGCAGCGATGCGCGCATGCCCGAGCCACCGGCCCCGACGATCACGACATCGAACTTGCGCTTTGTCAACGAAGAACCCACTTGCATTACAGCCTCCACAGCACTTGGATCGACCAACCCGCACAGCCCACCAACCAGGCGATGGTGAACACCTGCAGACCCAGGCGCACCCCCACCGGCTTCACATAATCCATCCACACGTCGCGCATGCCGACCCACACGTGATACAGCAGCGACACGATCACCACAAAGGTCAGCACCTTCATCCATTGGGCGGCAAAGATGCCCGCCCACTTGTCGTAGCCCATCGGCCCGGGCAGCAGCACCTGCACGATCACCACCAGGGTGAACAGCGCCATCAGCGAGGCGGTGACGCGTTGCGACAGCCAGTCGCGCAGGCCATAGTGCGCACCGACGACGACGCGCTTGGAACCAAAATTCTGTGCCATGGGGTCGGATCTCAGAAGAACAGCTTGTAGCCGAGGGCCAGGGTGAGCAGCACGCTCAGGGCCAAGGTGACCACGGCGCTGGTGTGGCCGAATTCCCTGGTCACCGCGTGTGTCATGTCCATGTAGAGGTGGCGAACGCCGGCGATGAAATGGTGCAGGTAGGCCCAGATCAAGCCCAGGACCACGACCTTGATCAACCAGCCAGGGATGACACCGACACCGGCGTTGAAGACGGCCGTGAAGCGCTCGTAGGACACCTCGGAGGTGACGCTGTTGTCAAACATCCAGATGATGAACGGCATCATCAGGAACATGCCCACGCCGCTCACGCGGTGAAGGATCGACACGATCCCCGCTGGCGGCAGGCGGTACTTGAGGATCTGGGAGACGTGGATGTTCCGGTGCACCGGACGCTGCTTCAGGGGGAGAGCCATGCCAGCCTTTTTCTGATCGTGAGGAAACCTGAGGATTTTATTGCAACGCAGCAAAGCGGCACCGGCCTGGACAAGCCTGGCACCACCGTCAGCATGCTCAATTCAGTTCATTGCGGTAGTGATGCGCCTCGGTGCGGTAGTGGCCGCGCCGCAATTCGACCGGCTTGTCGCCGTAGGTGAGCGAGAGCCGCTCGACGCTGAGCACGGGGCTGCCCTCGGCCACGGCCAGCACCTGCGCCGCGGCGGCGTCGGCACCGACCGCGCGAATCTTTTCTTCGGCGCGGATCATGCGCACGCCGAACTCGGTCTCGAACAGCGCGTACATCGGACCGCGGTACCCGGTCAGCCGCTCGGCGCTCAGGCCCTTGAACAGTTTGCCCGGCAGCCAAATGTCATCAAAGATCACCGGGCTGCCCTTGAAGGACAGCACGCGGCGCACCTGCAACGCGGCGTCACCAGCTTTCATGCCCAGCAGGCGGGCCACGTCGGCCGGTGCGCGCAGGCGGCGGCAGTCGATGAAATGGCGCTCCGGACGTTCGACCACGCCGTCGTCCGCGGCCAGCCGCAAGAACCGGTACTGGATCTGCTGCTCGGCGTGGGTGGCCACGAAGGTGCCCTTGCCCTGGCGGCGCACCAGCAGGTTGTCGGTGGCCAGTTCGTCCACCGCCTTGCGCACCGTGCCCTGGCTGACTTTGAAGCGCGCGGCCAGTTCAATCTCGCTCGGGATGGCCTCGCCGGGCCGCCATTCGCCGGCTTGCAGGCTGCGGGTCATCAGCCCCTTGATTTGCCGGTAAAGCGGGCTGAACGAGGGGCTGTCAACCGAAGCAGCCAGGTCGGCCACAGCCACCGCGGCGCCGCCATTGGCGGCGGCAGGCGTGGGTGTGGGCGTGCCCGAGGTGCTGCGCATGGCCGTATTGCAGCACAGCAATCGGCAAAGTTTCAAGCAAAAACGTCAAAGTTGACTCATGTCTTCTATAAGACAGAAGAGCATTGACCCGATCCGGGTTGACCCTTAGACTCCGCGCGTGGTTTGGCCGTCGGTGCTGCAACACCGACAGCGCAGGCGGTGTTGCAAGTGGGCTGTCAGGGCACGGATTTACACTCGGCGGCTTGGTGATTTGGCACCCCGGTGCCCCGGTGTGCTGGCCGCGCCGGCCCGAGCACGCTGCCCCGCCCGATGGTCTGCCGAGCTGAACCACCCGATTCCTTCCTAGACCCTCCCGCATTCCCTGGAGATTCCGATGAGCAAATCCCCCGTTCGTGTCGCCGTGACCGGCGCCGCTGGCCAGATCGGCTACGCCCTGCTGTTCCGCATTGCTTCGGGCGAAATGCTCGGCAAGGACCAGCCGGTCATCCTCCAACTGCTGGAAGTGCCGGTCGAAAAGGCTCAAGAAGCGCTCAAGGGCGTGATGATGGAACTCGAAGACTGCGCCTTCCCGCTGCTGGCCGGCATGGAAGCGCACAGCGACCCGATGACCGCCTTCAAGGACACCGACTACGCCCTGCTGGTGGGCGCCCGCCCGCGCGGCCCCGGCATGGAGCGTGCTGACCTGCTGGCCGCCAACGCGCAGATCTTCACCGCCCAGGGCAAGGCCCTGAACGCCGTGGCCAGCCGCAACGTCAAGGTGCTGGTGGTCGGCAACCCGGCCAACACCAACGCCTACATCGCCATGAAGTCCGCGCCGGACCTGCCGCGTGAAAACTTCACCGCCATGCTGCGCCTGGACCACAACCGCGCCCTGAGCCAAATTGCCGCCAAGACCGGCAAGCCGGTGTCGTCGATCCAGAAGATGGCCGTGTGGGGCAATCACTCGCCGACGATGTACGCCGACTACCGCTTCGCCACCATCGACGGCGCCTTGGTCAAGGACATGATCAACGACCAAGTCTGGAACGCCGAGACCTTCCTGCCCACGGTGGGCAAGCGCGGCGCGGCGATCATCGCGGCCCGCGGCGTGTCGTCGGCCGCCTCGGCCGCCAATGCCGCCATCGACCACATGCGCGACTGGGCCCTGGGCACCAACGGCGCTTGGGTGACCATGGGCATCCCGAGCAATGGCGAGTACGGCATCCCCAAGGACGTGATGTTCGGCTACCCGGTCACCTGCGAAGGCGGCCAGTACAAGATCGTCGACGGCCTGCCGATCGACGCCTTCTCGCAAGAGTGCATCAACAAGACCCTGGCCGAGCTGCAAGGCGAGCAGGACGGCGTGAAGCACCTGCTGTGACGGACCACGGCCCGCCCCGGCGAGCCGCCCAATGACCCCAAGGGCCGTCGGCGCAGCAGCGTCGATGGCCCTTGTTGCATTCAACGACCATGCTCCCTCCCACCGACCCCACCTTGGCCAAGCCCGCGCCCCACGCCCCGATGCACCCGCGGGACGCCCTTTTCGAGGCGGGCGACACCCCACTGCGGCTGCCGGTGTGCGACCACTATTCCGGCGTAGAAGCCCGCATGCGCAAAAGCCTGGCGCTGCAGGCCGAGATGGGCCCGGTGTTCGACGTCACGCTGGACAACGAGGACGGCGCGCCGGTGGGCGCCGAGGCCGAACACGCGGTGCTGATCGCCGAGCTGATCAACGCCAGCGGCAACCGCCATGGGCGCGTCGGAGCGCGGCTGCTGGCCGTCGACCACCCGGCATTCGAGGCGGTGGCCCACACGCTGGTGGCCCAAGCCGGCGCGCGTTGCGCCTACCTGATGGTGCCGAAAGTGCGCGGCGTGGCCGACCTGCAGCGCGCCGCCGACACGGTGGACGCGGCCGCCCACGCCGCGGGGTTGACCCGGCGCATTCCGCTGCACGCCTTGATTGAAACCCACGGCGGCCTGCGCGAGGTGGACGCCCTGGCAGCCCACCCACGCATCGAGTCCTTGTCCTTCGGGCTGATGGACTTCGTGTCCGCCCACCGGGGCGCCATCCCGCAGAGCGCGATGGGGGTGGAGGGCCAATTCAGCCACCCGCTGGTCGTGCGCGCCAAGCTGGAACTGGCCGCGGCTTGCCACGCCCATGGCAAGGTCCCGTCGCACTGCGTGGTCACCGAGTTCAAGCGCACCGCCGCCTTGCACGAAGCCGCCAGCCGCGCAGCGCGCCAGTTCGGTTACACCCGGATGTGGAGCATTCACCCGGCCCAGATCGAGCCCATCGTCGAAGCCTTCACCCCCAGCGCCGCCGAGGTGGACCAGGCCATCGAGATCATTCAGGCCGCGCAAGCGGCCCATTGGGCCCCGATCCGCCACGACGACACCCTGCACGACCGCGCCAGCTACCGTTACTTCTGGCAAGTGATCGAACGGGCCCATAACACCTCTTACGCGGGCGGCACCCAACTGCCGGCCGAGGTCAGCGCCGCGTGGTTTGCCCAGGGCAGGTAAGCCCGATTCCATCTTCGCTTCACTCCGCGACAATCCCCCTCAGTGGTGTTCCGCGGTGATGTTCGCCGCGTGAATTGCGCAGAACGGAGACAGGAACCTTGATGATCGCCCCCCCATGCCGCGGACTGAGCGCGGCAGGCCAGACCGCCGCGGTCACGGCCAAAGTCACGGCCACCGCGATGGCCACCGTGTTGTTGCTGGCGCCCTGGCCCGCCGCCCACGCGGCCACCGGCAAAGGCACCCCCGCCGCTTCGGCCAAGTCCTCGGCCAAATCCACGGCCAAGCCGGCCGCCAAATCGTCGAACAAGCCGGCCAGCAAACCGTCCGCCAAAGCCGCCAGCAAACCCAGCGCCCCGCCCAAGGGCCCGGCCGTGCCCGCGCTCAGCGACGCCCAGCTCGCCGTGGCCGAAACGGTCTACACCGGCGTCGCCGACTGCGAGTTCAACCAGACGGTGGCGGTGGAACGCCACACCACGCTGCCCGGCACCTTCCGCGTGCGCTTCAACAGCACCACCTACACCATGGTGCCGGAGGAAACCACCACTGGCGCCGTGCGCCTGGTCGACACCAAGGCGGGCGTGGTCTGGCTTCAGATCCCCGTGAAGTCGATGATGATGAACACCAAGGCCGGGCGGCGCATGGTGGACGCCTGCACCCACCCGGCGCAGCGCCAGGCCCAGGCGCTGGCCGCGGCCACCGCGGCCGCCACCGCCGCCGCGGCGGCCAGCGGGGCGATGGTGCCGAACAGTGCCTTGCTGGGCACGCCCACCCCCCCTGGCGCGGCCGCGGCAGCGCCGTTGCCCGCGGCCACCCCGCCGGGGTCAGCGCCAGCGGGCGCCTACACGCCGGGCGCGTCGACCTCGGCGCTGCCGTCCTTCGCGCCACCCCCGGCGAGCGGCGCCGCCTCGGCACCCACCACGCCCCGCTGACCCGGCCGCCTCGCCCGGGCCGGCCGCTGGGCCGGCGGGCCAAGGCTCGGGTAATCCCTTGAGTACGGCCTGGAAGGTATGTAGAATTCATGCATACTTTCTGGAGCCGACGATGGAAGCCACGGTGGCCGAACGCGGGCAGATCACCTTGCCCAAAGCGGTGCGCGATGCACTGGGTTTGACCAAGGGCAGCGTGCTGAAGGTCGAACTCGACGGCGGCCGCATCATCCTGCGCAAGAACGTCGACGACGCCATCTCCCGAGCCCGCGGCAAATTCAAGCTGCCGGCCGGCACCACCACCGACGACCTGCTGCGCGACCTGCGCGGCGCCGTGCCGGGCACGGACACTGCAAGCGACGCCTGAGCCAGCGCCCGCGCTGCACGCTCGCCACGCACCACCCCACCGCTCGCCCCCCCACCCATGAGCATCGCCATCGACGCCCCGGTCCTGATCGACCTGCTGGGCGACGACCCCCGCGCCGACGCGGCAGAGGCCTGCCTGCGGCTGGCGCTGAGCCGCGGCCCGGTGGTGGTGTGCGAGGTGGTGCTGAGCGAACTCACCGCCGCGCTCGGCCAGGGCTCGCTGGTCATCGACGTGCTGGACGACATGGGCGTGCGCTACACCGCCATCGACCAGCGTGCCGCCGTGCGCGCCGGCGAGATGCGCCGCAAGTACACCCAGCGCCTGCTCACCGAAGGCCTGAACAAGAACCCGCCCCGCGCGCTGGCCGACTTTCTGGTCGGCGCCCACGCCATGCTGCAGTGCGAGGGCCTGATCACCCGGGACGCGGCCTTTTTCCGCGAGTACTTCAAGGGGCTCAAGTTGATCGAGCCCGGCAGTGGCTGAACTGGTTGTTCCTCAGCCCGATCCCACCCCACCCAACGCATTCACTGGAGACCCCACGATGCTGCAAGCCTACCGACAACATGCCGCCGAACGCGCCGCGCTTGGCATTCCTCCGCTGCCGCTGGACGCCAAGCAGGTGGCCGAGCTGATCGAGCTGATCAAGGCCCCGCCGGCCGGCGAGGACGCCTTCCTGCTCGACCTGCTGACCCACCGCGTGCCCCCGGGTGTGGACGACGCGGCCAAGGTCAAGGCCAGCTTCCTGGCCGCGGTGGCGCACGGCGACCTGAGCGTCGCGCTGATCAGCAAAGCCAAGGCCACCGAGCTGCTGGGCACCATGGTGGGCGGCTACAACGTGCACCCGCTGATCGAGTTGCTCGACGACGCCGAGGTGGCCGGCGTGGCGGCCGAGGGCCTGAAGAAGACCCTGCTGATGTTCGACTTCTTCAACGACGTGGCCGAGAAGGCGAAGGCCGGCAACGCCCGCGCCCAGGAGGTCATGAAGAGCTGGGCCGACGCCGAGTGGTTCACGAGCCGCCCCGAGGTGGCCAAGACCATCACCGTCACCGTGTTCAAGGTGCCCGGCGAGACCAACACCGACGACCTGAGCCCGGCCCCCGACGCCTGGAGCCGCCCGGACATCCCGCTGCACTACCTCGCGATGCTGAAGAACACCCGCGACGGCGCGGCCTTCAAGCCCGAGGAAGACGGCAAGCGCGGCCCGATGAAGTTCATCGACGACCTGAAGGCCAAGGGCCACCTGGTCGCCTACGTGGGCGACGTGGTGGGCACCGGCAGCAGCCGCAAGAGCGCCACCAACAGCGTCATCTGGGCCACCGGCCAGGACATTCCCTTTGTGCCGAACAAGCGCTTTGGTGGCGTGACGCTGGGCGGCAAGATCGCGCCGATCTTCTTCAACACGCAGGAAGATTCGGGCGCCCTGCCCATCGAAGTGGACGTCAGCAAGCTGGAGATGGGTGACGTCATCGACATCCACCCCTACGACGGCAAGATCACCCAAGGTGGCGAGGTCGTCACCGAGTTCAAGCTGCGCAGCGACGTGCTGTTCGACGAGGTGCGCGCCGGCGGCCGCATCAACCTGATCATCGGCCGCTCGTTGACCGCCAAGGCGCGCGAGTTCCTGGGCCTGCCGGCCAGCACCGCTTTCCGCCTGCCGCAGCCGCCGGTGGCGACGAAGGCCGGCTTCACGCTGGCGCAGAAGATGGTGGGCCGCGCCGTCGGCCTGCCGGAAGGCCAGGGCGTGCGCCCGGGCACCTACTGCGAGCCCAAGATGACCACCGTGGGCAGCCAGGACACCACCGGCCCGATGACCCGCGACGAGCTGAAGGACCTGGCCTGCCTGGGCTTCAGCGCCGACCTGGTGATGCAGTCGTTCTGCCACACCGCGGCCTACCCGAAGCCGGTGGACGTCAAGACCCACCGCGAGCTGCCCGCCTTCATCAGCAACCGCGGCGGCGTGGCCCTGCGCCCGGGCGACGGCGTGATCCACAGCTGGCTGAACCGCCTGCTGCTGCCCGACACCGTGGGCACCGGCGGCGACAGCCACACCCGCTTCCCGATCGGCATCAGCTTCCCCGCCGGCTCGGGCCTGGTCGCCTTCGGCGCCGCCACGGGCGTGATGCCGCTGGACATGCCGGAAAGCGTGCTGGTGCGCTTCAAGGGCCAGATGCAGCCGGGCGTGACCCTGCGCGACCTGGTGCACGCCATCCCGCTGTACGCCATCAAGGCGGGTCTGCTGACCGTGGCCAAGGCCGGCAAGAAGAACATCTTCAGCGGCCGCATCCTCGAGATCGAAGGCCTGCCCGACCTGAAGGTGGAACAAGCCTTCGAGCTCAGCGACGCTTCGGCCGAACGCAGCGCCGCCGGCTGCACCATCAAGCTGAACCCGGCGCCGATCAAGGAATACCTCACCAGCAACATCGTGCTGATGAAGAACATGATCGCCGACGGCTACGCCGACAAGCGCACCCTGGAGCGCCGCATCAAGAAGGTCGAGGCCTGGCTGGCCGACCCGCAGCTGCTGGAAGCCGACCGGGACGCCGAGTACGCCGCCGTCATCGAGATCGACCTGGCCGACATCAAGGAACCCATCCTGTGCTGCCCGAACGACCCGGACGACGCCAAGACGCTCAGCGAAGTGGCGGGCACCAAGATCGACGAGGCCTTCATCGGCAGCTGCATGACCAACATCGGCCACTTCCGCGCGGCGGCCAAGCTGCTGGGCGGCAGCCGTGACATCCCGGTCAAGCTGTGGGTCGCGCCGCCGACCAAGATGGACGAGAGCGAGCTGATCAAGGAAGGTCACTACGCCAACTTTGGCGCCGCCGGTGCCCGCACCGAGATGCCCGGCTGCAGCCTGTGCATGGGCAACCAGGCCCAGGTGCGCGAAGGCGCCACCGTGGTCAGCACCAGCACCCGCAACTTCCCGAACCGCCTGGGCAAGAACACCAACGTGTTTCTGGCCTCGGCCGAGCTGGCGGCCATCGCGTCCAAGCTGGGCAAGATCCCCACCGTGGCCGAGTACCACGAGGCCATGGGCATCGTGAACCAGGACGGTGCATCGATCTACAAATACCTGAACTTCGACCAGATCGAGGAGTACGCCGAAACCGCAAAGGGCGTCACGGTGTGATCGACCGGCCCCGGGCGCGTTGCTGAACCCGGTTCCACGCCCGACCGACCCCAAGCCCGCTTCGGCGGGCATTTTCATGGCGGTTCGGCACCGGCCGGTGGTGCGGGTGCGCAGCGCGTACAAACGGCGTCTGCCGCGTCCGTGGGCCGATCAACCCGCCTTCCAGGGCACCGATAAGCAGCCGAACGATCAACCCTGGAGGACGGCATGCGGAAGACTCTGACCGTGGCACGGCGGCTCACGCTGGGCTTCGGCCTGGTGATGACCATGGGCGTGGGCATCGCCACCCACGCGGCCATGGCCCTGAACCAGGCCAGCCAAAGCACCCGACAGCTGGCGGCGGACGGCATGGTGCAAGTGGCCCGGTTCACCGAGCTGAAGGACCACTACAGCGCGATGGCCAGCGCGACGCGCAGCATCCTGCTGAGCGACGACGACCCGTTTCGCGACGCCGAGGTGGCGAAGATCAATGCGCTGCGGCAGTCCAATGCCGCGCTGCTGGCGAGCCTGGATCAAGCGGTGAGCGACCCGCGCCTTCGCGAGCAGCTGGTGGCCATCACCGACGCACAAGGACCGTACAACGGCGCGGTGGATCGCACGATCGACGCCGGCCGCAAGGGCGACAAGACCGTGGCCGGCGCCCTGCTGGCCGGCGAAGTGCGGGTTCAACAGAATGCGATCTTCGACGCGGTTGATCAGTCGCGCGCGGTTCAGAAGGAGCGCGCCGACGCCCTGGCGGCCGAGGCCATCGGGCGGGCCCGGGTGGGTGGCGCGGTCATGGTGGCCTTGGGGCTGTTGACCGCCGTGGCCGGTGCCGTCGTCACCTGGATGACCAGCCGCCACATCCGCCGCGCCCTGGGCGCCGAACCCAGCGAGCTGAACGCGTGGGTGGGCGCCGTGGCGGCCGGTGACCTGAGCCGTCGCGTCGCGCTGGCCCCGGGCGACGAGACCAGTGTGATGGCCGCGGTGGCGCGCATGCAGCGGGGCCTGTCGACGGTGGTCGGCAGCGTGCGGCTGAACTCGGAGGCGGTGGCCACGGCCAGCGCCGAGATTGCGCAGGGCAACCTGGACCTGAGCCACCGCACCGAACAGCAGGCCAGCGCGCTGGCGCAGACGGCAGGGACCATGGAGCAGCTGGGAACCACCGTGCGGCACAACGCCGACCGCGCCCAGCAGGCGGACCAGTGGTCGAAGGGCGCGTCCGCGGTGGCGGCCCGTGGTGGCGAGGTGGTGGGCCAGGTGGTGGCCACGATGCAGGGCATCAGCGCGAGCAGCCGCCGCATTGGCGACATCGTCGGCGTGATCGATGGCATTGCCTTCCAGACCAACCTGCTGGCGCTGAACGCCGCGGTGGAGGCCGCCCGGGCGGGCGAACAGGGCCGCGGCTTCTCGGTGGTGGCCGCCGAAGTGCGCCACCTCGCACAGCGCAGCGCCGACGCCGCCAAGGAAATCAAAGGCCTGATCGGCCGCAGCGTCGAACAGGTGGAACAGGGCGCGGCACAGGTGCATGAAGCCGGCAAGACCATGGCCGAAATCGTCAGCGCGATTCAGCGGGTGAGCGACCTGGTGGGGGACATCTCGCTGGCCAGCGTCGAACAGGATCAGGGCCTCCAGCAGGTCGCACAGACGGTGAGCCGGATGGACCAGGCCACGCAGCAGAACGCAGCGCTGGTGGAGCAAAGCGCGGCGGCCGCCGAGGGCCTCAAAGGGCAGGCCCGGCAGCTGGTGCAGGCGGTCGCCGTGTTCAAGCTGGACGACCGGCAAGCGCCGCTGGACGCGCGGTCGACCCAGGCGATGCCTTTGGCCGAAGCCGAAGCCGAGGCCCAGGCCCAGGCCCAGGCCAAGGCCAAGGCCGCGGCCGGCGCACCGCGACGCCAGTGGCTGCGGTGGCGCTGGGCAAACGCGTGATCACGCGCTAGGGTGTCGGGCGCCGCCCACCGCTGCGTCCACCCCATGCGCTTCGACACCCCTGACTTTCTGATCCGCGCGCTGCAGCCCAGCGAAGTGCCTCGGCTGCAGGCGCTGTTCGATGCCAACTCCGGCTACTTCGAACGGGTGGGCGGGCAAGCCCCCTTGCCCGACGAGGCGCAGCGCGAGTTCGACGAGTTTCCCCCGGCGCACCTCGGTCACACCCACCGTTGGTTCGCCGGCGTGTTCGACCACGGCGGTGAACTGCAGGGCGTGTTGATCGTCGTGTCCGACCTGTGCGCGGCGGGGGTGTGGCACATCGCCTTGTTCCTGCTGGCCACGGCCTGGCACGGCCAGGGCGCCGCAGCGCGGCTGCACGAGGCCCTGCTGGGCTGGGTGCGGCAACAGGGCGCCACCTGGCTGCGGCTGGGCGTGGTGGACGGCAACGCGCCGGCCGAGCGCTTCTGGGCCAAATGCGGCTACACCGAGGTGCGCCGGCGCCACATCACCAACGCCAGCGGCCAGCCGCGCACGGTGCGCGTGATGGTCAAACCGCTGGCCAGCCAGACGGTGGCCGACTACCTGCAGTTGGTTCCCCGCGACATGCCAGGTTCAACACTGATGTAACTGACTTAAGGTAGAAGCTTGTTGCTGCCCTTGCGCTTTCAACCGCCGATGACGCCCATGCCCTCTCCCGCCCGCGCCGGCTCGTGCGTTGTCGCGGCGCCAATGCCGGCACCTGACCTTGGCCCCGCATTGGCGCGCGCCGTGGCGCTCGCTGTTGCTTTGTTTCTGGGCCTGGTCACGCCCTTGGCCCAAGCCCAATCTGGCAACAGCGCCGGCTACGCCATCACGGTGTGGGCCAGCGTCCTGTTCGGTGCCGACGGCAAGGCGACCTCGTGGCGCTTTGTCAACGAGGCCGAGGTGCCGCCATCGCTGATCGCCAGCGCGCAGGCGGTCGTCCAGGGCGCCAGCGTGCAGCCACCGGTCGAGAACGGGGCGCCGGCCAGTTTCCGCACCGGCGTGCGCCTGCTGTTTGTGCTGGTGCCCACCGCCGATGGCGCATTGGTGCAGCCCGGGGGCATGACCACCGAGCCGCTGCCGCTGAAGCAATTCATGGCGCCCTTCCCGGCCGACATCCGTCGCACCGGCGGTTGGCGCGGCTCGGTCACCGCCACCTGCGCGGTGGGGGTGCAGGGCAAATGCACGGCCATCACCGTCAAGGCGCTGCCCGGCATGCCCGAATCGGTCCGGCGCTATGCCCGCGCGTCGCTGGACCAATGGGCGTTCGAGCCGCAACAGGTCAACGGCCGCCCGGTGCCGGGCGAGTCCACGCTGACCATCAACCTGGAAACCCTCGACGCCCAACCCGAGGACTTCCGCACCGACAAGTTCGACCGTGCCACCGTGAACCGCTGAAGTCCCACGGAACGTCCGATGAGTGCAGCCACCCCGCCCGACGACGCCCACTTCCTTGGCCTCGAACGGCGCCGAACACACGCCCTGGTTCACCAGGATCGGCCGGTGCTGGAAGCCCTGCACGCCGCCGACTACGAGTTGATCACCCCCGCCGGGCGGCGCTGGACCCGCGAAGCCTACCTGCAAGCCGTGAGCGATGCCCCGTTCTACACCGGCTGGCGGATCGATGACTTCAGGGCGCGCATCACGCAGGCGATGGCCGCCTTGCGCTACCGGGCAACGCTGTCCTTTCCCTCGGGGCTGACGCTGCACTGCTGCCACACCGACCTGTACGAGTGCCTGAACGGCCAATGGCAGGCGGTCTGGTCGCAGGCCACCGAGATCAAGGCCTGATCACCATGACGCGCGGCCACGACGACCACGCACACCGCACCGTGCCAGCCGACGATGAAGGAACTCACCATGCTTGATGGCGCTTGTCACTGCGGCGCCGTCCGCTGGACCCTCACCAGCCCGGTGGCGTCGGCCACCGCGTGCAATTGCACGGTGTGCCGCCGCTACGGCGCGCTGTGGGCCTATGGCCACGAAGGCGAAGACGTCCACGTGACGGGCGAGACCAGGGCGTACACCCGCGGCACCGCCGTGGGCTTTCACTTCTGCGCCGGCTGCGGCTGCGTGACCCACTGGCGCGGTCTGCAGACCGACGAGGCCGGGCGCCGCCGAGAGGCCGTGAACCTGCGCATGGCCGACCCGGACGCGGTGGCGGCCTTGCCCATCGACCACTTCGATGGCCTGGTGAGCTGGGACGACCTGCCCCGAGACGGCCGTTGCGTGCGCGACCTCTGGTTCTGAGCGCCCCGCCGCCCCGCCGCCAATGGCCCCGCCCACCGCCAGCCCGTCCCGCCCGTTGCGCGGAACGCCGCGCAGCGCCACGCTCGCCGCGGCGTCGGCGGCATGGGCCGCCGTCGCCATCGTCGTGTTGACCCTGGCCGGCGCCTGGGCCACGCCCGGCTACAGCCACGCGAGCCAGTTCATCAGCGAGTTGGGGCAACGGGGCGCGCCCCACGAGTGGGCGGTGAGGTTCGCGGGCTTCCTGCCCGCCGGTGTGCTGCTTTGGGTGCACACGCTGGCCGCGTGGCGAACGCTGCCGACCAGCGGCCTGACCACCGCCGCCCTGGTCGGTTTGGCGCTGTATGCGCTGGGCTATGGGGTGGCCGCCTTCCTGCCCTGCGACCCCGGGTGCCGGCCCGCCCAGCCCAGCAACGCCCAGGCCATCCACAACGCGGTCGGCCTGCTGGGCTACCTGGCGGCGCCGCCCAGCCTGTATGCCCTGGGACGGCAGGCACGCCACTGGCCCGGGGCTGGGGCCCGACGGCTGGCGTCGTGGGGCCCGATGGCGGCCACCGTGGCGCTGCTCGGGCTGCTGACCCTGTCGCCTCAGTCGCCCTGGGTGGGCCTGAGCCAGCGCGCCATCGAAGCCGCGGTGCTGTCGTGGGTGGTCGCCTGCGGCCTGTACCTGCGCACCCAAACTGTCCACTCGACCCGGTCCTCCCATGAGCATTGAACTGCCCAAGGACGCCCGCCAGCAGGCGATTGCGTCCATCGAACGCTACTTCCAGGAGTTCAGGGACGAACGCATTGGCAACGTGGCCGCCGCGGGCCTGCTGGGCTACTTCCTGACCGAGATCGGCCCCGCCATCTACAACCAGGCGGTGGCCGACGTGCAGGAGCGGCTGCAGGCCCGCGTGGCCGAGGTCGACATCGAAGTGCACGAAGACGAGTTCACCTACTGGCAGCAACACGACCGCGCTCGCAAAGCCCGCCGCTGAAAACGCCGCGCCCTCGCTCATCCCCACGCCCCTGCCCCATGACTTCGCCGCGCCCCCCCCAACCCCGCCCCTGCCCCCGTTTGACCACACGCCGCCGCGGGCATGCCGCAGCGCTGCTGTGTGCCCTTGCCGCGATGGCCTGGCCCGGCGCTGGCGCCGAGGCGGCCGAGCTGAAGCTGCGCATCCTCGAGACCACCGACGTTCACATGAACCTGCTGGCCTGGGACTATTACCAGGACAAGTCCACCAACGAGTTCGGCCTCAGCAAGACGGCCACGCTCATCAAGGCCGCGCGTGCCGAGGCCCGGAACAGCCTGCTGTTCGACAACGGCGACCTGCTCCAGGGCAGCCCGCTGGGCGACTGGGTGGCGCGGGTCAAGCCACTGGCGCCCGGCCAGGTGCACCCGGCCTACAAGGTGCTCAACGCGTTGGGCGTGGACGCCGCCAACATCGGCAACCACGAGTTCAATTACGGCCTGCCCTTCCTGCGCCAGGCCATTGCCGGCGCGAAGTTCCCCTACGTCAACGCCAACGTGATGGTGGACGACGGCCGGGGCGACCAACACGCCTTCACGCCCTGGGTCATCCTGGACCGCCAGTTCATCGACGAGGACGGCAAGCCGCAGGCCCTCAAGATCGGCGTGATCGGCTTCGTGCCGCCGCAGATCATGATGTGGGACCGCCAACACCTGCAGGGCAAAGTGGTCGCACGCGACATGGTGGAGACGGCGCGGCGCCTGGTGCCGGCGATCAAGGCCGCGGGGGCCGACATCGTGGTGGCCATTCCCCACTCCGGCTTCGAGCGCGGCAGCGCCACGCCGCCCATGGCCGAAAACGCCGTGGCCCGACTCGCCGAGGTGCCCGACGTCAACGCGGTGCTGTTCGGCCATTCGCACGGCGAGTTCCCGGGCCCGTTCTACAAGGACTACCCGAAAGCCGACATCGCACGTGGCACGATCAATGGCGTGCCCGCCACGATGCCCGGGCGCTGGGGCGACCACCTGGGCGTGATCGACCTGGTGCTGGACAACGCGTCCGGCGCCTGGCGGGTCAAGGACGGCCGCGCCCACCTGCGGCCCATCTTCGACCGCAGCACGCGCAAGCCCCTGGTCGAGGCCGACCCGCAGGTGGTGGCGCTGGTGGCCGAAGAACATGCGGGCACGCTCGCCTCGGTGCGGGCCACGGTGACGCGCACGCTGGTGCCAATCCAGAGCTATTTCGCCCAGGTCGCCGACGACCCCTCGGTTCAGCTGGTCTCGCAGGCGCAGCTGGCCTACCTGAAGCGCGCCGTGCAGGGCACCGACTACGAAAAGTTGCCGCTGCTGTCGGCCGCCGCGCCCTTCAAGACCGGCGGGCGCCAGGGCTGGACCCAGTACACCGACATCCCCGCCGGCCCGCTGGCCGTGCGCAGCGTCGCCGACTTGTACGTCTACCCGAACACCTTCAAGGCCGTGCTGCTGACCGGTGCCCAGGTGCGCGAATGGCTGGAGCTGGCCGCCCAGCAGTTCAACCGCATCGACCCGGCCGGACCGCGCGAGCAGGACCTGCTGAACCCGGCCTTTCCCAGCTACAACTTCGACACCATCGACGGCATCACCTACGAGATCGACCTGACCCAGCCCGCCCGCTACAACCGCGACGGCGCGCTGGTGGCGCCCGATGCGCGCCGCATCGTCAACCTGCGCTACCAGGGCCAGCCCGTCGACCTGGCGGCGCGCTTTCTGGTGGCGACCAACAACTACCGCGCCTCGGGTGGCGGCAACGTGCCGGGGCTGGACGGCAGCACCACGGTGATCGACGCGCCCGACGAAAACCGCAGCGTGCTGACCGAGTACCTCGCCGCCTCGCCCACGGTCGACCCCAGCGCCGACCGCAACTGGCGGCTTCGCCCAGTACCCGGCGTGTCGCTGCGCTTTCGCTCGGGTGCTGGCGGCATCGCGCACCTGGCGCGCTACCCGCAGATCAAGCTCATCCGGGACAATGGCGATGGTTCGGCCACCTACGAGTTGACCCCATGAGCACCCACACCGTTCGACTTCACCGGGTGCTTCGCGCCCCGCCCGAGCGCGTCTACCGCGCCTTCCTGACGCCGCACGCGCTCGCCAAATGGCTGCCGCCCCACGGCTTCACCTGCACGGTGGAGCGGATGGACGCGACCGTGGGTGGCGGCTTCCGCATGGCCTTCACCAACTTTTCAACGGGGCATTCGCATGCCTTCGGCGGCGAGTACCTTGAACTGGTGCCGCACGAACGCATCCGCTACACCGACGCCTTTGACGACCCGAACCTGCCCGGGCGCATGGAGGTCACGGTGAGCCTGCGCGCCGTGTCCTGCGGGACCGAGCTGGACGTGGTGCAGCAAGGCATCCCGGCCGTCATTCCGCCGGAGATGTGCCACCTCGGCTGGCAGGAGTCGCTGGCGCAATTGGCCACGCTGGTCGAGCCGGCGGTGGCCGACTGACGTCGGGCAACGCAGCGCGTGGCCGCCCACCGAGCGGGCCCGCGGTGCCCCCCGTGGCGCAGCCGCTCAGTCCGGACGGGCCGCGACCGCGTTGCACCCGTCATCGGGTTGGTGCAACCTGCCCCAGTAGTCGTTCTTGATGTCGAAATAGGTCCGCCAGTCCGACTGACGCTTGTCCGGGTCGTTGATCTTGAACAACTGGCGCTGGGTGTCGATGCCGGACAAGACGATGAAGTGCCCCATCTTCAAACCCATCAGGCGGCCATACATGCCGCCGATCATGATCGGGCCAAGGCGCTGAAGCGCCTTGAGGACCACGTCCTCGTCGTTGTTGACAATGAAGCCGTTGTACTCATGCCGCGTGGCCACGCGCATCAGGCCGTTCTGCTCAAGGATCTGCTTGAAATAGGCGCTGTCCTCGGCAGCGCGCAGGGTGCGGCCGAGGATCGGGACCTTGCGCAGTTTCGCGGCGGCATCGCCGATGGTCTTGGTCTTCGTGCCGGCGCGCTGCGTGCGCAGCATCTGGATGCAGGCGTACCAGCAGTCATTGGCCTTGGTTTGGCGCTTGTGGATGAGATCGTAGGCAAATACCGTCATCGCGATTCCTCCAAGTGGGTGGTGCCCGGGCAGGTCGATGGGTTGCGGCCACCCCGAGCGGGACGACACGACCGCACCGCAGGCGCACGGCGCCGGGTCGCGTCCCGTGGACACCATCGCGAAAGGAGGTCCAACACTGCCACCGACGGCGGCAGCGGGCCGGCCGTCACGGCCCGGCTTCGCGCACCAGCCGCATCCCCACCAGCGTGTAGCGCGTGCCGGCGGTGTTGACATTGCGGTAGGCGCAGCGTGTGTAAAGCGCCCACGAGTGCCACGATCCACCGCGCCGCACACGCACGTGGCCGTCGTCGGGCCCCGCCGGGTCGACCTGCTTCGACGGCGGCTGGGTGTAGGTGTCGTCGGCGTACCAGTCGGACACCCATTCCCAGACGTTGCCCAGCATGTCGTGCAGCCCGAAAGCGTTGGGCGCGAAGGACCCGACGGGCGCGGTGAACGCAAAGCCATCGCGCCACGGCATGGCGTGCTGCTGCCAATGCGGCCACAGCGCCGCGCTGTCCTGGTCGAACAGGTTGGCGCGGCCTTGCAACGCGGCCGGGCTGCCGATGGCCTCATCCTGCGATGGCTGGCCCGCGCGGCAGGCGTGTTCCCACTCGGCCTCGGTGGGCAGCCGGTAGCGTGCGCCCTCTTGCTGGCTCAGCCAGCGGGCCATGGCATGGGCGTCGTTCCAGGTGACGTTGGTGACCGGGTGGTCGTCGGTCTGCGGGAAGCCGGGATTGAACCACCCGTAGCGCGGGTCGCGGCCTTCAAAGGCATCGCCCCGGGCCGAGCGGGCCGGGTCGTAGTCTGCCCGCCAGCCGTAGCCGCCGGTGCCGTCGGCGACCGACTCTGGCACGTGACCCGACAACGCCAGGAAGCGCCGAAACTGGCCCACCGTCACCTCGTGGCGGCCCATCCAGAACGCGCGCGTGATCTGCACGCTGTGGCGCGGCCGCTCGTCGGCCAGGTCCGCCAGGCGGGCGGGCTCCATCGTGGGGTGGTTGCGGGCCAGCACCGCCGTGTGGTCGTCGCTGCCCATGTCGAAGCGGCCGGCCGGGATCAGCGCGAACTGCATGCCCAGCGTGTTGACCCAGGTGCCTGGGCGCGCACCGGGGGCGACCGCGCCCACGCCGCCCGCCGGGGCGCCCGCGCCGACCACCCCACCGGGCGGCGGCGCCATCGGCGCGCAGCCCGCGCCGAGTGCGGCACCGGCGGCAGCGATCAGTCGGGCCGCGCCCAAGACACCGTGCCACCGCGCGTCGAACCGCCACCGCCTTCGCCCGGCAGAGCGCTCATCTGGAGGGACCATCGCCCCAGTCTGCCCAAACGCGCGCGGGGCTGTCACAGGGTCAGCCCGAAGCGCGGCAGGCGGGCGGGTAGCAGGCGGCGCATCAGGGCCCCTCGGGCGCGATCTGTTCCACGTACTCGTACAACTGGCCCAGGATGTCCTGGCCGCGCTCGTCGTCGTCGGGCAAGGCCGCGCCCAGCTCGTCGATCTGGGCCATGAAAGCCTCGACCGTGGTGGCACCGCCGGCCCCGTCCTGCAGGCGGTGGGCGCAGTGCTCGGCCCACAAGCGCTGTTCGGCCTCGCTGAGCGACTGGGGAAAGTTGCGCGCCCGGTAGCGGAACACGATCTCGTCAAGCCGGGCGTCCTGGAACGCAGGCCGACGCTCGGCCAGTGCCTCGGCATGGAGCGAACGCAAGCGCTGCAGGTTGCGGCGGTCGTCGTTGGACACAAAGCCGCCGTACAGGTCTTCGTCGACATCGGGCGGGGTGGCGGGCGCCGGCCGCTCGAAGACGCCCGGCCACAGGCCGGCCATCGAGGGCGCGCCCCGCGCGGCGACCTCGGCATGCCGGAGCGCCTGGTCGATGTCGATGCCCCAGTGGGCGGCGCGCTCGGCGCTCAAGGTTTTCAGGTTGGCGATGACGATGGGCGACTTGTTCAGGTGGATGGTCTTGACCGGCAGCCGTGCCTGGCCTTCGGGCAGGTCCTCGCGGCGGCTGAACATCCGCGTGCGGATGGCGTCGATGCCCAGCGTGAACAGCTCGGCGGGGTCTTCGGACAGGTCCCAGACGATCAACTCGTTCTTGTTGGTCGGGTGCGGCGCCAGTGGCCACACCAGGGCCAGGTTGCCACGCTCGGTGCCGTACATGCCCGACACGTGCAAGAACGGCTTGCCGGCCGCCTGCGCTGCGGTGATTTCCTGCAGCACCGCGTCCTTGCGGCGCAGCTTCAGGCAGAAGTCCCACAGCCGCGGGTTCTGCGTGCGGATCAGGCGCGCCAGCGCGATGGTGGCGCGCACGTCGCTCAGCGCGTCGTGGGCCGCGTCGTGGGCGAGGCCATTGGCCTGGGTCAGGTGTTCCAGCTTGAACGAAGGCCGACCGTCGTCGTGGGTGGGCCAGGCGATGCCCTCGGGCCGCAGCGCGTGGGTGCAGCGCACCACGTCCAGCAGGTCCCAGCGGCCGCAGCCGTTCTGCCATTCGCGCGCGTAGGGGTCGATCAGGTTGCGCCAGAACAGGAAGCGCGTGACCTCGTCGTCAAAACGGATGCTGTTGTAGCCCACGCCCACCGTGCCGGGCTGTGCCAGCACGGCCTCGATGCGGGCGGCGAATTCGTGCTCGGGCACGCCGTGGGCCAGGCAGTGCTGCGGCAAGATGCCGGTCAGCAGGCAGGCTTCGGGATCGGGCAGGTAATCGGGCGCGGGCTGGCAATAGAGCATGGTGGGCTCGCCCACCTCGTTCAGGTCGGCGTCGGTGCGCACGCCGGCAAACTGCGAGGGCCGGTCGCGCCGCGGCACGCGGCCAAAGGTCTCGTAGTCGTGCCAATAAAAGCTGAAATCACTCATCCCGACGACGATAGCGCATCGGCCCGGGCCCCTTGTCGATCGGAACGGATGAGGTCGTTGGCGTGAGATTTTCGTTCTGCTCCTGTGGGGTTGGCGCGCGCGCCGGCCCCTGGCCATCCATCATCACCCGGCGACGCGCTTGTCATGCCCTTGAGGCCCCCTTGAGGCCCCCCTTACGGAGACCCCGATGACCGTGACCGTGTGCATCAACCTGACCAGGGCAAACCGCCGCAACGGCCTCCCCCGGCTCGCCGCCCCCCGATGGGCGCGGTTCGGGTTCGCGCTGGCGCTTGCGCTGTGCCTGCCCGCGCAAGGACAGGCCCAACGCTCGCCCGCGGCCGCGTCGGACTTCACGATCTCGACCGACGGGGTGCCGCGGGTTGCGCCCCCCACGACCGGGGGCGACCCCCGGAAATTCTGGAAACCGGTCGTGCCGGATGCCGGCCTGCAGCTCAAGCTCGAGCGGTACCGGCGCGCCCAGAATCACACCCACGACCTGTCGCTGAAGGCCGGCTTTGCGCCGGCGGCCATCAGCGCGCGCGATGCAGCGGGCCGCCTCACCACCTTCTACATCGACCTGCAAGACGGTGAGTACGGCCATGCCAATGCCTTCGCCGGCACCTACCTCGGCAAGACGTCGGTGTGGTTCAACCACGCGGGCTTCGTCGGGCGCGACGAGACCGACAACCTGTACACCATCGCCCACGAGTTCTTCCACTCGATCTTTGACCCGGTCAACCGCAAGCACGGCCTGTACGCGGTGCCGACACCACCGCGCATGATGTGGATCAGCGAAGGCATTCCGACCGCCGTGGGCCAGCTCGCGATGGAAGGCTTCGAGGGCACTTCGTTGAAAGCGCGTGCCCGCAGCGGTTCGCGCCTGGGCATCCGCGCGCTCGGGGCCCGCTACCTGGACTACCCCATCGATCTGCGCGACGAGTTTCCGCTGCCCACCTCGGTCAAGGCACCGTTTGCGTCGAACGGCAAAGAGGATTGGTTCACATCGTCATCGAGCGACGAGACCGTCTACAAGCTGAGCTACGCCACGTCGAGCTTCTGGCAACACGTGGCCACGCGCTCAGGCGGCATGGGCTGGGTGAGGAAGTTCATCGACCGGCCGGCGCCGGCGGACAAATCCGCCGGCGGCTGGGTCGACTGGGCCCAGCAGGGCGTCCGCAGCGGCCGCGCCTTCGCCAACTTCGCCGACGCCTACAACGACTACATCGGCAGCTTCGTCGACTACCCCTACCTGAACCCCACCTCCGAAAAGGACTTCTTCGCCTGGGGCACCTGGCAGAACATGCTGTTCCACGAGGGCTGCCGCCCCATCGAGGTGGTGGCCGGCGCACCGGCCGTCGACCATGTGGCGACGATCTACCCCATGGCCGCCGAGTGCGTGCGGGTCAAGGTCACCGGCCTGGCACCCAAAGCGGCCAACGTGCATGTCACCCTGGCCAACGCGAGCCTGGCCCAATGCAAGAACATCAACGTCGTCAGCGGCCTGAAGCGGGCGCTGCAGGACCCGGTCGTCAAGCCGGACAACACCTGCGACTGGCATTGGCAGTACGAATACAACCCGTTGACGCTGAATGCCAAGGGCGAGCAGGTCTTTGTCATCACCAACGTGAATCCCGAGGCGCCGGGCAAGACGCCCGTGGTGAGGGCGGTCACCTTCCAGTTCTCGGTGCCCGCCATCAGCGTGACCGCCTCGGGCTCGGTGTCGGCCACCTCCGGCGGCCAGCCCCAGGGCACGACCAATGCCTACGGCCCGCCGCGCGCGTCCCCTGCGAAGGTTCCGGTGCCCAGCCGGCCGAGCAACAAGCCGGGTGCGGCCGGCAGCGACCGTGTCGCCCAGGCCGGACAGCGCACCGCGGTGTCAGAGGCCTCGGCCTCGGCCCAGGGCTCGGACTGCGACGCGCTGTCCCGGCAGGTCGGTCCCTGCGGCGTGGCGCTGACCACGCTCAAGCTGCGCTGGGGCGACGTGGCCGACCAGGCCTTCGACGTGACGCGCCTGCAAGGCGATGCGGTCGGCGGTGACCTGAGCAACATCGGACAGATGATGACCGGCCTGGCCAGCTTCGCGACCACGGCCGGCCAGGGCCAGGGCGGCACCCTGGAGCTGAAGTTCCCCAAGCTCAAGCCGGGGCAGACGGGCAAGTTTTCCAATGCCCTCGCGCGCCTGACGATCCAGACCCAAGACAAATCGGTCGGCCTCGAATCGGTGTCGCCCAAGTACGTGCAGGCGGGCAGCAGCCCGGGCTGCCCCCACAGCGGTGCCGTCTATCCGCACGCCGGCCAGGTCACGATCGACAGCCACGACGCCACCGGCCTGGCCGGCAGCTTCAGCGCCGACTTCCACGAGTCGAGTGCCAGCGGCTGCCCGGTCCCGGTGAAGGTCGCGAGCGTGAGCGGCAGGTTCAAGACGCAGCGGGTGGTGGACGAAGACCAAGAGGCCTACGCCGAGAGCGCCCAAGGGCAGGCGCGCCTGAACGAGTTGCTGGTCGCCAAGTTCTACGCGATGGTGCCGCCCGCGCTGACGGCATCGACCGACCGCGTCACCGCCTGGGAGACCTTTGCCCGCGAACAAGGACGCACCCCGTCCGAGCCGGCGCAACCGACGGACACGGACCCCGGCGCCACGGCCATCGAGGAGCCACCGGCCTGTCGCTGCGATTGCGAGGAAGCCGGCACGAGCCTGGCCAAGAAGTGCCTGCGGGTGTGTGGCTTCTATGTCAGCCTGCGTGACGTCTGCGTGGCCGCCAAGAACCCCGGCAACACCGACAACCCCTGGAATGCCGGAAAGCCTGGCAACCCTCGGAACGCTGCCGATGCAACGAGCGCGGTCGACTGCTACCTCGACTTCCTGGTGCGCGACATGGAGGAGCCGCAGAAGAGCCAGTTCCGGCGGATGAACGCCGACCAGCTCAAGGGCATGGACCCGAAGGACCTGAACCATTTTCTTGGCCCGATGTTGGCGGGGCTCAAGGCGCAGGGCCTCAACTGCCCGGCCCGCTGAGCCCGGCGGGCCCGCGGCGCGCCCGGTGGCGGCGCACAATGCCGCCGTCCAACGCTAGGAGTCGACATGGCCGCCACCCGAACCGCCCAGCCCGCAAAGCACCCCTTCGCCAGCACCCGCAAGACCTTCACCACCGCCTCCGGCAAGACGGGCAGCTTCTACTCGCTGCCGCAGCTGGCCAAGGCGCACCCCAACGTCAAGCGCCTGCCGGTGTCGCTGCGCATCGTGCTGGAGGCGGTGCTGCGCCACTGCGACGGCAAGCGGGTGCTGCCGGAGCACGTGACCCAGTTGGCCAACTGGCAGCCGCAGGCCCCGCGCACCGAGGAGATCCCCTTTGTGGTGGCCCGCGTGGTGCTGCAAGATTTCACCGGCGTGCCGCTGCTGGCCGACCTGGCCGCCATGCGCAACGTGGCCGCCGCGATGGGCAAGAACCCCAAGACCATCGAACCGCTGGTCCCGGTGGACCTGGTGGTCGACCACAGCGTGATGGTCGACCACTACGGCAACAAGAAGGCGCTCGACCTGAACATGAAGCTGGAGTTCCAGCGCAACCAGGAGCGCTACGAGTTCATGAAGTGGGGCATGCAGGCCTTCGACACCTTCGGCGTCGTGCCGCCTGGCTTCGGCATCGTCCACCAGGTGAACCTGGAATACCTGGCGCGCGGCGTGCACAAGGCCCCGCCGGCCGCCCGCGGCGACGCGCCGGTGTACTACCCCGACTCGCTGGTGGGCACCGACAGCCACACCACCATGATCAACGGCATCGGCGTGGTGGGCTGGGGCGTGGGCGGCATCGAGGCCGAGGCCGGCATGCTGGGCCAGCCGGTGTACTTCCTGACGCCCGACGTGGTGGGCTTCGAGCTGACCGGCCGCCTGCGCGAAGGCGTGACGGCCACCGACCTGGTGCTGACGGTCACCGAGATCTTGCGGCGCCACAAGGTGGTGGGCAAATTCGTCGAGTTCTTCGGCGAAGGCACCGCCAGCCTGGCGCTGCCCGACCGCGCCACCATCGCCAACATGGCCCCCGAGTACGGCGCCACGATGGGCTTCTTCCCGGTGGACGAGCGCACCATCGAGTACTTCCGGGGCACCGGCCGCACCAGGGCCGAGATCGAGGCCTTCGAGGCCTACTTCCGTGCGCAAAAGCTGTTCGGCGTGCCGAAGGCGGGCGACATCGACTACTCGCAGGTGGTGAGCCTGGACCTGGGCACGGTGGCGCCCAGCCTGGCCGGGCCGAAGCGGCCGCAGGACCGCATCGAGCTGGGCCAGGTGAAGTCGCAATTCGGCACGCTGTTCTCCAAGCCGCCGGCCGACAACGGCTTCAACCAGAGCGCCGAGGCCCTGGGCACCGTGGTCACCACGCCGTCGGGCCTGCAGATCCGCAACGGCGACGTGCTGATCGCCGCCATCACCTCGTGCACGAACACCAGCAACCCGGGCGTGCTCCTGGCCGCGGGCCTGCTGGCCAAGAAGGCGGTGGAAGCGGGCTTGAAGGTGCAGCCGCACATCAAGACCTCGCTGGCGCCAGGCTCGCGCATCGTCACCGAGTACTTGACCAAAGCCGGCCTGCTGCCCTACCTGGAGAAGCTGGGCTTCTACCTCGCCGGCTACGGCTGCACCACCTGCATCGGCAACGCCGGCGACCTGACGGCCGAGATCAATGAGGCCATCACCGCCAACAACCTGGTGTGCGCGGCGGTGCTGTCGGGCAACCGCAACTTCGAGGCGCGCATCCACCCGAACCTGAAGGCGAACTTCCTGGCCAGCCCGCCGCTGGTGGTGGCTTACGCACTGGCCGGCACGGTGCTGCGCGACCTGATGACCGAGCCGGTCGGCCATGGCAAGAAGAACCGGCCGATCTACCTGGGCGACATCTGGCCCACCAGCGACGAGGTCCACGCGCTGATGAAGTACGCGATGAACGGCAAGGCCTTCAAGGACAACTACGCCCAGGTGGCCACCGACCCCGGCGCGCTGTGGAAAAAGGTCAAGGGCGGCGGCGGCCAGGTGTATGCGTGGCCGCGCTCCAGCTACATCGCGGAGCCGCCCTTCTTCGAGAACTTTTCACTGACGCCGCCCGCGGCCCCGGCGGCGATCCGTGGCGCGCGGGCGATGGCCTTGTTCGGCGACTCGATCACGACCGACCACATCTCGCCGGCCGGCTCAATCAAGGAGGCTTCGCCAGCCGGTCAGTGGTTGCGCGAGCGCGGCGTGCTGAAGGCCGACTTCAACAGCTACGGCTCGCGCCGCGGCCACCACGAGGTGATGATGCGCGGCACCTTCGCCAACGTGCGCATCAAGAACCTGATGATCCCGCCCGGCGCCGACGGCTCGCGCGAGGAAGGCGGCCTGACGCTGCTGCAGCCGTCGGGCACCAAGGCCTTCATCTACGACGCGGCCATGAAGTACATCGCCGACGGCACGCCCACCGTGATCTTCGCGGGGGAGGAGTACGGCACCGGCTCCTCGCGCGACTGGGCCGCCAAAGGCACGGCGCTGCTGGGCATCAAGGCGGTGATCGCGCGCAGTTTCGAGCGCATCCACCGCAGCAACCTGGTGGGCATGGGCGTGCTGCCGTTGCAGTTCCAGCCTGGCGACAGCTGGGAGAGCCTGGGCATCACAGGCGCCGAAACCTACGACATCGTGCTGGCCGACCAGATCCAACCCCAACAGGCGGCCACGCTGGTGATCCACGCGGGCGACGGCACCCGGCGCGAGGTGCCGCTGACGCTGCGCATCGACACCGCCATCGAGGTGGACTACTTCGCGCACGGCGGCATCCTGCCGTTCGTGCTGCGCCAGTTGCTGGCGGCCTGAGTCGCCTACGCGCGGCCGGGGGCCTCGCCCGCGCGTTGCGCAAAGACGGCCGGGTCGAAGCCGACGGTGACCACACCGTCGGCCCAATGAACCACGGGGCGCTTGATGACGCTGGGCTGATCGCGCATCAGCGCGGCCGCGCTGGCGGCGTCCACCACGGCCGCCTGAACCGAGGCGTCGAGCTTGCGCCAGGTGGTGCCCTGGCGGTTCAACAGACGCTCCCAGCCCAGCTCGGCCATCCAGTCGCCGAGCGCCGCGGGCACGCCCTGCTTCTTGAAGTCGTGAAAACTGAACGGCACCGCGTGGTCGCCCAACCAGGCGCGGGCGCGCTTGACGGTGTCGCAGTTGGGGATGCCGTAGACGGCCGCGGAGGTGGCGCCCGCGGTCGGCGTGCCGGTCTCGGCCGCGGTCATCGGCGCCGGGCGAAAGGCCCGCCGAAGTTGTCGTCGTCGCACAGCGGGTCCGGCCCGTAGGCGGTGTCGACCACGCGGCCGTCGTAGCCCACGCCCACCTGAAACCACTGGCAGAAGGGGCTGTCGTAGCGGTAGCTCCACACGTTTTGCTGCTGGAAGCTCAAGCCCCGCACGTTCGACGGGCGGCCCAGCACGCGCTGCAGGTCTTCTTGCGACAAGCCGGCCTTGACCGCGTTGAACCGCGCCTCGGAGCGCACCTGAGCGGTGGCGAGCAAGCGGTCATCGGCGTCGAAGTCGAGCATCCAGGCGCTGCGCCCGAACGAGCCTCCACCGTATTCGAGCCGCTTGACGGCGCGGCCTGTGGTGTCGACCTGCAGGTAGGGCGAGTCGGCATTGGGCCGGCGCAGCGTGTACTCGGCCATGGGCGGCCCCAGGCTGCCGAGCACTTGCGCCCGCGTGCTGCCCGGCGGCACGCTCGTCGGGCCGGTGGCGCAGGCGGACAACGCGGCCGCCAGGGCCACGGCCACGGCGACCCGGGTGGGGCGACCCTGGCGCCGCCGCGGACTGGGGAAGGATGACGAATTGAACATCGGGCACCTCCTGGACTGCTTGAGGCACGGGCCACGGCCCGCAAACCGGCATTGTGACCACGGCCCCCGCGCCGCGGTTCACGCGGCGGGCCGATGCCCATGGCGTCGCGTCGAGTTTGTCGTCAGACCGCCGTGGCGATGGCGTTTGATCCAGATCAAAACCGAGGCGAGGCCGCGGCGTCGCGGGTCAAGAAATTGCCAGATCTGTCGAAACTGACACATTCCTGGAGATCACGCCCATGCGAGTCAACCTGCCCGTCACCGCCGCGGAATTCCCGTTCCCGAGCGGTGAAACGCTGGTGTCGACCACCGACCTGAAAGGTCGGATCACCTACTGCAACGCCTCGTTCGTGACGGTCAGCGGCTACGCGCGCGAGGAACTGCTCGGCCAGCCCCACAACCTGATTCGCCACCCCGACATGCCGGAAGAGGCCTTCCGCGACATGTGGGAGACCATCGCCAGCGGCCAACCTTGGTCGGCCCCGGTCAAGAACCGCCGAAAGGACGGCAGCCACTACTGGGTGATGGCCAATGTGACGCCACTGTGCGCCAACGGCCGGCCGGTGGGCTACATGTCGGTGCGCACCGAAGCCAGCCGCCCGAGCATCGAGGCCGCGCAGGCGCTGTACGCCACCATGCGCGCCGAGAAGGAGACCGGCCAACGGGTGCACCGCCTGCGCCAGGGCATGGTCGAGCGCATCGGCCTGCTTGGCACACTGAGCCGCCTGCGGCGCCCCAGCATGACGGTGCAGATCGGCCTGGCCACCGGCGCCACGGCCGTGGTCGCCGGCGCCTTGGGCGCATGGGCCGGCGGCGCGGCGCCGACGCTGGCCGGCGGCGCTGCCGCGGCGGCGGGCGCCCTCGTGGTGGCCGGGCTGGCCACGGCATGGCTGCACGCGCGCACGGTCACGCCGCTGGAAGCCCTGCTCGGCTTTGCCAACCAGCTCGCCGCCGGCGACCTGACCCACGCGATGCAGTCTGACCGCGGCGATTTGGTCGGGCGCTTTCAGCGCGCGCTCAGCCAGCTCAGCGTCAATGTGCGGTCCATCGTGCGGGACGCCCGCAACGAGGTCGAGAAAATGGGCGCCGTGACCCGCGAGATCGCCGAGGGCAACCTGGAGCTGTCGGGCCGCACCGAGTCTCAGGCCAGCAGCCTGGAGCAGACCGCGTCGTCGATGGAGCAGATCACCGGCACCGTGCGCAACAGCGCCGAGTCGGCGCGCCAGGTCAGCGAGCTTGCCGGCGAGGCCAGCGCGGTCACCCAGCGCAGCAGCGACGAAGTCCACTTGGTGACCTCGACGATGCAGGAAATCAGCGAGTCCTCGCGGCGCATCGGCGAGATCATCCAGGTCATCGACGGCATCGCCTTCCAGACCAACATCCTGGCCTTGAACGCCGCGGTGGAAGCCGCCCGCGCCGGCGAACAAGGCCGAGGGTTCGCCGTGGTCGCCAGCGAAGTGCGCAGCCTCGCCCAGCGCAGCGCCAGCGCGGCCAAGGAGATCAAGCAGCTGATCGAGGCCTCGGCCACCCGGGTGGCGTCCGGCACCCGGCAGTCCCAGGCCGCACAGGCGACCATGGCGCACGCGCTCAACGCGGTCCGCAACGTCAGCACGTTGATCACCGAAATCCACGGCGGCGCCAGCGAACAGCTGCTGGGCATCTCGCAGGTCAACGAGGCCGTGACCCAGCTTGACACCATCACACAGCAAAACGCGGCAATGGTCGAAGAGCTGGCCTCGTCGGCCACCTCGCTGCAGGGCCAGGCCGAGGCGGTGGCGCAGTCGGTGCGGGTGTTCCGGCTGGGCGACGACGCGCCGCTGCCCGACGCGGCCGCGCTGCGACGCGGTCGCTAAACTGGCCCAGGGCGGCTGCGCGCCCGGGCTGCGGCCACGTGCCACGTGCCACGCTGCCAGGTCGTGAGGGCGGGTCATGGCGCTCCATGGCGCGCCCCGCCGTGCAGCCCTTGGACGACCGACGGGAGCAAGGCATGGCGGCACAGGTTCAATTCAATTTCGACGCTCAGGTGGTGGTGGTCACGGGCGGGGCCCAGGGCATCGGCGAGGCCTGCGTGCGCAAGCTCGCCGCGAGCCGCGCCCGCGTCGCCTTGTGGGACGTCGATGCGGCGCGCGGCGAAGCCGTGGTGGCAGCGCTGGCCGCGCAGGCGGGGTCACCGGGTGACGGCCTCGACAGCGGCACCGGCGAAGGAGGCCACCCCGCCCCCGCGCTGTTCGTGCCCTGCGACGTCGCCGACCCCGCCGCCGTGGACGCCGCCGTGGCCGCCACGCTGGCCTGGGGTGGCCGCATCGACGGTCTGGTCAACAACGCCGGCATCGTGCGTGCCGCCCCCTTCCTGGACATGGCGGAGGAGGACTGGCGCGCCGTGCTGGACGTCAACCTCAGCGGCGCCTTCCGCGTGGCCCAGCGCGTGGCCCGGGCGATGGTGGCCCGCCCTGGTTCGGCCGACGGCGGCGGCGGCGGCGCCATCGTCAACATGGGCTCGGTCAGCGGCCTGTTGGCCAGCCCCGACCTGGCGGGCTACAACGTCAGCAAGAGCGGCATGCACCAGCTGACGCGCGTGATGGCGGTCGCCCTGGCGGCGCAGGGCGTCCGCGTGAACGCCGTGGCGCCGGGCACCATCGCCACCGACCTCGCCGTGCGCGCCGTGATGGGCAGCGCCGAGGCCCGGGCGCGCGTGCTGGGCCGCACGCCGCTGGGGCGGCTGGGCGAGCCCGGCGAGGTGGCCGACGCCGTGGCCTTTTTGCTCAGCCCGGCCGCCAGCTACCTCACTGGCAGCGTGCTGACCATCGACGGCGGCCGCACCGCGCTGAACTACACCATGCCGACGCGCTGACCCGACGCACCGCCCCAGCGCCCGCGAGCGCAGCGCTCAAGCCGCCGCACCGACAGGCTGCCGGCGGGCCTCCCGGATGGGCAGGTGGATCAGGGCCGCGCCCACCGCCAGCACCATGTCGGCGTACCACATCCAGTTGTAGCTGCCGGTCCATTCAAAGGCCTTGCCGCCCAGGTAGGCGCCCAGAAAGCCGCCCACCTGGTGCGCCAGCATCACCAGGCCGAACAAGGTGGCCATGTGCGCGGGCCCGAAAAACTTGGCCACCAGCCCGGCAGTGGGCGGCACGGTGGACAGGTAGGTCACGCCGATGACCGCGGCGAACACCAGCATCACCCACTCGGTCTTGGGCGCCAGCAAGAAGGCCAGCACGGCCACCGCGCGGGTGGCGTAGACCAGCGACAGCAGCGACTTCATGCGCCAGCGCCCGCCCTGGTAGGACAGCGCCCAACCCATGCCCAGGCTGCCGACGATGTTGAACAGGCCGATGATGCCCAGCGCCCAGGCCCCGATGGCGGGCGTCAAGCCGCAGGACGCCACCACGCCGGGCAGGTGGGTGGCGATGAAGGCCACGTGGAAGCCGCAGACGAAGAAGCCCGCCGACAGCAATCGGAAGCTCGGATCGGCCAGCGCGCGGCCCACCGCCTGGCGGGTGGTTTCGGCGCGCGCACCGGCCGCGGCCCCCGGCGCCGGCGCAGCCAGGTGGCGGGCGTTGCCGCGCAACACCCAGGCGGCCGGCAAGGCCAGCAGCGTGATGAACGCGAGGCTTTGCACCGCGGCCGCCCAGCCTGCGGCCGCGCTGATGCCCTGGGCGATCGGCGCGAACAGGAACTGCCCGAAGGACCCGCCCGCGTTGACGATGCCGGTGGCCATGCCGCGCCGCTCGGCGGGGATCAAGCGGGTCGTCGCGGCCATCATCACCGACGGCCCGGCCATGCCCGCACCCCCCGCGGCGAGCACCCCGATGGCGAACACCAGACCCAGCGTGGTCGTCATCAGCGGGATCAGCGCGGTGCCCAGCGCGACCAGCACCACCCCGGTCAGGATCACACGCCCCGCGCCGTGTCGGTCCGCCACCATGCCGGCAAATGGCTGGGTCAGGCCCCACCAAAGTTGCCCGAAAGCGAAAGCCAGGCTGATGCTGGCCAGGCCCAGGCCGGTGTGGGTATTGAGGTTGCCCAGGAACAGGCCCATCGACTGCCGCGCCCCCATGGTGACGGCAAAGCAGCCGGCCGCGGCCAGCAAGACCAGCCCGATGGCGACCGAGCGCGGGGCGCGCGTGGGGTTTGTGGTGGCGGCGGTCATGGCGGGCTCCGGTGAGCGTTGGGAGGAAGTGCGGCGGCTGCGCCGTCGGGCGCGTCGCCCGTGGCGTGCAGGCTCGCCATCGCGGTGTCGATCAGGGCGTGCAGGGCGGCCACGCTGGCCAGGCCCAGGCGTTCGTTCAGGGCCTGCTGCGCGGCCTTCCACACGCGCTGGGCGTCGGCACGCTTGGCGCGGCCGGCATCGGTCAGGCTGACCTGGCGGCTGCGGCCGTCGGCGCCCGGGCCGATCACCGCCCAGCCCTGGGCCTGCAACGGTTGCAGGTTGCGCGTCAGCGTGGACGCGTCCATTTCCATCGCGTCCGCCAGCTCACCTGGCCGCACCGGCCCCAGGCGGTCGATGTGGGACAGCAACGAGTACTGCGTGGTTTTCAGACCGACGGCGGCCATGCGCTGGTCGTAGTGCTGGCTGACGCGGCGGGTGAGCTGGCGCAGCTTGAGGTTGGTGCAGCCCCTCGGCGTGGGCTCGGGCATGGACTTGGATGTGGGCTTGGCCATTTCATGATTGTAGCTACAATCATTGCAACTGCAACCTTCAACATCCCTGCCATGACCGCATCGACCACGCCCACGCTCATCTCCCCCGACGCGCCCGACGCCGTGCTGGCCCGCTGGCAACACGAGGGCGAGCAGCGCCAACGCCAGATGTCCACCGCCGGCGTCGCCCGGCCGGCGCAAGTGGCCGGCAAGACCGGCCTGGAGGTGTTTGCGCTGATGCTGGCCGGCGAGATCCCCTACCCGCCCATGGCCGACACCCTCGACTTCGGGCTGATCGAGGTCAGCCACGGCCGGGCGGTGTTTCAGGGCCGCCCGCTGTTCAAGCACTACAACCCGCTGGGCGGGGTGCACGGCGGCTGGTTCGCCACGCTGCTCGATTCGGCGGTGGGCTGCGCCGTGCACACCACGCTGGCCGCCGGCAAGGCCTACACGACCGCTGAACTGAAGATCAACATCACCCGGCCCTTGAGCGTGAAGGTGCCGCTGGTGCGCGCCGTCGGCGAAGTCATCCACGTCGGCCGGCGCATGGCCACCGCCGAAGGCCGGCTGGTCGGACCCGACGGCAAGCTGTACGCCCACGCCACCACCACCTGCTTCATCTTCGACGCGGACACCGGCGTCGCTTGACCCCGCGCGGGCACGGGCTGCTGTCGCTCTGCATCATCGCGGCTGGAAGGCGGTGTCGGGTTCAGGCACCCGCCAAAGACCCCCGCCTTGGAGCCCACCTTGATGCAACGACGACACCTGATGGTCGCTGGCGCCGCCGCCGGCCTCGCCACGGCCTGGCCCGCCAGCCGGGCCGCCAACCCCGACGCCCTGGCCTTGCTGCGCACGGGCGGCGTGGTGCTGGCGATGCGGCACGCGCTGGCGCCGGGCACCTTCGATCCACCGAATTTCGAACTGGGCAACTGCGCGACGCAGCGCAACCTGAGCGACGAGGGCCGCGACCAGGCGCGCCGCATCGGCGCGGCGCTGAAGGCCAAAGGTCTGGTGCCGGCGCGCGTGCGCAGCAGCCCCTGGTGCCGCTGCGTGGACACCGCGCAGCTCGCGTTCGGCAGCGCAGAGGCCTGGAGCGCGCTGGGCTCGCCGCGCGGTTACACCGAGTCGACCAACGAGGCGCACCTCGCGCAATTGCGCACCGCGCTGAGCGAGGCCAAGGCCAAGCCGGGACGCTTCGAGGTGTGGGTCACGCACATGTTCGTGCTGTCGGCCTTGGTCGACACCAACACCACGTCCGGCGAAGGCCTGGTGTTGCGCGCCGCGCCGGGCGGCCGCATCGAGGTGCTGGCGCGACTGCCACCGGCTTGACGCAAGGCGCCGGCCGGGCGCGGCGCCGCGGCACCGCGACCGGTTCGACGGCGCCGGGATTCAGGCGCGCAACGCGCTGGCCTCGCGGGCCAGCCGCGTGATGCCGGCCCAGTCCTTGGCGGCGACCAGCTCGGGTGGCGTCAGCCACGAGCCACCGCACACCTTCACGTTGGGCAAGGCCAGAAACTGCGGCGCGGTCTGCACGGTGATGCCACCGGTCGGGCAGAACACGACGTCGGTGAAGGGACCGGCCCAGGCCTTGAGCAGCGGGATGCCACCGGCCGCGGTTGCCGGGAAGAACTTCAGAAAGTCCATGCCATCGGACTGCGCCAGCATCACCTCGCTGGCCGTCGCCACACCGGGCAAGAGCGGCAAGCCGATGTCGCGGCAGGCGGCCCCGACCTCGCTGGTGTAGCCCGGGCTGACTGCAAAACGGCAGCCGGCGTTCAGCGCGGCCCGCGCGTCACCGGGGCTGCGCACCGTGCCGGCGCCGACGATGGCTTCGGGCACCGCCCCGGCAATCGCCTCCATGCACTTCAGCGCGACGGGCGTGCGCAAGGTGATTTCCAGCACCTTCACGCCGCCGGCCACGAGGGCTTCGGCCAGCGGCACGGCGTCCTCGACGCGGTGAATCACGATGACCGGGATCACGGGGCCGTGGTCGGCGAGGGACAGGGTTCTCATGGCAGGGCTCCGTTCGGGGGTCTGGAAAGGGTCGACAGGGTCGATCAACCGGGCATGGTCACAGCCACGTGACTGCGCCTTCTTCGGCCGTGAGCACATTGCGGCGCATGCCGCCGAACAGGTCACGACCCAGGTCGTGGGCGTTGGTCAAGCGCAGCACGTCCGGCAGTTCGGACTGCGGGCGGGCGGCCCAGTCGTCGGCGTCGACCAGGGCGTTCAGCGTGCCGGCCACCGCATCCAGACGCAAGATGTCGCCGGTGCGCACTTTGCCCAGCGGCCCGCCGGCCAGCACCTCGGGGCTGACGTGGATGGCCGCGGGCACCTTGCCGGAGGCACCGCTCATGCGCCCGTCGGTCACCAGCGCCACGCGGTGGCCCTGGCCCTGCAGCACCGCCAGCGGCGGCGTCAGCTTGTGCAACTCGGGCATGCCATTGGAGCGCGGGCCCTGGAAACGCACCACCGCGATGAAGTCGCGGTTCAGCTCGCCCGCCTTGAAGGCCTGCTGCAGCGCCTCTTGCGTGTCAAAGACGATGGCCGGCGCTTCGATGACGTGCCGGTCCTCCGGCACCGAGGACACCTTGATGACCGAGCGCCCCAGGTTGCCGGTCAGCAACTTCAGGCCGCCTTCGGGGCTGAAGGGCCGGGCCAGCGGGCGCAACACGCTGTCGTCGCCGGTGTCGGCGTTGACCGGGTGCCACACGATCTGCCCGCCGCCGAGCGCCGGCAGCTCGGCCTGACGACGCAGGTCGCCCCCGTGGACGGTGGCCACGTCACGGTGCATCAGGCCGCCGTCGATGAGCTCGCGCATCACAAAGCCCGGCCCGCCGGCCGCCTGGAACTGGTTCACGTCGGCGCTGCCATTGGGGTAGACGCGCGCCAGCAGCGGCACCACGTGCGACAGCTCGGCAAAGTCGCTCCAGTCGATCAGGATGCCGGCAGCGCGCGCCACGGCCACCCAGTGGATCAGGTGGTTGGTGGAGCCGCCGGTGGACAGCAGCGCGACCATGGCGTTGACGATCACGCGCTCGTCGACCAGCTGGCCGATGGGCATGAAGCCCGGCTGGCCCTTGGCCAGCGCCAGCGCGCGCTGCACCGCCGCGCGGGTCAGGCCCTCGCGCAGTTCGGCGTGCGGGTGCACGAAGGCCGAGCCGGGCACGTGCAGGCCCATGGCTTCCAGCAGCATCTGGTTGCTGTTGGCCGTGCCGTAGAAGGTGCAGGTGCCAGCGCCGTGATAGGCCGCCGACTCGGCTTCCAGCAGCTGCTCGCGGCCAACCAACCCCTGGGCGAACTGTTCGCGCACCTTGGCCTTGGCGTTGTTCGACAGGCCGCTGCTCATCGGCCCGGCCGGCACGAACACGCACGGCAGGTGGCCGAAGTGCAGTGCACCAATCAGCAGCCCGGGCACGATCTTGTCGCACACGCCCAGCAACAGGGCGGCGTCGAACACGTCGTGGGTCAGCGCGATGGCCGTGGCCATGGCGATGGTGTCGCGCGAAAACAGGCTGAGCTCCATCCCCGGCAGACCCTGGGTGACGCCGTCGCACATCGCGGGCACGCCGCCAGCCACCTGCACCGTGGCGCCCTGCCGGCGGGCCTCGTCGCGGATCACGGCCGGGAAGCCCTCGTAGGGCTGGTGGGCCGACAGCATGTCGTTGTAGGCGGTGACGACCGCCAGGTGGGGCGCCTTCTCGGCGACGACGCGGAACTTGTCGTTGCCCGGCAAGGCCGCGAAGGCGTGGGCGACGTTGGCACAGCCCATGCGTTCCGGCCCGCGAGGGCGGTCGATCAGGGCCTGGACCCGGGCGAGGTAGGCCGTGCGCAAGGAACTGCTGCGTTGCCGGATGCGCTCGGTGACGTGCTGGACGGTCGGGTTCATGGCGGCGTGGCGGTGGGCAGCACCGCGTGTAATCGAGGGATTCATTTTGGTGTAACTTGGTTACATCGTCAATGGCGTGCCGACCAAGGCGTCGACCAAACCGTAGCATCGCGCTTGTGCGCCACGGACCCTCGACCCACCATGCGATTGCTGCTCGTTGAAGACGACCGGATGATCGGCGAAGGCCTGCGGGCCGCGTTGCGCCAGGAAGGGCACGCGGTCGACTGGGTGCGCGACCTGAGCGCGGCGCACGCCGTGCTGGCGACGGAGCGCTTCGACCTGGTGTTGCTGGACCTTGGCCTGCCCGAGGGCGGCCCCGCCCCCGGCGCAATGGCTCCGCCCCCCGCAGCGGGCGCCACCGGCGCGGCGCCGCGCGACGGCTTGTCGCTGCTGCGCGCGCTGCGCCACCGAGAGGACCGCACGCCCGTCATCGTGCTGACCGCCCGCGACGCGCCCGGCGACCGCGTGCGCGGCCTGGACAGCGGCGCCGACGACTACCTCGTCAAACCCTTCGACCTCGACGAACTGACGGCCCGCATTCGCGCCGTGATGCGCCGCCATGGCGGCCGCGCCCAGTCGGTGCTGAGCCACCGCCAGGTGCAGTTCGACCTGGCCACGCGCCAGGTCACGCGCCACGGCGTGCCGGTGGTGCTGTCCGGCCGCGAACTGGCGGTGCTGGAGGCCTTGATGACCCGGCCCGGGGCCGTGCTGTCGCGGGCGCAACTCGAGGACCGCCTGTACGGCTGGGGCGAAGAGATCGAAAGCAACGCGGTGTCGGTCTACGTGATGCAGCTGCGCCGCAAGCTGGGCGCCGACTTCATCGGCAACATGCGCGGCGTCGGCTACTTCCTGAGCCCCGAGCCGCCCGGCGTCCCCACCGACAACCCCACCGCCCCGAACCCGCCGTTGCCGCCCAACGACCCCCCGCCATGATCGCCGTGCATTCCCTGCGCTGGCGGCTGCTGCTGAGCCTGCTGGCCCTGCTGGCGCTGGCCGCGCTGCTCACCGGCGGACTGACCTACCGCAGCGTGCTCGCGCAAACCGAGGCGCTGTTCGACTATCAGCTGCGCCAGATGGCCTTGTCGCTGCGCGACCAGGGCGAGATCGCGCCCGACCAGGCCGCAGCGCTCAACGACGAAGAGCTGGACGTGGTGATCCAGATCTGGACGGCCGACGGTCGCACCATCTACGCCTCGCGCCCGCATTCGGCGCTGCCAGCGCGCGCGCTGATCGGCTGGGCCGACGTCGAGGCCGGGCCCGAGCGCTGGCGCACCTTCAGCGTGGCCACGCGCGACCGGGTGATCCAGGTGGCCCAGCCGTTGCGCATCCGTCAGCACCTGGCCGCCAACGCCGCACTGCGCAGCGTGCTGCCGCTGGCCGCCGTCGCGCCGCTGCTGGGTGCCGCCCTGTGGTGGCTGACGGCGCTGACCCTGCGCCCGCTGCAGCAGTTGGCGGTCGCGGTGCGCCGACGCGATGCCGACGCGCTGTCGCCACTGCCCGCCAGCGGCCTGCCCGACGAGGTGGCGCCGCTGGCGGATGCCCTGAACGCGCTGCTGGCGCGGCTGGCCCGATCACTGGACGGCCAGCGCGCTTTCGTGGCCGACGCGGCCCATGAGCTGCGCTCGCCGTTGACCGCCCTGAAGCTGCAGCTGACCCTGCTCGAACGCGCGCCCGACGACGCCGCGCGCCGCGCCGCGCAGGCCGAGCTGGCGCGGGGCATAGAGCGCAGCGCGCGCCTGGTCGAGCAGCTGCTCGCGCTGGCCCGCAGCGAGCCGGGCGCACCGCCCGCCCCGGCACAGCGCGTGGACCTGGCCGAGCTCGCCCGCGAGGTGATGGCCGACACCGTGCCGCTCGCCTTGCAGCGCGGCAGCGCACTGGACCTGCAAGCCACCGGCGCGGTGCCGGTGGAGGGCGACGCGGTCGCCCTGCGCTTGCTGCTGCGCAACCTGATCGACAACGCGCTGCGCCACAGCCCGCCGGGCACGCCGGTGGCCGTCGGCGTCGAGCGCCTGGGCGACCAGGCCGTGCTGCGCGTGGACGACGCCGGCCCGGGCATCCCGCCGGACGACCGCGAGCGCGTGTTCGACCGCTTCTACCGCCGCAGCGCCACCCCCGCCGAGGGCAGCGGCCTGGGCCTGGCCATCGTGCGCAGCATCGCCGAGCGCCATGGCGGCACGGTCGCGCTGGACCGCTCGCCGCAGAGCGGCCTGCGGGCCGAACTCCGCCTGCCCGCCCTCACTTTCGCTTCATCGGCGGCTCACGAAGGCCTCACCGCCGCGTCCTAAGGTCCAGGCCGTGGCGAGCCCGTTCGGGTGCGCCGAGTCCGTTGACGGAGGAAAGCGATGAAAAAGACGTCCCTTGCCGCGGCCCTGGTGGCCGCGGGTGTTTTGGCCGCCGGCACCGCTGGTGCGTTCGACCTGCCCGCCTGGCTGACGCTGAACAAGCCGGCCGCCGGCCGAGCGACCGACGCCAACGGCGCGGGCGACTCGACCCAACACGGCACGGCGCTGGCCGCGCTCGGCCCGAACGCGGGCGCCGCCATCACCGAGCCCGGCCGCGGCGCGATCGCCCCCGCGGCCGCGCCGGATTACCGGGCCATCGTGCGCCAGGGCGGACCGGCGGTGGTGGGCGTGACGGTGGAAGGCCTGCACAAGGCCTCGCGCGAGGAACAGGGCCTGCCCCAGGGCATGGAGAACGACCCTTTCTTCCAATTCTTTCGCGGCATGCCGGGCTTCCAGCAGCGTGGCCAGCGGGGCCAGCCGTCGGTGCCCTTCCGCGGCCAGGGTTCGGGCTTCATCATCAGCGGCGACGGCCTGATCCTGACCAATGCCCACGTGGTGCGCGACGCCAAGGAGGTGACGGTCAAGCTCAGCGACCGACGCGAGTTCTCGGCCAAGGTGCTGGGCAGCGACCCGGTGACCGACATCGCCGTGCTGCGCATCGACGCCAAGAACCTGCCGACGGTGCGCCTGGGCGACCCGCGCGTGCTGGAGGTCGGCGACCCGGTGCTGGCCATCGGCGCGCCCTATGGCTTCGAGCAGACCGCGACCTCGGGCATCGTCAGCGCCAAGGGCCGTTCTTTGCCGGGCGACGCCGTGGTGCCTTTCATCCAGACCGACGCGGCCGTGAACCCCGGCAACTCGGGCGGGCCGCTGTTCGACGGCGGCGGCTCGGTGGTCGGGATCAACGCCCAGATCTACTCGCAAAGCGGCGGCTTCCAGGGGTTGAGCTTCGCCATTCCCATCGACGTGGCGCTGAAGGTGAAAGACCAGATCGTCCACACCGGCCGCGCCCGCCACGCCCGCCTGGGCGTGCAGGTGCAGGACCTGAACCAGGCGCTCGCCGAGTCCTTCGGCCTGCCGCGACCGGACGGCGCGCTGATCGCCCAGGTCACGCCCGACAGCGCGGCGCAAAGCGCGGGCCTCAAGGCGGGCGACGTGATCACCGAGGTGAATGGCCGGCCCATCGAGCGCTCGGGCAGCCTGTCCAGCCAGATCGGGCTGGCCGCGCCCGGCGAAAAAGTGACGCTCAAGGTCTGGCGCGACAAGGCGTGGAAAGAGTTCGACATCAAGCTGGGCACCGCGGAGCCCGACGACAAGCGCGCCGACGCCGGCAGCGAGGCCGCGCCGGGCGGTCGGCTGGGACTGGCCCTGCGGCCGCTCAATGCCGATGAGAAGCGCCAGTCGGAACTGGACCAGGGCCTGGTGGTCGAGGACGTGAGCGGCGCGGCGGCACTGGCCGGTGTGGAAGAAGGCGACGTGCTGCTGGCCGTCAATGGCAGGCCGGTGCAGTCGGCCGCGCAGGTGCGCGATCAGCTCAAGGGCCAGCCCAAGCAGGTCGCGTTGCTGGTGTGGCGCAATGGCGAACGCATCTTCGTGCCGGTGAAGCTGGGCTGAGCGCCCACCCGCCGGGCTGGTTGGGGTGGCCGGGCTGGCGCGGGCGCGTCAGCCCCGGAAAATGAAGTACACCGCCCCGACCAGGCACAGCCCGGCCCAGACGAAGTCCATGCGGAAGGGCTGGTTCATGAAGATCATCGCGAAGGGGACGAACACCGTGAGGGTGATCACCTCCTGCATGATCTTCAGCTGGGCCAGGCTGAAACCGCCGGCGTAGCCGATGCGGTTGGCCGGCACCTGCAGCAGGTACTCGAACAGCGCGATGCCCCAGCTGATCAACGCGGCGACGTACCAGGCCTTGTCGTTCAGGCTTTTCAGGTGCCCGTACCACGCGATCGTCATGAAGACGTTGGACGCGATCAGCAGGCCGATGGTCTGGACCGAGATGGGAATCGAGTTCATCGGGGACTCACAGGGGCAGGCGTTCGATCCGCTGGTCGGCCACCGCCGCCAGGTGCGATTGCGCCGCGCCCAGGCCGGGCAGGCACAGCGCCGGCGCGATGTCCAGCAACGGGCGCAACACGAAAGCGCGCTGGTGCAGGCGCGGGTGTGGCACCGTCAGCCGAGGCGTGTCGATGCGCTGACCGCCGTAGAGCAGCAGGTCCAGGTCCAGGGTGCGCGGCGCGTTGCGGTAGGGCCGCTCGCGGCCATGCCGGGCTTCGATGGCCTGCAGCGCGTCGAGCAACGGCAGCGGGTCCAGCAGCGTGCCCAGCTGCAACACGGCGTTGATGTAGTCGTCGCCACCGGCATCGACTGGCGCGGTGCGGTACAGCGGTGAACGCGCGATCAGGCGGGTGCCGTCGATGGCCCCGCAGTCGGCGATGGCGGCCAGCACGCGGGCCTGGGCGTCGCCCAGGTTGGCGCCCACGCCGATGTACGCGCCGTGCTCAGCCGGCGCCACCGGCTCCCCCCGTGCCGCCACCGCCCGACGCCGTGGACCCCGCGTCGCCGCGGGCGCCGGCCGGCTTGCGGCGGCGGCGGCGGCGCTTGCGGGGGGCGGGGGTGCCGTCGCTGGGCGGCAGGTCATCGGCCTCGTCGTCGCCGGCGTCGCGGTCGTTGGCGTCATCGCCGCCGTCGTCGGCGTGCCGGCCGGCGGCCGGTGCGCTGGTCGCGTCGCCCGCCGCCGGGCCCCGGGCGGACGACTTGACGGCGCGCGGACGTTGCGCCGCCTTCAGGTCGTCCATCATGCCGCGGCGGCCGTCTTCGTTTTCCAGCGAGAAATCTTCCCACCACTCGGCCAGCGCGGCATCGACCTCGCCGACGTCGGCGCGCAGGCGCAGGAAGTCGAAGCCGGCGCGGAAGCGCGGCTGCTCGACCAGCGAGAAGGGCGCGTTGCCCACGCGGCGTTCGAAGCGCGGCTGCATCAGCCAGATCTCGCGCATGTCGGCACCCAGCTTGCCGCGGCCGGAGATGTCGCCGATGCGCGCGTCGAACACCGCGTCGACCGCTTGCTGCAGCGCCGGAAACGGTGCCTCGCCCTTCGCCTTCTGAGCCTGCCAGCCCTGCAGCACGTCATGCCACAGCAGGCAGGCCAGCATGAAGCTGGGCGCCACCGGCTTGCCCTCGCCCACGCGGCGGTCGGTGTCCGCCAACGCGGCCTCGACAAAGCGCGCGCGGTTGGGCTGGCCAGGCAGCTCGGTCAGCGCGGCGTCCAGCACCGGGAAGATGCCTCGCGAGAGGCCCTGCTTGCGCAGCTCGGCGATGCTCTTGATGGCGTGCCCGGTCTGCAGCAGCTTGATCATCTCGTCGAACAGGCGCGACGGCGGCACGTTCTCGAGCAGCGGCGCCATGTCCTTGATGGGCGCGCGGGTCTTGGGCTCGATCTCGAAGCCCAGCTTCGCCGCGAAGCGCAGCACGCGGATGATGCGCACCGGGTCTTCGCGGTAGCGGGTGACCGGATCGCCGATCATGCGCAGCAGCTTGGCCCGCGAGTCCTGCAAGCCACCGTGGTAGTCCACCACCAGCTGGCGCTGCGGGTCGTAGTACATGGCGTTGACGGTGAAGTCGCGGCGGGCGGCGTCCTCGATCTGCGGGCCCCACACGTTGTCGCGCAGCACCCGGCCCTCGGCGTCCACCACCCGGGTGGTGCTGACGTCCTTTTCGCCGCGCTTGAGGGTCTTTTCGTTGCCCGGCACCTGCTCAGCGGCCGCCGGGTCCATGACGGCGCGGAAGGTCGAGACCTCGATCACCTCGTGCTCGCGCCCGCGGCCGTGGACCACGTGAACGATGCGAAAGCGCCGGCCAATGATGAACGCACGCCGGAACAGGCCCTTGACCTGCTCGGGTGTGGCGTTGGTGGCCACGTCGAAGTCCTTGGGGCGCAGGCCCAGCAGCAGGTCGCGCACGGCGCCGCCGACGATGTAGGCCTCGTAGCCCGCATCGGCCAGGGTCTGCACGACCTTGACCGCGCGGTCGTCGAGCAGCTTGGGGTCGATGCCGTGGTCGGCCTGGGCGATTTCCACGCGTTTGCCCAGCACTGGGCCGGTGGGGGCGGCGTGGGCGTCGTGGGCCGGGGCGGCCACCTTGGCCGCCGGCTTGCCGAGCAGCTTGTCGATGAGCTTCTTGATCATGTGAACAGGTCCAGGATGCGCCAGCCCCGAGCCCGGGCAATGTCTGCCAGGGCCGGGGCCGGGTTGGTCGCGACCGGATGGGTCGCGCGTTCGAGCAGCGGCAAGTCGTTGGGCGAGTCGCTGTAGACGGTGATGGATGAAAAATCGCCCCAGCCGGCGCCCCGTTCGGCCAGCCAGTCGGCCACCCGGGTGACCTTGCCTTCGCGGTAGGTGGGCACGCCGTCGATGCGGCCGGTGGGGCGGCCGTCGGCGTCGCGCTTCAACCGCACCGCGATCAGCGCGTCGATGCCAAGGGCCTGGGCGATGGGGGCGGTGACGAACTCGTTGGTGGCGGTGACCAGCGCCACCCAGTCGCCGCGGGCCTGGTGCTCGCGCACCAGCGCCAGCGCCTGCGGCCGGATGGCCGGTGTGATCACCTCGGCCATGAACTGGCGGTGCGCGGCGGCACATTCGTCGGCGGAGTGCCGGCGCAGCGGCTCGGTGGTGAAGTCGATGTAGGCGTCGATGTCCAGGCGCCCCGCCAGGTATTGGGCGTAGAAATGGTCGTTGCCCCGCCGGAAGCTGGCTTCGTCGACCCAGCCCAGGCGGATGGCGAACTCACCCCAGGCGTGGTCGGAGTCCAGCGGCAACAGGGTGTGGTCCAGGTCGAAAAGGCAAAGCGCAGGCACGGGCGTGGGCAGGGGCATGGCAGGTGGCAGGAGGCGTCTGGCAGCGGGCGGGCGCCTTCAGACCCGGTGGTCCAACGGGTGATTCAGCGGCTCGGTGAGCAGCATCTGCTTGAGCAGCGGCACGGTCAACGGGCGCTTGTGCTCGAGCGAGTAGCGGTCCACGCGGTCCATCAAGGCCATCAGGTGCTGCGGGTCGCGCGGGAAATGGCTGAGCACGTAATGCGCCAGTTCGTCGCTGAGGCCGTAGCCGCGGCCCCTGGCGTTCTGGCGCAACAGGGCCAGCGTGTCGTCGTCGGACAGCGGCTGCAGCGCGATGACATGGCCCCAGCCCAGCCGGGTGCGAAGGTCGTCGCGCAGCAAGAGGTCCACCGGTGGCGGCACGCCGGCGCCGGCCACCAGCGTGCCGCGCGCGCTGGCGTCGACGAACAAGGCGAAGGCCGCCTGCTGGCGCGCGAGGTCGAAGCGGTCGCATTGGTCGAGCACGGTCAGGTGGCGGTCCTCGTCCAGTTCCCAGGGCAAGGGCGTGCCCGCGTCGAAATGGCCCGCCTTGCCGCCCAGGGCCTGCACCCGCCCGGCCAGGGCTTGCAGCAGGTGGGATTTGCCGCAGCCGGCGGGCCCCCACAGGTACACGGGGGGCGGCGAGGTGCTTTGGCAAGCCTCTTCGGCCAGCTCGGCCAACAGCACCAGCGCGGGCGCGTTGGCGCCAGGCACGAAGCTGTCGAAGCTGCACGGCAGCTCGGGCGTGATCGGCAACGGCACCTGACGCATGCTGGCCACGGCGGCGGCCGGACGGGCGTGGGCGGGCATGTGCATCAACCCCGGTACAGCGCGCTGGCGAGGTAGGCGCCACGCAAGCGGCGCACCGCCACCACGATCAAGGCCCCGACCGGCAAGGCGATCAGCACCCCGACGAAGCCGAACAGGTGACCAAAGGCCAGCAGCGCAAAGATCACCATCAGGGGGTTCAGGCCGATGCGCTCCCCCACCAGGCGCGGTGTCAGCACCATGCTTTCAACGAACTGGCCGATGCCATAGACCACCGCCACCGCCACCACGCCGTACCAGCCCTGAAACTGCAGGATGCCGGCGAGCAGCGCCAGCAGCAGCCCGAGGCCGTAGCCCAGGTAGGGAATGAAGATGGCCAGGCCAGTGAACACGCCCACCGGCACCGCGAGATCGAAGCCGAACAGTGCCAGGCCGATGCTGTAGCCCACGGCCAGCAGCCCCATCACCAGCAGCTGACCGCGCAGGTACTGGCCGAGCACCTCATCGCACTCGTCCAGGAAACCCTGCACCGCCGGCCGCAGCCGCGGCGGAATCAACGCGCCCGCGCGCTCGCCCAGCGCGGTCCAGTCGAGCAGCAGATAGAACAGCACCACCGGGATCAGCACGAGGTTGCCCACCAACGCGAGCACGATGCTGCCCCCGATGCGCGCCGAACTGAGCACGGTGGCCAACCAGTCCTCGAGGTTGGCGTTCAGGTACTTCAGCACGAAGGCCTTGATGCTGGCGGTGTCCAGCGCCACGTTGACGCCGTATTGCTTGAGCAGCGGCACCAGCGTCTGGTTGGCGCGGTCGGCCAGCAGGGGAATCTGCTCGCGCAGCAGCGGCAATTCCTTGGACAAGATGGGCACCATCAGCAACAGCACCAGCAGCACGGCGACGATCATCGCGACTTCGACCAGCACCACGGCCACCACCCGGGGAACGCGGCGGCGCGCCAGCGCCTCGACCGCCGGGTGCAGCGCATAGGCCAGCACCGCGGCCACGATGAAAGGCGTGAGCACCGGCGACAGCAGCCAAAGCAGCAGCAAGGCGGCGACGCCAACGGCCAACCAGATGAGGTTGCGGCGTTGGAAGGTCGAACGGTTCATGCGTGCAGGCGGGGGGAGCGGGAGCCGGCGCCGCGCCGCGCGGCCGGCGGGTCGGTGCGGCGGTGGAAGCGATGCACGGGGCGGCTTGACAACCGACCGGGCAGACCGCGCAAAGCACCGGATTCTAAGGTGGCCCGGGTCATGCCACGGCCGGCCTCAGTGCAGGCGCGGTCCGCGGCCCGGGGCGCGCAGTTCGCTCAGGCGCTCGTGCAGGGGCGCGCGGTCATCGGCTTCGGGGCACCGTTCCAGGTAATGGGCGAGGTCCTGCGCCGCCGACTCCAGCTGACCCAGCTCGGCCCAGGCCAGACCACGGTCCCGCCGCTCCTCGTGGGCGTCGGGCAGCAGCACGACCAGCCGGTTGAGCACGGCCAGCAGCCGAGGCCAGTCTTCGGCGGCGCGGTGGATCTCCTTCAGGTTGCGCAGCATCCGCGCGACGATGTCGCGCGCGGGTGCGGCCTGCAAAAACAGACCCAGCGGCACATCGAAGTCGCCCACCAGGCCTTGCCGGCGCTTGTAGGGCTGCACCATCTCGTCGAGTTGTTCACGCGACAACGAATGCCCGTTCACCGGGTCGATGACGACCTCGCCGGCCTGCGGGCCGCCCTGCAGCCGCAGTTTGACCAGAAAGTGGCCTGGGAAGGACACCCCCACCGCGCGCAAGCCGATGTGGTTGGCCAGCTCGATGTAGATCAGGGCCAGGCTGATGGGGATGCCACGCCGCGTGGCGAGCACCCGGTGAAGGTAGCTGTTGTCCGGGTCGTAGAAGTTGTTGGAGTTCGGCCCGAACCCCAACTCGTGAAAAAAGAACCGGTTGAGGCTGCGCAGCCGGTGCACCGCCGACGCGTCGGCCGGCAGGCGTTGGCGCAAGCGCACCGACAGGCCGTCGATCTGGGCCAGCACAGCCTGAACGTCCAGCCCCGGCTCTTCGTCCTGGGCGAGCGATGCGGCGGCTTCGGTCAGCGGCAGGCCGATGTCGTCGGCCACGAGGGCCCCGAAATAACCCAATGGAGAGGGCGGATCGAACAACGACGACATGGACATGCGTCGGAGTGTAAAGGCCCGAAACCGGGCCTCGCCAGCGTCAGGCCTTGCGCAAAAAAGACCGCCAGCGGATGCCGGCCAGCGTCAAGCCGCCGAAGTAGACGACTGCGGCGCCGACGAGGCAGCCGGCCAGCCACGCCACCTGACGCCCTTTGTGCGCGGCCAGCCCCACCCACGGCAAGGCCTGTGCCGCCCAGGCCAGGCCGGCGCCCATCACCGCGCAAACCAGCATCACCCGCACGGCGAAGCCAAGCCAGCCGGGGGCCGGTCGGTACACGCCCTGCCGCAGCAGCCCGACCAGCAACCAGGTGGCATTCACCAGGGCCGACAGGCCGATCGACAGCGCCAGCCCGGCATGGCCGAAGCGCGGCACCAGCACCAGGTTCAGCGCCTGGGTCAGCAGCAGCACGACCACGGCGATCTTCACCGGGGTGCGGATGTCCTGGCGCGCGTAATAACCGGGCGCCAGGATCTTCACGGCGATCAAGCCGACCAAGCCGACGCCATAGCCCATCAAGGCGTTGACCGTCTGCACCACGTCGTTGGCGCCGAACTTGCCCATCTGGAACAGCACGCTGACCAGCGGCGTCGGGAACACCATCAGCGCGACCGCACACGGCAGGGCCAGCAGCAGCACCAGCCGCAGGCCCCAGTCGAGCAAGGCGCTGTAGGCCTCGGCGTCGCCGCGGCCCTTGGCGGATGACAGCTGCGGCAGCAGCACCACGCCGAGGGCGACGCCGAGCAGGCCGGTGGGGAACTCCATCAGGCGGTCGGCGTAGAACAGCCAGGACACCGCCCCGGTGCCCTGGTGCGAGGCAATCTGCGTGTTGACCAGCAGCGAAATCTGCGCCACCGACACACCCAGCAAGGCCGGCGCCATTTGCTGAAGCACGCGGCGCACGCCCGGGTGTCGCCAGGCACCGGCCAACGCCCGCGGGTCCATGCGGATGCGGGGCACCCGCGCCACCCGGCGCAGGGCGGGCCACTGCACGCCCAGCTGCAGCACGCCCCCCACCACCACGCCCACCGCCATCGCGTAGATGGGCTCGATGCCCCAGGACTTGAACAGCGGCGCACCGAACCACGCCGCGCCGATCATCGCCACGTTCAGCAGCACCGGCGTGGCCGCCGGCACCGCAAAGTGCTTCCAGGTGTTCAGGATGCCCGACGCCAACGCCACCATCGACATGAAGCCGATGTAGGGGAACATCCAGCGCGTCATCACCACCGCCTCGTCGTGGCGCTCCAGGCCGGAGGCCAACAGCCACACCAGCACCGGCGCGGCCACGATGCCCAGCACGCAGGTCAGCACCAGGGCCATGAACAGCACGGTGGCCACCGCGTCGATCAGCGCCTGGGTGACGTCGTCGCCCTCGCGGGTGCGGGTCTCGGCCAGGATGGGCACGAACGCTTGCGAGAACGCGCCCTCGGCGAACAGCCGGCGCAGCAGGTTGGGAATGCGGAACGCCACGTTGAAGGCGTCGCTGACGGCCGAGGCGCCGAAGGCGGCGGCCATGAATTGGTCGCGCACCATGCCGGTGATGCGAGACGCCAGCGTGAACAGCGACACCAGGGAAGCGGCCCGCAGCAGGTTCATGGGGTGGTGGGCGGGGGACTGTCGCCGCAAAACCGCCCATGTTATACTCGCGGGCTCTGTTTCACCCAGACTCACCAGAACATGGCCACCTCCTCCAAAGCCAAGAAGAAGACCGTCCGCATCGCGTCCGGCCGCAAGCGCGTTCGCCAGGACGTCAAGCTGAATGCCGCCAACACCGCGCTGCGCTCGAAGTTCCGCACCGTCATCAAGAACGTGCAGAAGGCCGTGTTGACCGGTGACAAGGAAAAGGCGAGCTCGCTGTTCGCCTCGGCGCAAAGCGTGATCGACTCGGTGGCCGACAAGGGCCTGTTCCACAAGAACAAGGCCGCCCGCCACAAGAGCCGCCTGTCGGCCAAGATCAAGGCGCTTGCCGCTGCCTGATCATCTCGGTTGAAACAGACTCAAAGGGCTTGCACTGCAAGCCCTTTTTGTTTGGCTGATGCCCCGGCGAGCCGCGCCTTTGACAGGCGACCGGGCCAGCGATCACCCCGCTCTCAAGCCCCGTCTGGCGAAGGCGGCGTGCCCTCCAGCACCTTCAGCTGGTTGTCGCGGGCAAAGTTCATCACGAAGTCCCAGGCCATCGGCTCCAGCTCGCGCAGCCGCTCGTCGACGATCACGCACTTCACGCCGTGGAAGACCCGCGGCACACAGTAAGGTGAATAGCCGATGTAGGCGCCCGGGCCACCGCGGCCGCCACCGGGGCGGAATGAGGACATGGCGCCGGCCAGGCGTTCCGACCAGTCGCTGGGCCGAAAGGTCTTGCCATCGAGCGTGACGCCCTGGATCGTGAATTCGCGCGGCTTGGAAATGGGCATTCGGAATGGGGCAGCCAGCGGGTTCGCCCGGTGCGCTGCAACCCCTATTGTGCCGCGGATGTGCTGCACCGCAGCATCCCCGAACGCCCGCGCGCGGCAAGCCGTGGCGTTGACGCCGCGCTCGAGGCCCGTCTTGCGGGCCCGTCGCCGGGGGCCGGACCGTAGAATCGCGCTCTTTTCCTGCGGCCCGGCTACCGCCCGGCCCACCCTGTGGAGCTGCCATGAACGCACCCGAGAAGCTGCCCGCGGCGAGCGCCGTCGCCACCCCCGGTTCGCATGTGATGGACACCTACGGTCGCTTGCCGATCGCGCTGTCGCATGGCCAGGGTTGCTGGGTGTGGGACACCGCCGGCAAGCGCTACCTGGACGCACTGGGGGGCATCGCGGTCAACACGCTGGGCCACGCGCACCCCGTGCTCGTGCCCGCGCTGCAGGACCAGGTGGCCAAGCTGATCCACACGTCCAACTACTACCGCGTGCCCTTGCAGGAGCAGCTGGCCGACAAGCTGTGCGAGATCTCGGGCCTGGACACCGTCTTTTTCTGCAGCACCGGGCTCGAGGCCAATGAGGCGGCGCTGAAGATCGCGCGGAAGTTCGGCCACGACAAGGGCATCGACCGTCCAGAGTGCATCGTCTTCGACAAGGCCTTCCATGGCCGCTCCATCGCCACGCTGTCGGCCACCGCCAACCCCAAGGTGCAGGCGGGCTTCGGCCCGTTGGTGGAAGGCTTCGTGCGCGTGCCGCTGAACGACATCGCGGCGATCGAAGCCGCGGCGCAGGACCACCCGAACATCACCGCCGTCTTCCTGGAAGTGATCCAGGGCGAAGGCGGCATCAATCCGGCCACCGTCGACTTCCTGCAGGCCCTGCGCGCCCTGTGCGACCGCATGGACTGGCTGCTGATGCTGGACGAGGTGCAGTGCGGCATCGGCCGCACCGGCCGCTGGTTTGCCCACCAGTGGGCGGGCATCCACCCGGACGTGATGCCGCTGGCCAAAGGCCTGGGCTCGGGCGTGCCGGTGGGCGCGGTGGTGTGCGGCCCGCGGGCGGCCACGGTGCTGCGGCCCGGCAACCACGGCAGCACCTTCGGCGGCAACCCGCTGGCCATGCGCGCCGGCGTCGAAACGCTGCGCATCATGGAAACCGACGGCCTGCTGGCCAACGCGACCGCCGTGGGCGCGGCGCTGCGCGACGGCCTGACCCGTGAGCTCGCCGGGGTGGCGGGCGTGGTCGAAATCCGCGGCCAGGGCCTGATGCTGGGCATTGAGCTGGACCGCCCCTGCGGCGTGCTGCTGAATCGCGCCATGGCGGCGGGCCTGCTGATCAGCGTCACCGCCGACAAGGTGGTGCGTCTGGTGCCGCCGCTGATCCTGAACGCCGACGAGGCCGCCCAGGTGGTGGCCATCCTGTGCCCGTTGATCAAGACTTTCCTGGCCGAACCCGCCACCGCCTGACCGGCCCCAACGGCCCACCGTGGCCCCACCGACCATGAAACCCGGCATGAGCCTCATCAAGCACTACCTGCAGTTCAAGGACCTGAGGGCCGAGGAGTACGCCTACTTGTTCGAGCGCGCGGCCATCATCAAGCGCCGCTTCAAGAACTACGAGAAATACACGCCGCTGGTGGACCGCACCTTGGCCATGATCTTCGAGAAGGCCAGCACGCGCACCCGCGTGAGCTTCGAGGCGGGCATGTACCAGATGGGCGGCTCGGTGGTGAACCTGACCACCGGCGACAGCCAGCTCGGCCGCGCCGAGCCCATCGAGGACAGCGCCCGCGTGATCAGCCGCATGGTCGACCTCGTGATGATCCGCACCTACGAGCAGACCAAGATCGAGGCCTTCGCGGCCAACTCGCGCGTGCCGGTGATCAACGGCCTGACCAACGAATACCACCCCTGCCAGATCCTGGCCGATGTGTTCACCTACATCGAGCACCGCGGGCCGCGCGCAGGCACCGCCGACCCGCTGCAGTGCCTGAAGGGCAAGACCGTGGCCTGGGTCGGCGACGGCAACAACATGGCCAACACCTGGCTGCAGGCCGCCGACATCCTCGGCTTCACGCTGCACGTCAGCACGCCCAGCGGCTACGAAATCGACCCACGCGTGGCCGGCGTGCGCAACGCCGGCTGCGTGAAGGTGTTCAAGGACCCGCTGGACGCCTGTCGCGGCGCCCACCTGGTGACCACCGACGTGTGGACCAGCATGGGCTACGAGGCCGAGAACGAAGCCCGCAAGAAGGCCTTTGCCGATTGGTGCGTCGACACCGAGATGATGTCGGTGGCGCAGCCCGATGCGCTGTTCATGCACTGCCTGCCGGCGCACCGCGGCGAAGAGGTGGAGGCCGCCGTGATCGATGGCCCGCAATCGGTGGTCTGGGACGAGGCGGAAAACCGCATGCACGTCCAGAAGGCCTTGATGGAGTACCTGCTGCTGGGCCGCATCGGCTGAGGCCGGCTCGGCCGGACCTCAGTGGCCCAGGTAGGCCCGCGCCAGGGCGGGGTTGGCAGCCACCTCGGCCGCCGTGCCCTCGACCAGCACGCGACCGCCTTCGAGCACCAGGGCCCGGTCGGCCACGGCCAAGGCCAGCGCCGCCACCTGGTCGACGACGATCAGGCTCATGCCCTCGTCGCGCAGGCGGGCAAGCGCAACGAACAGCTCCGCCGTGACCAGTGGCGCCAGGCCCAGCGAGGGTTCGTCCAGCAGCAGCAACCTCGGCCGGGCCATCAGACCGCGCGCCACGGCCAGCATCTGTTGCTCGCCGCCGGACAGCAAACCGGCGCGCTGCTGCAGGCGCTCGCGCAGGCGCGGGAATCGCTGCAGCATGTCCTCGACGCGGCGGTCGCGGCCCGCGGGGGTCAGGAAGGCGCCCAGGCGCAGGTTGTCCAGCACGCTCAGCTCCGGGAAGACCTGCCGGCCCTCGGGCACCAGCACCAGGCCGCGGGCAACGATCTGCTCGACCGGCAGGCCCACCAGGTCTTCGCGCGCCAGTGCGATGCCCCCCTGCACCGGGCGCTGCAGGCCGGCCAGCGCGCGCATCAGCGTCGACTTGCCCGCGCCGTTGGCGCCCAGCACCGCGAGCACCTCGCCCTGGCGCAAGCGCAGGGACAAACCATGCAGCACCGGCCCGGTCCGGTAGCCGGTGCGCAGCTGCCCGACGTACAGCAACTCCACCGGGCGACCGTGCTCGTCCCGGGCCAGGGGTCGGGCGGGGCCCGCGGTGGCCGAGGCCGCCACCCCGCCCGCGCCCACCGCCGTGGCGGCACCGGGCTCGCCCAGGTAGGCGCGCAGCACGGCTGGGTCCGCCTGCACTTCGGCGGGGCTGCCCTCGGCGATCCGCTGGCCAGCGTCCAGCACGACCACGCGGTCGGACACCCCCATCACCAGGCCCATGTCGTGCTCGACCAGCAGCACACCGACACCGGCCTGCGCGATGCGCCGCAAGAGCCCGCTCAGCGCCTGCTTGTCCTCCTGCGACAGGCCCGCGGCGGGTTCGTCGAGCAACAGCACGTCGGGGTCGGTGGCCAGCGCCCGCGCGATTTCGACGACCCGGCGGTCCACGTGGGGCAGGTCGGCGGCCGGGCACGCCAGGTCGCCGTGGTAGCCGCAAGCCGCCAACAGGCCGCGGGCCCGCTGAACCGCTGACGGTGCATTCATGGCCTGCGCCGACCACAGACGCCCCAGGCGCCCGCGGCCGAGCGCCAGCACCACGTTCTCCAGCACACCCAGGCTGCCGAACAGCTGGGAGGTCTGGTAGGTGCGCGCCACGCCCGCCCGCGCCGCGGCGTGCGCGGCCTGGCCGTCCAGCCGGTGCGCGCCCAGGCGCACCTCGCCGTGGGACGGCAGGTAGAAGCCACTGAGCATGTTCAGCGCCGTGGTCTTGCCGGCACCGTTGGGGCCGATCAGGCTGGTCACCGCGCCAGGAGCCACGTCCAAATCCAGCGCGTGCACCGCGCGCACCCCGCCGAACACCCGACCGAGCGCGCGCGCCTGCAACGATGGACGGGGTCGTGCCGGCAAGCCAAGCGGCGGGTCGGTGCGCGCGGCAACCCGATCCGCCTGGGCCAGCGAGGGGTCGCTGGCGCCCGCCGCCGGCGGCACGGGCGGGTGTGCCACGGCCCGCGCCGCGGCCGATGGCCTTGCTCGCCGCCAGCGCTGCGCTGCCGCGACCCCGGCCGAGTGCAGGCGCGCCACCAAGGCCGCCACGCCCCCCGGCGCCACCCAGAGCACCACCATCAACAACGCACCGAACAACAACAGCCGGTATTCCTCCAGGCCCGACAGCAGCTCGGGCAACAGGCCCACCACCAGGGCCCCGTAGACCGGCCCCAACACCGCGCCGGCGCCGCCGAGCATGACCACGAGCACGAACAAGATCGACTGCACGAAGGCAAAGCTGCCCGGCGTCACAAACCCCGACAACGGCGCGAACAGGCCCCCGGCCAAACCGGCCAGCGCCGCCGACAGCGCAAAGGCCATCACCTTGACCGGCAGCGGCTGGATGCCGATGGACTCGGCCGCCGTTTCGCTGTCGCGCACGGCGCGCATGGCCGCGCCCCAGCCGCTGCGGGCGAGCAGCGTGAAGCCGACCAGGCAGGCCGCCGCGCTGAGCAGGGCCAGCACCGCCACCGCGCGCTCGGCCTGCCACACGCCGAACAGCGACGGTGCTGCGATGCCCATCAGCCCGTTCTGTCCGCCGGTCAGACCGCGCCACTCGGCGGCGCCATGCTCGACGATGAAGCCGAAGGCGATGGTCACCATCGCGAGATAAGGGCCCTTCACCCGCAACGCGGGAATGGCCAGCAGCGCGCCGCAGCCGCCGGCCAGCAGCGTGGCCAGCGGCCAGGCCAGCCAGAAGCTCAGGCCCGCCCGGCTGGTGAGGATGGCCACCGTGTAGGCACCCAGCGCATAAAAGCCCACGTGCCCGAACGACACCTGCCCGCTCAAGCCCAGCAGCACGTTCAGGCCGATGCCCACCACCGCCAGCAAGGCCACCTGCGCGAGCACGAAGACGTGGTACCCATTGAGCATGGCCACCGACGCGATGGCACCCCCCCACAGCACCGCGCCCAGCCACCAGGGCCAGGCGGCGCCCCAACGTGCGGCGGCCGTCATACCTTGCGCACCGCCATGCGGCCGAACAGCCCGTTGGGCTTGCAGGCCAGCACCAGGATCACGAGCGCAAAACTCAGGATCTGCGTGTAACTGGAGCCGAGCGCCGTGGTGATCAAGGCCTCGGCCACGCCGAACAACAAGCCGGCCAACATCACTCCCCAGGCGCTGCCGATGCCGCCCAGGATGGCCACGGCAAAGGCCTTCAGGCCAAACAACGTCCCCATGTCGGCGTGCACATTGAACAAGGGAGCAATCAACACGCCCGCCACGCCGGCAAACACCGTCGACAAGGCAAACGCACCTGCCACCACGCGGCGAATCGGGATGCCCATCAATCGGGCTGCGTCGGGGTTCTGCACCACCGCCAGCATCGCCACGCCCCAGCGCGTGCGCTGCGCCAGCAGGTGCAGCGCCGCCGCCAGGGCCAGGCCCACCAGCGGGATGATCAGCTGCAGCGGGTACACGCCCAAGCCCAGTTCGCCCAGGCGAATCGGCGTCTGCGCCAGCGGCGACGGCAGGCTGCGCGGCTCCTTGCCAAAGCCCCACATCACGAGGTTGTCCAGAACGATGCCCAGCGCCACCGTGGCCATGAGCCAGGCGTCGGAGCCGCGGCTGGCGAAGGGCCGCACGGCCAGGCGTTCCACCAGCAGGCCATAGCACGCGCAGGCCAGCAACGCGAGCGCGATGGACAAGGGCATGCCCAGGCCCTGGGTCTGCGAGAGGCTGTAGGTCAGCACCGCGCCCAGCATCATCGAACTGCCTTGGGCGAAGTTCACCGTGCCGGACACCGCGTAGGTCACATGGAAGCCGAGCGCCATCAGGCCGTACATGCTGCCCAGGCCCAGGCCGCTGACCAGGGCGGACAGCCACAACACCGAGGACTCAGGCACGGTCCGCCCCGCGCCGGCGCGGTCGGCTCAGGCCGTGAGCCGGCCGCCTCACTGGGCCACCGGCAGGATGCGGTTGTCGATGAACTGGGCCCAGACGTAGTCGTCTTCATTGACCGCGTCGTGAACCTCGGGCGTGAATGGCTTGTTGTAGGCCTTGATCAGGCCGTCATGGCGCCCGATCTTGTAATAGCCCTGGCGGATGGCATCGCCATTGGTCGAGCCCGCGGCGGTGATGGCCAGCGCGGTCAGCTGCATGGCGTCGTAGGCGTTGGCCACGCCCACCGCCGGGGTCACGTCATCGGGGCCCTTGATGTCGGGGTACTTGGCCTTCAGTGCGCCCATCACCTTGTCGCCCACCGGTGTGGCCTTGCCGAAGAAACTGTACGTCTGCACGAAGTGAACGTTGCGCGCGCTCGGCCCGGCCAATTCGGTGAAGCGGCCGCCAGCCGGGCCCCAGTGGGACACGATGGGCACCTTCCAGCCCATGCGGTCCAGGCTTTTCACCACCTGCGCCGAGGGGCCGACGTTGCCCACCATGAACAGCGCGTCCGCGCCTGCGGCCTTGAGGCGGCTGAGCTGCGGCACCACGTCGACATCGTTGGCCTCGAACTTCTCCACGCCCGCGGCCTTCATGCCCTTGGCGGCCAGGGCCGCGGTCAAGCCCTTCTCGTTCGACTCGCCCCAGGGGTTGTTGACCAGGATCATGCCGGGCCGCGCCGACTTGAAGGTGGCTTGGGCGTACTGCAGCATGGCCTTGTTGACGATCTCGTCGACCGCCGACACGCGGAACACGAAGTTCGGCGATGCGCCGTTCTTGGTGATCGGCGTGCCCGCCGCCCACGGGCCCATGAACGGCACCTTCTCGGCGTTGGCCACCGGCACGATGGCCATCGACACCGGCGTGTCGAGCCCGCCGAACAGCACCGCCACCTTGTCCTTGAAGATCAGCTCGCGCGCCGCCACCACGCCCTTGGCCGGGTTGCCTTCGTCGTCGCGGCGCACCAGTTCCAGCTTGCGACCGCCCAGCAGGCCGCCTTTCGCGTTGATCTCGTCAATGGCGACCGCCAGGCCGCGGGTGATGGCCTCGCCGGCCCGGGCCGACTGGCCCGACAGCGCGGTGACCAGGCCGATCTTGATCGACTCCTGCGCCTGAGCCCGGGGCGCCAGCGCCCAGGCGGTGCCCAGCACGGCGGCCAAGCCCATGAGGCGCCAGACGGCGCGGCGCCGGGCGACGGCGGGACTCAACGAAGCAGATCGGATCATGACGTCACTCCAGTGGGGGGCAGCAATGCCGGCCACGCCGGCGATTCACCCCGATGTGCAAGCGCCGTGCCAAGATCGTCGACAGCATGGCGCGCTAATTGCGACAACCTGGATTCAAGATTGTTGACAATCCAGCCCATGACCGCGACGCACGACGACCCGCCCCCCGGGCCCGGCCCCCATGTCGGCCGGCTGGCCGACCACGGCCGGTTCGCCTACAGCGCCATCACCGACCGCCCGGCCAGCCACTGGCCCGGCGGTGCGCGGCTGGCCGTCTACCTGGGCCTCAACATCGAGCACTTCGCCTTTGGCGAGGGCCTGGGCGCCAACCTGGGGCCCGCGTCGCCGCAGCCCGACGTGTTGAATTTTTCGTGGCGCGAGTACGGCAACCGCGTCGGCGTGTGGCGCTGCCTCGAACTGTTCGACCAGCTGAAACTGCCGGCCGGGGTGCTGATCAACACCGCGCTGTACGACCACTGTCCCGAGGTGGTGCAGGCCTTCGTCGCACGGGGCGACGAGTTGATCGGCCACGGCCACACCAACGCCGAGCGGCAGGCCGCTTACCGCGAGGCCGACGAGGCCACGCTGCTGCGCTGGTGCCGCCAGCGCATCGCCGACCAGTCGGGGACCGCGCCCGTGGGCTGGCTGTCGCCGTGGATCTCGGAAAGCCGCCTGACACCCGACCTGCTGGCCGAAGCCGGCTACCGCTACACCCTGAACTGGTGCCACGACGACCAGCCGGTGCGCATGGCCACCCGAAACGGTGCAGGCCTGTGGTCGATTCCCTATCCGCAAGAGCTCAACGACATCCCGGCGGTGATGGCCCGCCAGATGGGCGGCGACGAATTCGCACAGATGGTGGTCGACCACTTCGACGAGATGCTGCTGCAGGCCCGCGGGCACGACCAGGCGCTGGTGATGGGCGTGGCCCTGCATCCCTACATCGTCGGCCAGCCGCACCGACTGCGCCATTTGCGCCGGGCCTTGCAGCACATCGCCGCCCACCGCGACGCGGTCTGGTGGACCACGCCGGGGGCGATCTGCGCGGCCATGGACGGGGCACCACCCCGATGAGCACCCGCGCCCGACGTCCCGCCACGGCACGACCGCAGCAAGCCGGGCCGGCCGACGACGCCGAGGACCGCCTGTACCGCGCCGTCTTTGACGGGGTGATGTCGCAGCGCCTGACCCCCGGCACCCGGCTGCCGGAGGCCTCGTTGTGCGCGCTGTTCGGGGTCAAGCGGGCGCTGGTGCGCAAGGTGCTGCAGCGGCTCGCGCACGAGCACATGGTCGAGCTGCGACCGAACCGCGGCGCGGTGGTGGCCACGCCCACGCCCGAGGAAACGCGGCAGATCTTCGAGGCCCGCCGCGCGCTGGAGGCCGCGTTGTTGAGCTTGGCCGTGCAACACGCCGGCCGGGCCGACCTGGCCGCGCTGCGCCGCCAGCTGGCGGCCGAGCACGCGGCCTTGCACGCGTCGGGCCCGTCGGACCAGCCGGCCTGGGCGCGCCTGGCCAGCAGCTTTCACCTGCAGGTGGCCGCGCTCGGCCGCAACCCGGTGCTGCTGCGCTACCTGCACGAACTGGTCAGCCGCTGCTCGTTGATCGTGGCGCTGTACGAGCCACCGGGCAACGCCACCTGCGAACACGACGAGCACGCGCAGATCGTCGACGCCATCGCGCGCCGCGACGCGCCCGCCGCGGTGGCGCTGATGGACCAGCACCTGCGCGCACTCGAAGACCGCATCGAACTCGACCGCCGCCTCCCCGACCACAGCCTGGCTCAGATGCTGGGCCTGGCCTGAGGCGGTTTGACCCACCGCACCACGCCCATGCACATCGACTTCAACACCCTCACCGCCCACCAGCGCTACAAGTTGATGGCCAGCCTGATCGTGCCGCGGCCGATCGCGCTGGTGACCACCGTCAACGCCGAAGGCGTGGTCAACGCGGCCCCGTTCAGCATGTTCAACATGCTCGGCGAGGACCCGCCCATCGTGATGATCAGCATCAACCGGCTGCAGGACGGCGACCTGAAGGACACCGCGGCCAACATCGTGGCCACGCGCGAGTTCGTGGTGCACATCGCGGACGAAGCCATGGCCGAGCAGATGCACCGCTGCGGCGAACGCCTGCCGCCCAACGTCAGCGAACTGGCGGTGGTGGGCCTGACGCCGCTGCCCAGCCACCGCGTGCGCCCCCACCGCATCGCCGAGGCCCCCGTCGCCTTCGAGTGCACGTTGTGGGAAACGCTGGAAACTGCGAGCCGGCAGATCTTCATCGGCCAGGTGCAGTGCCTGCACGCGCGCGACGGCCTGATCGACACCGAGCGCTGGCGGGTGCACCTGCAGGATTATTTCCCGGTGGGGCGCTTCGGCGCGAGCTTCTACACCGACACGCGGCACCGGTTTGCCTTGGGCGCCGCGGCCAACGCCACGCCGCGCGAAGCACAGCGCACCGCCATCGACGAAATCTGATGACCGCCCCCGACAACCCCTGCACCCGCTGTGGCGCGTGCTGCGCCAGTTTCCGCGTCGACTTTGCCCGCGACGAACTGGACGAACACGGTGGCCCGGTGCCCAGCGGCCTGGCCGTGGACGTCAACGCGCACAGCTGCCGCATGCGCGGCACCGACCACGCGCGCCCGCGCTGCGCGGCGCTGGTGGGCACGGTGGGTGTGGCGGCGCACTGCGGCATCCATGAATGGCGGCCCTCCCCGTGCCGCGAATTCGGCCTGCGCGCGCCGATGGGCATCGGTGACGAGGCTTGCGACCGCGCGCGGGCCCGGCACGGGTTGCCGCCCCTCTGAACGCCACGTCAAGCAGGCCCGGGGCCACCACGGCAAAGCGTCCGAAAAAACCGACACCACGGTCTCGGGGCGGGTGCTAACTTCGCGCCCCATGACCGCCGACACCGCCACCACGCCCCTCGCCGCCGGGCTCGAATCCCGCCGCCTGTGGGACATCTCGCCCCCGCTGAACGCGGCCACGCCGCCCTTCCCGGGCGACACCGCCTACGCCCAGCAGTGGGCCGCGCGCATCGCGCCCGGCTGCCCGGTGAACGTCAGCGCGATGACGCTGTCGCCGCACCTGGGCGCCCACGCCGACGCCCCGCTGCACTACGCCGACGGCGCCCCTGCCATCGGCGCCGTGCCGCTCGAACCTTACCTCGGGCCCTGCCGCGTGGTGCACGCCATCGGCGTCGGGGCGCTGGTCACCCCGGCCCACTTGGCCCATGCCGATGAAGCCTGGCCCGCCCGGGTGCTGGTGCGCACCTGCCACACCGCACCCACCGCCTGGGGCGAGGACTTCAGCGCCTTCGCGCCGGAGACCATCGACTGGCTGGCCGACCGCGGCGTGCGCCTGGTGGGCATCGACAGCCAGTCTGTCGACCTCGCCACCAGCAAGGACCTGCCCAGCCACCACCGGCTGCTGGCCCGCGACCTGCGCGTGCTGGAAAACCTGGTGCTCGACGCCGTGCCGCCCGGCGACTATGAACTGATCGCCTTGCCCCTGAAGCTGACCGAGGCCGACGCCTCGCCCGTGCGCGCCGTGCTGCGCCAACTCTGACCACCCCGCCATGACCACCACCCCGCCCCTGCCCACCCGCGCCGAGTGCCTGCAGCGCGACGCCAACGACCCCCTGGCCCGGCTGCGCGACCAGTTTGCGCTGCCCGACACGCAGCCGCCCACCCTCTACCTCGACGGCAACTCGCTGGGCGTGCTGCCCCGCGCCACCGCCGCGCGCGTTCAACAGGTGGTCACCGCCGAATGGGGCCGCGACCTGATCAAGAGCTGGAACACCGCCGGCTGGATCGACCTGCCGCAACGCGTGGGCGACAAGATCGCCCGGCTGGTGGGCGCCGCGCCGAACGAGCTGGTGGTGGCCGACTCGACCTCGGTGAACCTGTTCAAGGTCTTGAGCGCCGCCATCGAGATCGCCAAGGTCGACGCGCCCGACCGCCGGCTCATCGTCAGCGAGCGCAGCAACTTCCCCACCGACCTCTACATCGCCGAAAGCCTGGCGCGCCAGCACGGCATGCGCTTGCTGCTGGCCGAGCCCGACGACCTGCCGGCGCTGCTGCAGGACCGCCCCGCCATCCTGATGCTGACCCAGGTCAATTACCGCACCGGGCGGCTGCACGACATGGCCGCGCTCACCCGCGCTGCCCACGCCCAAGGCGTGCTCACCGTGTGGGACCTCGCGCACAGTGCCGGCGCCCTGCCGGTGGACCTGAACGGCGCCAACGCCGACTTCGCCGTGGGCTGTGGCTACAAGTACCTGAACGGCGGCCCGGGCGCGCCGGCCTTCGTTTGGGCCCACGCCCGCCACGCCGACCGATTCTGGCAACCGCTGGCCGGGTGGATCGGCCACGCCGCGCCCTTCGAGTTCACCCCCGACTACCGCCCCGCACCTGGCATCAACCGCTACCTGTGCGGCACGCCGCCGGTGCTGTCGATGGCCGCGCTCGAGTGCGGTGTCGACACCGTGCTGGCCGCCGAGCCGCTGGGCGGCCTGGCCGCGCTGCGCGCCAAATCGCTGGCCCTGAGCGGCCTGTTCATCGACCTGGTCGAGGCCCGCTGCGCCGGCCACGGCTTGAGCCTGGTCAGCCCGCGCGACCCCGCGCTGCGCGGCAGCCAAGCCAGCTTTGCCCACGACAGCGCCGGCTACCCGATGATGCAGGCGCTGATTGCCCGCGGCGTGATCGGCGACTTCCGCGCGCCAGACATCCTGCGCTTCGGCTTCACGCCGCTGTACCTGCGCTTTGTCGACGTGTGGGACGCGGTGGAGGCGCTGGTGCAGGTGCTGGACCGCGGCGAATGGCGCGAAGCGCGTTTCAACCAACGCGCCGCGGTGACCTGATGGGCTGCCCCGTTCACCAAGGCGAAGGTCAGGACGGGCCCGCGGGGATCGACCGCCGCCCGGAGGACATCGTGGCCGACGAAGGCGCACAGCTCGACTTCAGCGGCGACATGAGCTACGGCGACTACTTGCAGCTCGACCGGGTGCTCAACGCGCAAACGCCCCTGTCACCCGCCCACGACGAGCTGCTGTTCATCGTGCAGCACCAGACCAGCGAGCTGTGGATGAAGCTGATGCTGCACGAGCTGCGCGCGGCGGTGGCCGCCGTGGCCGGCGACGCGCTGCCGCAAGCCTTCAAGATGCTGGCCCGCGTCAGCAAGATCATGGAACAGCTGGTGCACGCCTGGGACGTGCTGGCCACGATGACGCCGCCCGAATACAGCGCCATGCGGCCCCACCTCGCCCACAGCAGCGGCTTTCAAAGCTGGCAGTACCGCTGCATCGAGTTCACGCTGGGCAACAAGAACCCGGCCATGCTGAAACCGCACGCGCACCGGCCGGACCTGCTGGCCATCGTCGAGGCCGCGTGGCGGGCGCCATCGCTGTACGACGAGGCGCTGCGCCTGCTCGCACGGCGCGGCATCGACCTGCCCGCCCACCACCTGTCGCGCGACTGGACGGTGGCCCACACCGCCAGCCCGGCGGTGGAAGCCGCTTGGCTGACCGTCTACCGCCATCCCCAGCAGCATTGGGACCTGTACCAGCTGGGCGAGGAGCTGACCGATCTGGAGGACGCCTTCCGGCTGTGGCGCTTCCGGCACGTGACCACGGTCGAGCGGGTCATCGGCTTCAAGCGCGGCACCGGCGGCACCGGCGGCGTCAGCTACTTGCGCAAGATGCTGGACGTGGTGCTGTTCCCCGAGGTCTGGTCGCTGCGCACCAGCCTTTGATCGGCCACGCCGGTGGCAGCCGAGCGGCCCGGGCACAGCGAATAAACTCGCCGCAATGTCTTCTGCCCTGACCGCAGCGCCCGCGCGCGCGCTGCACCTGCCCAACGCCCGCCACGTTCAACGCATTCCGCTGCACATCAGCCCCGAGCAGATGGAACGGGTGCGCCAGGCGGCCTACACCCTGCCTCAGGTCGTTCAACCGGCCGACTTCGTGCCCGAGGGCAGCCCGGGGCAGGAAGACCACCTCGACCGCCTGGGCCACATCCTGCTGCAAAAGCCGGTGCCCGGCCAGCGCCCGAGCCGGTGGATTGCCCCTGGTTTGATCGACGAGGCCCTGGCCCACCTCGACGCGGTGGGCAAGCAGCGCGGCCGTGCCGTGCTGGTCGAACGCCGCACCGCACTGGAGGCCCTGGGCCTGCGCCGCCAAGGCGACGGCTGGGAGCGCGTGCTGACCCAGCCGTTGACGCTGGGCTCAGGCCACGCCGATGAGCCCTGGACCCTGACCATCACCTACCTGGCACCGGTGACCTCCGCGCCGGTGTGGGCGTTTTTCCGGCAAGCCGACGCGGCGGCCTTGACGACCGGCCTGGGCCCGGCGCCCGCCTTTGCGCATGCCGACGCCTTGAAGGACCAGCTCGACACGTTGGTGCTGCAGGCCGGCCACATCAACCCACAGCGCATGGAGTCGCTGCTGCCCGGCCTGCAGGCCGAGTGCGCACTGCCGCGCCCGCTGCCCGAACTGCAAGCCGGCTGCGAGCGCGCCTTCAGCCGCTGGGCCAACCGCGTCAACGAACTCGACACGCTGGACGACCTGACCGCGGAACTGGGCTTCCAGGGCTACCCGGACAGCTTTCCGATGGCGCGCCGGTTGGGCCGCCGTGTCACCCTGTTTGTCGGCCCGCCGAACAGCGGCAAGACCCACGCTGCGTTCGAACGCCTGGCCGCCGCGCCCAGCGGCTGCTACCTCGCCCCGCTGCGCCTGCTGGCCCTGGAGGGCCGCGACCGCCTGGTCGCCCGCGGCGTCGGCTGCTCGTTGCTGACCGGCGAAGAGAACGTGCCCATCGAAGGCGCCAAGTTGGTGTCCAGCACCATTGAGATGGTGGGCACGCGCACGCCGGTGCACACCGCGGTGATCGACGAGGCGCAGATGCTGTTCGACGGCTCGCGCGGCTGGGCCTGGACCCAGGCCATCGTCGGCGTGCCGGCCGAGGAACTGCTGATCATCTGCTCGGCCTTCGCCGTGCCGGCCATTGAAAACCTGCTGGGCCTGTGCGGCGAACAAGCCACCGTGCAGCGCTTCGAGCGCAAGCAGCAAGTTCAGTTGCTGCCTGCCCCGGTGCCGCTGGCCAACCTGAAATCCGGCGACGCGGTGGTCGCCTTCAGCCGCCGCGACGTGCTGATGCTGCGCGACCAGGTGGCCGCCAACGGCCACACGGTGTCGGTGATCTACGGGGCGCTGCCGCCCGAGGTGCGGCGCCGCGAGGCCGAGCGCTACGCCCACGGCCACGCCGACATCCTGATCGCCACCGACGCCATCGGCATGGGGTTGAACCTGCCGATCCGGCGCGTGCTGTTCAGCACCCTGACCAAGTTCGACGGCAGCGGTGACCGCCAGCTCGACGAGAGCGAGGTGCACCAGATCGCCGGGCGCGCCGGGCGGTTCGGCATGCACGACGAAGGCTTTGCCGGCGTGCTGAAGGAAGCCGAGCCCCACGCCGGCAAGCACCTGGCCGAGATGCTGGCCACCCAGCCGCGCGCGCCGCGCGACTTCAAGGCCGCCGTGGCGCCGAACTGGTGGCACGTGGAGACCATTGCCAACCGATTGGGCCACCAGGACCTGCACAAGGTGCTCGGCGTGTTCATGGCCCAGCTGAAGCTGGACAACGCGCACTTCGCGGTGGCCGAACTCACGCAGATGCTGGACATCGCCGAGCAGCTCGACCGCAGCGCCGGCATCCTGAGCCTGCGCGACCGCTTTGTCTACGCGCAGGCGCCGGTCGACACCCGCACCGAAGACCAGTTGCAGCACTTCCTCGGCTGGGCGCAGTCGCACGCGCTGATGGGCCAGGTCGAGGGGGCCTGGTTCCTGGACCAGGTGGACGAGCACAGCCGGCTGGACCGCATGGAACAGGCCCTGCGCGCCTGCACGCTGTGGCTGTGGCTGGACCTGCGCTTCCCGGGCATCTACGGCCAGCTTGATCTGGTGACCGACCTGCGGCGCCGGCTGAACGACGGCATCGAGCGTCAGCTCAAAGGCAAGAAGCCGCTGTGGCGCGGGCGCGGGGGTCGGCCATGAGCGGGCCAGGCGCCGTGCACGACCCCGCCGCCAACGGCGACGGGGCGAGCGAGGTCGAGGCCATCCACGAGCCGCGCCTGTGGCGCGACGGCGACTGGACCGCGCGCGTCATCAAGAACGAGGACGACGACGGCTGGGCGGTGGAGATGCTGCTGCGTGGCGCGGCCGAGCCGGCGCTGGTCGGCCCCTGGACGATGGGCCGCGACAAGAAGAACCCCAAGCCGCTGGACACCGCCGCCTTCAACACCCTGGTGAAGACGGCCAGCGAGGTGCTGCGCCGCCATGAACAGCAGCTGCACGCGCAACTGCACAAGAGCGCGGTGGTGTCCGGCGCGGCGGGCCGCATCACGGTCACCCTGGACATCGTGCCGGACGAAGACGACCCGCACGGGCGGCTGAAGGCGGTGGACGCGCTGGGCGAGGTGCTGGGCGAGGTCCGCGTGCGGCCTGACTTCAAGCTCACTGGCAGCTCGGCGCAGGCCTGGGTGGACGGCGGGTTCGCCAAACCAGCTGGGCGGTGAACGCCGGGTGACGGGGCGCCACACCCCGTCGGTGAGGACCGCGGAGGCGGCCGGGTGATCTTGCCGCCGATGGCGAAGCCGCTAGGCCGGGCGCCGCGCCCTGGGCTGACCACCCCGCACCACCTCGACGATCAAGTCGTGCAGTTGCTGGGCCGCCGGCGTCAGGCTGCGGCCGCGGCGTCGGATCAGGCCGACCACCCGCGTGACCTCCGGGTCGCACAAGGCCACGCTGGCCAGCAGCGGGTGGTCGCGCTCGGGCATGGCCAGCGAGGGCACCGCGGCCACGCCCAGGCCCGCCTCCACGAGGCCCAGCAAGGTGGTGACGTGCTGGGCCTCGTACAGCCCGGCGGGCAGGCCCTTCACGCCGGCCAGCGCCTGGTCGAGCAGCAGCCGGTTGCCCGATGACTTGGCAATGGCAATGAAGTCGTGGCCGGCCAACTCGCTCCAGGGCACGCGCCGCCGGCGGGCCAACGGGTGGTCGCGCCGGCAGGCGAGCACGAAGCGCTCTTCCAGCAGCGGCTCGAAATCGATGTCGGGCTCCTGGCTGCCGATGAAGTTCAGGCCGACGTCGGCCTCGTTGCGGGCCACCGCGGCCAGCACCTCGTTGGCGCTGGCGTCGTGCACCTTGATGCGAATGCGCGGGTAGCGCTCGCGGTAGCGGCGAATCACCTCGGACAGGAAGTAGTAGACGGTGGAGGGCACGCAGGCGACCGTCACCTCACCCATGCGCGTGGCGGTGACGTCCTGGATGCCCAGCAAGGTCGCGTCCAGGTCGTCCAGCAGGCCCTGCACCTTGCGCGCGAAGTCGCGCCCCACGGCGGTCAGGCTGACCCGGCGCGTGGTGCGCTCCAGCAGCTTCACGCCCAGCGCCTCTTCCAGCTTGTCGATGCGCCGGCTGAAGGCCGGCTGCGAAATGTTCACCGCTTCGGCCGCGCGGCGGAAGTTGGCCAGCTCGGCCACGGCCCGGAAGGCCTGCAGGTCGTTGAGGTCGAAGTTCAGGGCCATGGCGCCGCGTGGTGAAGGCTGGGCAAGTGCTGGATGGCGGTCAGGAGATTGATGCGCCACATCGATCAATTCATTCTAACTATGCAATTCACAGCGCAGCCCGGGCTCGCGATCATTCGCCCCCATGACGACGCCCTCGATCACCCTGCCCTGCGTGCTGATGCGCGCCGGCACCTCGCGCGGGCCTTTTTTCCTGCGCGACTGGCTGCCCGCCGACGAGCTGGCGCGGGACCAGGCGCTGATCGGCGCCATTGGCGCGTCCGACCTGCTGCAGGTGGACGGCGTGGGCGGCGGCAGCACGCTGACCAGCAAGGTGGCGATGGTGTCGCGGTCCAGCCAACCCGACTGCGACGTTGATTACCTCTTCGCCCAGGTCGGCGTGGGTCAGCAATCGGTGGACACGCGCCCCAACTGCGGCAACATGCTGGCCGGCGTCGGCCCCTTCGCGATCGAGCAAGGACTGGTGGCGGCGGCGGATGGCGTCACGCGGCTGCGCGTCTACAACCTCAACACCCGCTCGCGCATCGAGGTCAGCGTGCAGACGCCCTCCGGGCGCGTGCGCTACGACGGCGAGACGCGCATCGACGGCGTGGCGGGCACCGGTGCGCCCATCCACCTGAATTTCCTGGACGCCTGGGGCGCGGTGACGGGCTCGGTGTTTCCCACCGGGCAACGGGTGGACGTGATCGACGGCATCGAGGTGAGCTGCATCGACGCGGCCATGCCGCTGATGATCGTTCGCGCCAACGACCTGGGCGTGAGCGGCCGCGAAGCCCCCGCCGACCTGGACGCGCACCCCGGCCTGCTGGCGCGGCTGGAGCAGCTTCGCCGCCAAGCCGGCGAGCGCATGGGCCTGGGCGACGTGTCGAACAGCGTGATCCCGAAGCCGGTGCTGGTCAGCGCGGGCGACGGGCCGAACAGCATCACCTCCCGCTATTTCACGCCGCGGCGTTGCCACGCCTCGCACGCGGTCACCGGCGCCATCGGCGTGGCCACCGCCTTCGCGCTGCCGGGCACGGTGGCCAGTGGGGCGGCGCGGCTGGCCGGCCCCCATGACATCGTCGTGCTGCACCCGCAAGGCCGCATCGACGTGGCCGTTGAGCTCGGTGGCCACGGCGATGAGGCCCGGGTGCTCAGCGCGGCGCTGGTGCGCACCGCCCGCAAGATCATGAACGGCGAACTGCACGTGCCGGGCTATGTGTTCTCGAAACCCCCAGAAGGAGACAACATGAAGAACCCCTTGCTTGCCCCCGCCCTGGCCGCCGGGCTGCTGGCCACGGCCGCTGCGCCGACGTTGGCTCAGGCGCCTGGCGCCTACCCGACCAAGACGATCACCATCGTCGTGCCGACCGCCGCCGGCGGCGCCAACGACGCGATGGCCCGCACCATCGCGCAAAAACTCGGGCCCCTGCTGGGCCAGACGATCATCATCGACAACCGCGCCGGTGCCAACGGCTCGATCGCCAGCGAGTTCGTGGCCCGCGCCGCGCCGGACGGCCACACGCTGATGCTGGGCTACATCGCCACGCACAGCATGAACCCCGCGCTGCAGAAGCTGAAGTACGACCCGGTGACCGACTTCGAGCCGGTGGGCCTGGTGGGCTACTCGCCCACGCTGATGGTGGCCAACGCCACCGTGCCGGTGAAGGACGTCAAGGACTTGATCGCCCAGCTCAAGGCCAAGCCCGACAAGTACACCTACGCCTCCGCCGGCAACGGCACCGCGCCGCACTTCGCGGCCGAGCTGTTCAAGTTGAACAGCGGCACGGTGATGCTGGGCATCCCGTACAAGGGCTCGGCACCGGCCGTCAGCGACACCATCGGCGGGCAGACCCAGTTCATGTTCCCCAGCCTCTACACCGCCTACCCGCACGTCAAGAGCGGCAAGCTGCGCGCCCTGGCCGTGGCCGGCCCGAAGCGCGTGAGCACGCTGCCCGATGTGCCCACGCTGAAGGAGTCCGGCGTGGACGGCGTGGACGTGACGCAGTGGTACGCCATCTTCGCGCCGGCCAAGACGCCCCGGCCCGTCGTGGACAAGCTGAACAAGGCGCTCAACGAGGTGCTGTCCGACAAGGACATCATCAAGCGCATCGAGGACCACGGTGCCGACGTGGAGGGCAGCACGCCCGAAGCCCTGGGCACGCTCGTCAAGACCGAGCTGGCCAAGTGGAAGCGCGTGGTGCAGCAGGCCAAGCTGACCGCCGACTGAGCCCGGACGCCTTTGCCGTCCGCACGACTTTCCACACGACTTCCCACAAGAACCAACCGATGGAGACCCCGATGTCCTTTGCCAAGCCGATGCTTCGCCCCGTTCCCGCGGCCGCCCGATGGGCCACCACCGCCGCCCTCGGCCTGCTGCTGGCCAGCAGCGCGCAGGCCCAGTCCTCCAGCGTGACCGTGTTCGGCATCGCCGACGCGGCCGTTCGCCACGTCAGCAACGAGGGCCGCGGCAGCATCACCTCGCAAGTCAGCGGGTCCAACTCGACCAGCCGCGTGGGCTTCCGCGGTGTGGAAGACCTGGGCCAAGGCCTGTCGGCCGCTTTCCACCTGGAGCACGGCCTGCTGCTGGACAGCGGCGCCCAGGCCTCGGGCACGCAGTTCTGGGACCGCCGCGCCACCGTCAGCCTGGTCAGCAAGGCCTACGGTGAACTGCGCCTGGGCCGCGACTTCGTGCCCACCTACGTGAACTGGAGCCGCTACGACCCCTTCAGCTACGTCGGCGCCGCCGGGGCCAACAACTTCATCAGCGCCACGCCGGTCGGGCCCATCCGCTCGGCCTTCGGCACGGGGGTCAACACCACCGTGCGTTCGAGCAACGCGGTGCAATACCTGCTGCCGGGCGGGCTGGGCGGCCTGGAAGGCGGGCTGATGGTGGCCGCCGGCGAAGGCGGCACGGCGGCCGGCGGGCAGCACCGGGTGGTTGCGGTTCGGCTGGGCTACGCCACGTCAGCCTTCGGCGTGTCGGCCGCCCACACCCGCAGCGAGAACGACCTGACCGTGGCCGGCGCCATCAAGGACAGCGTGATCGCCGGCAACACCACCGTGGCGGGCGTGAAGCTCAGTGGTGCGTACCGACGCTTCGCCTACAACCAAGCCAAGCAGTCCAACCTGCTGCTGGCCGCGGTGGTGCCGGTGGGCGGGGCCGGCGAGTTCAAGGCCTCGGTGAACCGGGTCAACCTGGGCGGTCGCGTGGGCGCCGCGGTGATCGACGCCAACGACGCCACCCAACTGGGCCTGGGCTACGTGCACAACCTGTCCAAGCGCAGCGCGCTGTACGCCACCTTCTCGCGCATCAACAACCAGGGCGCGGCCACCTACGTGGTGCCGGGCGGGCCCGCCGGCATCGCCGGTGGCCGCCACTCGACCGGTTGGGAGGCCGGGCTGCGGCACACTTTCTGAACCATGAGCACCACGCCTTCCCCCGAACTCGACGCCCTGGCCGCCTGGATCGGCCGCAGCGACACCGTGCACGACCACCTCGGCGCCACGCCGGTGGTGGCCCTGACCGCCACACTGGACCACCCGGCCCAGCCCGTGCCCGCCGGCACGCTGTTGCCGCCGCTGTGGCACTGGCTGTACTTCCTGCCGATGCACCGCCAGTCGGAGATCGGCGCCGACGGCCACGCGCGGCGTGGCGGCTTCCTGCCCCCGGTGCCGCTGCCGCGGCGCATGTGGGCGGGCGGGCAGTTCGAATTCCGGGAGGCCCTGCGCGTGGGCGACGACGTGGCCCGCACCTCGACCATCGACGACGTCAGCGTCAAGCAGGGCCGCACCGGCACGCTGGTCTTCGTGAAGGTGCGCCACGAGGTGCGCCGCAACGGCGCCGACGCGCCCGCCCTGGTGGAGTTCCACGACATCGTCTACCGCGACGCCCAGCGCCCCGACGACGTGCCGCCGCCCCCCACCGCGGCGCCCACCGACGCCGCCTGGACCCGCGAGATCGTGCCCGACGACGTGCTGCTGTTCCGCTACTCGGCGCTGACCTTCAACGGCCACCGCATCCACTACGACCGCCGCTACGTGACCGAGGTGGAGGGCTACCCGGGCCTGATCGTGCACGGCCCGTTGATCGCCACCTTGCTGATGGACCTGCTGCGCCGCCACGCGAGCGAAGCCACCGTGACCCGCTTCCGCTTCAAGGCGGTGCGCCCCACCTTCGACCTGCACCCCTTCCGCGTCAATGGCCGCCCCAGCGAGGACGGCCGCTCGGTGCGCCTGTGGGCCCAGGACCACGAGGGCTGGCTGACGATGGACGCCACCGCCGAGCTGGCCTGACCTGGAAGCACCCCGCATGCAACCGCTCAAAGGCCTCACGGTCGTCACCCTGGAACACGCGATCGCCGCGCCCTTTGCCACCCGGCAGCTCGCCGACCTGGGCGCCCGCGTCATCAAGATCGAGCGCCCCGGCGTGGGCGACTTTGCCCGCGGCTACGACGCCCGCGCGCGCGGCCTGGCCTCGCATTTCGTGTGGACCAACCGGTCCAAGGAAAGCCTGACGCTCGACGTCAAGCACCCGGACGCCGCGGCGCTGCTGAAGCGGCTGATCCTGGAGCAGGCCGACGTGGTGGTGCAGAACCTGGCCCCGGGCGCGGCGGCGCGGCTGGGCGTGTCGCACGCGGCCCTGTCGCCCTTGAAGCCCGGGTTGATCGTCTGCGACATTTCCGGCTACGGCGACGACCCGCTCACCCCCGGCCCCTACCGCGACAAGAAGGCCTACGACCTGCTGATTCAAAGCGAGGCGGGCTTCGTGTCCATCACCGGCACGCCCGAGGACCCGAGCAAGGCCGGCAACTCGATCGCCGACATCGCCGCGGGCATGTACGCCTACACCAACATCCTGGCCGCGCTGATGCAGCGCGCCATCGATGGCCGCGGCCGGCGCATCGACATCTCGATGCTGGAGGCGATGAGCGAGTGGATGGGCTACCCGCTGTACTACGCGATGGACGGCGCCGCGCCGCCACCGCGCAGCGGCGCCAGCCACGCCACCATCTACCCCTACGGCCCTTTCCCCACCGGCGACGGCAAGACCGTGATGCTGGGCCTGCAGAACGAACGCGAGTGGAAGACCTTCTGCGAGCGGGTGCTGCTGCAGCCCGAACTGGCCCAGGACCCGCGCTTCGCCAGCAACCCGCAGCGCAGCGCCGCCCGCGACGCCTTGCGCGCGCTCATCGTCGAGGCCTTCTCGACCACCACCGCGGCCGAGGTCCTCGCCCGGCTGGACAGCGCGCAGATCGCCAACGCCCAGGTGCGCACGATGCAGGAGCTGTGGCAACACCCCCAGCTGGCCGCACGCGGGCGCTGGGCAGCCATCGACACCCCGCAAGGCCCGATGCCCGCGCTGCTGCCGCCGGGCAGCGCTGCCCCCCGAGCGTTCACCGCGGCACCCGACGGCACGCCCGGCACCATGGACCGCGATCCCGCCAGCGGTGCGCGCATGGACGCGGTGCCCGCCCTGGGTCAGCACACCGAAGCCATCCTGACCGAACTGGGCCTGGGCCCGTCCGACATCGCCGCCTTGCGGTCGGCGGGCGCGGTCTGAACGGCCCGCCGCCCGCTTCCCTTCACCCCACAGCGCAGACACCGCCATGCCCTCCACCCTCATCGACTCCGCCATCTTCCAGGGCATCTTCAGCAGCGACGCGATGCGCCAGGTGTGGTCGGACGAGAACCGAACGCAGAAGTACCTGGACATCGAGGCCGCGCTGGCCAAAGTGCAGGCGCGCCTGGGCTTGATCCCGCAGGCGGCGGCCGATGAAATCATCAGCCACTGCCACCTCGACCAGATCGACATGGTGAAGCTGCGCGCGCAGACCGAGCGCATCGGCTACCCCATCCTGGGCGTGGTGTCGCAGCTCAACGCACTGTGCCGCGACAAGCTGGGGGAGTACTGCCACTGGGGCGCCACCACGCAGGACATCACCGACACCGCCACCGTGCTGCAGATCCGCGAGGCGCTGGACCTGGTGGACGCCGAGCTGCAGGCCATCTCGAAAGCCATGGCGCGCCTGGCGGCCGAGCACCGGCTCACGCCGATGATCGGCCGCAGCAACCTGCAGCAGGCCATCCCGGTGACCTTCGGCTACAAGATGGCGGGCCTGCTGAGCGCCATCGAGCGCCACCGTGAGCGCCTGGCCCAGCTGCGCCCGCGGGTGCTGGTGGGCGAGTTCGCCGGTGCGGCCGGCACGCTGGCGTCGCTGCAGACCGGGGCCATGGAAACCCAGGCCGGCCTGTGCGCCGAGCTGGGCCTGGGCCAGCCGCTGATCGCCTGGCACACCATCCGCGACAACATCGCCGAGGTGGGCACCTTCCTGGGCCTGGTGGGCGGCACGCTGGGCAAGCTCAGCATGGACGTCAAGCTGATGATGCAGACCGAGGTGGCCGAGGTCTTCGAACCCTTCGCCCATGGCCGCGGCAGCAGCAGCACCATGCCGCAAAAGCGCAACCCCATCAGCAGCTGCTACATCCACGCCGCCATCAGCGTGGTGCGCCAGCACGCCGCCGCGCTGATGGACGCGATGGTGGCCGACCACGAGCGCAGCACCGGACCCTGGGAAATCGAATGGATCGTGCTGCCCGAGGCCTTCTGCCTGATGGCCGGCGCGCTCAAGCAGTCGCGCTTCGTGCTGGAAGGCCTAGAAGTGGACCCCGAGCGCATGCGTGCCAACATCGACCTGACCCACGGCCTGGTGATGAGCGAAGCGGTGATGATGGGCCTGGGCCCGCACATCGGCCGCGAGTACGCGCACGACCTGGTCTACGACCTGTGCCGCAGCGCCGTGCAGCAGCGCCGCCCGCTGATCGAGCTGCTGGCCGACCACCCGGAAATCCGCCCCCACCTGGACCGCGCCGCGCTGGAGCGGCTGTGCGACCCGGCCAACTACCTGGGCCAATCGGGTGTGATGGTGGACCGGGTGCTCGCCAGCCTGGGCTGAGGGGCTGAGGGACCGACGGGCCGACGCCGGGGTGGTCCCACGCGGCGGCGGCTCGGCCATCGTCGGCGGGCGTGCGTGAGATCGGCCGCCGGCTGCACGACAATCTGGCGCCCCTCCCGCTCCCGCCCGCGCCCTGCGCGGGACCGCCCATGGCCCTGCACACCTGGCTGATTTACCTCGTCGCCGCCATCGGCCTGTCGATCACCCCGGGCCCGAACAGCTTGCTGGTGCTGACCCACGGCGCGATGCATGGCCCGCGCCGCACCTTGTTCACCGTGGCCGGCGGGGCGCTGGGCTTTGCGGCGTTGATCGCCGTGTCGATGGTGGGCATCGGCACCTTGCTGCAGGCTTCGGCCCACGCGCTGACGGTGTTGAAGCTGGTGGGCGGCGCCTACCTGGTGTGGCTGGGCGTGCAACTGTGGCGGTCGCCGCCGATGCAACTGCAGCGCAGCGGCGCAGCGGCGCCCATGTCCGCCGCCAAGATGTTCAGCCAAGGCCTGTTGACCGCGGCGTCCAACCCGAAGGCGCTTCTGTTCTACGGCGCCTTCTTGCCGCAGTTCATCGACCCGGCGCGGGCGCTGCTGCCGCAGTTCATCGTGATGGTCGGCACCTTTGTCGTCGTCGAATGCCTGGTCGAGTACGCGCTGGCGCTGCTCGCCAGCCGGGTTCGGCCGTGGTTGGAGCGCAGCGGGCGGCGCTTCAACCGCGCCTGCGGTGGCCTGTTCATCGCGCTGGGGCTGGCGATGCCCATGACGCGCTGACCCGCGCGGCGTGCACCCAGGCCTCAAAGTCGTCGGCCGGCATCGGCTGTGCAAACAGGTAGCCCTGGCCGTGGTCGCAGCCGGCCTCGGCCAGCAGGGCGCGCTGCTGTTCGGTCTCCACGCCCTCGGCGATCACCTGCATGCCCAGCTCGTGGGCCATCACGATCATGGCCTTGCACAAGGTGTGGTCGCGTGAGCCGGGCGCCAGGCCGCGCACAAACCGCTGGTCGATCTTGATGAAGTCGATGTCGTGCCGCTGCAGGTAGGACAAGGACGAATACCCGGTGCCGAAGTCGTCCAGCGACACCGAGACGCCCGCGTCGCGCAGGCGCAGCAGGTGCTCGTCGACGCTTTCGCTGGCGTCCAGCAGCACGCCCTCGGTGATCTCGACCACGATGCTCTGGCCGGGCAAATTCAGGTCGTCGAGCAACTTGAACCAGGCGTCGTGCCCGCCGCGCACATTGGCAAACTGGATCGGTGACTTGTTGACGCTGATCTGGAAACCCGGGTCCAGCCGCTCACGCCACACCCGGGCCTGGCGCGCGGCCTGCAGGAACACCCAGTCGCCGATCTCGACGATCAGGCCGGTGGACTCGGCAATGGGGATGAAGATGGTCGGCCCGATCGGCCCGCGGCTGGGGTGCTGCCAACGCAGCAGCGCCTCGGCCTTCAGCACGGCGCCGCTGGCCAGCGACACCACCGGCTGGTACACCACGTGCAGCTGCCCTTCGGCCAGCGCGCTGCGCAGGTCGCGGGCCAGGTTGCCTCGGGTTTGCGCGGCGACCTCCAGGGCGGGGGTGAACTGGCTCACGCGGTTGCGGCCGGCGTCCTTGGCCACGTACAAGGCCTGGTCGGCGTGCTTGAACAGGTCGTCGATGGCGGTGGCGTCGTCCGGGTAGATGGTGATGCCCACGCTGGCCGACACATAGGCGGTCTCGCCGTCGAGCGCGTAGGGTCGGCTCAGGACGTTGACGATGTCGCGCGCCACTTCGTCGGCGTCCACCGCGTGGCGCAGGTCGCCCAGCAGCACGGTGAATTCGTCGCCGCCAAAGCGCGACACCGTGTCGACCTCGCGCACGCAACCGCACAAGCGACCAGCGGCCTGCACCAGCAACTGGTCGCCGCGCTCATGGCCGAGGCTGTCGTTGACCTGCTTGAAGTGGTCCAGGTCGATGAACAACAGCGCCAGCCGGCGGCCATCGCGCCGGCTCTGCCGCACGGCCTGCTCCAGGCGGTCGCGCAGCATGCGGCGGTTGGGCAAGCCGGTGAGCGCGTCGAAGTTGGCCTGCTGCCAGATCAGCGCCTCGGCGCGCTTGCGCTCGGTGATGTCGGTGTGCGTGCCGACCATGCGAACGGGGCGCCCCTGCTCGTCGCGGTCGATCACCATGCCGCGCGACAGGATCCACTTCCAGCTTCCGTCCTGGCAGCGCACCCGGTGCTCGTTGACGTAGCTGGGCGTGGTGCCATCGAAGTGGGCCTGACGGTCGCGGCGCATGCGGTCGAGGTCGTCGGGGTGGGTGCGGTTGTCGAAATCGACGGCGAGGTTCAGCACGTCGGCCTCGGTGTAGCCATACATCTCGAGGAAGCGGGCGGAATACACCTCGACGCCGGTGCGCAGGTTCCAGTCCCACACGCCGTCGCCGGTGCTTTCCAGGGCCAGTTTCCACAGGGCGTCGCGGTCGCGCAGCGCGGCTTCGGCGCGCGCGCGGGCGGTGACGTCCAGCACCACGCCCACCCGCACCGCCCCACGCTCGTCGCGCGACACCGGCGACGAGCTCATGTGCAGCCACTTCATGGCGCCATCGGGCAGCAGGATGCGAAAGTCGATCTCCATCGGCTCGTCGCGCTGGGCCGCGCGTTGCCAGTGCCGCACCAGGGCCGCGGCGTCGTCCGGGTGGCGTCGGACCGTCAGCGCGGACGCATCGGCCAGCACCTCGGCCACCTCCAGGCCGTAGAGATCGCGCACGCCGTCGCTGACGAAGCTGAATCGGCAGCTGCCATCGGGCGCCACGTGGATGCGGTACAGCAAGCCGGGCACCTGCGACGCGAGCAGCCGGAACTGCTGCTCGCTGTGGCGCAATTCGGCCAGGTGACGCACGCGCTCGGTCACCTCCTCGACGGTGCCTTCGTAGCAGACCATGCGACCTTCGGCGTCGCGCACGACGTGGGCGTTCTCGCTGATCCAGATGCGCTCGCGCGTGCGGTGGCGGTAGACCTCGGACACGAAGCCGGTGACCTGGCCGTGTTCCTCGATCTGGCGACGAAACTCGGTGCGCCGGTCGGGGTCAAGGTACCACTCCGCCGAGATGTCACGCACGGCGGCCAGCAGCTCGGCCTCGGTCTGGTAGCCGTTGAGTCGCACCAGCGCCGGATTGGCGCGCAGCTGCGTGCCGTCGGGCAGCGTGCGGTACGCCCCAATGGGCAGCGAATCGAAGAGGGTGTTGAAGTCGGCCGCTGGGGGCGGAGGCCCCCCGGGCGGCGCGGGTGACGTGGGCATGGCCGAACGGGCAGGACGCCCCTGGGATGAGGCCGACATCTTGCCTGATCGGTCCACGGCTGCCGAGGGCCTGATTTCGGGTAGTCGTACCCTCTCGCGCAGAAGCCGACCGGGCTCAGCCCCCCACACCAGGGGGATTCTGCGCCGCGGTGGCGGGCGGGCGTGCCAAGCCCAGGTGCTGTGCCGACGTGATGCCCATCGACACGTAGATGCTGGTCAGGCCGTCGGCCCCCACCTCGGCCGGCGTGACCCAGGTCTCAGGCACGTAGAGCAAGCCGCCGCCGATCGGCACCGGCGCGGTGGGCACCAGCACCCCCACGTAAGGCAGGCCGCCGACCAACACCGGCTCGGTCGTGGACAACAGGCCCAGCACGGCGGCGCCGCCCGGGCCGCCGAAATGCAGCCACACCGCGCTCATGGACCGGGCCTGGTCCTTGTCGCGCTGGGACAGCAGGTCGACGAACTTCTTGGCCAGGTCGTAGACGTTGCGCACCACGGGGATGCGCTGCACCACGTTGTTGAACGCCCGACCCAGCGCACCGCGCAGCCGGGTCTGCACCAGCACGCCCAGTGCCAGGATGGCCAACAGCACGATCAACACGCCGATCAGGTAGCCCACCACCTCCGAGCCGGTCACGCCCAGGCCGATGGCAACCAGCAAGCGGCCCACCAGGCTGCCCGGGCCCAGCCATTCGTACAACAGCCGCGCCGCCCACACGAACACGGCCACCGTGGCCACCAGCGGCAAGGCCGCCAGCAGACCGGTCAGGAAAGTGCGGGGCAAGGGGCGCATGGTCAGCGCGTCAGGCCGTGGCGATGAAGTCGCGCAGCAGGGCGCTGAAGCGCGCTGGCGATTCGGCCACGCTCAGGTGCGAGGCGTCGTCCAGCACCGCCAGGCGGCCACCCGGCACCGCCTGAGCGATGGCCTCGCCCATGGCCGGGGTGGCGCCCGCGTCGCGCGCGCCGGCGATCACCAGCGTGGGGCAGCGCACCTGGCCCAGTTGCGACAGCCAGTCGACCGAGGCCACCGCGTGGCAGGCCGCCACGTAGCCCGCCGCGTCGGTGCGCAGCAGCTGGGCGCGCAGCCGTGCCGTGAACGCGGGCTGGGCCGCCCGGAAATCGGCGTGCAGATAGCGCTCGACCACCATGTCCACCACCGCCGCCATGCCGCCCGCTTCCACCGCAGCAACGCGCTGGGCCCAGGCCGCGTGCGCCGCCGCCGGGTACTGGCTGGTCGAATTGGCCACCACCAGGCCGCGCAGCAGCTCAGGGTGGCGGATGGCCAGGCCCTGCCCCACCATGCCGCCCATCGACAAGCCCACGAAGACCACGGGGCCGCGGCCCCACTCGCGGATCACGCGCGCCGCGTCGTCGACCAGGGCGTCCAGCGCGTAGGGGCCGGCGGGCACCGCCGAGCCACCATGGCCGCGGTGGTCGTAGCGCAGCACCTCGCGGTCGGTGGCCAGGTCGGCCGCCAGCGCGTCCCACATCGTCAGGTCCAGGCCCAGCGCGTGGCTGAGCACCACCGGCGACTGGCCGGTGGCCTGACCTTGCAAGGCGATGCGCAACTGTGGCTGACTGAAGGTGTGGTGCGTGGCCACGCGCGCCTCGGCGCTCAGCGGGGCGGGCGGCGCCAGCTCGGGCAACAGGCCTTCGGCGCGCAGGATGTCCATGGTGATCTTGAAGGCCGTGTTGGCCGCGGGCACGCCGCAATAGATCGCGCCCTGCATCAGGGTCTCCTTGATCTGCTCCAGCGGCACGCCGCCGCGGATGGCCGCGCGGCAGTGCAGCTCGAACTCCTCCCAGCGGGCCAGGCCCATGGTCATGCCCAGCACCAGCAGGCGGCGGGTGGGGTGGTCAAGGCCCGGGCGGCCCCAGATGTCGTGCCAGGCGTAGCGGGTGATCAGGCTCTGGAAGTCCGCGTTGAAAGCGGTGGCCTTGCCGAGCGACTGGTCGACCCAGGCGTCGCCCAACACCGCGCGGCGATTGCGCACGCCGCGGTCAAAGTCGTCTTGCAGGTCGGGTGTGGACGCCATGGGGTGCTCCGTCGGTCTGGGGATGGGGTCGGTGGGGTCGTCAGGGGAAGGCTGAATCCGCGCGGGCCGCCTGCCAGGCGTCAGGCCAGCCAGTGGGGCCAAGGCGCGGCAGCGCTCAGGCGGTCGGCATCTGCCTGCAGGGCAGCCAATCGGGGCCGGGCCGACGCAATGGCCGGTCGCGCCGCGTGCTGCGCGCTGAACAAGGTGGCCACGGTGTCGGCCAACCGGGTGGGGGCCCACGCCTCGCCGAGGTGCGTGCCCAAGGCGCTGCGCAGGGCGGTGTCGTGCATCAGGTGCGCCAGGAACAACTCGGCCAGCGTGCCTCGGCCCGCCGCCACCTCCCCCGACAGCCGGCTGAGCAAAGCGTGCGCCCCGGCCTTGCCGAGCACGGGCGCCAACGCCATCGCCGCCGCTTCAGCGTGCACCAGGCCCTTCAGCGCGTCGATGTTGTGGACCATGCGCGCCGGGTCGACCTGCAGTGCGCCGGCCGCGCCCGCCAGCGCGGCCACGGCGCCGTGCACGCTCAGGCACAGGCCGGCGCTTTCGGCCAGCTCGGCCTGCCAGTTGCCCAGGCCGCGCTCGTGTTCCTGCACCATCGCGGCCATCAGCGCGGCCACGCGGTGCGGCGCCCGCAGACTGGCCGACAAGGCCACCATCGAGGCCACCGGGTTGCGCTTGTGCGGCATCGCCGACGAGCCGCCGCCCGCGCCCTCGACCACCTCACCCACCTCGGCCTGCCCCAGCAAAGACAGGTCTTTGGCCAGCTTGCCCAGGCTGCCGCAGAGCACGCCCAATTCGGCGTGCAGACGGATCCAGTCGTCGCGCTGGGTGTGCCAGGCGTTGTCGGGCAGGCGCAGCTGCAGGGCCTGTGCCATGTGGCGCGCCATGGCGTCGCCGCGCTCGCCCAGCATCGCCCGCGTGCCCACCGCGCCACCGAGCTGCAGCGCCAGCGCCTGGTGGCCCAGCCGATGCAGTTGTTCGCGGCTGCGCACCAGCGGGGCGACCCAGGCCACCAGCTTGAAGCCCCAGCTGACCACCTGGGCCGGCTGCATCAGGGTGCGCGCCAGCATCGGCGCGGTCTCGTGGGCGCGGGCCTGGGCCAGCAGCGCGTTGATCAGCCGGCCCAGGTCGTCGTCGATGACGGCCAGCGCGCGGCGCAGCAGCAGCGCCATCGCGGTGTCGATCACGTCCTGGCTGGTGCTGCCCCAGTGCACGTAGCCGGCGGCCTCGCTGTCGAACAGCGCCACGGTTTCGGTCAGGCGCTGCACCAGCGGGATCGCCAGGCTGCCGGCCCGGCCACTGGCCTGCGCGATGGCCGCCACGTCGAACAGCTCGGCCTTGCAAACGCCGGCAATGGCCTGGGCGGCGGCGGCGGGCACCAGGCCCTCGGCCGCCTGCGCGCGCACCAGCGCGGCTTCAAACTCCAGCATGGCCTGCACGACCGAGCTGGGGGCAAAGATGTCCGCGATCTGCGGCGTCGACAGGAAGGTTTCGAAAATCATGCCGGCGCTCCGCGCTCAGCCAAGCGCCCCAGCCAACACACCAACAGCCGTCCGCCGCGGGCGCTCACGCCGCCGGGGCCTGGGCCATGCGCTGGCCCCGCAGCTGGACCAGCCGCTGCACATGGCGCAGCGACAGCAGGTGCGAGTGGATCACGCCCAGCACGCCGTTGCGGTGCAGCTCAACCACCACCGAATCCGGCAGCTCGGCCAGCTTGTTTTCGTCGATGGTCAGGAAGCCGTCGACCGTGAAGGCGCTGCCATCGGGCAGCGTCGCATCGACCTTCATGCCGGCGAAGAGGCCCAGCTCGTTCAGGCGGTCGCAGACCTGCGTGGTGCGGTTCGACTCCACGTTGAAGGCCTGCATGAAGCTGATCGCGTTCTCCAGCACTGGCGCGCGCTCGCCGGTGTCGGTGAACAGCGGGTCGCCCTCGGTGTCGCTGAGCGCCGGCCACTGGGCGTCGATGTAGATGCCGATCTGGTCGGTGCCCGGAATCGGCGCGGTCAGGTAGGGCATGCGGCGGAAGTAGGCCGGCAGGTAGTTCGCCGTCCAGCGCGTGCCGTCCACGTACAGGTTCTCGTCGGCCACCAAGCCCAGCATCACCACCGGCGTCACGCTGGGGTTGGCGGTGCCCGGCGGCAGGAAGATGATCGGAAACTCCAAGGCCGCATGCGGAAACTCCACGACGTTCAAGTACACCGCGTTGGTGTGCGCCAACAGCGAAAAATCGGTCAGCGCGGTGATCTTCTTGTGACGGTGCAGCTGGGCGTTGAGCTGCACGGGCTCAAGGTACAGCGGGCGGGGTTGGGTCATGCAGGGCTTCCAGGCAAAGGGGTGGGGGATTCGGATTCTTGCAGGCTGGTGACCAGCACCTTGTCGATGCGCTTGCCGTCCATGTCGACGACCTCGAAGCGCCAGCCCTCCCAGTCGACGGCGTCGGTCACGCCCGGCAGGCGGCCCAACAGCAGCATGATCATGCCGGCGAGGGTGTTGTAGCGGCCGCGGTCTTCTTCCGGCAGCTCCTTCAGCTCCAGGCGGTCCTTGAGCTCGGGCACCGGGATCAGGCCGTCGAACAGCCAGCTGCCGTCCTGGCGCTTGACCGCCCAGGCGTCTTCGTCGGACGGCGTGGTGAATTCGCCGGTGATGGCCTCCAGCACATCGCGCACGGTGATCATCCCCTGCACTTCGCCGTACTCGTCCACCACGAACACCAGCTGGGCGCTGGACGCGCGGAACTGGTCCAGCAGTTCCATGCCCGACAGGGTTTCGGGCACGTAGACCGCGGCCTCCAGGTCGTCGGTCAGCGACAGCGACCGGCCCTGCATGACCTGGCGCAGCAGGCTCTGCGCCGACACCACGCCCAACACATCGCCCAGGCCGCCGCGGCACACCGGGTAGCGCGAGTGCTCGTCGTTGCCGATGACCTTCAGCATGTCTTCCGGCGGCTCGTTCGCGTCCAGCCACACGATTTCCGCGCGGGGAATCATCATCGAGCCCACCTGCCGATCGTCCAGTCGAAACACGTTGCGCACCATCTGGTGCTCCTGCGCCTCGATGACGCCGGCGTCCAGGCCCTCTTCCAGCTGCGCGGCAATCTCTTCCTCCGTCACGCTGCGCGTGGGGCCGCCCTTGATGCCCAGCAGCGCCAGCGTGCCTTCGGTGCAAAAGGACAGCAACTTGACGAAGGGCCGTGTCAGGATGGACAGCCATTCCATCGGCTGAGCCACAAGGCGGGCCACGCTCTCCGGGTACATCTGGCCCAGGCGCTTGGGCACCAATTCGCCGAAGATGATCGTCAGGAAGGTGATCACGATCACCACCATCGCGGTGGCGCTGATGTTCGCCGCGCCGCTGCTGATGCGGAAAGTGGCTTCCAGCCAGGCGGCGAACGGGGCGGAGAACGCGGCGTCGCCCACGATGCCGTTGAGCACGCCGATGGAGGTGATGCCGATTTGAACGACCGACAAGAACTTGGTCGGGTCGTCGTGCAGGTCCATGGCCGTGCGGGCGCCGGCGTCGCCAGTTTCCACCATCACCTGCAACCGGGCCTTGCGGCTGGCGGTCAGCGCCATCTCGGACATGGCGAACAGCGCGTTCAACAGGATCAGGAAAATCAGAAGGGCAACGTCCATGCCACGGGCGCCAGGGCCTCTAGCCAATCGAACGGGCGAGGGTAGCAGAATCGCCCCATGGACCACCTGATCGGCGACGTGCAAGGCTGTGACGAGGCGCTGGGGCGCCTGCTCGACGAGATCGGCTTTTCGCCGTCGCGCGACCACCTGTGGCTGTTGGGCGACCTTGTCAACCGTGGGCCGGACAGCCTGGCCACCTTGCGCCGGCTGCGCGCCCTCGGCAACGCCGCCACCTGCCTGCTCGGCAACCACGACCTGCACCTGCTCGCGGTGGCCCATGGCGTGCGCCGCGCCCACCGCAGCGACACGCTGGACGCCCTCCTGACCGCCCCCGACCGCAGCGCCTGGATCGACTGGCTGCGCCAGCGCCCGCTGGCCGCGCAGGCGCACGGCTGGTTGATGGTGCACGCCGGCGTGGCCCCCGCCTGGACCACCGACCAGGCGCTGCAACTCGCCGCCGAGGTACAAACCCACCTGCGAGGCCGCGAGCTCGAGCCCTTCCTTCAGGTGATGTACGGCAACGAGCCCTCGCGCTGGTCCGAGGACCTGCGCGGCCACGACCGACTGCGCTTCACCGTCAACGTGCTGACCCGCATCCGCTTCGTCGACGCCAGCGGCCGCCTGGACTTCGCCACCAAGGAAGGCGCCGGCGCCGCCCCGCCCGGCCTGCTGCCCTGGTTCGAGCACCCCGCGCGCCAGACCCGCGGCCAGCCCATCGCCTTCGGGCACTGGTCCACCTTGGGCCTGATCAACCGCCCCGACCTGATCGCCCTGGACACCGGCTGCGTTTGGGGCGGCTGCCTGAGCGCGATGCGCATCGACGGTGGGCGGCGCGAACTGGTGCAGGTGAGCTGCCCGCAGGCCCAGGTGCCCGGGTCCTGATGCCGGGAGGGCACGCACCCAGTCGGCCTACAATTCGCAACCACTGGAAGCGTGGCAGAGTGGTCGATTGCACCGGTCTTGAAAACCGGCGACGGGCAACCGTCCGTGAGTTCGAATCTCACCGCTTCCGCCAGGACGGTTGTGTCACGACGCCCCACGCCGTTGGGGCAGTCAACAACTGCGACGGCAGACATTGGCGTGTCCCTCGTTGCTGCCCCCGCGATGGGCGAGACAAATCGTGGGGCGGTTCGTGTGGGCGCTGCTCCCCACCCGCTTGGAAGGCGATGCGAAGCCAATGCAACAGGGTTCAGTCGGGTCGTCGACACCGGCACGTCCGGCACATGGGTCTGCGTGGAATCTTCGCCGCTCGGGCGCCCGAGCCCGCGTGAGGCTTCATCATGGGCTGGCGACACGCCAGCCCATGCACTCGCTGACCGAATCTCACCGTGCCGAACTGTTGGCCATCGCGCGCCGTCGAGGCGTCACGGCGGTTCGGGTCTTCGGCTCGATGAGCCGGGACGACAGCGGCAACGACAGTGACGTGGACTTGCTGGTGGCCCTGGCTCCGGGGACGAGCGCACTCGCGCTGGGCGGGCTTTTGCTGGACGCACAGGAGTTGCTGGGGCGCCGTGTGGACGTCGTGACCGAGGCGAGCTTGCACCCTGCCCTGCGCGAGCGCGCGCTGGCGAGTACCCTGCCGCTGTGGATTGCGTACGTCCATGGTGCCGGCACGCTACCGGCTGGGGGCGCGAAGACGCGTGCGCCACGGCGAAAGCCGGCGCGGTCAGGACGGGGACTCTCCCGAGCCCGCTGCGACGTTGGAAGAGGCACGGCTCGACGCCTTGAACGTGCTGAGCAGGCCGTGAAGCGGCGAGCTCTCGTCAGATTCGCCCGGCGTGATTTTGAAGAACTCCCAGTCGTGTCCTACCAACTCGCCAGGTACGCCGGGAAGCGGAACGTCACGCAGTGCGTTGAGGAAGCGTTCGGTTTCGCCAACGGGGTATTTGAACTCACCTTGATTGGGATCGAAAAATGTCACCTCGCCCTCGTCGGCACGCTTGTGACAAACCATCTGGTGGGCACCATTGCGGAGGGACAGCTTGCCGGTCGCGTCGTCCTGCTGCTTGACCGTGGCGACCCAGCCAACCATGGCATACCCCGCGAGGGCAGCGATCCCTTCGGCCATCACCTTGGTTGATCGGGTGTAGCGCTCTACCTGGTCTGTCCTTGCGCCATACAGGGTCAGCATGGGCTCCTGGACGGCGATCATCTTGGCTGCCCTGTCAAAATTGTTGTCGGCCCATTCGGCGGAAAGGGCGTTCTGATAGATCACCGAATGTTCCATGCCCAGTTGCGAGCCCAGCGCCTGCAACCGCGTGCCAGTGTCCGTGTGCGGCTCGGCACTGTGAAGATGCAGCCAGATCGTTGAAAGACCTGCGCACATCGCCTCTGTTCTTTCTGGAAACTTCGCGTCGATCTCGCTTCTCTGCTTGAACTTTCCGGTCTGCCGGGCGCTCAAGAAGGCCATGCTTTCCGCGAGCCGCTCGGCGCTGGGAGCCAGCTGGGTGTCGGCTCGCTCCCGCAGGAGGCCGTCCAACGCCTTCAATGGCGAATCGGCGGCCGACTTCCCGGGCGCCAGCGCCGTGAAGTTCCAGCTGAAGGTGCTGATTCGTCCAGTCTGATCGTTGAATGCGGTGTCCCTGCTGGCGCGCAGGAATTCCTTCATGTCCTTCGTCGACACGTCGAACTCGCCGCGATTGGGGTCCATCACGCGCACGTTGTCGTGGTTCGGACGCTTGTAGGTGATCAGCTGATGCACCTGGATGCCGCTGGCGCCTTCCGGCTTCGCCCGGCCTGCTTGCTCCAGCGTCATGACCACGCTCACCGCGGCATGGCCGTCCTGCTGCGCGATGGACCGCGCGATGTCAGCGGTCGATCGGCTTGCCATCGTCTGTCCCACCGCGTCGAACCCCGGGATGGACCTCAACGACATTTGAACCCGGGTGCTGGGGTCCTTGTCGGTCGTTTCTTCGAGGTGGGCCAGCAGTTGCTTCTGGAACACCAGCGCATGGCCGGAGGCTTCCATGGATCCGAGCGCGTCGAGGCGTGCGTCAGGGTGGATGTCCGGGTCGGCATGGTGCAGGTGCGTCCAGACGGCGCCGATGCCGGTCGACAGCATCATGCTGTTGAGGTGGTCGCGCCCGGCATAGCCTGCGATCCGCCAGTTCGGACTGAAAGGGCTGATCAGTCGCTTGTCGAGAACTTCCTTGGCCTGCCGGGAGGTGTTGGTGCTCGGCTTCGGGTCACCGTGTAAGGCCGCCTTGGCCAGGTTCAGCAGACTGGTGCGCTGAACCACCACGCGGCTGGGCCCTGCTTCGGACGACGCACCCGCCGCCCCGGGCCGCAGACCGCGCGCGGCCAGCCCCTCCAGCGGCCCCGTCGGCGCGTCGGCGGCGGCGCGCCACGGGCTTGGCGGCGGCGCGCCGGCTGGTGCCACGTCCTGCCCATGAGGCGCTTGCACGCCCGCGCCGGACGGGTGCGACGCGAGCGAATTGCGTATGTTCATGGTGGCGTGGCCCGTGGCGTCTCGATCAGGGTTGGGTCATCGGCAGTGTCCTGCGCTGCGGCGCGCTGACGGGTGGGCCTGCGAAGGGGCTTGCGCCACGGCGAAAGCCGGCCCGCTCAGGGCGCGCCTGCTGGTGCACCCGTTTCGGCGTCGACGGGGGCTGGGTGCTCGACGCATTGAGCGGGCTGACCAGGCCGTGCAGTGGCGAGGTCCCGTCAAACTGGCTGGGCACGAAGTTCGGATGGCCCCAGAAAAACCCTACCGCTTCGCCGCCCGTCATGGGAAGGCAGTGGTCACAGCGGGTGCGCTTCGGTTTCCGCTCGGCGTTGTTCTGTATGCCCACCGGCCGAAGCAGTGCGCACCGGTCAGGGCGTGGGCCCGGCACAGGGTCTCCGCAAGGGCATTGGCAAGTCGGCGGCTGCTGGGCGACTTGAAGCCGCGGCCACGTCCGACTCGCTGCCCTGGCCGCCTTCAATCGCTCAGACAGCGCTCCGCACGCCACCCGTATAGCCACGCCATCGCGTCGTAGAAGTGCGCCGGCGTGCGGTCCTTCCACAGGTCGTTGCGCACCAGCCGATCGACGCCCTTCGCGTGGAAGATGCGCCCCATCTCGCGCGCCGACAGCACGATGCGCGCGGTGCGGGCGATGCGCGAGCGTTGGTAGTGGTCGAAGGCGCGATCGAAGTCGTTGCCATGCACACGCAGCGCCTCGCCCAGCGTCACCGCGTCCTCCAGCGCCATGCAAGCGCCCTGCGCCAGGTACTGCAGCGTGGCGTGCGCGGCGTCGCCCAGCAGGGTGACGCGACCGAAGGTCCATTGGCCGATGGGGTCGCGGTCGGCGGTGGCCCAGCGCTTCCAGTCCTTGGGCAAGTCGATCAGCTGGCGGGCGCGTGGGCAGATGCCGTCGAAGTAGCGCTGCACCTCGTCGCGGCTGCCTTCGCGCACGCTCCATTCCTCCTGCTCGCGGCTGTGGAAGGTGACCACCACGTTGTATTGCTCGCCGCCGCGCAGTGGGTAATGCACAAGGTGGCAGTTCGGGCCGACCCAGATGCTGGCCGCGTTCCACCGCAGGTCGGCAGGAAAGTCGGCCTGGTCGACGACGGCGCGGTACACCACGTGGCTCGACACCCGCGCCTCGTCGCCCACGAACTGCCGGCGCACGGCGGACTTGACGCCGTCCGCACCGATCAGCGCCACACCCCGGTGCACGCCGCCCTGGCTGTCGTGCACGGCCACGCCGTCGGCGTGCTGTTCGACGCGCTGCACGCTGGTGCCGGTGCGCACCTGGATGCGGTCCGACGCCAAGGCGGCGTCGAGCAGCGTCTGGTGGACGTCGGCGCGGTGGATCACCGCGTAGGGGTTGCCGAAGCGCTGGCGGAAGGCTTCGCCGGTGGGAATGCACCCCACCAGACGCTCGTCCAGCGCGTCGTGCATGACCATGCGGTCGGTGTAGACCGCGCGGGCCCGCGCCGGTGCGCCGACGCCCAGCGCGTCGAAGGCGGCGAAGGCGTTGGGGCCGAGCTGAATGCCGGCGCCGATCTCGCCGAGCTGCTGCGCTTGCTCCAGCACCGTCACCGACAGGCCTTGGCGCGTCAACGCCAGCGCGGCCGCCAGGCCGCCGATGCCGCCCCCGGCCACCAGCACCGAACGGCTCGTGTTCTCAGCACCCACGGGACGCTCCTTTGCACGGTGCGTCGAACCATTTCGTCAGCACACTGATCATGAGTGTAGTGATAGCATGGCCGCCCACCATCAGGAAAACCCGCTGCACCCGTCATGCCGTCGCCCCCGACGCCCGACCCCCTTGGTGCGGTGCCCCTGGACCACCTGCCCGGGCACCACATTCGCCGCCTGCACCAGATCGCCGTCGCCGTGTTCCTGCAGGAAACCGAAGCGCACGGCCTGACCCCGGTGCAGTTCGCCGCCCTCCGCCAGGTTGACGCCGCGCCCGGCGTGGACCAGCGCACGCTGGCCCGCGCCATCGGCCTGGACACCTCCACCCTGGCCGGCGTGGTCGACCGCCTGGAATCGCGCGGGCTGATGCAACGCCAGGCCTCGCCCGACGACCGCCGGGTGCGACTGCTGAGCCTGACGCCCGACGGCCGGGCCCTGCTGAAGGCCACCGAACCCGACATGCTGCGCGCCCAGGACCGCATCCTGGCGCCGTTGCCCGAACACGAGCGGCCCGAGTTCATGCGCATGCTCCGCGCCCTCGTCACCGCCAACAACGAGCTGAGCCGCGCGCCCAGCGAGCCATGACCGCCCCCGCCACCGTCAAGCGCTACCTGCCCTGGGTGGTCGCCATCGCGCTGTTCATGGAGCAGTTGGACTCGACCATCGTCAACACCGCCGTGCCCTCGATCGCGGCCAGCTTCGGCGTGGCACCGCTGAGCCTGAAGGCGGTGGTGGCCAGCTACATCCTGAGCCTGGCGGTGGGCATCCCGGTCAGCGGCTGGATGGCCGACCGCTACGGCACGCGGCGGGTGTTTGCCACGGCGGTGGCGGTGTTCACCGTGGCTTCGGCGCTGTGCGGGCTGGCGGTCAACGTGCCGATGCTGGTGGCCGCGCGCATCCTGCAGGGCCTGGGCGCGGCAATGATGATGCCGGTGGGCCGGCTCGCGGTGATCCGCACCTTCCCCAAATCGGAACTGCTCGCGGCGATGAACTTCGTGATCATCCCCGCGCTGATCGGCCCGCTGCTCGGGCCGACCGTGGGCGGGCTGATCGTGCACTGGCTGTCCTGGCGCGAGATCTTCTTCGTCAACGTGCCGGTGGGCCTGGCGGCGCTGTGGATGATCCACCGCCACATGCCCGACTACCGCGGCGACGCCCCGCGACCGCTGGACGTGGTCGGCCTGGTGCTGTTCGGCAGTGGCGCGGCGCTGCTGTCGTGGCTGCTGGAGGTGTTCGGCGAGCACCGGCTGGACACCACCTCGGCCTGCGTGCTGCTGGTGCTGGCCCTGGGCCTGCTGGCCGGCTATGGCGTGCACGCCCGCCACACACCGCACCCGCTGCTGAACCTGGCGCTGTTGCGGGTGCGCACCTTCCGCGTCTCGGTGGTGGGCGGCTTCGTCACGCGGCTGGGCGTGGGCGGCATGCCCTTCCTGCTGCCGCTGCTGTACCAGCTGGGGCTGGGCCTGCCGGCCTGGCAGTCGGGCCTGCTGATGATGCCAATGGCCGCCGCGGCGATGGGCATGAAGCTGGTGGCCGCGCGCATCCTCGCGCGCTTCGGCTACCGCAATGTGCTGGTGGTCAACACCGTGATGATCGGCGTGACGATGGGGCTGTACAGCCTCGTCGACACCGGCACGCCGCTGTCGGTGATCGTGGCCATCGGCCTGGCGCAGGGCTTCTTCAACTCGCTGCAGTTCACCAGCATGAACTCGATGGCCTACGCCGACGTGGCGCCCAGCGACGCCAGCATGGCCAGCACCATCGCGAGTTCGATGCAGCAGCTGTCGATGAGCTTCGGCCTGGCCGGCGGCTCGCTGGCGGCGGCGTGGTTCCTCGGCGACCTGCCGCAAAGCGACCGCGCGGCGGTGCTGGGCGCGCTGCACCAGGCGGTCCTGGTCATCGGCGCGGTGACGATGCTGTCGTCGCTGGCCTTTTGGACCTTGCGCCGGGACGATGGCAACGCCGTGAGCCGCGGCAGCGCGGCGCCGGACTGACCCGCTTGGCGCGGCGCCTCGGCGCACGCCATGTCACGTCACAGGCTGGGCAGGGCGAAGCGGTAGGTCAAGCCGATGCCCGCGTGGTTGGCGCGGAACTTCTTGACCTTGTCGACGCCGATGGACTGGCCCACCACACCGTACAAGGCCAGGCGCTCGCTCAGGCCCACGTTCAAGCCGACGCCGGTCTTCAGCATCGGCCCGTGCACGTTGGTGCCCACCAGCAGCTGGCCGAACACCTGAAAGCGGCTGGCCTTGTCGTGGCGGGTCTGCACACCCAGGCCGGCCAGCAGTTCGCCATAGCCGGGGTAGTCGAGGTAGGCGTTGTAGGCCACGCTGGTCTGCACTGGCAGGTACAGGTGGTCGTTGATGACGCCGTCGGCCTGCAGCGTCAGCAGGTTGATGTTGCCGCGGTCCTGGCCGCGGAACCTCACGCTGGTTTCGGTCTGCTGGAAAACGTTGAAGCGGTAGCCGCGCAGCACGGCGCTGTCGCCCGCCCCCCCACCCGCGCTGCCCCCCGCGCTGCCGCCGGTGCCCGACTGCAGGTGGTAGTTCAGCGCCGCGCCGAAGGTGAGATTCTTCGACGACCCCCTGGGCGCGAACAGGTAGCCCGCGGTGAGCGCCAGGCCCAGGTTCTTGTTCAGCATCAGCTCGGCCGTGGCCTTGGGGTAGACCAGCAGGCCGGGTCCGGTGTCGATGGTTTCGGGCGCGTAGCCGCCGGAGCCCACGCCCACTTGCCCATACAGCTTGAGGCTGGGCGACAGCGCCACCCGGTAGCCCACGCCGCCCAGCACCTGGTTGTAGAGCGGCAAGCCGCGGTAGCCCACCGCAGCACTGGCGAACCAGTAGCTGTCCTTCGACATGAAATGCGAGAACTGCAGGTCGGCCACGTGGATCGTGTCCTTGTTGGCGCCCTGCGGGCTGCGCTGTCGATAGTTGTCCAGGCCCAGGCTGAGCATGTTTTCGCTGCCTTCGCCGGCGTCGCCGAAACGCCCGCGGGCGCCGGCGGCGTCGTACGACGCGATGTCGTAGGTGAACGGCACCTGCACATAGACGTTCAGCTGCGAGTCGTTGATGGCCGACTTGCGAAAGCGCATCTTCGACAGGTTGGCCCCCACCGAAAAGTCCTTGAAGTCGTAGCCCAGGCCGACGTAGGTCTTGATGAAGCCGCCGGTGCCCGACAGGATCTTGCTTTGCTGGATGCTCTTGCCGCCGCCGCCGCCGCCCAGCGACACGCCGGCGTCGACGAACAGGTCACCGGCGATCTTGCGCTGCGCGTGGGCCGTCACGTCCACCGCCATGAAGCCGCCGTACTCGCCCTTGAACAGCGGCGCGTAGCCGCCGATGCCCAGGTAGAGCCAGTCGTTCATCTTGTTCAGCACGTGGAAGCCCATCAGGTCGATGGACGGGATGCCGGGCACGGAGATGACCTGATGGTCCAGCATCACCATGGCCTCGGCGGGCTTCAAGGTGAGGTCCATCGCAGGCGGTGGGGGCGACGGCGGGGACGGCGGGGGCGCGGTCTGCGCCAGGCTGAGGTCGGCGCCCAGCGTGATGCCCAGCATCACGAAAAGCGTCTTGGCTGGATGAATCATCGACGTTCTGATCTCGCGGTTGAGGGGACCGCCACCGTGGCCTTCAGGGCCGGAATCGGTAGCCGATGCCCGCTTCCGTCAGGAAGTGACGGGGCATCGACGGATCATCTTCGATTTTCTTGCGCAAGTTGGCCATGTGAACCCGCACGTAGTGCGTGTCCTCGGCGTGACCGGGGCCCCACACGGCCTTCAGCAACTGCTGGTGGGTGACCACCCGGTCCGGCTGGGCGGCCAGGGTGGTCAGCAGGCGGTACTCGATGGGCGTGAGGTGCAGGGGCTCACCGTGGCGCTCGACGGTGCGGCGGCTGAGGTCGACCGCCACCGGCCCGAAGCGCAGCACCGCGTCGCCCGGTGTCGCGCCCAGGGCCTGGCGGCGCAGCTGGGCGCGCACGCGGGCCATCAACTCGCCCGCGCCGAAGGGCTTGACCAGGTAGTCGTCGGCGCCCGCGTCGAGCGCGCCGATCTTGTCTGCTTCACCACTGCGCGCGGACAGCACGATCACCGGCACCGCCGACCACGCCCGCAGCTGCCGGATCAGGTCCACGCCATCGCCGTCGGGCAGGCCCAGGTCGATGATGGCGAGTTCGGGCCGGCGGGTGCCGCTCTCGATCAGGCCGCGCTGCAGCGTTGCGGCCTCGCAGACCTCGTGGCCGTCGGCTTCCAGGCTCATGCGCACGAAGCGCCGGATGTCCGGTTCGTCTTCCACCACGAGGATGCGGGCGCGCAGTTCCATGGGGCGATGCTACTGAGGGGGCAGCGTCGTGGCGCTGGCGCTGCCGTCGTCGCTGGGCGGCTCGCCGCGCGGCAGCTCGATGGTGAAGCGTGCGCCGCCCACGCCGCCGTCCGGCCGGGACCGGTTGGCCGCCTCGATGCGCCCCTGGTGGGCGGCCACGATGGCGCGCGAAATGGCCAAGCCCAGGCCGACGCCGGGGGTGGCGCTTTCCTTGCTGCCGCGCTCGAATTTCTCGAACAGCGCCGACTCTCGGCCGGGCGGCAGGCCGGGGCCGACGTCGTCGACGTGGATGACCACGCTGGCGGAAAGCGCTGCCGCGCTCAGCGTGATCGGGCTGCCCGCGGGCGTGTACTTGGCGGCGTTTTCCAGCACGTTCACCAGCACCCGCTCGAACAGCACCGCGTCGAGGTGCAGCAGCGGCAGGTCGTCGGCCAACTGCACGCGGATCGGCCGGCACTGCAGCGCGTCCGCACAGGCCGCCAGCGCGCTGCCCACCACCTCCTCCAGCGGCTGCCATTCGCAGCGCATCGGCACGGCGCCGGCCTCCAGGCGCGCCATGTCGAGCAGGTTGCCCACCATCGCGCTCATGCGCAGCGCCGAGGCGCGCATCGACGAGGCCACCTCGCGCTGCAGGTCGCTCATCGGCGCGGGCGACATGGCCAGCGTGTCGGCCAGGCCCACCAGCGCGGCCAGCGGCGTGCGCAGGTCGTGAGAGATGGCAGACAGCAGGGAATTGCGCAGGCGCTCGGTCTCGATCTGCACGGTGCTGCGCTGGGCCACGTCGATGTAGTGGATGCGCTCCAGCGAGATCGCCAGCAGCGACGCGCAGGTGTCCAGCAGCCGGCGCTGGTCCGGGCCCAGGGTGTGGCGGTCGGCGGGCTCCAGGGCCAGCACGCCGCGCAGGCGCATCGGCGCCTTCAGCGGCAGCACCAGGCAGGCGCTGGCGGGCAGGGTGTGGGTGCCGAAGCCGGCGGGCTCGCCGCGGTCGAAGGCCCATTGCGCCACCGCGGCGTCCACCGCCGCGGTGCCGCCGGGCAGCGCCACCAGGCGGTCGTCGGCGTCGGCCACCAGCAGGCTGGCCTTGGCGCGGAACTCGGCGGCCAGGAAGCGGGCGCCGATCTCGGCCACCTGCTCGGCCATCAGCGCGGCCGACAGGTCACGCGACATTTCGTACAGGCCGCGCATGCGCTGTTCACGCTGCGTGGCGGCGGCGGCCTGCACCTTCAGCCCCGCGGTGAGCTGGCCGATGACCAGCGCCACCACCAGCATCACCGCGAAGGTGACCAGGTACTGCACGTCGCCCACCGCGAAGGAGAAGCGCGGCGACACGAAGAAGAAGTCGAACAGGCCCACGCCCAGAAAAGCCGCCACCACCGCCGGCCCGCGCCCGTAAACCCAGCCCACGCCGACCACGGCCAGCAGGAAGATCATGACGATGTTGGTGAGCTCCAGCAGGCCGTGCAGCGGCGTGGCCAGCAGCGCGGTGAGCAGGCAGGCGGCCACGGCCACCGCGTAGCCCCGCCACGGGAACTCGCCGGCCACGACGCCCACGCGGTCGGCACCCGCCCCTGCCCCCCCGTGGGTCGACGGGCCCGCGCCCGCGCGGCCGGCGGCCGGCGAGGCCACCTGCACCACGTCCAGGTCGTCGGCGAGGTCGGCGATGCGGTCGGCGGCCGAGGCGCGCCAGCGCCAGCGGCGCGGGCTGCGGCCCACCACGACGCGGGACAGGTTGTGCTCGCGGGCGTAGCGCACCAAGGCCGGCACGGCCTCGGGCGCGGCCGGCGTGGCCACGGTGGCGCCCAGCTCCTGCGCCAGCTTCAGCACGCGCAGGGCCTGTTCGCGCTGAGCCTCGGGCAAGCGGTGCACCGACGGGGTTTCCACGTGCACCGCGTGCCAGGGGACGTCCAGCTGGGCGGCCAGGCGGGCGCTGGCGCGCACGATCTTTTCGCCGCCGTGGCCGGCGCCGACGCAGGCCAGCAGCGATTCGCGGTTGGGCCACACCGCCTGCACCGAGCGGCGGCGCCGGTAGGCCTGCATCTCGTCGTCCACCCGGTCGGCGGTGCGGCGCAGCGCCAGCTCGCGCAGCGCCAGCAGGTTGCCCTTGCGAAAGAAGTTGGCCGCGGCGCGCTCGGCCTGGTGCGGCAGGTAGACCTTGCCCGACTTCAGCCGCTCCAGCAGTTCGTCGGGTGGCAGGTCGATGACGGTGACGTCGTCGGCCTCGTCGAACAGGCGGTCGGGCACGGTTTCCCACACCCGGATGCCGGTGATGCCGCTGACGATGTCGTTCAGGCTTTCCAGGTGCTGCACGTTCATCGTCGACCAGACGTCGATGCCGGCGTTCAGCATTTCCTCGACGTCCTGCCAGCGCTTGGGGTGGCGCGACCCCGGCGCGTTGCTGTGCGCCAGTTCGTCCAGCAGCACCAGCGGCTCGGCGTGCTCGCGGGCCCAGGCCAGCGCGGCGTCCAGGTCGAATTCCAGCAGCGTGCGCTCGCGGTGGGGCACGGCCTTCAGCGGCAACCGCGGCAGGCCGCGGGCCAGGGCCTCGGTGTCGCCGCGGCCGTGGGTTTCCACCACGCCGATCACCAGCGCGTGGCCCTCGGCATGGGCCGCGCGCGCGGCCGACAACATCGCACAGGTCTTGCCCACGCCGGCGGAGGCGCCGAAGAAGATCTTCAGCTTGCCGCGGCGCTCGCGCGCCTCGTCCTGCTGCACCTGCTGCAGCAGGCGGTCGGGGTCGGGGCGCTCGTCGCCGGGCACGCTCACAGCCAGCCCGCGCGGCGGAATCGCCAGTACAGCAAGCCGCCCGCGGTGGCGATCAAGCCCAGCGCCATCGGGTAGCCCCAGGCCCATTTCAGCTCGGGCATGTGCTCGAAGTTCATGCCCCAGATGCCGGCCATGGCGGTGGACACCGCGAAGATGGCGGCCCACGCGGCCAGGCGCTTGGTGGTGGCCGACTCTTCGATGGTGACCATCGACAGGTTGACCTGGATCGCGGTGCCGATGGTGTCGCGCATGGTGTCGATGGCGCCGTTGATGCGCCACAGGTGGTCGTGCACGTCGCGGAAGTAGGCTTGGCACGGCGCGCACACCGCCGGCACGCGGCCACCGTGCAGCTTGCTGGTGACCTCCAGCGTGGGCGCCACCACGTGGCGCAGCGCGGCCACCTGCCGCTTCAGCGTGTACAGGCGCTGCACGTTCCAGCGCGCGGCGCCGGGCTCGAAGATTTGCGTCTCGATTTGCTCGAGGTCGGATTCCATGGCGTCCAGCAAAGGAAAGTAGCGGTCCACCACCGCATCCATCAAGGCGTACAGCACGAAGCCCGCGCCGGCGCGCAGGTGCTCGGGTTCCCGCTCGCAGCGCTCGCGCACGCCCAGCAGGCCCTGCTCGCTGCGGCTGCGCACCGACAACACGAAATTCTGACCGACAAAGATCGCCAACTCGCCCACGGCGAGGTCGCCCAGTTGCCATTCGGGCAGCTTCATCACCACGAACAGGGTGTCGCCGTAGGCCTCGACCTTCGGGCGCTGGTGGCCGTGGCGGGCGTCTTCGACGGCCAGTTCGTGGAGCTGGAACTCGCGCTGCAGGTGGGCCAGTTCGTCGTCGGTGGCGTCGCGCAGCGCCACCCACACGAAGCAGCCGGGCCGCGCCATCCACTGGTCGACTTCGTCGATGCCGATGTCGGCCAGCCGCTGGCCGTCACGGTAGACCACGCCATTGACCAGCATCGCTCAGGGCTTTGCGCCGTCGAGCGCCAGGTTCAGGCGCAGCACGTTCACGCGCGGCTCGCCGATGAAGCCCAGCAGCGGCTGCTCGGTGTGCGCCTGCACCTGCTCGCGCACCCAGCGCTCGGGCACGTGGCGGGCGCGGGCCACGCGGGCCGCCTGGTACTGCGCCGCGGCCACGCTGATGTGCGGGTCCAGGCCGCTGGCCGAGGCGGTGACCAGGTCCACCGGCACCGGCGCGGTGTTGCCCGGGTCGGCGGCGCGCAGCGCGGCGATGCGCGCCTTCACCGCCTCGGCCAGCGCCGGGTTGCCCGGGCCCAGGTTGGAGCCCGCCGAGTTGGCGGCGTTGTAGGGCATGGGCGCGGTGGCCGACGGGCGGCTCCAGAAGTGCTTCGGGTCGCTGAAGGACTGGCCGATCAGCGCCGAGCCCACCGGCTTGCCGTCGCGCACGATCAGGCTGCCGTTGGCCTGGGACGGAAACGCCAGCTGCGCCACGCCGGTGATGGCCAGCGGATAGGCGAGGCCGGTGATCACGGACAAGGCGACGAACAGGGTCAGGGCGGGACGAACGAGGGAGGTCATGGGGAGGTCCTCAGGTCAGGCCCAGGGCGGTGAGCCCCAGGTCGATGAGCTTGATGCCGATGAAGGGCACGATCACGCCACCGAGCCCGTAGACCAGCAGGTTGCGGCGCAGCAGCGCGGCGGCGCCCACGGCGCGGTAGGCCACGCCCTTCAGCGCCAGCGGGATCAGCACGACGATGATCAGCGCGTTGAAGATCACCGCCGACAGGATGGCCGAGTTGGGGCTGGCCAGGTGCATGACGTTCAAGGCACCGAGCTGCGGGTAAGTGGCCACGAAGGCGGCCGGGATGATGGCGAAGTACTTCGCCAGGTCGTTGGCGATGCTGAAGGTGGTCAGCGAGCCGCGGGTCATCAGCATCTGCTTGCCGGTCTCGACGATCTCGATCAGCTTGGTCGGGTTGCTGTCCAGGTCGACCATGTTGCCGGCCTCCTTGGCGGCCTGGGTGCCGGTGTTCATCGCCACCGCCACGTCGGCCTGGGCCAGCGCCGGCGCGTCGTTGGTGCCGTCGCCGGTCATCGCCACCAGCCGGCCGGCGGCCTGGTGTTCGCGGATCAGCGCCAGCTTGGCCTCGGGCGTGGCCTCGGCCAGGAAGTCGTCCACGCCGGCCTCGGCGGCAATGGCCGCGGCCGTCAGGCGGTTGTCGCCGGTGACCATCACCGTCTTGATGCCCATGCGGCGCAGCTCGGCAAAGCGCTCCTTGATGCCGCCCTTGACGATGTCCTTGAGCTCGACCACGCCCAGCGGGCGGGCGTCGTCGGCCACCACCAGCGGCGTGCTGCCGCGGCGCGACACCTCGTCCACCGCCGCCTGCAGCGCGGGCGGGAAGTGGCCGCCCAGGGCTTCGACGTGGCGGCGGATGGCGTCGGCCGAGCCCTTGCGCAGCTGGCGCACCGCGCCGCCGGCGCCGTTCGCGCCCGGCAGGTCGGCGCCGCTCATGCGGGTTTGCGCGGTGAAATGAACGAAGGTGGCGCCGAGCGCGGCCACGTCGCGCTCGCGCAGCTGGAATTTCTGCTTGGCCAGCACGACGATGCTGCGGCCCTCGGGCGTCTCGTCGGCCAGCGAGGCCAGTTGCGCCGCGTCGGCCAGGTCGGCTTCCTTGACGCCCGCGGCGGGAATGAAGGCGCTGGCCTGGCGGTTGCCCAGGGTGATGGTGCCGGTCTTGTCCAGCAGCAGCACGTCCACGTCGCCCGCGGCTTCCACCGCGCGGCCCGAGGTGGCGATGACGTTGGCCTGCATCATGCGGCTCATGCCCGCCACGCCGATGGCCGACAGCAAGCCGGCGATGGTGGTCGGGATCAGGCACACCAGCAGCGCCACCAGGATCACCAGGCCGACCGGCTGGCCGCTGCCCACCGCCTGCACGCCGAAGGCCGAGAAGGGCAGCAGCGTGACCACCACGCCCAGGAACACGATGGTCAGCGCCACCAGCAGGATGGTCAGCGCGATTTCGTTGGGCGTTTTCTGGCGCTTGGCGTTTTCGACCATCGCGATCATGCGGTCGACGAAGGTTTCGCCGGGGTTGACCACCACGCGCACCACGATCCAGTCGCTGAGCACGCGGGTGCCGCCGGTCACCGCGGAGAAGTCGCCACCGGACTCGCGGATGACCGGCGCCGACTCGCCGGTGATGGCGCTTTCGTCCACCGAGGCCACGCCGTCGATCACCTCGCCGTCGGCGGGCACGGTGTCGTTGGGCTCGATCAGCACGATGTCGCCGCGGCGCAGGTTGTCGGCTTCCAGCGGGTGCCACTTCATTGCGGTGCGCGGCACGCCGCGGGTGTACTCGCCTTCCAGGCGCTTGGCCCAGGTCTTCTTCTTCAGGCCGCGCAGCGAGGCCGCCTGGGCCTTGCTGCGGCCTTCGGCCAGGGCTTCGGCGAAGTTGGCGAACAGCACGGTGAACCACAGCCACACGGCCACGCCCACGGTGAACACCTCGGGCCGCGCCGCGGCCAGCGCGGTGGTGAAGGCGCTGCCGACGTACACCACGAACATCACCGGGTTGCGCCATTGCACGCGCGGGTCCAGCTTGCGAACGGCGTCGGCCAGCGCGGGCTTGACGAGCGCGGGGTCGAACAGGGTCAGGGTTGGTCTTGACATGAGATTCCTTCGGGGGGCTTGAAGGGCGGGGTCAGCGCGGGGTCAGCGCGGGGTCAGCGCGGGTTCAACATCAGGTGCTCGACCACCGGGCCCAGCGCCAGCGCCGGCACGTAGTTCAGCAGGCCCACCAGCAGCACCGTGCCGATCAGCAACACCACGAACAGCGGGCCGTGGGTGGGCAAGGTGCCCTCGGTGACCGCGATGCGCTTCTTGGCGGCCAGCGAGCCCGCGATGGCCAGCACCGGCACGATCACCGCAAAGCGCCCCAGCCACATCGCCACCGCCAGCAGCGTGTTGTAGAACGGCGTGTTGGCCGACAGCCCGGCGAAGGCGCTGCCGTTGTTGTTGGCCGCCGAGGACAGCGCGTACAGGACTTCCGTGAAGCCGTGCGGGCCCGGGTTGGCAATGCCCGCCCGGCCGGCCTCGCTCAGCACGGCCACCGCCGTGCCCAGCAGCACCAGCAGCGGGGTCACGAGGATGGCGATGGACACCATCTTCATCTCGTGCGCCTCGATCTTCTTGCCCAGGTACTCCGGCGTGCGGCCGATCATCAGCCCGGCGATGAACACCGCCATGATGGCGAAGACCAGCATGCCGTACAGGCCCGAGCCCACGCCGCCGAAGATCACCTCGCCCAGCTGGATCATCACCAGCGGCACCGCACCGCCCAACGGCGTGAAGCTGTCGTGCATGCCGTTGACCGCGCCGCAGCTGGCCGCGGTGGTGATGGCGGCGAACAGCGTGGACGCGTTGATGCCGAAGCGCGCCTCCTTGCCCTCCATGTTGCCGCCGCTCTGGGTGGCGCTGGCCTGCTGGTCCACGCCCAGCGGCGTCAGCACCGGGTTGCCCTGCTGCTCGGCCGCGGTGACGGCCACCACCGCCACCACGAACACCAGCGTCATCGCCGCCAGCACCGCCCAGCCCTGCCGCAGGTCGCCGACCATGCGGCCGAACACGAAGCACAGCGCGGTCGGGATCAGGAAGATCGCCAGCATCTGCAGGAAATTGGTCAGCGCGGTCGGGTTCTCGTAGGGGTGCGCCGAGTTGGCGTTGAAGAAGCCGCCGCCGTTGGTGCCGACCATCTTGATGGCGAGCTGCGAGGCCACCGGGCCCATGGCCAGGGTCTGCGTCTGGCTGGTCTGGTCTTCCAGCACCGGCTGGCCCTGGGCGTCCCGCAGGGGCTGGCCGTCGGCGCCCTGCCGGGGCTGCTGCCAGTGCACGGCTTCCACCGGGGTGACGTCCTGGTAGGGCGAGAGGTTCTGGATCACGCCCTGCCCGGCCAGCACCAGCGCGAACACGAAGGACAGCGGCAGCAGCACCCACAGCGTGACGCGCGTGAGGTCGGCCCACACATTGCCCACCGCGCGCGCGCTGTGGCGAGCAAAGCCGCGGATCAGCGCCACCACCACCACGATGCCGGTGGCCGCGGACAGGAAGTTCTGCACCGTCAGCGCCAGCATCTGGGTCAGGTAGCTCATGGTGGACTCGCCGCCATAGCCCTGCCAGTTGGTGTTGGTGACGAAGCTGATGGCGGTGTTGAAGGCCGAGTCCGGCGCCACGCCGGGCAGGCCCTGCGGGTTCAGCGGCAGCACGCCTTGCAGCCGCTGCAGCGCATACACCGCCAGCACGCCCAGGCCGTTGAACACCAGCAGGCCCACGGCGTAGCGCAGCCAGCCATGTTCCTGCGCCGGGTCGACGCCCGCGGCGCGGTACAGCGGCGCTTCCAGCCGCGCGCCGAAGGCAAAGCGCCCCTGCACCACCGCTTCCATCGCGCGGCCCAGCGGCCACGCCATCAGCAGCAGGACCGCCAGGAAGGCGGCAAGCTGCATCCAGGCCGGGGCGCTCACGAGAAGTCCTCCGGCCGCAGCAGCACGGCGATCAGGTACACCAGCAGACCGAGCGCGAGCGCGCCACCGGCGATGTCCCAGCCGCTCATGGCGACACCTTGGTGGGTTGAAGGCGCTCACAGCCGTGGGCGAGGCCCAGGACGGCGGCCCACAGGGCCAGTGCCGAGGCGAGGTAGATCAGGTCCATGCGTCCTCCGATTCAATGAAGGGCATGGTCCCGCGGACCCCGTCAAGGCGGCGCCAAGAATCGGCGGTGGCGCATCAAGATCTCGTCAAGACGCCGCGGCGTGTCGAGGGCCCCCGGGGGCAGAATCGAGTGGCCGCCCCAGGCGGACCACCCCACCCCGCCACTGGCAATGGCGACGACGACGAGCGCACCCCATGGCAGAAACAACCTCCCCGCCGACCCCATCCCCCAGCGAGCCCCACCACGCCACCGCGCCCCGGCCGCGGGTCTACGGCATTTCCGGCTCGCGCGCCTTGCGTGCACTGTGGTGCGCCGAGGAGGTGGGCATCGACTTCGACCACATCCCCACCGACTTCCGGGTCTCCGGAAAGTCGCCGGACTACCTGGCGGTCAACCCCAACGGGCGCGTGCCCGCGCTGGTCGACGGCGAGCTTCAGCTGTGCGAGTCGATGGCCATCAACCTGTACCTGTGCAAGCGCTACGGCGGCGCGCTGTACCCGGCCAGCGCCGCCGACGAAGCCCTGACCTGGCAATGGAGCGTGTGGGCCATCAGCGAGATCGAGCCGCTGCAGATGCAGATCGTCATCCAGACGCTGTTCACGCCCGAGGACAAGCGCGATCCGAAGGTGGTTGAGCGCGCCACGCGCGGCCTGCAGCGACCGCTGAAGGTGCTGGACCGCGCGCTGGCCGGGCGGCCGTGGCTGGTGGGCGACGCGTTCTCGGTGGCGGACCTGAACGTGGCCGCGGTGATGCACCTGTTCAACGACATCCATTTCCGCTGCGCTGAACACCTGCACGTGCAACGTTGGCTGAACGACTGCTGGTCGCGGCCGGCACTGGCCCGGGCGCTGGCGCGGCCCTGAAGGCCGCCCTGACGCCGCCCCTCAGGCGGCGCAGCTGCGGTTCTTGCCGCTGCGCTTGGCCTCGTACAACGCCTGATCGGCGCGCTCCAGCGCCGACGTCAGGCCCTCGCCATCGCGGTAGGCGGTGACGCCGGCCGAGAAGGTCACGAAGACCTGCCGCTGTTCGTGCATGAACAGGCCGCCCGTCAGCGCGCGCTGCAGCCGCGTCAGCACCTGCTGCGCCTCCGGCACCGGGGTGTCGGGCAGCAGCAGCACGAACTCCTCGCCGCCGAAGCGCGCCACGTGGTCGGTGGGCCGCAGGGTGCGGCGCACCAGCGCGGCGAGCGTGCGCAGGGCCTCGTCGCCGGCGCTGTGACCCAGCTCGTCGTTGAGTCGCTTGAAGTTGTCGATGTCCAGCAACGCCACGGCCAACGGGCTGCCCTGGCGGTCCTGGCGCGAGCGCTCGGCCTCGAAGGCCGACAGCAGGCCTCGGCGGTTGGCCACCTGCGTCAGCTGGTCGGTCGACACCTCGTCCGACAACCGCCGCAACTCGACCTCCAACGCGTCCACGCGGTCGCTGAGTGCGCGGGCGCGCGCGTGTTCTTCGTTCAGCCGCTGCTGGGCCTGGGCGACCAGGCCGTCCACCGTGCGGCTTTCCTGCAGCATGTCGCGCACGACGCCCGCCAGGCTCTCCAGCGTGTCGGCCCGCTCGATGACGTCGGCATAGCGGCCCAGGCTGTCCTTGAACCGGCCGGTGTGCTCGCCCAGCTCGCCCAGGCCATGGAGCAGGCTGTGGATGAAGCCCTTCAGCGCCAGCCGCGCCTGTTCTCGCTCCTGGCGCAGCTGCACCTGGCGCGCCCGGGTGCTGCGCAGCATCTCCGACACCGACTTGACACCGCGGGAGGTCAGGCCGTCCTCGATGCAGGCGTGCATGGCCTCGCATTGGCCGCGCGCCCAGCTGTCGTCTTCGGACAATTCGGTCAGGCTGGCGGTGAGCTCCTCGCACAGCGTGCCGAGCTGGGCCAGCAGGTGGTGGCGGTGCTGCAGCACGCGTTCCGCCCGCTCGCACACGTCGGCCAGCACCGCCGCGTCGCGCGGGCCGGGTTTGCGCGGGCGCACGGCGTCGGTCAAGGCGCGCAGTTCAGCGATCAGGCCCTCGGCCACCGGGTCGTGCGGCGGCAGGGCCACCTGCACCGTGGTGCCGAGGCGGTCGACCATGGCCGGCCACTCGGTGGGGTCGGCGTCGACCGCGGTGGCCGGCGCGGGCGCAGGCAGGTCCAACGCGAATCGGTCCAGCGGCTCGGCGGCGCGCGCGCCCGGTTCAAGGGCCGGCTCGCCGCCTGGCGGGGGCCCGTCGTCGAGGTCGGCCAAGGTGCTGTCGGGCTGGTCCTTGTCCCAGTGGCCAAGGAGCTGCGTGAGGCGCTCTTGCAAGCGCGTCACGTCCTGGCGGTTGGCGGACAGCACGCGCTGCAGGCTGTCCTTCTTGCGCGCGGCGGTCCACTGGCGCCCGCCGCGCTCCAGGCCGCGCACCACGCGCTCGATCCAGTCGGCCAGCGGCACCGGGGCCGGCGGCGGGGCGGGGACGCTGGGCGGCGGCTGACTCGCGGCGGGTGGCAACGCCGCCACGCCGCCGGATTCCATCGCATAGGCGCGGGCGTAGTTCTCGGGCGTGGGCTCGAGCTGCTGCTGGCTCAGGCGGCGCAGCGCGGCCTTGGCCAGGTCGGTGGCCGAGCGGGTCGTCGAGGCCGAAGGCATCGTGGGCGGCGGCGCACCGGCTCAGCCGAAGGGGCCGCCGCGTTCAATCATCGCGTCGGCGGCCCGCATGGCCTCGGTCAAGTCGCCATCGCTGTGGGCGACCATCCACGGCGCCTTCCTGGGCATCACCGTCTGGCGAAGCCACGCCTCGATGGCATCGGGCAACTGCGGCCGGCTGAACAGGAAGCCCTGCATCACGGTGCAACCCAAGCGGTGCAGCACCTCCATCTGTCGCAGGTTTTCAACGCCCTCGGCCACCACCCGCAGGCCCAGGGACCGCGCCAGCGCGATGATGGCGGTGACCACCGCCGAGCTTTGCGGCGTCATGCCCAGGTCGCGCACGAAACTGCGGTCGATCTTCAGCTCGGAGATCGGCAGCGTGGTCAGGTAGGCCAGCGACGAGTAGCCGGTGCCGAAGTCGTCGATGGAGATCTCGACACCGATCTCGTTGAGGCGGTGCAGCGACGGGATGACGTTCTGCAGGTCGCGCATCAGGCCGGTTTCGGTGATCTCCAGCTCGATCGAGTGGTGCGGCACGCCGTTCTGCGTGACCGCCTGGTGAATGTGCTCGACGAGGTCGGTGCGCTCGAACAGGCGGTTGGGCAGGTTCACGGCGATCGAGTCCGAGAACCCGAAACTGTCCTGCCACACCCGCACCTGGCGGGCCGCCTCGCGGATGGCCCATTCGCTCAGCGGGATGATCAGCCCGGTTTCCTCGGCCAGCGGGATGAAGTCGCCCGGCGGCACCAGCACGCCGCCGCGCTGCCAGCGCATCAGCGCTTCCGCGCCCACCATGCGGGCCCCGCGCACGTCCACCTTGGGCTGGTAGTGCAGCACCAGCTCGTTGCGCTCGATGGCCTTGTGCAGCGCGCTTTCCAGCTCGAGCTTCTCGCGGCCCTTGCCCGCCAGGGCCGGCCGGTACAAGGACATGTTGTTGCGGCCCTGCGACTTGACCGAGTACATGGCCATGTCGGAGTTGCGGATCAGGTCCGCCACCGTGTTGCCGTCGCGCGGGTACATCGCGATGCCGACGCTGGCCGTGACGAAGCATTCCTGCCCACCGACGAAGATCGGTTCGCGCATCAGGTCCAGCACGCGCAGCGCCACGCGCTCGGCGTCGCGCTCGTCGACCACTTCGGGCAGCAGGGCGACAAACTCGTCACCGCCGAGCCGACCCACCGCCTCCAGCGTGCGGTGCGACCGGGTGGCCATGCTTTCCAGCGAGGTTTCCATCACCTGGTCGGAATGCCGCACGCAGGACCGCAGCCGGCGCGCCACCTCCTGCAGCAGGTCGTCGCCGGCGCCGTGGCCCAAGGTGTCGTTGATCACCTTGAAGCGGTCCAGGTCGATCAGCAGCAGGCCCACCTGGTGATTCAGCCGCTTGGCGTGCTCCAGCGCGCGCTCGGCGCGCCAGATCAGCTGGCGTCGGTTCGGCAGGCCGGTCAGCGCGTCGAAGTTCGCCAGGTGGCGGATCTTGTCCTCGGCCAGCCGGCGGTCGGTCACGTCCTGCACGATGCCGGTGTAGCCCACGAGGTTGCCGTGCTCGTTGAATTCGGGCTCGGCCTCGGTGTGGATGATGCGCTGGCGGCCATCGTCCAAGGTCACCGGGATGTCGGTGGCCAGCACCGAGTTGTGCTGCAGCACGCCGTGCAGCACGTTCAACAGGCCGGCGCGGTCTTCGGTGGACAGCATGCGCAGCAACTGGCGGAAGCGCGGCTGCTCCGACGGGCCGAAGCCGAGCACGCGCAGGCCTTCGGTGGAAAAGACCAGGCTGTCGTGCTGGTGCCGCCAGTCGAAGCTGCCCATGCGTGCCAGGTCCTGGGCGCGCGCCAGCTTGGATTTGCTGCGCTCCAATTCAAGCCGCGTGCGCGACGAGCGCAACAGGTAGCGCAGGCGGCCGGCCAGCAGGCTCCATTGGGTGGACTTGACGAAGAAGTCGGTGGCGCCGGCCTCGTAGGCGCGGTTGATCGACGCGTCGTCGTCCAGCCCGGTCAACATCAGCACCGGCAGCGACTCGAAGCCGGGCAAGGCGCGCAGCGCGCGGCAGGTCTCGAAGCCGTCCAAGCCGGGCATCAGCGCGTCCAGCACCACCACGTCGGGCAGCCAGTCGGCGAGCGAGCGGATGGCGTCGTCGCCGCTGGTCCGCTCGGTGATCGCAAACCCGCGCTCGCGCAGCGCGATTGAGGTCAGCAACAGGTTGACCTCGTCGTCGTCGACCAGCAGCACCTTGGGTTGGGCCAGGCCTTCCTCGTCGGTGCGGTCCACGTGAGGCGTCATGGGGCGGGGTCCATCAGCAGCTTGAGCGCTTGCAGCACGACGCCGGTCTCGTGCGAGATCCGGTCCACCTGCTGCGGCAAATCGACCACCCGGGCCTGCCTCACCTGCCCTTCCAGCTCGGCGCACAACTGCGACAAGGCCATCGCCCCGAGGCTGGCCGACGAGGACTTCAGGGTGTGCGCCACGTGCCGAACGGCGTTCAGGTCTTGCGCGCGCTCGGCTTCTTCGAGCTGTGGCAGCAGTCGGTTGGCGGAGGTTTCAAAGGCCTGGGCGACACGGTGCAGCAGGTGGTTGCGACCGTCGGGGTCCAACTCGCGCAGCCGCTCGATGGCGGCGGCGTCCAGCACGCCGCCGATCAAGCCGTCTTGACGCACCGGTGCCGCACCGGGCTCGGGCATCTGCCCGTCTGCGGGGGCTTGGGGTCGAAGGCGTTGGGTGAGCATGGCGAGCAATTGGCTTTGGCGGAACGGTTTGGACAGGTAGTCGTCGAAGCCCAGCGAACGGAATCTCTCCTCATCGCCCCCGAGCGCGTTTGCGGTCACGGCGATGACCGGCGTGTCGGTGGGCGTCACAAAGCTGAAGCGGCTGCCCGATCCGCGCCTGAACCAGGACAGCGCCTCCACGCCGTCCATGCCGGGCATTTGAATGTCCATCAAGACCAGATCGAAGTGTGCCTCACCCAGCTTGCGCAATCCATGAAGAGCGCTCGAAGCCACCGTCACACGCAGGCCCACGCGCCGAAGCATGTGACTGATCACTTCTTGATTCACTGTATTGTCCTCGACCACCAGGACGTCTCCCTCGAGGCGAAGTCCGTCGGTTTGTGGATCCTGCGCCGATTCCTTGTTGATGCAAACCGCAACAATGGCCTGTCGCAGTTCGGCTCGGCGTATCGGTTTCGCAACAAATCGGTGGAAGCCGGCGCGCTGCGACGCCAGCACGTCGTCGGGCGCCGACACCGAGGACAACAAGATCATTCGCAGCGCCGGGTGCAATCCCGCCGCGCGCACGGCGTGCGCCAAGCCCAGGCCATCGAGGTGGGGCATGTGCATGTCGACCAGCGCCAGGTCGAAGCGCGGCGGGGCCGTGCTGTCCTCCGGGTGCAGCAGCGCCAGCGCCTGTCGGCCGTCGCAGGCGGTCACCACGTCCATCCCCCAATCGCCCAGCATTTGCTCGAGGATGCCGCGGTTGGTCGGGTGGTCGTCCACCACCAGCACTCTGAGCGTGGGCAGGTCGAGCGGCCCGTGCAGGCTGTTGAACTCGCTGTCGGCCGGCGCGCCGGCGCAGGGTTGGTCGGCGCCGCGCAGGCGAACCGTGAAGACAAAGGCCGACCCCACCCCCGGCGCACTCGACACCCGAATGCCGCCCCCCATCAGCTCGATGAGCTGTCGCGAAATGGCGAGCCCCAGCCCAGTGCCACCGTAGCGCTTGGACATGCCGCCATTCGCCTGGGTGAAGGCGCTGAACAAGCGCGGCAGCACGTGGGACTCGATGCCGATGCCAGTGTCGCGCACCGCGAACTCCAGCAGCACCTCGCCGCCGTCGGCCGGGGTCAGGCACTGAAGGTCGACCACCACCTCACCGACGTGGGTGAACTTGATGGCGTTGGCGACCAGGTTGGTCAGCACCTGGCGAAGTCGCAACGGGTCACCGTGAACCATCAGCGGCAGGCCGGCGGCCTCGCGGAAGCTCAGCTCCAGGCCCTTTTCGTGGGCGCGCGGGGCCAGCAGTTCCAGGGTGTCCTCGACCACGCCGCGCAACAGGAAGTCGCAGGGCGCCAGTTCCAGCTTGCCCGCTTCGATCTTCGAAAAGTCGAGGATGTCGTTGATGATCTCCAGCAGCGATTCGCCCGAGCGGTAGACCGCCTGCGCAAAGCGGCGCTGGCGGTCGCTCAGCCCGGTGCCCAGCAGCAACTCGGTCATGCCAAGGATGCCGTTCATCGGCGTGCGGATCTCGTGGCTCATGTTCGCCATGAACTGGCTTTTGGCCTGGCTGGCCGCCTCGGCGGTGGACAGCGCACGGCGCAGCGCCTCCTCGCGATCCTGTTGCGCCGTCAGGTCGGACAAGGAGCCATAGACCCGCGCCTGGCCGTCGCGCCCGAGCGCCGTGCGGGTGCGCGAGCGCACCGTGCGCAGGCCAAGCTCCGGGTGGCGGATGCGGTAGGTGATCTCCGTGGGCAGGTGCTCGCGCTCGAGGTCGGCGCGGGCGTCGAGCAAGGGCTTGTCCTCGGCCACGACCCACTGCAGGGGACGCCAGGGGTCGGCGCCCAGCTCGGCCTGCGACAGGCCGAGGACGGCCTCGGCGCGGTGATTCAGGAATTCGATGCGGGTGCGGTCCGGGTCGCTGACGAACAGGCAGTCGTCGATGGAACGGCCCAGTTCGCGCAGCTGTTGCTGGGCGTCGGCCAGCTGCTGGCGGGTGTCTTGCTCGCCCACGGTGTCAATGGCCGAGATGATGCGCACGGCCCGACCGTCGGCGGCGCGGGCCACGCGCTGGTGCAGGCGCAGGAAGCCGTGCCGACCGCGCCAGCGGCCGCCGCCCTCGAACACCGCGTCCCCGCGCGAGGCCACCACCTGGCGGAGCAAACCCGGGTCCAGGTGCGCCCTCAACGCCACCGACAGGTCTTGGCCCAGCACCCGGTGGCGCCACAAGCCAAAGGCCCGACGCGCCGCCCGGTTGCAGGCCAGCAGCACGTGGCTGTCCACGTCGACCACCCAGACGCTGGTGGGCATGAACTCGGTCCAGGCCCACTCGCGGGGGGCGGCCGCAGCGCGGTCGGCCGCCGCCGGCCCTGCGGCGGCCGGGGCCCGCTGAGCCTGCCGTGAACGCAAGGCTTGAGGCCGCAGCGCGCCCACGGCGCGCGGCGTCCAGCGCCGCGGCAAGGCGCTGCTGAGCCCGCCGACGCTGGTGGACGGGCCCGTGGCCCGCCACGCCGACACCGTTCGCCGCAGGCGGCCGGTGGTGGCAGCGGCCACGCTGGCCAGGGCCAGCGGCAGCCAGGCACGCGTCGAATGAGGGGGTGGGGACACAGGTCGATCCATGGGGCGGAAACCGCGCGATTGCTCGGTTTTCGGCCAACGGTGCTTGAAACTTGAACCGGGCCCGCCGCACCGGGTCCGGTCCGGTGGGCGGGTGCCCGGTCACCTCGGCGGCCGGTCCCACGGTCCTTACAATCCCGAGCCATGGCGCGGGAGTTGGGGCGACCCCTGATGGAACACCAGCCACCCTGGCGGTGGTGCCCCCGGCGTGGTGAATCGGGTTCGGCGTCCACCTCGGCGCCGGGACGGGTGCGGGCGGGTGCGCTTCCCTCAGCGCGCCGGGCTTCGGGCCAACGCCACATGGGCCTGGCGGCACGGCAGGCTGCGTTGACCGTCGGCCTGCTGGCGTTGGCGCCGTGTTGCCTGGGTGCTGACGTCAACGGGGCGGCCGACATGCCCTGGTGGGTTTGGCCGGGTTTGTGCGCGGTGCTGGCGCTGGCGACACTCGCCGTGGCCGCGGTGTGCCTGCACCTGCTGCAGCGCCAGCGCGAGCTGCGCGCCCAGCTCGACACGGCCCAGCACGAGGCCACGGCGCGGGCCGAGGCCGCCAGCGTCCCGGCCCCGGCCGAACCACCGGCGGCGCACGCGGCACCGGACAACGAGCACGAGTCCTTCAGCTACACGGTGTCTCACGATCTGCGCGCGCCGATCCGCGTGGTCGAGGGATTCACCAAGATCCTGAAGGAAGACTACGGCCACGTGCTGGACCGCATCGGCAACGACCACCTGGACCGCGTGCTCGGTGCCTCGGCCCGCATGAACAGCATGATCGACGCGCTGCTGGCCTTGTCGCAGCTGTCCAGCCAGCCGCTGCAGCGCCAGCCGGTCAACCTGTCGCAACTGGCCGCCTACGTGGCCGAAGACCTGCGCCGGCACCACCCCGAACGCGAGGTCAAAGTGCAGATCGAGCCGGACATGGAAGTTCAAGGCGACCCGACGCTGCTGCGCGTCGTGGTTGAAAACCTGCTGGGCAACGCCTGGAAGTACTCGTCCAAGTGCGGCCAGCCCGAGATCCAGTTTTGCCGACACCCGCGCGACCACCAGACCTTCAGCGTCATCGACAACGGTGCCGGCTTCGACATGCGCTTCGCCGACCGGCTGTTCGGCGTGTTCCAGCGCCTGCACAGCGCGAGCGACTACCACGGCACCGGTGTCGGGCTGGCGTCGGTGCGGCGCATCGTGCGCCGGCACGGCGGCGAGGTGTGGGCGGAATCGGAAGTCAACCACGGGGCGCGGTTTCACTTTTCGATCCATTGAGCGCCGAAGCGCCCGCGGCGACGGGGGCTCTGCCGCGGTGTCAACCGCCGGCGGACACCGACAAGAGCTCCACCGCCACCAACAGGCGTTCGCCCTGGTCGATGAGGCTGCGTCCCTCGGCGTCGGCCATGCGCTGCAGGCGCTGCAAAGCCGCGGTGCGCGACAACGAATAACGGTGCATCAGCACGCCCGCGGCCATGGCCACGGTGGGCGACAGCGGCTCATTGCTGGCCGGGCTGCGCTCGACGCGACGGTGCGCGGCTTGTGCGACCTGCGGGCGACCGTGGATGTTGGCGAAAGCGGCCTCGACGGCCGGCACGATCTGCCGGATGTCCAGCGGCTTCACGAGGTAAGCCACCGCCCCCAGCTCCTTGACGTGGCTGATGGTCTCGTCGTCCGAAAACGCCGACAAGAACATGAACGGCATCTGGCAGTACTCGCGCAGGTAGGTGGCGACGTCAAAGCCGCTCATGCCCTCCATGCGGATATCGAGCAGGGCCAGGTCGGGTTTGTGCTCGCGCGCCATCAGGATGGCGTCATCGCCGTTGTCGGTGTCGATGACGTCGTAGCCCGCTTGCGACAGGCCGTGGGCAAGCGTGGCCAGCACCAGCCGGTCATCGTCCACCACGAGGATCTTGCCCTTGCTCGTCATCTGAGCCCTGCCGTGAGTGCCATGGAGGCACCGGCCGGTGGCCAGCGCCCGTCGGGGAGGCCCCGACACTGCAAACCACGATTGTTGCAAAAACGGCCAGGCCTGACCACCGCCGGTGTTACTCGAAGCAACATCACCGCAGTGGCAGCCGCGTCACGCCCGGGGGCACCAGGGTGATCACCGCGCGCACCTCGTCGCCGTGCTGGTCCAGCGTGAAACTGGCGCTGCGCCGTGGCAGCAGCGCCCGCACCAGGCCCAGGCCAGAGACCCCGCCAGGGAAGCGGCTGAGCTGGAAGCCCTCAGGCAGGCGCCCCAGGTTCGCGATGGTCACCTTGACCTCGGCCTCGCCCACCTCCAGCGCGCACGACACCCGCGCCAGCCCCGCGCTGTGCTTGACGGCATTGGTCAGCAGCTCGTTGATGGTCAGCGCCACCGGGATCGATTCGGCCTCCGGCAGCGACCAGACCTCGGGCTGAGGCCCGCGAACATCAAGTTGCATCTGGCAACCAAAGGTGCGCTGCACCGAGTTCGTGATCGACTCCACCAGCGCCTGCACCCGCAGCGGCCCGGTCACGCCGACCTGCAGCCCGTAGACCTGCGCGATGGCTTGCACCTGCCCGACCACCTCCGCGATGGCCGGGGCCACTTCGGGCTTGCGCTGGGCGATCTGCTGCAGCAGCCCGGCCACGCCCTGCAGGTTGTTCTTGATGCGGTGGTGCACTTCCTTCACCAGCATCTCGCGCTGGGTGATGGCGGCGTCGAACTTGGCCTGCTGGGCGGCGCGCTGCTCGGTCACGTCGGTGGCCACCATGAGCAGCTGGTTGGGCGGCTGGCCCGGCACCGTGGACAGCGGCAGGTAGCGGGCGTCCCAGATGACCACGTCGCCGTCGGTGTCGGTGCGGTACTCGCGTTGGGTCACGTCGCGCGAGCCCAGGGCCTGTTCCATGTCGTCCCGGCGCTGGGCGGCCACCTCGGGGGCAAAGATTTCCTCGGGCGTCAGGCCCACCAGCTCGCTGGGCGATCGGCCCACGCTGCGCGCGGCCACGCGGTTGATCTGCAGCACCTTCAGCGAGCGGGCGTCACGCAGCGTGATGGCCAATGGCGCCGCCTCGATCACGCGCTGCAGCGAGGCCTGTGCCTGCGACATGCGCGCCTCGGCCAGGCGGCGGCGCTCGATGTCCAGCAGGGCATAGGTGAGCTGGCGGCCGGTGGCGTCGCGCCCGGTTGCCACCACGTTGCCCACCACCCAGAACTCGCGGCCGTCGCGGGCCTTGACCTGGCACTCGAAGGTCTCGGCCTCGCCTTCGACGAGGTCGTTCAGGTAGTGCGTCTGGCGGAACGGGTGCTCCGGGTCGGGCGTGGCGACCGTGCCGATGGGCTGGTTCATGAAGTCGCCCAGGTCGCCGCCGAACATGCGCCGCGCCGAGCGGTTCATCCATTCAATGCCGCGCGGGCCCACGGTGACGATGCCCACCAGCACCGAATCGAGGATGGCGCGGGTGCGCTCGGCCTGCAGCGCCACGACCTGCTCGGCGCGGTGGCGGTCGTCCACGTTGACGTAGGCGGCGATCATGCCGCTGGTCGGGTCGCCCTCGCGCACCAGGCGCAGGCTGGCCTGCACCCACAGCAGCCGGCCGTCGCTGCGGCGCAGCTGGCGCTCGCCCACCCAGCGGCCGGCCTGGCGCAGCGCGGATTCCTCCTGCGCCCAGTGGCGGCGGTAGGTGTCGGCGTCGGCGAAAAGGTGCGCCAGCGGCATGCGCGGCAGGTCGTCCACCGGGTGGCCGGTGAGCTGCGCCAGCGCCGCGTTGGCCTGCTGGATCACGCCCTGCCGAACAAAGGCGATGCCGACCTCGGACAGGCTGAACATCAACTCGCGGTCGCGCGCCAAGTGTTCCAGCTCGGTTTGCTGGGCCTTCAGGCGGGTGATGTCGGACAGCACCGCGATGGCTTCGATCTGGTCCCCCGCCGCCCCCGCGCGCCGCACCGACAAGGCGTACCACTTGCGCGGCCGCGGCGGGCCATCGGCGGTGCCGGGCGGGGTCACCTCGATCTCGGTCTCGTAGCGCGTGCCGGTGGTCAGCGCCCGCACCGCCTCGTCGAGGATGGGACGCGCCTGTGCATGGCGGGCAAACACGTCGTGCACATTGCTGCCCGCCACCGGCACGCCGCGCAGGCCCAGCATCGCCTCGAAGCGGCGGTTGCAGCGCACCAGCGCGGCACCGCGCACGTAGGCGATGCCGGCCGTGCTGCTTTCCAGGATGGTGCCCACCTCGTGCAGCAGCTGTTCGGTGCGGGCCTGGTTCTGCTGCTGCTCGGTGATGTCGAGCGTGACCACCGCCGTGGTGCGCTTGCCCGACGCGAGGGTGGCGGGTTCGACCCGCGTCAGCAGCCAGCGGCGCCCCAGCTCCGGGTGGCGGATGGCATAGCGCACTTCGGCCCGCTGGGCGTGGCGCAGGGCCAGCTGCAGCCGGTCGTACTCGGCCATGGACTCGGGCATGACGATGTCGCGGCTGATCGATTGCAGTGCCGCCGACACCGGCGTGGCCTTGGGCACATCGCCGGGGGCCGCGGCCACGGCCGCACGAAATCGCTGCCTCACCCAGCCCGACGATTCCTGAAAGGTGGCCAGGCCGACGCCGGCGGTGTCCATCAGCGCGCCGATCTGCATCTGGGCCAGATCGCGTTCCTCTTCGGCGCTGCGGTCCTCGACCACGGCCATGAACCGCCGCTCGCCTTCCAGCGTCAGGTAGCAGCGCACGGTGCCGCGCAAGTGGTGCTGGCCGTCGTCGGCCAGGGTCAGCCAACCCTGGCTGATCAGCGGCTCGGCGCCGGGCTGCAGTTTGGGCAGCGCGGCGCGCTCGTCCCAGGCCAGCAGGTTCTGAACACTGGCCGGCGCCTGGTCCAGCTGCGCCGGCAGGCGACCCACCAGCATGTCGAGCGCGGGGTTGGTGCGCAGCACCTGGCCCGACTCGTCGAAAATGGCCAGCGCCACCGGGCTCAGCGCAAACCAGTCGTCCAGCTCGCGCGCGGCGCGGGCGGTCTGCTCGCGGGCCAGGTGCTCGGCGCTGACGTCCTGCAGCAGGCCCAGCAGCAGCAGGCGCCCGCCATCGTCACGCAAGGGCTGGTAGGCCAGGCGCAGCCAGCGCGGCTGGCCGGCGGCGTCGACCACGCGCAGGTCGATCGGGGCCACCGAGCCATCGAAGCCCGCGTTGACCACCCGCTGGCGCGCGCTGCGGTGGGCCGCGTGGTCGTCGGTGGGCTGCAGGTCCAGCGCGTCGCGGCCGATCAGTGGATCGCGCGGCAGGCCCAGCAGACCACACAGCGCCGGATTGACATCGATCAGCCGGAAGCTGGCGTCTTGCAGCCACACCGGCCAGGGCGAGGTCCAGTGCAGCGGGAGCAGGGCCTGAAGCGCCGAAGGCGCCGGGGCCTCGGTGGCGGGCGCGGAGGTAGCGTTCGGGTCCGTCATCAGCCGATCTGCGCCGCGCCGGCCAGGGCGGTCAGCACCGCGCGGTTGACCTCGGTCGGGCTGAGCATCAGGGCCTCGGTCGCCTCGGTCACGTCGCCGAGGGAACTGGATTCCACGGCAGCCACCAAGTCCAGGTAAGGGCGGTACGGGCCGGCGCCTTCGGCCAAGGCCTGGTAGATGCGCTCGGCCACGGGGATGGACTGCAGCAGCTCGGAGAAGGGCTGACGGAACATGCGGTCCAGCAGCGAAAACACGCCGCAGATGAAGATCTCGTTGCGCACGCCCTCGTCGCCGATGCCGCGCGCCAGTTCCTCCATCAGCAGGCCGCGGCGCACCGCGGCAAACATCAACGGCTGCATGTGAGCGGCCTTGCTGGCCGTGGCCAGCAACAGCGCCAGCCAGCGCTTGAGGCGGGTGTAGCCCAGCATCATGATGGCGTGGCGGAAGGAGCTAATCTCCACCCGCAGCCCGAAGGCGGGTGAGTTGATGTAGCGCATCAGCTTGAAGGCGAGCGATGGGTCGCGCTTGAGGGTTTGCTCCAGGCGCTCGATCTCGTCCTGCCGGTCCACGCGGTTGATCAGCTCGACGATGACCTGCAGGTCGATGTGCACGCCGCTGTTGCGCGCGCCGTCGGCGGGGGTCAGGTCGTCCAGCGGCCAGCCCAGCACGGCACTGGCGCCGCGCTTGAAACCCAGGTCCATGTCGGCCACGCTGCGCACGCCGGCCTGCACATGGGCGATCGTGCGGGTGACGCCGGCCGGCGGCGCGGCGCCGATGTCACCGCGGCGCTCGTCGTCCAGGTCGATGATGGAATAGGCGAAGCACGGCAGCACCTCCCGCGGCAGCTCGGCCACCGGGCGGCCCTTGATCAGCAGCGTGTTGCCCTTGGCGTGCAGGTGGCGAATGGCATCGACGTTGGCGCGGTCGCCGGCCATGAAGGCCGGCACCTCGATCATCAGGTTGTTCGATGGCTCGGCGCGCAGCAGGTCCTGCAGCAGCGATTCGGAGGTGATGTTGAGCGACGCGCGCCCGCCGCCCGACGGCCACACGCCGGCCAGGGCCTGCAGCAACTGGCCGGCGTCCAGCGCCTGGTCGCGGCGCAGCGGGAACACCGTGAGCCGGGTGGCGGTGACACTGCGGTTGCGGTCGATGAACGGGCAATACCCCAGCGCCACCTGACCGAGGATGGCAATGTCAAACACCAGCGCTACCCCTCCCATTGAGCCGCCTTGCGCGGCCGGCCAGGCGGCGCGCAATCAGGCGTTGACGTACTGGAACAGCGACATGCGCTGCACCATCGAATACGATTTCAGGGCCGCATCGTAGCCGCTTTGCTTGGCCTGAAACGACGAGATCGCCTCGACCATGTCCAGGTCCTCGGCGTTCGAGCGCTCGACGTTGTGGTTGAGCTTCTGAGTGTCCAGCTGCGAGCCCTCGTCCTCGATGCGCGACAGCGCCTCACCGGCCACGCTGCGCGCCGAGATCACCTTGCTCAGGATCGAATCCAGGTTGCGCAGGTTGTCGCTGGCCGACTGCGACACCGCCGCCATGTTCTGCTGCGGCGCCGACAGGTCGGCCACCATCTTGTCGAGCGAGCCGAACACGTTCAAGGTCGACGCCGACGGCACCACGGTGTAGGTTTCGCCGTTGGTCGGCTTGCCCTTAACGGTCAACGCCATGCCGTCGCGCTCGATCGCGCGGCCTTCCACGTAGGGCTCTGACGCCAGCGCGGCGCCGGTGGTGGTGTTGGTGATGTCGAAGCTGTTGGTGGCGGCGTTGAAGACCAGGCTGTAGCTGTCGCCGGTGATCGCCGACGGGTCGGTGACCTGGCCCTGGTCGATCCAGCCGCTCGGGCTCGCGCTGACGGACCGCGTCTCGAACACGCCGTTGCCCGTGCGCGCCGAGGTCCACACCTGCGCGCCGTCCAGCGACAACGGCAGGCTGGTCATGCTGTCGGTCACCGAACTGCCGCGGCTGCCGATGAAGCGCGCGCCGGTTTGCTCCACGGGCACGCCCGCTTGCGGCCGGGTGTCGACCAGCGGCGGCAAGGTGGAGCCCTGCCCGCCGAACAGGTAGGTGCCCGCGCCATCAGACCGGTTGGCGATCTTGAACAGCTGGTCGCGGATCAACTTGACCTTCTCGGCCAGGCCCTGGCGCTCGCTGGTGCTGTAGGTGGCGTTGCCTGCGGCCACCAGGGTTTCGCGCACCTGCTGCAGCAGCTCCGTGGCGTCGCCCAGCGAGGCCTCGGTCTGGGTCATGATGGTGCGGCTGGCCTCGACCGTGCGCTGGCTGGCGTCCACGCGGTTGGCGGCGGCCATGGCCCGTTCGGCGCGGGCGGCGGCCACCGGGTCGTCGCTGGACCGGTTGACGCGCTTGCCGGTGGTGAGCTGGGTCTGGGCCTCGCTCATTTCGCTCTGGCGGCGCTGCAAGGCGTTGACGCCCAGGTCGTAGGTGTTGGCGGTGCTGACTCTCATGGGGAACTCCAATCAGGGCCGGCCGTCACCGGCCTGCCGTCTGCAGCAGGGTGTCGAACACCGACTGCGCCACCTGCAGCATCTTGGCCGCCGCCTGGTAGCTTTGCTGGAACTGGATCAGGCGCGCGGCTTCCTCGTCAAGGTTCACGCCCACGGTGTTGGTCATCAGGCTCTTGGCGTCGGTGGCCACCGATTCCGACTGGCGCTGCAAGGCCTTGGCCGTCTGCACCCGCACGCCGATGTCGGACAGCATGGACGCGTAAGCATCGCTGAACGTGTTGCCATTGAAGGCCAGGCCGCCGGTCTGGTTGTTGACCTGCTCGCCCACCATGCGCACGTCGCGCAGGCCCAGCAGCGCGTTGGCGTTGCCGTTGTTGCTGGACGGCACCGGTGTGGGCTCCACCGTCAGGCGGTCGCCCGCGGCCGGCGCGCCGCGCAGGCTCAGGCTCCACTGCGGCGTGGCCGAACCGATCGGAAAGGTGATCGGGGTGTTGGCCTGCAAGGCCTGCGGCGTGGCCGAGAACGTCGCACCGCCATCGGTGCTCACCGTGTAGGTGGTCGCGCTGGTGGCGGGATCGACGTCGAACTTGAAGACCACGTTCGGGATGGGCGCGGACAGCGGCTGCAGGACCGTCAGCGAATTGACACTGACCGTGCCGCTGTTGTCGAGGCCCACCGACGCGCTGATCGGCGAGGCGGCGGCCACGCCGCGCGGGTCGTCCATGGCCTGCGCCATGTCGCGCGCGGCGATGCCCACGGGCTGCAGCCGGAAGCTGTCGCCCACGCCCGGCGCGCCACTGAGCTGGATGGTCATGCCGTCCACCTGCAAACCCGCCGACAGCACGGCCGGCGTCAGCGCGGGCAGCTCGGGCGGCTGGAACAGGTGGTTGTCGGACAGGCGGCGCAGCGAATAGCCGCCGGCGGTGTCCTGCGACAGCTCGTAGTCGCTGGCGCGCAGCTGCGCGCCATTGGCCACGCTGACCGTGACCACGCCGGTGCCGGTGTTGTTGCTGGCGGGCAGCACCCGCGGGCTGGCAATGCTCAGCAGCGGCGAGCCCGCCTTCTGCGTCAGGTCCAGGCCCAGCGCCTGCTGGCTGTTCAGCTGGGCGGTGATGCCGGTGGCCAGCTGGCCCAGCTGGTTGCGCGCGTCCACCAGGTCGCGGTTCTGGAAGGTCAGCAAACCGGCGATGGCGCCGCCACTGAGCAGGTTCGTCGGCAGCTCGCGGTCGATGCCGGCTTCGCGGATGCCCAGCTGCAGCTTGGACGGATCGAACTTGTCCTTGACCGTCGACAGCGGCGTGGCGATGCTGCCGAGGATCAGCTTCTGGCCGCCCCCGATGAACACGCTCACCGTGCCGTCGTCGGCGCCCACGGTGGAAATCTGCAGCAGCTTGCTCAGGTCGTTGATGGCCGTGTCGCGCTGGTCCAGCAGGTCGTTCGGGGTGTGCCCGAAGCCCTGCACCGAGGCGATCTGCTGGTTCAGCGAGGCGATCTGCTTGGTCAGCGAATTGACCTTGTCGACCGAGGCCTTCAAGTCGGTGGTGACGCCGGCCTGCAGTGAATTGAGCTGCTCGTCGGCGGTGCGAAACCGCGCCGCCATCTCGTTGACGCGGGCCAGCACGACGGCGCGCGAGGAAATGTCCTGCGGCTTGCTCGCCACATCGACGAAGGCATTGAACACCGCGCCAGCCGCATAGCCCAGGCCCTGCTCGCCAGGGGCAAAGACCTTCTCCAGCTGCTGCAGCTGCTCGCTCAGTGCCTTGTCGGCTTCGGACACCGAGGTGGTGCGCGCCGCCTCCCGCGTCAGGAATTCATTGTGCGATCGCGTGACGGAGGCAACGTCCACGCCCTTGCCAAAGAAGCCCGCGCCGGTGAACTGGCCGCCCGCGGTCTGCAGCTCAGCCTGCTGGCGCGAATACCCCGCCGTGTTGGCGTTCGCGATGTTGTTGCTGGTGGCCTGAAGCGCCGCGTAATTGGCGAACATCGCCCGCGTGCCCAAGGCCATCAATGCGCCGGTTCCCATGGCGTGTGCTCCGTGTGGTCCGCGTCAGGCTCAGGTCATCACCCGCTGCAGGCGCAGCGTGGTGTTGATGACCCGGGTCAGCTTGTCGGCGTAGGCCGGGTCGGTGGCGTAGCCGGCGCGCTGCAGCCCGTGCGCGAAGCCGTGCGCGGTGTCCGACTTGGCCAGCACCTGCGTGTAGCGCGGGCTGTTCTTCATCATCTGTGCGTAGTCCTTGAACGCTTCCTCGTACGAGCTGTACGAGCGGAAGCTGGCCGTCATCTTTTGCGGCTTGCCGTTGACGTACTCGGTGGTTGTCACGTTGGCGGTCTTGCCGGTCCAGCCGCCGGTGGCCTTGATGCCGAACACGTTGAACGAGGTGCTGCCGTCCGCGTTCTTGATCTCACGCTTGCCCCAACCCGACTCGTGCGCGGCCTGCGCCACCATGAAGCTCGCCGGGATGCCGGTGGACGCTTCGGCCGCCCGCGCGGCCTGGCTGTGGCGGCTGACGAAGTCGGCCTGCTTGGTGCTGGTGCCGGCGCTGGCGGCGGCCTTCGCCAGTTCCTCGGGCGTGGCGCTGTGCGCGCGACCGATGCGCTGCGGCGACGGCAAGGGCGTGGCTTGCGCCGTGCCACCGCCCATTTGCCGCTCCAGTTGCCGGGCAATCGCGGCCGCGAGCCCGCCGGGCTGGCCGGTCATCGAGGTGGACAGCTGCTGGTCCAGCATCTCGGTGCCCATCTTGGTGCCGGCGTTGTCCAGCATGCCCGAGGCCATCGTGGCCTGGCGCATGCTTTTCATCAGCTCCTGCATGAACAGGGCCTCGAACTGCTTGGCGGCGTCCTTGATGGCGCCTTTCGGGTCGCGCGCGGCCTTGGCGCGCAGCGCCTCGCTGCCGCGCACGTCGCTGGCCAGACCGGCCTGCGCCGTGGTCTTGCCCAGGCCGCCCAGCGCGCCCAGCGACGTTGATGAGTTCGGCAATGACAGGGTCATCAGATCACCTCCAGCTCCGCGTTCAGAGCCCCTGCGGTTTTCAGCGCCTGCAGGATGGCCAGCAGGTCCTGCGGGGTGGCGCCCAACGAATTCAGGGCCTTCACCACGTCGCTCAGCTGGGTGCCGGCCGGCATCGCGATCAGCGCGCCGGGTTCCTGCTTGATGGTGATGTCGGCCTTCTCCGTGACCTGGGTGGTGCCGCCCGACGAGAACGCGTTGGGCTGACTGACCTGTGGCGTGCTGTTGATGGTCACGGACAAATTGCCGTGCGCCACCGCGCACTCGGCCAGCGTGACCGCCTTGTTCATCACCACCGAGCCGGTGCGGGCGTTGATCACCACCTTGGCCGCGGGTGTGGCGCGTTCGACCTGCAGGTTCTCGATGTCGGCCATGAAGCTGACCCGCTCGTCGGGCGAAGCCGGCATGCGCACCTTGACCACGCGGCCGTCCACGGCCATGGCCGTGCCCGGGCCCATCTTGGCGTTGATGACGCGGGCCACCTCGCGCGCGGTATTGAAGTCGTTGGCGTTCAGGTCAAGCTGCAGGCTGTCGCCCTGGGCCAGCGGCGTGGGCACGGCGCGCTCCACGATGGCACCGTCCGGGATGCGGCCCGCGCTGAGCTGGTTGATCTGGACCTTGCTGCCCCCGGCCGACGCGCCGGCGCCAGCGATCACCAGGTTGCCCTGGGCCATCGCGTAGATGTTGCCGTCGGCGCCGCGCAGCGGGGTGGCGATCAGCGTGCCCCCGCGCAAGCTCTTGGCGCTGCCGATGGACGACACCGTGACGTCGATTTGCTGGCCCGGCTGCGCGAAGGCGGGCAGCTGTGCGGTCACCAACACCGCCGCCACGTTCTTCAGCTGCATGTTGGTGCCGGCGGGCACCGTCACGCCCAGCTGTTGCAGCATGGCGGACACGCTCTGACCGGTGAACGGGGTGGAGGTGGTCTGGTCGCCCGTGCCGTCCAGGCCGACGATCAGCCCGTAGCCCTGCAGCTGGTTGTTGCGCACCCCCTGGACCGTGGCCAGCTCCTTCAGGCGGGCGGCCTGGGCCGGGGCCGGCCACCACAGTGCGGCGCTCGCGGCCAGCGTGGCCAGGACGATCAGCAGGCGGACCAGGCGGTCCGGGGAGCCTGACGACGCCGGGCGGGCGGGGGTGGAGGGGTGGTGCGGGTTCATGGTGACAGCGGGAGTGGCTGTCACCATTCTCGGGAAACCTAAATCGGCAGAACGTTCAAAAAGAAGCGTGCCAACCAGCCAATTCCCTGCACATCGGCCTGAGCGCCACGGCCGCGGTTCTCGATGCGCACGTTGGCGATGCGCGCCGACTCGACGGTGTTGCCCGGCAGGATGGAGCGCGGGTCGACCTGGCCGGTGAAACGCAGGATGTCCACGTTGTGGTTCACGCCAATCTGCTTCTCGCCGGCGATCAGCAAGTGGCCGTTGGGCAGCACCTCGGTCACCGTGGCCGTGATCGTGCCGGAGAAGTCGTTGCTGTTCTCCGTGCTGCCCTTGCCTTCGAAATTGTTGGCCGAATTGCCGGCCACGCTCGCGCGGTTGAAGGAGTTGGCCGACAGGAAGGGCAGCGCGGTGACGCCGCCGCTGACCTTGCCCGTCTTGTCGATGCTGCTGGTGCTGGACTGCGTGGCCGAGACCTTCTCGACGATGCGCACCGTCAGCGCGTCGCCGACCAGGCGGGCGCGGTGGTCCTCGAACAGCGGCCGGTACTGCTGGGCCTGGAAGATGGCGCCGTTGTTGACCACCGGCGCCTCGATCGGCTGGGGCCGCACGTACATCGTCTGCGCCAGGTCGACCTTGGGCCGGGGGTTCATGGTTTCGCAGGCGCTCAGGGCCACACAAAGACCCAGGGCCAGCAACACGGTGGGGCGGCGGAAAGTCGGGTTCGGCATGGTGCGGTCCGTCAGCTCAGGCTCGGTTCAGGTTCAGGTTCAGGTTCAGGCTCAGGGTCAGGGCGCAGGCTCAAATCTGGCCCAGCTTGGCCAACATCTGGTCGGCCGTCTGGATGGCCTTGGAGTTCAGCTCGTAGGCGCGCTGCGTGGTGATCATCGCCACCAGCTCCTCGACCACGTTGACGTTGGAGGTCTCCACAAAGCCCTGGCGCAGCGTGCCCAGGCCGTTCTGCCCGGGCTGGCCTTGCTGGGGGCCGCCGGACGCGGCGGTCTCGGTGAACAGGTTCTGGCCCTTGGGCTCGAGGCCGGCCGGGTTCACGAAGTTGGAGATGGTGATCTGGCCGACGTTCTGCGCCGCGGCCTGACCGGGCAGCGACACGCTGACCGTGCCGTCGCCGCCGATGGTCACGCTCTGCGCATTCGCCGGGATGGTGATGCCGGGGTTCAGCGTGTAGCCGTTGTTGGTGACCAGCTGACCCTGGGCGTTGACCTGGAAGGAGCCGTCGCGGGTGTAGCCGTTGGTGCCATCGGGCATCTGCACCTCGAAGAAGCCCTGGCCCAGCACCGCCACGTCCAGCGGGTTGCCCGACTGCTGCAGGTTGCCCTGGGTGAACTGACGCGCCGTGGCCACCGCCCGGGTGCCCAGGCCGACCTGCAGCCCGGTGGGCATCGTGGTCTGGTTGCTGGTGTTGCCGCCGGCTTGGCGCAGGTTCTGGTACATCAGGTCTTCGAAGACCGCGTGCGAACGCTTGTAGCCGTTGGTGGCCACGTTGGCCAGGTTGTGCGAGATGGTGTCCAGCTGAAGCTGCTGGGCTTCCATGCCGGTCTTGGAAATCGAGAGGGAACGCATCATGGCGGGAACTCCTGTGGACGGCGCGTGCCGCTCAGCTCAAGGACAACAACTGGGACGCCGACTTTTCGCTTTGCTCGGCCGTTTGCAGCAACTTCATCTGGGATTCGAACTGGCGACCGGCGGCGATCATCGCCACCATCGCGCCCACCGGGCTCACGTTGGAGCCCTCCAGCGCGCCCTGCTGCACCTGGGCGGCCGGGTCCGCGTCCAGCGGCTCACCCCCGCTGGTGCGGAACAGCGCGTCGGTGCCACGGATCAGCGGCGCCTCGGGCGTCACCAGCTTGAGCCGGCCAATCACCTGCGGCGGGGCGCCCGGAGCACCCGCGCTGACGCTGCCGTCGCTGCCGATGCTGACCTCGCTGTTCGGCGGCACCTGGATCGGCCCGCCGTCGCCGATCACCTGCAGCCCGGAGTGGTTGACCAAGGTGCCATCGTTGGTGACGGTGAGCTTGCCGGCGCGGGTGTAGGCCTCGGTGCCGTCCAGCGCCTGCACCGTCAACCACGCGTTGCCGCTGACGGCCACGTCGAGGTTGCGGCCGGTGGCGGTCACCGGGCCCGGCGTCGGGTCGTAGCCCGGCGTGGTTTCCAGCGAGTAAACGCGGGTGCTGGCGCCGCTGCCTTGCACGGGCACCGAACGGAAGGCCTGCAGTTCGGCGCGAAAGCCGACCGTGGACACGTTGGCGAGGTTGTTCGCCAGCACTTCCTGGCGCTCCATCATCGACTTCGCGCCCGACATCGACAGGTAGATCATGCGGTCCATGGGGGGGCTCCGGCGGCGTCAGCTCAGGCGATCACTTCAGGTTGACCAGGGTCTGCAGCACCTGGTCCTGCGTCTTGATGGTCTGGGCGTTGGCCTGGTACACGCGCTGGGCGGTGATCATGTTGACCAGCTCGCCGGTCAAATCCACGTTGGACTCTTCCAGCGCACCGGCGCGCAAGCTGCCCAGGTTGCCGTCGCCCGGCACGCCGACGATCGGGTCACCGGAGGTGAAGCTGCGCGTCCAGGCGTTGCCGCCCAGCGGCATCAGGCCCTGCACATTGCGGAAGTTCGCGATCTCGATCTGGCCGCCCGGCTTGGACTGGCCGTTCGAGTAACGCGCCATGATGATGCCGTTGTCCTCGATGGTGATGCCCGACAGCTGACCCGGCGCGTAGCCGTCCTGCGCCAGGTTGGTCACGCCAAAGTTGGCGCCGTACTGCGTCATGTTGCCGAAGTCCAGCTTCACGCCCGTGATGGCGTTGGTGATGGCGCCCGCACCGTTGGTCGACGAGGGGATGTCGATGGTGGGCACCGTCAGCGGCGCCACCGGTGCGGGCGTGAAGGTGGGTGAGCCGCCATTGGCAGCGAACTTGATCTGCAGCGAAGGCGTCGGCAGCGCGGCCGTGCCGGACAGCGGCGCGCCGTTGGCCGTGATGAACACATTCCAGGAGTCCGGGGCGGTGGCCGCGTCGTCCTTCTGGAAGTAGTAGGTCAGCGCCACGTCCTGGCCCTTGTCGTCGTAGACCGTGACCGAGGTGGCGTTGTTGTAGGTGCTGGGGTCGGTGAAGTCGATGGCCGCAGCGCCCGCGGGCTGCACGGTCGACTTCACGCGGGAGTCAAGGTTCAGCTCCATCGAGATCTTGCCGGTGGCGTTCGGCGCGATGCCGGCCGTGGGCAGTTGCAGCGGCTTGGCGGCGCCGGGCTGGATCACGCCCTGGCCGTCGGCCGGGTAGCCCATCAGCTTCTGCTTCTGGTTGTTGATGACGAAGCCGTCCTTGTCGATCTTGAACTGGCCGTTGCGGCTGTACATCGTCGGGTTCTTGCCGTCGCTGATCTGGAAGAAGCCCGAGCCGTTGATGGCCAGGTCCAGCGGGTTTTCCGTGGTGGTGATGTTGCCCTGCGTGAACTGTTGCGACACCGAGGCGAGGTTGACGCCAATGCCGATGGCGTTGGCGCCCGCGCCATTCATGGCGGTGGCGTACATGTCAGCGAACTCGGCGCGCGAGGCCTTGGCACCGAAGGTGTTGGCGTTGGCGACGTTGTTGCCGATGATTTCCAGGTTCTTGCTGGTGGCGTTGAGTCCGGAGAGGCCTTGCTGGAAGCTCATGATTCGGTCCTTGGTGTGGCGGGCGGGGGTGAGTGATGTGAAGGCTCAGCGGTTCAGCTGAAGGCCTTGATGTCGCTGTAAGGCACGGTCTTGCCGTTGGCCAGTTCCAGCTGCAGCGTGTTGCCGCTGGTGCTGACGGCGTTGACGCCGACCTGCATCAGCGCGGTGGGGGTGGACTTGATGCCGCCGGTGGTCGCGGCCACGCGGAAGCTCAGGCCGTTGGTCGACGCCCCTTCGGGCGGGGTCCAGTCGAAGCTGTGCATGCCCGCGCTCTGGGCGCCCAGCTTGAGCGTGTCGATGACCTGGCCGCTGGGCGACAACACCTCGACGTTGACCGAGTCGGCCGGGTTGGCCAGCTCGAAGCCGCCTTGACCCGGGCCTTTGCCGTCGCCGAAGTCCAGCTGGTTGCCGGCCACGACCACGTTCTTGCCCACCAGCGCGGCGCCTTGCAGCGCCTGCATCTGCACAAACTGGCCCGACAGCGACTGCACGGTGGTGTTCAGCTTTTCGATGCCGTTGACGGTGTTGATCTGCGCCATCTGGCTGGTCACCTGGGCGTTGTCCATGGGGTTCAACGGGTCCTGGTTCTGCATCTGCGTGACCAGCAACTTCAGGAAGCGGTCGGCGCTGCCGGCATCGTCCTTGGCTTTGGTGCTGGCGCTGCTGTCGGTGACCTGCGCGGCGGCGAGGTTGTTGACGACGGTGGTCATGTCGGGTCCGTTCGGGGTCGGTGTCGGGGTCGGCGACGGGTGGGCGGGGCCTTACTGCCCCATCTGCAGCGTTTTCAGCAGCAGGCTCTTCGCGGTGTTCATCACCTCGACGTTGTTCTGGTAGGACCGCGAGGCCGAGATCATGTTGACCATCTCTTCGACCGGGTTCACGTTGCTGTAGGTCACGTAGCCTTGCGCGTCGGCGGCCGGGCTGGACGGGTCCAGCACCCGGCGGCCGGGCGTCTGGTCTTCGGAGATCGTGGACACGCGCACGCCGGCCGCGCTGACGTCGCCCGGCATCGCGCCAACCAGTTGCGTCTGAAACTGCACCTGGCGCGCCTTGTAGGCCTGGCCGTCCGGGCCGGCCACGGTGTCCGCGTTGGCCAGGTTGGACGCGACGACGTTCAGGCGCTGGCTTTGCGCGCTGATGGCGCTGCCCGACACATTGAAGATGTTCAACATGCTCATGATTGCCCCTTGATGGCGTCGAGCATCGTGCGCACGTTGCCGTTGATGAAGCGCAGCGTGGCCTCGTACTTGATCGCGTTGTCGGCGAAGTTGGCGCGCTGCTGGTCCATGTCGACGCTGTTGCCGTCGAGGTTGGTCTGCGAGGCCGTGGAATACAGCAACTTCTCGGCCGGGATGCCGCCGGCCATGTCGACCGTGCTGCCGCCCAGGTGCAGCGCGTTGGTCATGGCCATGCCGTTGGCGCCGACGGTGGTGTCCATCGACGCTTGAAGCAGTGCGCCCGAAGCCCCACCCAGCGCCAGCGTGGACGGCGCGCGCAGCGGCTGCGCCGGTGCGGCCAGCGCGCCGGGGCCGCGGCCCGCGGCGCCGCTGGTGGCTTCGCGCAGCAGGGCACCGAAATTGACATCGCGGGCCACGTAGCCCGGGGTGTCGGCGTTGGCGATGTTGCTGGCGATCAGGCGCTGGCGCTCCGAGCGCAGGGCGAGCGCCTGGCCGTGGAATTCGAGCGAGTCGGTGATGCGGTTCAGCATGGTGGGCCGCCAGGGCGGTGGGTCGTGGGCCGCGGGTGGGGCGGCGGTGGTGGGTGGGGTTGCGGGATGGGATGGATCGTAGGCAGCCGGGCCGCGGACATAAGCGAGATAAACCGGCGCAAACCCGCCCAATTCCCGGCCATGCGGCGAGGCCCGCCGACCTACAGTGCCGGCCATGCACCCCGCACCGTCCTCCTCCACGGCCCTGGCCCCGGCCTGGCCGCACCCGCGTTCGGATCAGTGGTTGGACCCGCACCCACACAGGCGCCCACACCGGCGCCTCCACCACAGCGCACTGAGCGCGCTGGTCGGCCTGGCCTGCACCGCCCCGGCCCTGGCGCAAACGCTGCCGGCCGGCCTGCCCGCGGCCACGGTTGTCATGGCGCCGGCGGCCGCCCCGGCGACCAGCAGCCCGCCGACCATGGTCATCGCCCGCATCGACACCGGCGCCACGCCGGTGCGGGCGGCCGACAGCCCGCTGGCCAGCGAACTGGAAGGCGCGCTGCGCGGCCAGCTGCAGCAACTGGCGCTGGACAGCAGCCGCCAGGCCATGCCGGGCGTGAGCCGCGTGGACATCGAGGTCGGCCAGCTCGACCCGCGCCTGAAGCTGGCCCCGTGCCAGCGCGTCGAGCCGTACCTGCCGCCCGGCACCCGCCTGTGGGGCAAGGCCCGCATCGGGCTGCGTTGCACCCAAGGCAGCGCGCTGTGGAATGTCTACCTGCCGATCACGGTGCGGGTCTTCGGCCCCGCCTGGGTGGCCGCCAACTCGCTGGCCCCCGGCGCGGTGCTCGGCGCCCACGACCTGGTGCAGGCCGAAGTGGACTGGGCCGAAGAGACCTCGCCGGTGGTGACCGACCCGGACGCCGCCGTGGGCCGCGCGCTGCTGCGGCGCGTGACCGCCGGCCAGGGCGTGCGGCTGGCCGACCTGCGGCCTCGCCAATGGTTTCAGGCCGGCGACGTTGTCAAGGTGGTCGCGGCCGGACCCGGCTTTGCCGTGACCAGCAGCGGCGAAGCCCTGAACCATGGGCTTGAATCCCAGGCCGTGCGCGTGCGCACCGAAGGCGGGCGCATCGTCGTCGGCCAGGCGGTCGGCGACCGGCGGGTCGAGATCCGCCCCTGATTCCTCCGGCTTGTTGTCACTGAGCCAAAAACCCAGTGCCAGTAAGCACTTGCAACACGTCCTCCGAAGGGGAAAGGGCAGAAAAAGCCCTAAAGTCGGGGTTACCCGGGTCGATAAAGACTCCAAGTGACCCGGGTAGTCCGCAGGCACTGCCCCTTTGGAGAACGCCATGAAGATTGGTAACCCCCTCGACAAGCCCGGCCTGACGCCGGTCGCCAGCCAGCGCAATCAGCCGGCGGCTTCCAGCGGCACCCCGGTCGACGCGGGTGTGAGCAGCACCAACAGCAGCACCGTTGCGCTGTCCAGTGCCGCCACGTCCTTGTTGGCCGGTGCGCAGGCGGCGAGTGCGGAATTCGACAGCGCCAAGGTCGAACGCATCTCGAACGCCATCAGCCAGGGCCAGTTCACGATCAACCCCGAAGCGATCGCCGACAAGCTGATCGCGAATGCCCAGGAACTGCTGAACCGGCCGCACTGACCGGGGCAGCGGTGCCGCCCACCGCCACCGCCAACCGACCACGCCCATGAACCGTCAGAGTGCCTTTTCCGCCCCGCAGCCCGTGGTCCGCACCGCCCCGCCCGGCCCGGACGCCACGAACCCGGCGCTCGAGGAGGCGCTGAGCGCCGTGGAATCGCGGCTGGCCGGCCTGGCCGACGCGCTGCTGCAGCGCGACCTCGACGGCATCGACACCTTGTCGGCCGAACTGCACCAGGCCCTGGCACGGGCCGTGGACCACTTCTCGAAAGCGGCCCGCAGCGGCCCGATCCCGATGACGCTGCGCCGCCGGCTGGCCAGCACCAGCGGCCATGTGGCCGCCCAGCGCGAGTCCTTCGCACGCGCCACCGCCGCGCTCGACCGCGCCATCGACGTGCTGCTGCCGCAGCGCGAGCAGCCCAAGATGTACAGCGCCAACGGCACCTACGGCCGCGGCTCGCTGGGCGCCTCCATCCAGGCCTGAGCCCCGTGCGGTGCCACCGCGGCGCCGGCGCCTGACAGCAGCCTGGACCCGCAGGCGCTAGGCTTGCGGGGTGCTGCACCCCAACGCCCCCCCGCACACCCCGACCACGCCGGGCACAGCGACCACGCCCCCGGTCGCAGCGTCGCCGCCCGAGCGGCTGATCGCTCACCTCGACATGGACGCCTTCTACGCGTCCGTCGAACTGCTGCGCTACCCCGACCTGCAAGGCCAGCCCGTGGTGATCGGCGGCGGCGGCCGCCACGCCCCGCGCGTGGGCCCCGGCGGCGAGCGCCGCTACACCCGCCTGCGCGACTACACCGGCCGCGGCGTGCTGACCACCGCCACCTACGCGGCCCGCGCCCTCGGCGTGCACTCCGGCATGGGCACGATGAAAGCGGCCAAGCTGGCGCCCGACGCGGTGCTGCTGCCGGTCGACTTCGACCAATACCGTCATCACTCGCGCCTGTTCAAGGCCGCGGTGCGGGCGCTGACGCCACAGGTGGAAGACCGCGGCATCGACGAGATCTACATCGACTTGACCGACGTGCCCGGCGCCCGGCAAGACGGCGGCGAGGCCATCGCCCGCGCGCTGAAGGCCGCGGTGCACGCGGCCACTGGCTTGCGCTGCTCGATCGGCGTGGCCCCGAACAAGCTGCTGGCCAAGATCTGCTCCGACCTGGACAAACCCGACGGCCTGACGCTGCTCGGCCGCGGCGACCTGCCCACGCGCATCTGGCCCCTGCCGGCGCGCAAGGTCAACGGCATCGGGCCCAAGGCCAGCGCGCGGTTGGCCGAGTTCGGCATCCACACCATCGGCGAACTGGCGGCGGCCGACCGGGCGTGGCTGGTCGAGGCCTTCGGCCGCAGCTTCGGCGCCTGGCTGCACGAGGCCGCGCACGGCCGCGACGAGCGGCCGGTGGTGACCCACAGCGAGCCGCAGTCCATCAGCCGAGAAACCACCTTCGAGCGCGACCTGCACGCCGTGCGCGACCGCGCCACGCTCACGCCCATCTTCACCGCCCTGTGCACCCAACTGGCCGCCGACCTGCAGCGCAAGGGCTACGCCGCGCGCAACATCGCCGTGAAGCTGCGCTTCGACGACTTCAAGATCGTCAGCCGCGCCACCACCCTGCCCTCGCCGGTGACCGATGGCGCCACCATCCGCCGCGCCGCCGGCGCCTGCCTGAAGCGCGTGGACCTGAGCCGCCGCCTGCGCCTGCTCGGCGTGCGCGCGGGCGCGCTGTTGCCGTTGAGTGAATTGCCCACGCAAGGGGTCGACACGGTGCCCGAGCACGACACGCTGCCGCTGTTCGGCCCGCTTCCGCCGGGGTGACCCGCTGGAAGACGACTCGCTGGGCATGATGGGACGTGCAGCGACGGGCCCAGCGTCGTTCTCCGCGCAAGATGGACCGATGTCAGGGGTGGCGCAAACCCAGCGCGACGACGTCCCGCGCCACCAACGCCCGACCCAGCCACTGGGCTCTTGCGTCGACGGCCGCCGCCTCGTCGGCGCTCAGGCCCTTCAAGAAGGCCAGCGCCAATGACGGCTCACATGACCCGTGCACGCCACAAACCACCCCGTAGGCATTGCTGGTGGCCGAGCAATCGAACCCGGCATGACACAGGGCGAGCGACGCAGCGGCGATGGCCTCAAGCGGCCGCATTTTCACACCGTCTTGGGCACCCGCGTCTTGCGACTTGCCCGCGACCTCAAGAAACTCAGAAAAGCTGCTCTCCCGCCCTGCAATCGCAGACGCCCCATACTGCTCGATCAATTCATTCCACCGCATGCGCAGTGTTTCGAGCTGCTCAGGGCTGGCATTTCTTGGCAGGTGAACGAAGTTCGGTGACATGGGGTTATTTTCATCGACATACCATGCCGTCAGCTTCTTCCCGTCCTCAATGAATTGATTCACTCTTTCAGACTCGAACCCTTTGCAGCGCGCCGTCATCAAGGCCTGAATGACCGCGGCACGGCGCATGGAATCACCGTCTGGATGGACGTCCGCTGCGGGGTAACTTGATCGCCTCACGGAGGCGCGGCACAGGTCATGGGCCCGGAACGCCAGGTATCTTTCCTCCTGCCGCTCGCTGGCGCGACCCAGCTTGTACACCTCGAAAAGATCGATGGTCTGTCCAGAAAGCATGGCGCGGAGCGCAAGATCGAAATCCTGCAGCTGGGGTCGAGACGCCTGGATGGGCGTTGCCTTGATCGCCGGCTCTTCAAGCCCAGGCGGTGTCGTCCAGGGTTGAGCGGCCGGCATTGAAGCAGGCCGATTCGCCGTCGAGGGTTCAGGCACTGACAACAGGCGCCAAAGCGCGATGCCACTGCCTAACACGACCGCCACGGCACCTGCAATTGTGATCGCCAAGCGCATATTTATATTGATATATCTATTACATCAAGGACACTGCCTGGAAAACACTGATTGCAAAGTATATTGGATATTAATGAGACCAGTTGAAATCCACCCGCCAATGATGTTCCAATTACTTTGAGAGTCAAGCCAAGCAGTGCTACCCCAGTAACCAGTTTGAACTTGAACAGAATTCGAACCCGCGCCGCCGCCTGTGCACTTCCGATTGTCATTTTTGACCTTGGACAACGTCAGTGCTGCGGAGCTCGGTGCCGCAGAGTCTTCCACAAATGCTCTCCTGGTACCGTTACCAGAGAACGGACACGAGATGCTCGCCTGTGGCGAGCAGTCTGCCGACGTTTCAAAATCATAAATCTGGCCGTCGGCATACATCACCCGTACAATATCTCCGCGCTTTATACTGGCCACCTGAAGATTCATGACCTTGCGTGGCACATTGGCTGCACCGAAAAACTCATTTGCCATATCGGCATCGTAGCTCAGCCCAGGGTAGTAATTATTGATGATAAACGGGCCCCACGTTGCAGCGAAGGCAAAAACGATTACCCCCCAAAAAGCCCCAAATTCCGACAATTACTCTTCGATTCATATTGATAATCCTTGAGTTGAATAAAACACTTGCAGGGTCAAAATCTAACCACCCATGATCTCCACTTTCTTGGAAATCAATACCCCCGATGGGGGTAACCCCCTAGAAACACCTCACGACAGCGCGCCCTCCGCCCAATCGCTGACGCTGCGATTCGGTCACCCGCAGCAATCGCCGAATGGAGATCCAGGCGCTTGGCCACCGTTGCGAACGAGTCCGACCGTGAATTCGGCCTGACCTGGATGTGCCCGGGATGCGCCGGGCTGCCGTGCAAGGCGGCTGCGCCGCGACGGGCTAGACCGCGATCCGGGCACCGGCCGCACCGGCTCAAGTTCCCGCCGCCACAGCCGAATCCCACATGGCCTGCCTGCGCGAAGGGGCCGATTTGCCCTGCTGTTCGGGCCATCGGCCGATGGCGCTGCGGGCAAACTCACGCCAAGATTCAGACCCACAGCGCCGCCGCTGTTTCCGGAGCCAGACCCATGCCCTTCTCCACTGCGCGGGCCACCGCCTTCACCCTGTTGCCTCGCCGCTTGGGGTCACGCCTGGGGCCACGCCTGATGGCCGCCGCGCTGGTGGCCGCCACCGGCACCGCGGCCTGGGCGCAGACCAGCCCCGCTGGCACCGCCACCGCCGCCACCACCGGCGCCGTGCCGCCGCCCCCACGGGTCATCCCGGCCCGCGAGGCGCGCGAAGGCAAGCTGCTGTTGACCGGCGGCGTCAGCACCATCGAAGGCGCGGCCGGCGGCGGCTTGACGCCCTGGGCCGTGATCGGCACCCATTCCACCGGGCGCGCGCTGGGCGCCAGCGCCTACCTGACGCGGGTGCACACCAGCGGCTACCGCATGAGCAGCTACGGCGCGGCCATCGGCTACGGGGAGCGGGCCGAACTGTCCATCGGCCGGCAGGACTTCGACACCCGCGCCACCGGCACCGCGCTGGGCCTGCCCGGCCTGCGCCTGCGCCAGAACATCCTGGGCCTGAAGGTGCGCGTGGCGGGCGACGCCATCCTCGACGCCGACCGCCTGATGCCGCAGATCGCCGTGGGCCTGCAATACAAGGAACTGAACGCGGGTGGCCTGGCCGGCACCCTCGCCGCGCTGGGCGCCAAGACCTCCGGCACCGACCTGTACGTCAGCGCCACCAAGCTGTTCCTGGCGCAAGGCGTGCTGGTCAACGCCACATTGCGCGCCACCAAGGCCAACCAGAACGGCCTGCTGGGCTTTGGCGGCACGGGCAAGGACAAGTACAAACTGATGCCCGAGTTCTCGGTGGCCTACCTGCTGCGCCACGACCTGGCCATCGGCGCCGAATACCGCTTCAAGCCCGACAACCTGAACCCCGGCCCGCTCGGCGACGGCCTCAAGGAAGACGACTGGAAAGACGTGTTCATCGCCTGGGCGCCGAACAAGAACTTTTCGCTGACGGCCGCCTACGTGGACCTGGGCGCCATCGTGCCGGCCGCGCAGCCCAAGCGCCAGAAGGGCGCCTACGTGTCCGCCCAGGTGGCGTACTGAGCGCCCGCGCGCCGGCCCCGCCCCCCGAAGCCCGAGGATGATCGACATGCTGCTTTCTGCCACCACCACCAACGCCACCGCCCTCGCCACTCACCGCGCCGCCTCCCCGGCCCTGCGCCGGCTCGCCACGGCCGCGCTGCTCGCGCTGCCGCTGCTTGCTCAGGCGCAGGTGTCCCCCGACCGCGTGCCGGGCCAGAAGCAGCCCAACACGCCCAGCGTGCTCACGCCCCACGAGCAGGTCAAGACGGTGCCGGCGCCGCCCGGCCTGTACGACAGTTTTGGCGGCGCCGCCGGCATGAAGGCCGTGGTCGACGAGTTTCTGGTGCAGCTGCTGGCCGACCCGCGCATGCGCCCCTTCTTCGAAGACGTCGACCAGGCCGAGCTGAAGGTGCAGCTGGCCTCGCAGTTCTGCCAGGTCGCAGGCGGTCCCTGCCGCTACGAGGGCAAGGACATGAAGAAGGCCCACGAGGGCATGGACATCAACAAGTCGCAGTTCAACGCGCTGGTGGAGGCGCTGCAACGCGCGATGACCGTGCGCGGCGTGCCGTTCCGCGCACAGAACCAGCTGCTGGCCCGCCTGGCCCCGTTCCACCGCCAGATCATCAACGTCGAGTGAGGGTGCATTAGCATTCCGGGCCATCCCCGGAGAGCCCATGCCCGTCATCACCCACATCGGCGACCTGCAGCGCCTGGCCCAGCGGCGCGTGCCGCGCATGTTCTACGACTACGCCGACAGCGGCTCGTGGACCGAGGGCACCTACCGCGCCAACGAAAGCGACTTTCAGAAGCTGAAACTGCGCCAGCGGGTGGCGGTGAACATGGAACACCGCAGCACCCGCACGACGATGGTTGGCGTGGACACGGCCATGCCGGTGGCCATTGCGCCCACCGGCCTGACCGGCATGCAGCACGCCGACGGCGAGATCCTGGCCGCCCGCGCCGCCGAGAAGTTCGGCATCCCCTTCACGCTGTCGACGATGAGCATCTGCTCCATCGAGGACATTGCCGCGCACACCAAGGCGCCGTTCTGGTTCCAGCTGTACGTGATGAAGGACCGCGACTTCATCGAGCGCCTGATTGACCGCGCCAAGGCCGCGAACTGCGGCGCGCTGATGCTGACACTGGACCTGCAGATCCTCGGCCAGCGCCACAAGGACTTGAAGAACGGCCTGTCCGCGCCGCCCAAGCCCACCATCGCCAACCTCATCAACCTGGCCACCAAGCCGCGCTGGTGCCTGGGCATGCTGGGCACCTCGCGGCGCAGCTTCGGCAACATCGTGGGCCACGCCAAGGGCGTGGGCGACCTGTCCTCGCTGAGTTCCTGGACGGCCGAGCAGTTCGACCCCGCGCTGAGCTGGGCCGACGTGGAGTGGATCAAAAAGCGCTGGGGCGGCAAGCTGATCATCAAGGGCATCATGGACCGCGACGACGCCCGCCTGGCCGCCGACAGCGGCGCCGACGCGCTGATCGTCAGCAACCACGGCGGCCGCCAGCTGGACGGCGCGCCTTCGTCGATCGCCGCGCTGCCGGAGATTGCCGAAGACGTGGGCCGGCGCATCGAGGTCTGGATGGACGGCGGCATCCGCAGCGGCCAGGACGTGCTGAAGGCCTGGGCCCTGGGCGCGCGCGGCACGCTGATCGGCCGGGCTTTCCTGTACGGCCTGGGCGCCATGGGCGAAGCCGGCGTCACCAAGGCCCTGGAAATCATCCACAAGGAACTGGACCTGACCATGGCCTTCTGCGGCCACACGCGCATCCAGGACGTGGGCCCGGGCATCCTGCTGCCGGGCTGGCGCGAGAAGCTGGCGGCCTGACGCCGGGTGGGGCCGGCCCCGCGCTACACGCCGAGGTAGCGCCCCGGCCGGTGGTTCAGCGTGAGGATGGCGCCGATGGCCACCGCGCCCACCACCGACTGCAGCACCCGCACCGGCGGCACCACGAACAACGCCGCCAGCACCACCACCACGTCGACCGACATCTGAATGCGCCCCGCACTGAACCCGCGCGACTGCTGCAGCCACTGCGCCAGGATGTTCACGCCGCCCACGCTGGCGCGGTGGCGCAGCAGCGCCAGCAGGCCGAAGCCGATGAGGAAGCCGCCCAGCACCGAGGCCACCCAGGGGTCCAGCAATTCAAAGCGCACCACCTTGGGCGCCCAGGCGGTGCACAGCGACACCAGGGTCACCGCGGCAAAGCTTTTCAGGGTGAACTCCGGCCCCAGCCGGAACCACGACAAGGCGAAGAACGGCAGGCTGAACAGGAAGAAGCACAGCGCCAGGCTCAAGCCGCTGGCGTAGCTGGCCAGGAAGGCCACACCGGCCACGCCGCCGGTCAGCAAGCCGGCGTGCGAGAACATCGTGAGCCCGAGCGCCACGAACAGGGAACCGGCCACCAGCGCGTGGCCGTCGTCCAGCCAGGTGTGCATCAGCAGCGTGCGGGCGTCTTGGGTCATGCGCACGACGCTAGCAGGTCGCGTGCCCTGCACCGCGCGCGCCCGCAGCGCCGGCCCCGGGGCGGCCCCGCTGGCGCGCGCCTTGCATCGGCGCCTACACTGCCACGCGCCCCGGCCCGGCCGGCGGCGCCACCGTCAGGACCCCGCGTGAACACCAAATTCCTTGAAACCCTGGTCGTGCTGGCGCGCGTCGGCAGCTTCCGGGAGACGGCGCAGGTGATGGTCACCACCCAGGCGGCCATCTCGCAGCGCATCGCCGCGCTGGAAGAGGAACTGGGCATCGACCTCGTCGACCGCAGCGCCCGCCGCCTGAGCCTCACGCCCGGCGGCGAACAGGTGGTGCGCCACGCGCAGCGCATTCTGGCGCTGGAAGACGAACTGCGGCGCTCCACCCGCCCCGAGGCCCCGGCCGCGGGCCGGGTGCGCATCGGCGCCATCGAGTCGGTGGTGCACACCTGGCTGTCGCCGCTGATCCGCCAGCTCGCCGACCGCTTCCCCGAGATCAACCCCGACATCACGGTGGACACCGCGCGCAACCTGCAGGACCAGTTCCGCCAGCACAAGCTGGACCTGATGATCCAGAACGACCCCTTCGCCGAAGCCATCGGCACGGTCGACTACCGCGTGACGCCGCTGTGCGAATTCCCGCTGCGCTGGGTGGCCCGGCCCGAGCTGCTGCCCGCCAGCGGGCGCCTGAGCATCGAGGACCTGGCGCGCGTGCCGGTGCTGACCTTCTCGAAAACCTCCAGCCCGCAGGCGCACGTGCGCGCGCTGTTCGTGGACCGCGGCTGCGAGCCGCGCATCTGCAGCTTCCCGTCGGTGGAATCGATCATCCAGCTCACCCGCGACGGCTATGGCATTGCCGCCATCCCGCCGGTGTTCGTGCGCGGGCCGCTGGAACACCACGAGCTGTGCCAGTGCGACGGCCCGCCGCTGCCGTCGATGGTGATCACCGCCATCACCGCCGCCGCCGTCAGCCCGGCGGTGCGCGAAACCGCCGCGCTGGTGCGCGAGGTGGTGACCGCCTTCTGCGACCGCGTGGGCAGCGACTGGGCGCGGCCGATGCTGCCCGATCAGGCCTGAGCCAGGCGCACCAGCGGCTGGTCTTCCTCGACCAGTTCGCCCTCGGCCACCAGCAGCGCGGCGACGGTGCCGGCGCAGGGCGCCATCACCGGAATTTCCATCTTCATCGACTCCAGGATCAGCAGCGTGTCGCCTTCGGCCACGGCCTGGCCCACGCCGACCTCCAGCTTCCAGACGGTGCCGCCGACGTCGGCGAGGGCAAGGGCTTCAGGCATGGTTGGGCTCCGGGGTGGGGGCGCGCAGCACGACGCCGTCCGCGGTCAGAGCGGCGCGCAGGTGCTGCGCAAAGGCCAGGGCGCCGGGCTGGTCGCCGTGCAGGCACAGGGTGTCTGCCTTCACCCGCACGCGCTGGCCACTGAGGGCGCGCACGCTGCCGGCCAGCATGTCGCGCACCTGCGCGAGCGAGGCGTCGGCGTCTTCGATCATCGCGCCGGGCTGGCCGCGCGGCGACAGCGAGCCGTCGTCCTGGTAGCTGCGGTCGGCAAAGACTTCGCTGGCGGTGCGCAGGCCCAGCGCCTGTGCGGCGTCGATCATGGCGCTGCCGGCCAGGCCGACGAAGATCAGCCGCGCATCGAAGTCGCGCACGGCGCGGGCCAGGGCGTCGGCCAGCCGGCGGTCGCGGGCGGCCATGTTGTAGAGGGCGCCGTGCGGCTTCACATGGTTCAGGCGGCCGCCGGCCGCCCGTGCGAAGCCGGCCAGCGCGCCCACCTGGTAGACCACCATCGCATAGGCGTCGGCCGGGGACACCTTCATTTCGCGCCGCCCGAAGCCCTGCAGGTCCGGCAGGCTGGGGTGGGCGCCCACGGCCACGCCCTTGGCCAGCGCGGCGGTGACGGTGCGCTGCATGATGGCCGGGTCGCCGGCGTGGAAGCCGCAGGCGATGTTGGCCGAGGTGACGTGGTCCAGCAGCGCCAGGTCGTCGCCCATGGCGTAGGCGCCAAAGCCTTCGCCCATGTCGCAGTTCAGGTCCAGGGTGACGGTGTTCATCGGGGGGCAACTCCCAGTGCGGCGAGCGCGTGCTCGCGTTCAAGGTAAAGCGCGTGCGCCTGGGCCAGCGTGACCATCTCGAAGCGCAGCGCCTGCTGCGGCGCCATCTGGGCCAGCAGCGGCAGGTCCACGGCGATGACGTGAGCGATCTTCGGGTAGCCGCCGGCGCTTTGGCGCTCGGCCATCAGCACGATGGGCTGGCCGTCGGGCGGCACCTGGATGCTGCCGAAGGCCACCGCCTCGGAAATCAGTTCGCCCGGCTTGGTGCGCCACAAGGCCGGGCCCTCCAGCCGGTAGCCCATGCGGTCGGACTGCGGGCTGATGCGGTAGGCCTGCGCGGTGAAGTCGGCCTGGGCCTGGGCGGTGAAACCGTCCCAGTGTTCGCCGGGCAGCACGCGCAGGCGGCACACCGACGGCTCGGCCGGGACGTCGGGCCCGGTGTGAGGAAGCAGGTTGTGGCCCGGGTCGTGGGGCGGCAGATCAGACCCAGCGGCCGCGTCACGCAGCGCCAGCGCGTCGCCCTTGCGCAGCGCCCGCCCCTGGAAGCCCCCGAAGCCACCGCGCACGAAGGTCGACAGGCTGCCCATCACGGCCGGCACGTCAAACCCGCCGCGCACGGCCAGGTAGCTGCGCAGGCCGTTGACGCGGCGACCGCAGGCCAGCACCGCGCCGGCCGGCACGTCGACGCACCGGTTCAAGGGCAGCGGCACGCCGTCCAGCGTGGCCGACAGGTCGGCCCCGCACAGCGCGATCTGCGCGGCGGCGGTGAAGCGCAGGGTGGGCCCCATCAGCACGATCTCCAGCGTGGCCTCGGTCGGCGGGTTGCCGACCAGGCGGTTGGCCACGCGGTGCGCCAGTTCGTCCATGGCGCCACCCACCGGCACGCCCAGGTGCTGGTGGCCGTGGCGGCCCAGGTCCTGCAGCTGCGACTGGGCGCCGGGCTTGACGACCTCGATCAGACGCTGGGATGGGCCGCCGCCGGTCGCGCCCTGCCCGACCGCGGCCTGCGCCTCCCGCGCCGCCAGCAGTTCGGCGCAGCGCGCCGCGTCGATGCGCACGAAGCGGATCGCGTCGCCCGGCGCCAGGCGGCAGGCCGGCGTGGCCTGCGGGTCGAACAGCGCCAGCGGCGTGCGGCCGATCAGGTTCCAGCCGCCCGGCGTTTCCAGCGGGTAGACGCAGGTCTGGTCGCGCGCAATGGCCACCGAACCCGCGGGCACCTGGGTGCGCGGCGTGCTGCGCCGGGGCAGCGCCAGGCGCGGGTCCAGCCCGCCGATGAAGGGAAAACCCGGCGCAAAGCCCAGCATGTGCACGCGGTGCGGGCTGGCCAGGTGCAGGGCGATCACGGCTTCGGTGCTCAGGCCCAGGCGCGCGGCCACGTCGGCCAGGTCGGGGGCCAGTTCGCCGTCGTAGCACACCGGCACGTCGACCACGCGGGCCGGCGGGCCGCTGGCGTCCAGCGGCGCGCGCAGGCGCTGGCGCACCGCGGCGGCCAGCGCGTCGAAGGGCGCCGGGCCCAGGGCCTCGGGCTGGTAGTGCAAGGCCACGGTGGTGAAGGCGGGCACGGTGTCGCGCACGCCGGGAATCGGGTCGTCGCGCAGTCGGCGCACCAGGGCGTGCACCCGCGCGCTGGTGGCGCCGTCCACCTGGTCGCCCAGGCGCACCAGCAGGCAGCGGTCGCCCACGGGGACAATCACGGGGGCGGTGACGGGAACCGAAGCGCTCATGCCGTCACGCTGCCCAGCAAGGCCAGGCGCTCGCGCTCGACCCAACCGGTGTCGACGCGGCCGGCCACGAAGTCGGGGTGGTCGGCCACCGCGGCCAGGAAGTGCAGGTTGTGCTTCACGCCCTCGATGCGACTGGCCGCCAGGGCCTCGCGCAGCCGGGCCAGCGCGCTGGGCCGGTCTTCGCCCCAGACGATCAGCTTGGCGATCATCGGGTCGTAGTAGGGCGTGATGGCGTCGCCCTGGCGCACGCCGGTGTCCACCCGCACCTGGGCCCTGCCGATGGGCAGGTCGAACACGGTCAGCGGGCCGGGCGAGGGCAGGAACTGGCGGGCCGGGTTCTCGGCGTACAGCCGACATTCGATGGCCGCGCCGCGCTGGGCAATGGCGTGCTGCGGCACCGGGGTGAAGCGCCCGGCGGCCAGCAGGATTTGCGCTTGCACCAGGTCCCAGCCGGTGACCTGTTCGGTCACCGGGTGCTCGACCTGGATGCGGGTGTTCATCTCCAGGAAGTAGAAGTCCAGCGTGTCGGCGTCGACGATGAACTCGACCGTGCCCGGCCCGCGGTAACGCTGGTGCGCGGCCAGCGCCACTGCGGCCTCGGCCATGCGCGCGCGCAAGGCGCTGGGCAGGCCGGGGGCCGGGCTTTCCTCGACGATTTTCTGGAAGCGCCGCTGCACCGAGCATTCGCGCTCGAACAGGTGCACCGCGCTGCCGTCGCCATGGCCGAAGACCTGGATTTCGATGTGCCGCGCCCGCGGCACCAGCCGCTCCAGGTAGACGGTGCCGTCCTTGAAGGCCTTGGCGGCCAGGGCCTGCGTGGCCGCCACGCTGGCGGCCAGCGCCTCGGGCGCGTCGACGCGCCGCATGCCGATGCCGCCGCCCCCGCCGGTGGCCTTCACCAGCAGCGGGTAGCCCACGGCCTGCGCGGCGTCTTCCAGGCCGTCCAGCGCCTCGGCGGCGAAGCGGCGGCTGCCGGGCAGCGTGGGCACGCCGGCCGCTTCGGCGATGGCGCGGGCGCGCTGCTTGTCGCCCATGGCCTCGATGCACGCCGGCGCCGGGCCGATCCAGGTCAGGCCCGCGGCCTCGGCGGCGCGCGCGAAGGCGGTGTTTTCGGACAGGAAACCGTAGCCCGGGTGCACCCCCTGCGCGCCATGCTTCAGCGCGGCGGCCAGGATGCGCTCGCCCTGCAGGTAGCTTTGCGCCGCCGGCGCCGGGCCGATGGGCTCGGCCGCGTCGGCCATCTGCACGTGCAGCGCCTTGGCGTCCGCTTCGGAATGCACCGCCACGGTGGCGATGCCCAGCGCCCGGCAGGCGCGGATGACGCGGCAGGCGATCTCGCCGCGGTTGGCGATCAGGATCTTGTTCATGCTGGTCGTTCCGTGCGCGGCGCGGCCGCTCAGCCCATCGCCCGCGGCAGCACCATCACGATGTCCGGGAACAAGGTGATCAGGATGGTGGCCAGCACCAGCAGCAGGAAGAAGGGAAACGCCATGCGCGCCAGCTCGAACAGGTCGCGCCCGGTGATGCCCTGGATCACGAACAGGTTGAAGCCCACGGGCGGCGTGATTTGCGCCATCTCCACCACCAGGATCAGGTAGATGCCGAACCACAGCGGGTCGATGCCGGCGGCCTGCACCGCGGGCAGCAGCACTGCGGTGGTCAGCACGACGATGGAAATGCCGTCCAGGAAGCAGCCCAGCACGATGAAGAAGGCCGTCAGCACCGCCAGCAGCGCGTAGGCTGACAGGTGCATCGAAGTGATCCACTGCGCCACGTTGGCCGGCAGGCCGGTGAAGCTCATCGCGCTCGTCAGGTAGGCCGCGCCCACCAGGATGAAGGTGATCATGCAGGACGTGCGCGCCGCCCCCATCAGGCTGGCCACGAAGGTGCTGCGCGTCAGCGACCCGCCCACCGCGGCGATCACCAGCGAGCCGAACACGCCGATGGTGGCCGCCTCGGTGGCGGTGGCGATGCCCGCGTAGATGGACCCGATGACGCCCACGATCAGCAGCACCACCGGCAGCAGCAGCCGCAGGCGCTTGAAGCGTTCGCCCCAGGGCACGTGTTCGGCGTCGCGCGGCACGCGGCCCGGGTGGCGCAGCGACCACAGCGCGATGTAGCCCGAGAACAGCACCATCATCATCAGCCCCGGCAGGATGCCCGCGGTGAACAGCTTGACGATGGACACCTGCGCGGCCACGCCGTACACGATCATCACGATGGACGGCGGAATCAGCAGGCCCAGCGTGCCCGCGCCGGCCAGCGAGCCGATGCTGATGCCGTCGTCGTAGCCGCGCGACTTCAACTCGGGCAGCGAAATGCGCCCGATGGTTGCCGCCGTGGCCGCCGACGACCCGCTGACCGCCGCGAAGATGCCGCAGCCCAGCACGTTGACGTGCACCAGCCGGCCCGGCAGGCCCTGCACCCAGGGGCCCAGGCCGGTGAACATGTCCTCGGCCAGGCGGGTGCGGTACAGGATTTCGCCCATCCAGATGAACAGCGGCAAGGCCGTCAGCGCCCAACTGGCGGTGGACCCCCAGCCGGTGGTGGCGAACAGCACGCCGGGCGGCGCCGAGGTGAACCACATCAGTCCGGCCACACCGCAGCCAATCAGGGCCAGTGCCACCCACACGCCCATGCCCAGCAGCAAGAACAGCAGCGCCATCAGGACGCCGGCCTGTGCAAGATCGCTCATGAAATGACCTTCAGGTGACCGGCGTGCGCCGGTGCGGTGAATGGGGGCTCACTCGGTGCGGGCGGTTTCGCCCGCGGCGTCGCTCAAGGGGCGGCCGCGCAGGCCGCGCCACAGGCGGTCCAGCAGCATCAGCGCCAGCAGCACCATGCCCACCGCCATCGACAGCTGCGGAATCCACAGCGGCACGCGCAACATGCCCTGCGCCACTTCGTCGTAGCGCCAGGAGTCGACGACGAAGCGCACCGTGTGCCACGCCGCCCAACCCGACAGCGCCGCGCCGATGGCCGAGGCGATCAGCTCGTAGCCGCGCTCCCAGCCCTTGGGCAGGAATTGCAGCACCAGCGTCACGCGGATGTGGTCGCCGTGGCGCAGCGCGTAGGGCAAGGCCAGGAAGGCGGAAGCGGCCATGGCCCAGGCCGCGAAGTCGTCGGCCGCCGGAATTTGCTGGCCCAGCAGGCGGGCCACGATCTGTGCGGCGATGACCAGCGCGATGGCGGCCAGGGCCACCGCCGCCGCGGCGCCCGACGCGGTGGCAAGACGGTTCAGCATCGGGGCCTCCGGCGCTCAGCGGCGGAAGGCGTCGAGCACCTTGGCGCCGTCGGCGCCGGCCTTCTTGGTCCACTCCTCGGCCATGGTGGCGCCGATCTTCGTCAGCTCGGCGCCAATGGGCGCGGGCACCGGCTGCACCGTGATGCCCTTGCTGACCAGGGTCTGCGTCAGCTTGGCGGTGAGTTCACGGGCCTGGCCCCAGCCGCGGGCTTCGGCCTTCTTGCCGGCGTCCAGCACGGCCTGGCGCTGGGCCGCGGGCAAGGCGTCCAGCGCGCGCTTGTTGGCGATCACGATGGCCTGCGGGATGAAGGCCTGCGCGTCGTAGTAGTTCTTCACGTAGTCCCAGGCCTGGGTGTCCACGCCGGTGGCCGGCGAGGTGATCATCATGTCGATCACGCCCGTGGAGAACGCCTGCGGCACCTCGGCCGTCTGGATGGTGGTGGGCACCGCGCCCATCAGCGTGACCATGCGGCTGGTGGAGGCGCTGTACGCGCGAAAACGCGCGCCCTTGAAGTCGGCGATGTTGGCCACCGGCTTCTTCGTGTAGATGCCCTGCGGCGGCCACGGCGAGCCGTACACCAGCACCAGGCCCTGCTTGTCCAGGCGCTGGGCGATCTGCTCGCGGGCGGCTTTCCACAGCTTTTCCGAGGCGTCGAAGGAGCTGGCCAGGAAGGGCACGCTGTCGATCTCGAACATCGCGTCTTCGTTGCCCAGCGCGGACATCAGCACCTCGCCGATGGGCACGATGCCCTGCTGCACGCCGCGCTTCACCTCGGGGCGCTTCAGCAGCACGCTGTTGCTGGTGACCTTGAATTCCAGCTGGCCGCCGGTGGCCGCTTTGACGTCCTCGGCGAACTGGCGAACGTTGACGGTCAGGTAGTTGGCGTCGGGCTGTTCCGCCGACATGTTCCAGGTGGTGGCCTGGGCGTGCGCCTGGCCGACCAGGGCGGTTCCGGTGAGCAGGGCGGCGGCGGTGGCAAGCAGCAGGCGTTTCATCGTGGGCTTCCTTCGGGTCGGTGGACGCCGCGGTTGCGGCGGGGACAGTGACGCGACTGTCCCGCAATCGACCCTTCAAGCCAAACGAGAAATTGTTGTGGGGCGAGGCAAGTTTTTCTGATCGGCCCGCGCCGACCTCGCCTCACGCCGCAGCGCTCAGCGCCCCTTGCCGCCCAGCACCAGCAGCAGGCCGCCCACCACGATGGCGCCCACGCCGGCCCAGATCGGCACGTTGACCGTCTTCTTTTCCTCCACCTTCAGCTCCAGCGGACCGAGCTTCACCGCGGTGGTGTCCTTGGTGTAGCTGAAGCCGCCGTAGGCGAGCGCCAGCGCCCCACCGGCGATGAGCAAAAGGGCGATGACTCGGGTGGCGTTCAAAGGGGTCTCCTCGGGGTGATGACGGCGGCGGGTCAGCCGCGCGACGCGAAGGTGTTGCAGGCCTGAACGCTGCCGCTGTCCAGGCCCTTGCGAAACCACTGCACGCGCTGCGCGCTGCTGCCGTGGGTGAAACTCTCCGGGCGCACCGCGCCGCCGGCCTTGCGCTGCAGGGTGTCGTCGCCAATCTGCGCGGCGGCGTTGATGGCTTCCTCGATGTCGCCGTCGTCCAGCCGCCAGCCCTTGGCGCGCTGCTGCGAGCGGTTGGCCCACAGGCCGGCGAAGCAATCGGCCTGCAGCTCCAACCGCACGCTCAACGCGTTCTGCTGGGCCGCGCTGATGCGCCCGCGCTGGGCGTCCACCTTGCCGCTGATGCCCATGAGGTTCTGCACGTGGTGGCCCACCTCGTGCGCAATGACGTAGGCCTGCGCGAAGTCGCCCGGCGCGCCCAGTTGGCGGCGCATCGTGTCGTAGAAGCTCAGGTCAATGTAGACCTTGCTGTCGCCCGGGCAGTAGAACGGGCCCATCGCCGCCTCGCCCTGGCCGCAGGCCGTGGGGTAGCTGCCGCGGAACAGCACCAGCTTCGGTTGGCGGTAGGTGTCGCCGGCGCCGCGGAAGACGTCGTCCCAGACCACCTCGGTGCTGTGCAGCACCTCGGACACGAAGCGCGCCTGCGCGTCGTCGGCCGGCGGGCGGGCCGCGGGGCGTTCCGGTGCCTGTTGCACGGCCACCGGGCCGCCGCCGTCCAGCAGGCCCAGCACGGTCAGCGGGTTGATGCCGAACACCCAGCCCGCCAGCAGCGCCACCGCCACCGTGCCCAGGCCCACGCCGCGGCCACCGCCCAGGCGAATGCCGCCGCCCCCTCCCCCGCCGCCCGAATCGCCACGGCGGTCTTCGACGTTGTCGCTCTGGTCTTCGCCGTCCATGCGCATGGCGGGGTCTCCTGGCTGAGGCGGGGTGGGAACGGTGGGGCCGGCGGCGGGCGCTGCGGTGAGTCAGTGCCTCGGCGCTTCGGCGCCCAGGCCACTCAGGCCTTGGGCAAGGTCACGCCGCGCTGGCCCTGGTATTTGCCGGCGCGGTCCTTGTAGCTGGTCTCGCAGACCTCGTCGCTTTCAAAGAACAGCACCTGCGCGCAGCCCTCGCCCGCGTAGATCTTGGCCGGCAGCGGCGTGGTGTTGCTGAACTCCAGCGTCACATAGCCTTCCCACTCGGGCTCGAAGGGGGTCACGTTGACGATGATGCCGCAGCGCGCGTAGGTGCTTTTGCCCAGGCAGATGGTCAGCACATTGCGCGGAATGCGGAAGTACTCCAGCGTGCGCGCCAGCGCGAAGCTGTTGGGCGGAATGACGCACACATCGCCTTCCATGTCGACGAAGCTGCGCTCGTCGAAATTCTTCGGGTCCACCACCGTGCTGTACACGTTGGTGAACACCTTGAACTCGGGCGCGCAGCGGATGTCGTAGCCGTAGCTGCTGGTGCCGTAGCTGACGATCTTCTGGCCATCGGCCGACTGCCGGACCTGACCGGGCTCAAACGGCTCGATCATCCCGTGCTGCTCGGCCATGCGCCGAATCCACTTGTCGCTCTTGATGCTCATTCGGCTGCTCCGGCCCGCGGGGGCGGGCGCTGTGCGGGAATGGCCGCGATTCTAGGAGGCCGCGGTGGCCGCCGGCCCCGCCCCGTCACACCAGAACGCACCCGGCGAACGCGTGGCGATGGCCGAAAGCCGTTGCCATGCCCACCATGCTGCCCCCACACAGCGCCAGCGCCGCCTGCATGGGCCATGGCGTGGGCTGCGATGGCCACACAAAGATCCCCAGGAACAAGGCCCACACCGCGGCAAAGCCAGCGCCATGAATGAACGCCACCACCGAAAAGGGCGCGAAGTGGGGCGGTGGAACGTCGAGGCCAAGCCACCAAAGGGCACGGAACAGCACAGGTTGACTGGCCGCGGCTTTGACGCCATGGCGCTCGATCAGCCGAAGCGCAAGGACTTTCCGCTCGTGAAACAAGGTCGTCGAATCAGACATGCTCAGACCTCACCCCCTTCCTCAGAGGGAAGTTGACCCACCAAGACCTGGAAGGACGCCTCTCAATGCTTGAACGTCATGCGCTGAAGGGCCCACGCCACGATGCCGGGAACCAAGGTGCAACAAACAGCGCCGATGTACCCCACCACGCCACCGTTGGCGGCCACCGCCTCGGGTGATGGCGGAAAGGACATCATCGCCACCGGAATGCCGGACAACGCCAACAGCATCGGCCCCAACCGCTGACCGAACACCAGTCTCGCTGGCGCAAAGAGAATGGCCCCCAACACCACACCGGTGGCCACCAAAGACCAGATGCTCGACGTCACCGTGATGCCCGCCGCGCTGAACTTCTGAAAATAGCCCAGCAAATTGCCAAAGCAGGCAAACACAATCACCACCATCACGAGAAAGGCCAGGCTCCTCGCGGCCAGTTTCAAAGTCCACCCCACATGGCGGCCCACATGGCCGATGGCGCTGGATGCTTGCATGGTTTCTCCGTTCAATGGGCTGCCGTTGGCCCCAATGGATGAGGCCATTCATGCGGTGTGACCTTGTCCCCGCACGCCGCGGCAACTTCTGAATCACCCATGCAGCCATGTTGCTTGAAAAGGCGTGATCCATCCATCACAAAAGCGTTTGAGGCAACAACAAGCCGAACGTCTGCCATTCGCGCACCCGGCTTCATCCCGCTGATCGGCTTGCGGGTGGCTGACGGCCTCGCGTTCACGCCGATGTCTTTGCGCACGTTGCTGGGCCATTCCCATTTCAACCAAGACTTGGTTGGGAAATAACGGCACGCCGCTGTGGCCATCGGCCCGTTCATTCACCACGTGCTGCATCAGCGCCAGCACCGGCACCGCCCTTGAACGTCAGCGCACCGCAGCAAGGAGAATCTCAAGTCGCTTTGGGCGCTGCCACCAACGTGACCGAATAAACCTCGCCGCTGGGCCTGCGCAGCCGAAGGTTCAGCTTCTCGCCCACGTTCTTCTTCATGTGCGGCTCAAGATCGCGTGCCTTTGCCCCAGCCACCGGCTTCCCTTCCACCTGCAACACTTGGTCGCCCGCTTTGATGCCGGCGTCGAAAGCGGGGCGGCCGGGAACGACCGACTTGATGGTGACCGACTTCAAGGTCGGATTGAGGAAGAACCCTTCCCCATCGACGTCAATCGAAAACCCAAAGCTGCCCGGCTTTGGATCGTCCTGCGCCAGCGCAGTGCGCGGCATGGCCAGCACCCAGGATGCGGCCACCATGACGTTTCGGCGGGTCATCCTGGCCATGACTCAACTCGCGTCGACAAAGCCAGACCCCCGATGGTCGATGGCACATCGAAGAAGATTTTCTGCATTTGATGAACCACACGCGCTTGGTCGGTGAATTGAAATGGAAACTTGGATGCCCGTGCAGCCAAGCGTCTGGGACTTGTCACCACATGATCACCCTTGAAAGAAAGGACGAGTCTTCGGCGGCGAACACTGCAAACCGTGACGCCAAGCCGAGCGAGAGCGTGAAGATGTGTCTGGCAAATCATGACCCATGGGACACCCACCAGCCAACGCCCATCACCACGGCGACCATCAAAACCACCGCCAGCCACGTTGGAACGACCACGTCGTTGCTGCCTTGGCGCTCAGTTTCATGAATGGCCGAGAACACGATGCCAAGAGCGGTGCCCACGTGCGAACCAATCACAAGACCGACGAATGCAAACGCAGCAGAACACCCCATGATCCAACGCGCGGCATCAGGCTTGATGCGGCCTTGCCCCATGTTCTGCGAGTAGACCCCAAACAGCCAAACCAGGATCCCTCCAACCACGGCGCCCAACATCGCACCAACCACCGCTGAGGCCACTCGCTCGCCAAGCGTGATCTTGTTCATTGAAAGCAAGGAGTGAAGCGTGACGTTGGAACGCAGCGGGCAACAGCCGCAAGGTGCCAGGCCCGCGAGGACGATGATAAACATGACCGCCTCGAGGGCCCAATGCCCTGCCGATGGCGCGCCAACCAAGCAATGGCGCGGGCCTTGCCGCGCGGCCACGTCTTGACGCTGGCTGCGTGATGCAAGTGCGGTAGCCTGTGCGCTGCAGCAGATTGAGGCCACCCACCCATTCCCCACCATCACCCAAACCAGGAGACCGCAGATGAAGATTGCCTTGCTCGCATTGCTTGCCTTGATGACGGCTGCAACGGGCGCAGCCCTCGCCGCTGGCGACTTGACCAGGCAGGAGCCCACGGCGGTGACCATGACCATGGGCAATGCAAAGGGGGAGCACAGGTTTTCGCCCGACACACTGACGCTGGAAACGGGCAAGCTCTACGTGCTGCGATTGGAGAACCCAAGCCCAAACCCCTACTACTTCGGCTCGCAAGGTCTCGCCGACGCCGTTTACTCCAGAAAGGTCGTCGTGCTTAGCGCCGATGGCAAGCCTTTGGCCGAGGTGTATGGACCCGTGAGGCGGCTGGAACTCAAGCCCGGCAGCGTTGCCGAATGGTGGTTTCTTCCAGTGCGCACCGGCAAGTTCGAGGACGTGATGTCAACGCGAACCCACGCCGAGGCCGGAATGCGCGCAACGATCGAAGTCAAGTAAAGCCCAGCGCCCGCGTTGACCGAGGCAGTGGGGCATGACAACTACTGGGGACGAATGAAATGGACCCGCCACCGCGAGGCATGCGCCACTGAAGCCGGTTGAGCGCATGGTCAAACTGCTCCAAGGAACCTGGCCACCAAACGAACAGTGCCGGGCCCGAAAAGCAAGCAAAACGCGATGGCAAGCAATGCTTGATGAAAACGCTTCGAACCGATTGCCAAATCTCTGGCACTTGGAATTGGTTTCCCAAAACCTTCCGTCAGTATCACGGGAACCATGAAGCCAAGCACCATCAAAACAATAGAACCCGATACAGCAAAATTGCCATTGATTGATCCGACCTGCTGTGGTCGAAGGCGGTCGCAGCAACCGCAAGAAGCCCTGGCAGCATCGAAACCAGCCTGTGCCGTAACCCGTTGGCGCCGTTGTTCAAGCGAAAGTCCATGTGCATGTGCTCCATTTTCGCGAAATGCGGCCCGGACAGAATAGCGACCAATGGAAGGGCGGCCCGTTTCACGATTGCGTGAACGGCTTGGCACGCCTGGTGATCCAGCGCGCGCTGGATCATTGGCGTGAGCTCGATGAGCACATGGCCTGGTGCGATGAACGCATCGCCGCTCACGCGCGCGACAACGCGACGGTGCGCCAGGCGGCCTCGCTGATAGGCATCGAGGCATCGGGCCAGTCACGGCCTCGGCCGTGGTCAGCGCGGTGGGTGACTTCAAGCAGTTCAGGAACGGCGCTCAGTTCGGCGCGTGGCTCGGGCTGGTGCCCAGGCAGCGCTCCAGCGGCGGCAAGAGCATGCTCGGTGGCATCACCAAGCACGGGCAGTCTTACCTGCGCATGCTGTTGATCCAGGGCGCCAAGTCGGCCGTGATGTCCGCCGAGCGGCGAAGCGATCCAATCTCCACCTGGGTCGCCGCGCTGCGTGATCGCGCCGTCTGGCAGAAGGCGGCGGTCGCGCTGGCCAACAAGAACGCCCGCATCCTGTGGGCAGTCTTGACATGCGGTGTGGCCTTCGATCCTCATCACCTGAGCACCAAACCAGCCACGGCAGGCTGATCGGCATTCCCTCCCACGACGTGATCGAGAAGATGCGCTGAACAGGTCAGACCGGCGGTGGGCAAGCTCGACTGACCATGGGTGGCTGCGCTCCAGGCGCTGTCCACGCAAACGGAATGGAGCCCCGCTGAGCGGTTCGCATCTGGGTCCGTGCGTTGGCCCTCCAGGGCCAGCTTGCACAACAAGGCCGACTGTAGATTGGCAGTCTGTTCTCTGTCTCGGCCATGCTTCACTTCGCGTCGACAATGCCAAACCTTCCATGATCAATTGCTTGACGAAGGGGGAAGTCCCTGTAAATGGTTAGGCCGCACGCCCTCGTATGCGGCAGAGCAACAGTGCAAGGAACGAGGAACCCCATAGGTAGTATCCAGGTAGTCCTAGCAGCCCGCGCAGACTAGAAGGACCGCGCGACTCATTGCTGAGACTAGACAGCCCCATGCAGAGATTCAAGATAAGGGCGAGCGCCAGGATGATCTGGGAAGGATTATCCTCTTCGGTTCGGCGCGAACAGATCAAGTACCAGACTTCTCTTGCCAACAAAAAGTTGGAAGCAACGCTGAGAATGTGAAATGGAAACAATAGTGAGAACGGAAGAATAGCTATGCCGATAAAGCCCTTGGACATTAGGGAAGGTCTGCAAAACCCCCGCACAAGTCCGCTTGCGCGACCCCGGTACGGCGGCGACCATTTGAGCCATGAAGCAATCTGACCTTGGCCTGAACCTGACGACCAAGCGGACCCGCAAACGCGAGTTCCTGGCGCAGATGGAACATGTG
>CALRPU020000007.1:0-151626 GCA_943370175.1 Hydrogenophaga intermedia | reverse complement strand
GGGGGCGTCGGCGCCGACGCCAGGCCAGAAGGGCAAGCCGGCGTCGAACGAACAGCCGCCTGTCATCGAAGCGCACTTCGACGTGGAGCGTTCGGGCCGCGACCAGATCACTAAGCTGGTTCTCGCGCGGTTCAAGGGGCACGGCATGGCCGAGCTGGTCGGCGCCATCTTGCGGGCACAGGGGTTCAGCACCCACATCAGCCCGCCGGGCCCGGATGGCGGCATCGACATCTTGGCCGCGCCCGGCACGTTCGGGTTCTCCGAGCCGCGCATCTGCGTGCAGGTCAAGTCACAGCAGAGTCCGATCGAGCGCACGGTGCTGGACGCGCTGGGCGGTGTGATGAAGAAGGTCAACGCCACCCATGGCCTGCTGGTGTGCTGGGGCGGGTTCAAGAGCAGCATCGATCGCGACGAGACGCAGCAGTTCTTCCACGTGCGGCTATGGGACGCCGACGACCTGATCGACGAACTGCTCGGGGTGTACGACAAGCTCGACGCCGACCTGCGGGCGCTGATCCCGCTCAAGCGGGTGTGGACGCTGGCGGCGCCAGAGGAAGTCTGAAGTCCATGCCACCTGTCGTGCAGCCCATCCTGCAGATTCGCGAGGTGCTCGGCCCGGCCGAGCAGGGCAAGTCGCTGCCTTTCAAGTGCGTTGCCGAAGATGGCAGCCTGTACTTCGTCAAAGGCCAGCAGACCAACCGTGCAAGCCTGTGGCGTGAGTGGATTTGCGCGCACCTTGCCCAAGCCTTCGAGCTGAACATCCCACCCTTCAGCCTCGTCCAGATCGACGAGACGCTGCATGCGGAACTGCCCGCTGACTGGCGCCAGCTTGGCTGCCTGCCTGCGTTCGGATCGCGTCAGCATCGCGGCACCAGCTGGCTCGAACTTGGGATGGCGCCACGTGTCCCCAAGTCGGTACAGCGGGACGTCTTGGTCTTTGACTGGTGGGTTCACAACGTGGACCGCCTGACGGGCAACCCAAACCTGCTGTGGGATCAGGAGCACGAGTCGCTGGTCGTCATCGACCACAACTTGGCGCTGGACCCGGGCTTTGACGCAGCCGAGTTCCTCCAGCACCATGTCTTCGCCTCACAATGGCAGGAGCTGGTCGAAGATCTGGTCAGCCGTGCGGAGTATGGTCGTCGCTTGAATGCTGCGCTACCGGCGGCCATGCTGGCGCTGCAGACGGCGCCGCCCGAGTGGCTGTGGGAAAATTCGGAGTTCGACCTGCCGGCAAACTTCGACAGGGAAGGCGCGATGGCGGCGCTGTCGCGATGTGCAACGGATGACCTATGGAGGACGGTATGAAACAAGTCGCATGCCGCTATGCCGTGGTTCAGTTCGTTCCGTACCTCGAGACTGGCGAGTTCGCCAACGTCGGTGTCGCGATGGTTTGCCCGCAGACAGGCTACTTCGGCTTCAAGCTTCAGAACACACGGAAGACGAAGCGGATCACGAGCTTCTTCGAGGAGCTGCCGCGAACCGTGTTCGCACGGGCTGTGCAGGGTATTCGGACCGAGCTTCAGCGGATCGACGAGTTGGTCACTCGCCAGATGGCGACGGGTCGGCCAGAGGTGCTGCGCGAGGTGTTTGAGGGGTTGGTTCATCCCCGGGAAGCCATCATCCGATTCAGCATGCCCCGTGTCGTTCTCACCGACGACCCGGCGCGCGAGCTTGCAGAGAAGTTCGACCACTACGTGGATCGCGCTTTCGCGACGCCCGAGTACGTCGAGCAAGAGATCGAGCGGCGCATCAAGGCCCTCCTCGGTAGCCTCGAACTCAAGCTGCCGTTCCGGCCTGCGAGGGTCGGTGACGATGAGGTCTACGTCAAGTTCCCGCTCGTGCAGCAGCGGGGAGCGACGGTCGCCAAGATCATCAAACCGTTCAATCTGAACCAGGCCGAGCCGATGGGGATCTATGACCACGGTGGGACCTGGTTGCAGCGCATTCAACGGCTGCGTAAGCGCGACCTACTGCCGCATGACGTGCTCTTCGCCGTGCGAGGCCCGGCGCAGAGTGACCTGAAGCGCTTTGCCGCCTTCCAGGACATCTGCAGAGAGTTGGAGCTCGAAGAGGTGAGGACCGTGGCGGATGACGCACAGGATTCCATCGCTGAGTTCGCGACGGGCTGACACACGGTTCACCAAGCGATCCGGGTCGGCTGGATAGCGCGATGCGGCATCCGCGCGACAGAGGGGCGAGCGGGATGCGGCCGTGGCCTGGGCCAACCGGTGCTGTTCAAGGGCAGGGTGGTGAACGGGGCCACGGATGGGGCCACGGTCAAATCCCAGTGGCAGAGAACCCGCATGAATGCTGGCTTAGCGGCCGATTGGGAAGTGATGATCGAACATGTGACAAGACCGCCTGGGCGCCTCCGGCGCTCAAGCCCACCTGCCAGCCAACCCCCGGCGCACCCTGTGCGTGCGGGGGTTTTTCATGGTGCCAGTGCGGCGCGCACCAGGTGGTCCAGCGTGCCGTCGTGGCGGAAGCCGGCGGCGTCGGCGGCGGCGGTGGTCAGGGGCGGGCAGCGGCCGAACAAGGCTTCGGTGCGCTCGTCGGGCTGCCAGCGCACCAGTTCCTGCGCCGGGGTGCCGTGCACCGCGCCGATGGCGTCCACCAGAGCGGTCATCGAGAAGTGCAGCGTGGGCAGGGTCAGCGCGCGCGGGCCGGGCCAGCGCGTGTGGTCCATGTTCGCGGCGTGCAGCAAGGCTTGCACCACACAGGGCAGCGAGGACGCCCAGGTGCGCGCTTGCGGGCGGGTCGGGCAGGTGAAGGGGCGACCGGCGGCCAGTTCGCGCACGATGTCGCTGAGGAAGGCGGACAACTGGCCGGTGCGTGCTGGCGGCCGGGCCAGCACCCCGGGCAGGCGCAGCGCCAGGCCCTGCACCCAGCCGCGGCGGTGGTGGTCGGCCAGCAGGGTTTCGGCCATCAGCTTGTGGGCGCCGTAGCCCAGGGCCGGGCAGGGCAGGGTGTGGTCGTCGACCGGCGCGCTCATCGTGCCGAAGACCGCGATGGAGCTGGCGAAGACGAAGACGGGCGCCGCGCCGCTGGCAGGCAGGCGGCGCCGGCCCGCGTCCAGCAGCGCGATGGTGGCGTCCAGGTTGACCCGCCGGGCCAGGTCCACCTGCTGCTCGGCGGTGCCGCCGGGCACGCTGGCCAGGTGGAAGACGAGCTCTTGCGGGTGCTCGTCCAACCACGCGGTGAGCCAGCCGATGTCGCCCAGGTCGGCGCGCACCGGCCGCACCAGCGCCTGGCCCGGGCCGTCCGGCCCGTCGGCGTCCAGGGCCTGGTCCAGCAGCGTGAGCTCGCTGAGGGCGCGGCCCCGCAGCACGGGCGCGCGCACCAGGTGGCGGGCCAGGGCGCGCCCGACAAAGCCGTTGGCGCCGGTGATCAGGACCTTCATCGCGGGGCGCTCCGGCTCAGGTGGCGCGCACCACGCGCTGGTCGATGACGCCGAAGGGGCCGGGCCCGCCGTCCGCGGACCGGGCCTCCATGCGCACCCGGTCGCCGAAAGCCATGAAGCCGGTGCGCACCTCGCCGAGGTCGATCTTCTCGATCACGCGGCGCTCGGCAATGCAGGCCGACCCGGCGCTGCGCGCGGCGTTGCTGACCGTGCCCGAGCCCACGATGCAGCCCGCGCTCAGGCGCCGCGTGCGGGCGGCGTGGGCGATCAACTGGCCGAAGTGGAAGCTCATTTCGCCGCCGTGCGGTTCGCCGAAGCGCTGCCCGTTCCATTGAACGTGCAGCGGCAACTGCACCCGGCCACCCCGCCAGGCCTCGCCCAGTTCGTCGGGCGTGACCGCCACCGGGGCGAAGGCGGTGGAAGGCTTGGCCTGCAGGAAGCCGAAGCCGGTCTTCATTTCGTGCGGGCCCAGCGCACGCAGGCTCCAGTCGTTGAGCTGCATCAGCAGGCGCACGTGGTCCAGTGCGCGCTGCGGCGTCACGCCCATGGGCACCGCGTCGGTGACCACGCCGAACTCGCCTTCGAAGTCGATGCCGTCGTCTTCGGACGGCAGCGGCACGTCGGCGTGCGGGCCGAGGAAGTCGTCGCTGGCGCCCTGGTACATCATGGGCACGGTGTCGACCAGTGGCGGCGGGGGCTTGTTGAAGGCCTGGTCCATCAGCGCGCTGTGGTTCAGGAAGGCCGAGCCGTCCAGCCACTGCGGGCTGCGCGGCAGGGGCGCGCCGCAGCGCGCGGGGTCGAAGGCGGTGCTGCCCGGCGCCTCGCCGCGGTTCAGCGCGTCGCTGACGTCCTGCAGCGGCTGCCGCAAGGCCGCCCAGCGTTGCAGCGCGTCGATCAGGCTGGGCGCGAGCCCGGGCACGGGGACGGCGCGTTGCAGGTCGCGCGACACGACGAGCAAGCGCCCGTCCAAGCTGCCGTCGTTCAGGCTGGCGAATTTCATGGGGGTGCTCCGGCGGGTGTCAGCGGGCGGCGATGTCGGCCGCGAAGGCGCCGTCCACCAGCACGAACAGCATGCGGCAGGGGCGGCCCGAGCGGTTGGCCCAGGCGTGGTTGGTGCCGCGCTGCACGACGACGCTGCCCGCGCGCAGCGGCACCTCGCCCTCGTCCAGCACCAGCGTGAGTTCGCCGTCGATGACGACGCCGTAGTCGACGCTCTCGGTGCGGTGCATCAGCGGGTGCGGCGACTTCGCCTCCACGGTGCTGGCGCTTTCGTCACCGATTTCGGCGAAGGCGTCCTTCATCACCGCGGCGCCTTGCGCCAGGAACTCGGCCGTGTCGGGTGGAATGTCGACAAAGCGGATGCGCGTGCCGTGGCGCGGGGGCGGCAGGCTCAGCGGCCCGGTGGTCGGGTCGGGCCCGTTGTCCACCGGCGCGGGCGCGCCGGTGGTGGACCAGACCTCGTGGAACACGGTGCCTGGAATCGCGGCCAGTTCGACCACGGTGGGCAGCGGGCCACGCTGGGCCACCACCGCGCGGCCGTGGGCGTCGTGGCCGGTGACCACGCGTTCGATGGGCGGAAAGGGGGCGGGGGGGTTCATGCGGCTCATGCAACTGCGGCTCAGGTGGTTCGTGCGGTTCAGGGTGCTCACGGTGGGGTCGGGGCGTCTTCGAAGATGGCGACCGCGCGTGTCCAGCCGGCCGAGGCGCCGCGGATCTTGTGGGGGAAACAGCTGATGGTGAAGCCGTGGGGCGGCAGCGCTTCCAGGTTGTGCAGCTTTTCCAGGTGGCAGTAGCCGATGTCGCGGCCGGCCTTGTGGCCTTCCCAGATCAGCCGGGTGTCGCCGGTTTCGGCCACGCGGCGGGCGGTGTGGCTGAAGGGGGCGTCCCAGCTCCAGGCGTCGGTGCCGGTCAGGCGCACGCCGCGTTCCAGCAGGTACATGGTGGCGGCGTAGCCCATGCCGCAGCCGGCGCCCAGGTAGTCGGGGTGGCCATAGCGGCTGCCCGCGCGGGTGTTGACCACGACGATGTCCAGCGGCTGCAGGCGGTGCCCGATGCGCGCCAGTTCGGCCGCCACGTCGTCGGCGGTCACCACGTGGCCGTCGGGCAGGTGGCGGAAGTCCAGCTTCACGCCGGGCTGGAAGCACCATTCCAGCGGCACTTCGTCGATGGTGATGCTGGGCCGGCTGCCGCCGTTCTTCGCGTCCTGCGTTGAATGGAAGTGCCAGGGCGCGTCCAGGTGGGTGCCGTTGTGGGTGGTCAGCGTGACCCACTCCGCGGCGGCGGCTTCGCCGTCGGGGTAGTCCTCGGGCCGGGTGCCGGGCAGCATGGCCATGAACTCGGGCAGGGTGTCGGCGTGCTTCTGGTAGGTGATCTTTGGCGCCAGCGGTGGCGGGTCGCTGAGCACGTCGTTTTCAAGGTAGATCGACAGGTCGACGAAGCGCCGGACGGGGCGTGGCGTGCTCATGCGAGGGCCTCCTGGCTGGGCGCGGCGGGCCGCGCGGGGGGAATGCGGGCGAAGCAGGCCGCCGCCACCGCGGCGATGACCAGGGCCGCGCCGCCCAGGCTGCCGTAGCCCAGCGACTTGACCAGCGTGCCGCCCAGGATCGGCCCGACGGCCGCGCCGATCATCAGCATGGCCGGCGTGGCCGCCATCGCGCGGCCGCTGGTGTCCAGCCGGGCCAGCAGGCCGAAGGCGAAGGTGTGGGTGAAGATCATCACCGCGGCAAACACCGAGGCCGCCGCGGCGTAAGGCGCGAAGGCGGTGGCGTTCATGATGGTGGCCACCAGCAGCGCCTGCAGCAGCGGGCCCACCAGCATGACGGTGCGCGCCGCCCAGCGCCGCTCCAGCAGCGCGGCCAGCACGGCCGGGAACAGGTTGACGAAGCCCAGGGCGATCAGCACGCCCGTGACCGCGCCCAGGCCGAAGCCGCGGTCGGTGCCCACGCGCTCCAGGAAGCTGAAGGTCATCGACTGCACCAGCCCCATGCACGCGATGCCGGCAATGCCGAACCACACCGCCGCGGGAATGCGGCCCGTGGCCTCGGCGGCGCCCGCCGCGGCCGGGCGCTGCGGCGCCGCGTCCGCCACCGGGAAGCCCAGCAGGCACACCACCGCCGCCACCGCCATGACCCCGGCGAAGACGAGGAACAAGGCCGGTCCGCCCAGCGCCGCCACCACCGGCGGCGTGGCGCCCAGGAAGACGATGGCGAACACGCCCAGCGCCATGCCCACCAGCGCGAACAGCCGGTGCGGGTTGGCGCTGCGAGCGATGGTGCCGTGCGTCACGCTCAAGGCCGAGCCGGCCGCCACGCCCGACAGCGTGTGCAGCACGGCCAGCGTGGCGAAGTCGTCCGTGACCGACAAGGCCCAGAAGCCCAGCGCCGACAGGCCGAAGCCCAGCACCGCCACCGTGCGCCCCGGCACCCGGTGAAAGCGCGGGGCCAGGGCCAGGCTGGCCACCACCGCGCCCACCAGGAACAAGGTGGCCAGCAGGCCCGCCTGCTGCGGGTCCAGCCGGTAGCGGGCGATCAGCGTGCCCACCCACACGGGCAAGGCCACCAGGTCGACCATCCCGGCGCAATGCGCCACCATCAGCGCGGCGCGGCCGCGCAGCGAATCCGTTCGAATCATGGCTTGCTCCTGGGTGTTCGGTCAGATCGGCTGCGCCAGCGCCATCAGCGACTGGCGCATCAGTTGGGCGTGTTCTTCCTTGTCGCCGCCATGCACCTCGATCTCGCCCAGGCGGGCCGAGTTGTCGACGACCATGCGGCAGCGCTCCCAGCGGCGGGCCTCGAAGGCGGCCAGGGCCTCGGGCATGGCGCCGCCGCGGGCCAGTTCATCGGCCAGCACCAGCGCGTCCTCGATGCCGATGCACGCACCGCTGGCCAGGTGGGGCGTGGTGGCGTGCACCGTGTCGCCGATCAGCACCACCCGCCCGCGCGACCAGGGGCGCGGCATCAACAGCTGCTCCAGCGGGCGGAAGACGATCTGCGACCGCTCGTCGATCTGCGCGCGGATGGCCCGCAGCGTCGGCGCGGCGAAGTCTTCCAGCAAGCCGCGCAACAGTGCGGGGAAGTGCGCCGGGTCGACGTGGTCGTTGGTTGGCCGCGGCTCGGTGACGAAGAGGTACATCTCGTCGCGCGAGACCGGGTTGACGCCCGGCTTGACGCGGGGCCCCATCCACATCGTGGCGGTGGTGATCTCGGGCGGGCGCGGCAGCACCGCGCGCCACACGGCCTGGCCGCTGTAGCGCGGCCGGGGCGCGTCGGGGAACACCGCCTGCCGCACCTTCGAATACAGGCCGTCGGCGCCCACCACCAGGTCGTAGCGCCGCCGCTGGCCGTCGGTGAAGCTGACGTGCACGCCGTTGGCGTCTTCGGCGATGTCGGTGAAGGTGCAACCCAGGTGCACCTGGGCACCGGCGGCGCGGGTGGCGTCGGCCAGCAGCCGCGCCAGCACCGGCCGCATGATGGCGCCGCCGCCCGGCACCGCCGCGCCGGCAATCCGCGGCGTGGGCAGTTCGGCCACCTCCGGGCCGTGCGGCAGGCACAGCTTGACGCCGTCGCTGGCGTTGCCGTGCTGCAGGAAGGCGTCCAGCACGCCCAGCTGGCGGAAGGCGCGCAGGGTGGCGCCGCCCAGGCTGATGCCGGCGCCGTAGCTGCGCCAGCCGGGGTCGATCTCGACGAGGTCGACGTCGCGGCCCTGGCGGCGCAGCTCAATGGCCGCGGCCATGCCGGAAAAGCCCCCGCCGATGACGAGGACGCGTTGCGCAGGGGAGTTCATGGGGTGGTCTCCGGGGTGGTGGGCGCGGCGATGTGGATCTCGCCGTTCGCCAAGGTGGCGATGGCCACCGGTTGAAGTCGCTCGCCCAGGCAGGGGCCCAGCGTGCAGCGCCCGCTGTCGACCTCGAACATCGCGCCATGGGCGGCGCAGACGATGCGGTCGCCCGCCGCGTTCAGGTAGGCGTCCTTGCGCCAGGCCATCGGCGTGCCGTGGTGCGGGCAGGCGTCGCGCCAGGCGTGCACGCGCGCGCCCTGGCGCACCAGCAGCACGGTGTCGTGGCCCTCGCCATGCGGGTCGAAGCCGCGGGACTGGCCGTCGACCAGCTCGTCCCGGTGGCACAGGCGCAGGGGGCGTGGTGGCGTGGGCATGCCGGGCTCAAGCCGCCGCTTGCGCGTCGGGCGCGGTTGCGCCAGCGGGGTGAGCGCCGGCCTGGGCGCCCGCGGGCACGGCGCCGGCCCCGCTTGCCGCAGGCGGCCCGCCCGGGGCCCACTTGGCGCGGTGCTGGAACAGGAACAGCTGCGAGGCGTCGGCGCCCATCGGGGCTTCGCGGGCCGCCCAGCGGTCGTCGTGCAGGTCCATGTCGGCGTCGTACTCCACGTGGCAGCCCAGCGGGCTGTTGAAGTACCAGAACCAGTTGCTGCCGAAGTGGTGGCGCCCCGGCCCCCAGAAGCTTTGGTAGCCCTTGTCGACAAAGCGCGTGCCGGCCAGCAGCACCTCGGTGGGGCCGCCCAGGTGGAAGGTGAAGTGCTCGCAACCCCGCATGTGCGGCGGCGTCTGGATGAAGAACAGCGTGTGGTGGTCGGCCGTGCCGCCCGGCCGCATGAAGGGGCCGACGCCGGTGAAGCGGTCGGTGGTGGCGAAGCCCAGGCGCGCGTAGAAGGCCTCGGCCCGCGCGGCGTCGGGCACGAAGTAGACGACGTGCGACAGGGTGCGCGGCAGCGCGGGCATGTCCGGCGTCAGGGCCAGTTCATTGGGGCCGCGTTGCGCGGCGGCGCCGGGGGCGTTGACGCGCTCGCCGGGCAGGGCCAGCGGCCGCCGCACCGTCACCTGGAAGGCCAGCGCGAAGCCCTGGTCGTCCACCGCGCGCAGCACGCCGTCCGCGCGGGCGACGTCGCGGTCGCGGCGCAGTTCGGCCTCGATGGCGTCCAGCGTTGCGGCGTCGGCCACGCCGTAGACGGTTTCGCGCAGCATGCTGGCGGTGCCCATCGGGGCGGGCAGGCGCGGGTCGTGGCGGTCGCGCACGACCACGGCCGTGCTGTCCAGGGCTTCGAAGCGGCCGTCGCCGGCGTCGCGCAGGCCGTAGTCGACCAGGTAGCGGCTGCAGGCGGCCACGTCGTCCACGCCGAAGACCAGCGCGTCGGGTCCGATGATGTTCATGGGATGTCTTTCTTGTTCAGGGGTCGGAAGGGGCATTCAGGCCGCGGTGCGGCCGCCCAGGGTTTCGGCCACCCAGTCGGCGATGTAGTGGCCGGCGTTGATGCTGTTGTCGAAGCTGCTGTGCTGCACGCCGCCTTCGCGGTCGGTGAAGACCTTGAGTTCGCGCTTCGGGCTGTTGACCAGCTGTTCGTAGGTGCGGTGCGCCCACTTCAGCGGAATCTGGCTGTCCTTCTCGCCGTGCGTCACCAGGAAGGGCACGCGGATCTTCTCGACCACGCCGTCCAGGTGCACGTTTTCGGCGATGCGCATGAAGTCGTCGATGTCCCGCGCGCCCCACACCCAGCACACATGGGCCCAGTAATGCGGCACGGGGAAGTTGCCTTCCTTCTCCAGGCGGCGCTTCTGCACGTCGCGCCAGTCGTGGTTGGCGCCCCAGCACACGCCGGCGGCGAAGCGCGGCTCGAAGGCCACCGCGCGCGGACAGTAATAGCCGCCCAGCGAGACGCCCTCGCAGCCGATGCGGTGCGGGTCCACGTCGTCGCGGGTTTCCAGCCAGTCGACCACGCGGCTGGCCCAGTGCTCGCTGTCGTGGCGGGCGGTCAGGCCCTGCAGACGCAGCGCTTCGCCGGTGCCAGGCTGGTCGACCACGAGCGAGGCCACGCCACGCCGCGCCAGCCAGCCCGGCAGGCCCACGCGGTACTTCATTTCCTTGGTCGAATCCAGGCCGTTGACCTGCACCAGCACCGGGGCGCGGTCGGCATCACGTTCGGCGGGCACGTACAGCGCCGACAGGTGCGTGCCTTCGTAGGGAATCTCCACCCGTTCGCAGCGTTCGCCGCTCAGGCGCAGGCCTTCGGCAAACAGGTCGAGCGTGCGCCGGTACAGGGCCTGGCGGCCCGGCGAGCCGTGCGCTTGAAGGCGCTCCGCGGTCAGCAGGTAGCTGGAAGCGCGGTTGAGCTTTTCACCCGCCGACAGCAACCTGCCGCGCGCGCGGTCCTCGTCGGCCAGCGCGCACAGCTGGTCGGCCATGTGCACCCAGGTTTCGCGGAAGGCCTGGCTGCCGGCGGCGTCCGGTGCGCGGGCGGCCTCTTGCAGGGGCGCGCACATCGCCTCGATCTCGCCGATGCGGGCGCCCATCTCGATGGCCAGGTCGACCGACAGGTTCCAGACGTAATTGGTGGGGAAGTACTTGAACATGGGACAAGGTTCGTGGCGTGAAAGGGGTGAGGTCGCTCAAGGCGCCGCTGGCCGCTTGGCCGCGCGCGGGCCAATGCCCAGGGTGGCGAAGAAGGTGGCGGTGGGTTCGTCGCGGAAGTCGGGCACGAAGCGGAAGGCGTGGATCAAGCCGTCGCGCACCCGCACGATGTCGCTGCCCACGATGCGTTCGACGCCGGCCTTCAGGTACAGCGGGCTGCGCACCTCCACCACGGCCGTGACGGTGTCGCCTTGGCGTTCGCGGCGCAGCACCGTCAGCCGCGCCTGCGGGCCGACCACCGTGGCCTCGATGTAGTGGGCAAGGCAGCCCGGGTTGCTCATCTCGGGTCGGCAGCCCACGAAGTCGGACCGCTCCACCTCGGGCGAAATCAAGGCCCGCACCGCGGCCATGTCGGCCGCGTGCACGGCGTCGACGTAGCGGTCGAACACGGCGTCGGCGTTGGGGGCTGGCTGGGCCAGGGCGTTGCCAGCGGTGAGCACCGTGGCGGCGGCGCAGGCCGCGGCGACCAGCGCGCGGGGCAGGAACATGCGGTTCATGGGGTGGGCTCGGTGAGAAGGGAAGGGGGAACGCCGGCGGCCCGTGGGGCCACCCGCACGCTGGGCTGGCTGGGCTTCAACAGAAAATGCGCCAGCGCCGGCAGCAGCACCAGCGCGCCAACCATGTTCCAGACGAACATGAAGGCCAGCAACAGGCCCATGTCGGCCTGGAACTTGATGGGGCTGGCCACCCAGGTGACCACGCCGATGGCCAGGGTCACGCCGGTCAGCATGACCACCTTGCCCGTGAACAGCAGCGCGCGGTGGTAGGCCTGCGCCAGGGACTTGCCTTCGCGCAACTGCGCCAGCGTCACGCTGAGGATGTACAGCGCGTAGTCCACGCCGATGCCCACGCCCAGCGCGATCACCGGCAGGGTGGCCACCTTCACGCCCATGCCCAGCGCCACCATCAATGCCTCGGCCAGGAAGGAGGTGAGCACCAGCGGCAGCACCGCCACCACGACCGCCCGCCAGCTGCGGAAGGTGACGAAGCACAGCGCCACCACCGCGCCGTAGACCAGCACCAGCATCAACCGCCAGGCGTCCTGCACGACGATGTTGGTGGCGGCCTCGATGCCCGCGCTGCCCGCGGCCAGCAGGAACTTCACCTCGGCGGTGTCGTTGGCCTCGGCGAAGGCCTCGACGTGGCGGACCACGCGCGCCAGGGTGTCCGCCTTGTGGTCGCGCAGGTAGACGTAGAGGGTCAGCAGGCTGCAGGCGTCGTTGTACAGGCCGCGCGGCGCGCCGGCGGTGGCGGTGTTCAGCATGTCCTGGTTGGGCAGGAACTCGCCCCAGCGCGGGTTGCCCTCGTTCAGGCCCGCCAGCACGCGGCGGTTCAGCAGCGCCAGCGTGTTGGTGTTCTCCACGCCGTCGAGCTGACGCAGCTGCCATTCCAGCGCATCGACCTTGTTCAGGGTGGCGTATTGCGCGCACTGGCCCGGCGGGGTGCTGACCATCACGGCCAGCACGTCGCTGCCGGCGCCGTAGGCGGCGTTCATGAAGGCGACGTCGCGGTTGTAGCGGCTGCCTTCGCGCAGCTCCGGTGCCCCGGGGTCCAGGTCACCGACCTTCAATTGCAGGCTGGCAGCGAAGCCGCCCACGCCCATCAGCAGGCCCACCGCCACCGCGGCCGTGGCCCAGCGGCGCTGGGTGAAGCGGCCGAGGAAGGTCCACAGCGGGTGGCCTTCGCCCCCCCGGGCGTCGGCCTGCTCGTCGCGCAGGCTGCGTTGGGCGGCCCGCGCGCTGACGCCCGCATGGGACAGCAGCACCGGCAGCAGGATCAGGTTGGTGAAGATCAGCACGCCCACGCCCAGCGAGGCCGCCACCGCCAGCTCGCGGATGACCTGGATGTCGATGACCAGCAGCACCGCAAACCCCACCGCGTCGGCCAGCAAGGCGGTCAGCCCGGCCAGGAACAGGCGGCGGAAGGTGAGGCGCGCGGCCACCAGCTTGTCCACACCGCGGCCCACGTCCTGCATGATCCCGTTCATCTTCTGCGCGCCGTGGCTCATGCCGATGGCGAACACGAGGAAGGGCACCAGGATCGAGTACGGGTCCAGCGCGAAGCCCAGCACCGGCAGCAGGCCCAGCTGCCACACCACCGCCACCAGCGACACCAGCACCACCAGCACCGTGCTGCGCAGGCAGCGGGTGTAGGCCAGCACCATGGCCGTGGCGATGACCACCGCGATGGCAAAGAACACCAGCACCGCGCGCACGCCGTCGATCAGGTCGCCCACGATCTTGGCGAAGCCGGTGATGTGCACCGTGACGCCTTCGGCTTCATAGCGGGCACGCAGGGCTTCGAGCTGGGCCGACAGGCGGGCGTAGTCCAGCGCGCTGCCGTCGGCGGTGCGCGCCAGCAGCGGCACGAAGATGACGCTGGAGCGCGCGTCCCGCGCCACCAGCTGGCCCACTTCGCCGGACCGCGCCACGTTGGCCTGCAGTTGCGCCAGCTTGGCCGGGCTGCCGTCGTAACCGTCGGGAATCACCGGACCACCTTCCAGGCCGTCTTCGGTGACGCCCACCCAGCGCGTGGTCGGTGTCCACAGCGACTTCATGCGCGCCCGGTCCACGCCCGGCAACAGAAACACCTCGTCGGACAGGCGGCGCAAGGTGTCGAGGTGACGCGCCTCGTAAATGCTGCCGTCGCGGGCGGCCACGGCGATGCGCACCGCGTTGCCCAGGCCACTCAGGTCGGCCTGGTGGCGCAGGAAGTTCTGGATGTACGGGTGGCCGGTCGGAATGGTCTTCTCGAAGCTGGCGTTGAGCTGCAGGCGCAGCGCCTGCCAGCCCAGCACCGCGGTGACCAGCGCGCACACCAGCAGCACGGCCCAGCGGTGGTTGAACAGCGCGCGCTCGATCAGCGAACCCGAGCGCGGGTCGAAGTTCGTCGGGTTCACGGCCGGCGGTCCCTCAACGTGGTCACTCCCGCCGCGCCCACGGCCAGCAGCGCGCCGTCGGCCAGCGGCAGCAAGGCCGCGGGCAGGGCAATGGGGGCGCTTGGCAGCGGGCGCAGGGTGTCGCCTCGCAGGCGCAGCAGCACGCCGGCCTGGGTGGCGAGCACGAGGTCGCCGTTGGCGGTGGGTGCCATGGCGGTGACGGTGGCGGGCACGGGCGAGGCCAGCGCCTCCCAACGGGTGCCGCCTTCGGTGCCGCGCCAGACGTTGCCGCGCAGGCCGGCCAGCACGCTGCTGCCGTCGGCGCGCAACTCGCCGGCGAACCAGCTGCCCTTGTAGGGCGAGGCGAGCGCGCTGAAGCGCTGGCCGCCGTTGTCGCTGCGGGCGAGCAGGCCTTGTTCACCGGCCAGCAGCACCTGGTCGCCCGCGCGCCGCGCCACGTACCAGTGAAGCGCGCGCGGGTTGGGCAGGCGGTCCATCCAGGGTTGCCAGGTGGCGCCGGCGTCGGCGCTGTGGAAGGCCAGGCCGTAGGCGCCCACGGCCAGCAGCCGTTGCGCGCTGAACAGCAGCAGGTCCAGGAAGGGCTTGTCCGGGCCGTCCGCCACCAGGCGCTCGGCGGCCTGGCGCGCTTCGGGCGTGGTGGCGGCGTCGCGGGCGATCTGCGCGGCGCGGCGGCCGTTCAGCACCACGCGCCAGCGCGCGCCGCCGTCCCGCGTGGCCAGCACGGTGCCACCGTGGCCGGTGGCATAGCCGACCTGCGCGTCGGCAAAGCGCACCATCGTCAGCGTGACGCTGACCGGGCAGGGCGCCTGGCGCCACTGGGCGCCGCCGTCGTCGCTGAGCGCGATCACGCCGCGTTCGCCCACCGCCACCAGGCGGTCGCCCGCCTGCGCCGCGGCCAGCAGCGCCACGCGCTGCGGCGCTTTCACCGGCAGTGCCGGGCGCTGCAGGGCGTCGCCCACGGCAGCGCCTGCGGCGGCCTGGGGCGGCGCGACGGTGCCGGCCTGGGCCATCGGCAGCATCAACGGCAGTGGCAGCGGCAAGGTCAGGGTCAGGGTCAACAGCAGCGCCACGGTCATGGCGCGGCCCCAGGCCATCGGCCTTGTTCGGGCGGTGTTCATCGCACGCCGTCGCCGGCCATGGCGTCGGGGGTGAAGAAGCCGTCCGGGCGGCGCTTGACGATCTCGTAGTGGCGCTTCGTTTCGTTGACCACGCCGCTGGCATACCAGGCGCCGGAGATCAGGTCGTTGAAGCCCCACTGCTGCTGCGGCGTGGTGGCCGGCAGGTCGGGCATCACCACCGGGTGCGACCAGATCGTCTTCCACAGCTGGCCGTTGGCGTCCCAGCGGTCGCCCAGCACGGCCACCCAGGTGTCCTCGTCAACGTAGTAGCGGCTTTTCGGCGCCTGGTGGCGCTGGCCCTGCTTCAACGTGGCCTCCACCACCCACACCCGGTGCAGTTCCCAACGAACATGGTCGGGGTTCAGGTGGTTGGCCATCAGCACGTCGGCGTCCTTGGGCGGGGTGTGCAGGCGGTTGCTGTTGTAGGGAATCAGCAGCTCCTGCTTGCCCGCCAGCTTCCAGTCGAAGCGATCGCCGCGGCCGGCGAACACGTCGATCTCGTCGAAGCTGGCCACGCCCGCGCTGGCCGGCGTGGGCGTGTCGCAGCAGGCGTTGGGCAGCTTGCGCACGCGGCGCTGGCCGGTCAGGTAGACCCAGGTGGCGCTGCGCTCGGGGTCGAGGTTCTGGCGGCCGGTGATGGCTTCGCCCGCGCGCACCGGCGGGCCGCTGTTGACCAGGCGGATCAGCCAGTAGTCCCCACCGAACTTGGCGTCCTCGCCCTGGGCGTAGTAGGGCATCTGCCAGTCGCCGCTGCCTTCGACCGACAGCACGCTTTGCCCGGACGCGGTGCCCAGGTAGCCGCGGAAGTCGTTGCGCCAGGCCTCACCGCGCCAGTGCAGTTCGTGGTTGGCCATCACCTCGCGGGCGTTCTTCGGCACCGGGAAGGGAATGCCGCCGTAGGCGCCCTTGACCACCTCGCCGTCCATGCGCGCACTGGTCGCGTTCTTGAAGGTGTTGTCGTACACCCACTGCGGTGCGGCCGCGGTGCGGTGGGTCTTGTAGACGTCCACGCGGAAGGTCTTCGGGTACTTCTTGATCAGCGCCTGCGTGCCTTCGCTGAGCTTGCCGGCGTGCTGGGCCAGGTTGGCCGCGGTGATGCTGTACAGCGGCTTGTCGCCAGCGAAGGGGTCGCCGCGGGTGCCACCGTTCTTGAAGCCCGGCAGCGGCGTGGTGTAGCCGCCGGTCCAGGCGGGAATGCTGCCGTCGGTGTTGCCGGCCTTCTCGGCGCCCAAGGGCGTCAGGGTGGTCTTCAGCTTGGCGGCTTCTTCGGGCGTGACGGCGGCGTGGCAGGCGAAGGCGCTGAACAGCGCCAGGGCGAGCGCTGCGCCCCGGGTTGGTTGGTGCATGGGGGTCTCCTCAGGGTCAGAACGTGGTGCGCAGGGACAGCGTCAGGAAGTTGCGGTCCTTCAGCGCCTGCGTGAATTGCGCGTTGTTGCGGTTGTCCAGGGTCGGTGCCTCGGGGCCGAGGTAGCGCACGGCGTTCAGGTTGAGGTTCCAGTTGCCCAGGTACACGGCGGCCAGGCCCACGCTGAGGTCGCCGCCGCGGTCCACGCCGAAGGCGGGGCCGACGGCCGACGACTTGCCCCAGGCATAGCCCAGGCCGATGCTGGGCGTCAGGTCCAGGCCCGGCATCACCTGGCGGTAGCTGGGCGCGAACACCATGCGCACCGCGGTGGCGGTCTTGTCGGCGTTCGGGTTCAGCATGGCCTCGTTGCGGGTCACCTTGACGCGCTGGTTCCAGGCGATTTCGCCGACGAAGCTGCTTTCGCGCGCCAGGACGTTGGGTCCCAGGCTGGCGATCCACGACAACTGCAGGTGGGCGGTTTCGCCCACGGCGTAGCCGGGGTTGTCGCGGTTGTTGAAGCCCACGCCCACGCCGATGGCCGGAATGATCGATTGCCCCGAACTGGCCAGCGGCGTGTTCTGCCGGTACGAGGCCTCGCCGGCCAGACCCCATTCGCCCACGGTCTTGGCAAAGCTCACCCCGTAGGCGCGGACGCCCTCGTGGTACAGCCAGCGGAAGCTGTTGGCGGTCAGCGCCGGCGGGCGGCCGTTCAGGGTGTTGTTGATGTTGCTCGCGCCGGTGGCGTGGTAGCGGATGGCGTAGAACCCGAGGTCGGTGTCGATGGCGTCCACCCGCCAGCGCAGCTGCAGGCCGCCTTGGCCGCCGTCGCGGGCGTTCAGGTCGCCGGCGTTGCAGAACACGCCGGTGGCACCGGCGTTGATCACCTCGGCGCCCGGGCCCAGCGAGTCGCTTGCCGACAGGAAGGCGCCCACCGGCATCAGGCGGGTCTTCTGCCATTCGTAGGCCAGGTAGGCGCCCAGCGTCACCTGGTCGTTGAGCTGCACCTGGCCCGACAACTTGCCGGTCGGCCGCGCCACCTCCTTGAAGGTGCTGTTGGGCACCGACTGCAGCTTCGGCAAGTCCAGCGGCGCCATGCCGCCGGCGATGCCGTTGGCGCCGAAGAACAGGCTTTCGCCCCACAGCAGCGTGTGCCGGCCCAGGCGCAGGTTGACCGGGCGTTCGCCCAGCGCGAACCGGCCGAAGACGAAGGCGTCCAGCAGTTCGGCCTTGCCGCCCATGATGTCGCGGGTGGCGCCGGGGAATTCGTTGCCGGGCGCGTGGTTCGCGGTGCCGCTGGTGTTCTGGTTGCCACGCCGGTAGACGGCGTCGTGCCAGGCGGCCGCGCTGAGGCGGGCGCCAACGTTGCCCAGTGTGGCGTCCAGTTCGCTCAGCAGGTCGATGCGGTTGCCGACCAGGCCGCGGCTGAAGTTGTTGTCGCCGTCGTCCTGGTTGAGGTTGTTGTTGCCGACGATGCCGGTGGGGCCGATCACCGTGCGCGACAGCGCGGGCGAGGGCTTCGTCAGGCGCACCGTGGCGCTGTACTTCACCGTGTTGTCCCAGCGCAGCTTCAGGTCCGGGTTGCCGGTGTCGATCTCGAAGGCCTGGGCCTGGCAGGCGGCCAGCGCGGCCGTGGCCAGCAGGGTGCGTTGTCGTGTGCGCATGGGTCTCCTTGCGGTGGGTCTCGTTCTTCGGTGGGCTGGGTGCTCACCTGCTTGCCGGCCGCGCGCTTGCGGCGGTCCGGGCTTCCCGTGGGGGCTGCCCACTGGGGTAAGCGAGAGACTACGGAGACACAGCCATCATGAAAAATGGCTTCTTTCCACTCGTGAATTCGATGCGGTGAATGGTTTGCGGGTTATCCCGCAAGCACGCCGGTCGCCACCGATGCGCTTCAACCGCCTGGACCTGAACCTGCTCGTGGCCCTGGACGCCTTGCTGACCGAACGCAGCATCACCCGGGCCGCCGAGCGCCTGAACCTGAGCCCGTCGGCGACCAGCAATGCCCTGGCGCGCCTGCGCGACCACTTCAACGACGCATTGCTGGTGCAGGTGGGCCGCAAGATGGAGCCCACACCGCGCGCCCTGGGGCTGCACGAGGCGGTGCGCGACGTGCTGGTGCGGGTGGAAAGCGCCATCGCCATCCAGCCCGAGTTCGTGCCGTCGCAGTCCGACCGGGTGTTCCGGGTGTTCGTGTCCGACTACACCCAGCTGCTGCTGGTGCCGCACCTGCTGGCGCTGGCCCACCAGGCGCGCTGCACCGCGCACTTCGAGTTCCTGCCACAGGTGTCCAACCCCCAGCGCAGCCTGGAACGCGGCGAGGCGGACTTGATGATCATCCCCAGCGGCTTCCTGTCGCCGGACCACCCGCACGAGACGCTCTACACCGAGGACTTCGTCTGCGCGGTGTGGTCGGGCAGTGCCATGGCGCGCGGTGAACTCAGCGTCGAGCGCTACATGGCGGCCGGCCACGTGGTGATGCAGCCGGCCGGTGGCATCGGCGACTCCTTCGAGACCCGCTTCACGCGCAACCACGGCATCGTGCGGCGCGTGGCGGTGCAAAGCTACAGCTTTGCAGCACTGCCCGCGATGGTGGTCGGCACCGATTTCATCGCCACCGTGCACCGCCGGCTGGCGCTGCTGCTGCAGCGCAGCTTTCCCATTGAATTGCGGCCGTCGCCCGTGGCCATCACCGCGATGGAACAGGGCCTGCAATGGCACCAGTACCGCAGCCAGGACCCCGGCCTGGTGTGGTTGCGCGGCTTGTTTGCCCGCGCGGTGCAGCGCATGGACGCCGAAGGCGCGGTGCCCGCCTCCTCACCGGCCCGGTGACGTCCCCGGCGACGGCCCGGTGGCGGCCGCGCCGTTGCGCGGGCTGGTGCGCTGGCGCGTGAGTGCGTGGGTGCGCTGCCGGGTTCCGGGGATGCCGGGCTCAGCGCGGCGCCATGCGCAGCGCACCGTCCAGGCGAATGACCTCGCCGTTCAAGGACCCGTTGGTGGCGATGTGCAGCGCGAGGCGGGCGAACTCGTCCGGGTCGCCCAGGCGTTTCGGGAAAGGGATCGAGGCCGCCAGCGACTGCTGCACCGCCTCGGGCAGTTCCTTCAGCAACGGGGTGGCGAACAGGCCCGGCGCGATGGTGCACACCCGCACGCCGAACTGGGCCAGGTCCCGCGCCATTGGCAGCGTCATCGCCGCCACGCCGCCCTTGGAGGCCGAGTAGGCCTCCTGTCCGACCTGCCCGTCGAAAGCCGCCACCGACGCGGTGTTCACGATCACGCCGCGTTCGCCGTCGGGCGTGGCCGGCGCCTGCGCCACCATCGCCGCCGCGGTCAGCCGGCACACGTTGTAGGTGCCGATCAGGTTCACGCGCACCACGCGCTCGAAGTCGGCCAGCGGCGCGGCCTGGCCGTCCTTGCCGACGATGCGCTTGGCGCTGCCGATGCCGGCCACGTTGAAGACCACGCGCGCCGGGCCGTGGGCCGACGTGGCCACGGCGAGCGCAGCCTCCAGCGAAGCGGTGTCGGTGATGTCGCAGGCCACCGCCAGGCCATTGATCTCGGCCGCCACCGCCTGGGCCGCGGCCAGGTTGACGTCGAACAACGCGACGCGGGCACCGGCGGCCGCCAAGGCGCGAGCGGTGGCGGCCCCGAGGCCGGAGCCTCCCCCGGTGACGATGGCGGCAATGTCGTTCAAGTGCATGGCGGTCTCCGTGAGGGCGTTGATTGATTATGAGAATTAAGCAAATCGACCCGTCAAGCCACCGGGTTTACCCGGAATTGCCCTGCTTTATGATTAAGTGGCGTAATCAATGCGTCCCGCCATCTGCGTCTTCCCCGGAGCCCCAGGATGAACCCCGCCGACCTCATCGCCATCGACGTGCACACGCACGCCGAGGTGTCCTGCTGGAACCCCTTTGACAACTACGGCGAGGAGTACGACCGCGCCGCGGACAAGTACTTCGGCTCGAACCGCCGCCCCACCATTGACGAGACCGTCGCCTATTACCGCGAACGCAAGATTGGCCTGGTGATGTTCACCGTGGACGCCGAAGCGCAGATGGGCCGCCGCCGCATCCCGAACGAGGAAATCGCGGAGGCGGCGAAGAAGAACAGCGACATGATGATCTGCTTCGGCTCGATCGACCCCCACAAGGGGAAGTTCGGCGCGCGCGAGGCGCGCCGGCTGATCGAAGAACACGGCGTGCGCGGCTTCAAGTTCCACCCGACCGTGCAGGGCTTCCTGCCTTATGACCGCATGGCCTGGCCGTTGTACGAGGTGATCGCCGAATACAAGCTGCCGGCCATCTTCCACAGCGGTCACAGCGGCATCGGGTCGGGCATGCGCTGCGGCGGCGGCCTGCGCGTGTCCAACAGCAACCCGATGCTGCTGGAAGATGTGGCCATCGACTTTCCCGACATGGAAATCGTCATCGCCCACCCCAGCTGGCCCTGGCAGGACGAGGCGCTGAGCCTGGCGCTGCACAAGCCCAATGTGTGGATCGACCTGTCGGGTTGGAGCCCGAAGTACTTTCCGCCACAGCTCATCCAGTACGCCAACACGCTGCTGAAGGACCGCATGCTCTTCGGCAGCGACTACCCGCTGATCACCCCTGAGCGCTGGATGAAGGACTTTGACGAGGCCGGCTTCAAAGACAAGGTGAAGCCCTTGATCCTGAAGGAGAACGCCATGCGCCTGCTGCGCCTGTGAGCGAAGAACAACCGCCCACCATGCAGCTCTACAACTTCTTTCGCAGCGGCACCTCGCACCGCACGCGGATCGCACTGAACCTCAAGGGCCTGCCTTACGAGTACAAGGCCGTCGACCTGCGGCAGGACCACCACCTCGACCCGGCCTTTCTGGCCGTCAACCCGCAGGGTCTGGTGCCGGCCTTGGTGCACAACGGGCAAGTGCTGATCCAGTCGCCGGCGATCATCGAATGGCTGGAGGAGCGCCACCCGGAACCGCCCCTGCTGCCCCGCGGCGCGGACGATCGGGCCCGCGTGCGGGCCTTGGCGTCCATCGTGGCCTGCGACATCCACCCGGTCAACAACCGGCGCATCCTCGAGGCCCTGCGCAAGGACTTTGGAGCCAACGAATCGGTCGTGAACGCCTGGTGCGCCCGCTGGATCAGCGGTGGTTTCGATGCCATCGAGGCGCTGCTGGCCGCCGACACCACGCGCGGCGACTTCTGTTTTGGCCACACGCCCACGGTGGCCGACGTCCACCTGATTCCCCAGGTGGAAAGCGCACGCCGCTTCAAGGTCGATGTGGCCCGTTGGCCGTGCATCCAGGCGGTCGATGAGGCTTGTTCCGCCCTGGACGCCTTTCGCCGCGCAGCGCCTTCGGCTCAGCCCGACGCGGGTTGACCGGCGGCGGCGGTGGCCGCACGCGCCCGGTTCGTCTGCCAGCCGTCCAGGCTGTAGATCACCAGCGCCAGCCAGATCAGGCCGAAGCCCACCAGGCGGGCCTGGCCGAAGGACTCGCCGAACAGCCACACCCCAAGCGCGAGCTGGATCGATGGCCCGATGTACTGCAACAGGCCCAGCGTGGTCATCGAGATCCGCCGCGCGCCCGCCGCGAACAGCAGCAGCGGGATCGCGGTGATGGGCCCGACGCCAATGAGCAGCAGGCTGACGGTGAGGTCGTGACCCACCAGGTGCGCCTGGCCCTGTGCGGTCCACCAGCCCAGCAAGGCAAGCGCAGCGGGCGCAAGCAGCATGGTTTCAAGGGACAGGCCCTCCAGCGCGCCCAGCGGCGCCACCTTGCGCAGCAAGCCGTAGACGCCGAAGCTGCCTGCCAGCACCAAGGCAATCCACGGCACCCCGCCCGTCTGGGCCGTCAGCCAAGCCACCCCCAGCGCCGCCAGCGCCACTGCGGTCCATTGGGCAGCCCTTGGCCGCTCGCCCAGCACAGAAAACCCGAGCAGCACATTCACCAGCGGCGTGATGAAGTAGCCCAGGCTGGCGTCAATCACGTGGTTGTTGGCCACCGACCAGATGTAGGTCACCCAGTTGGTCGACAGCAACATGGCGCTGAGGGCGAACGCACCCAGCAGCCGGGGCTGGCGCAGGCTGGACCCAAGCCAAGACCATTGGCGGCGAGCGGCCAGCAGCCCCAACAAGAAGACGAGCGACCACAGCACCCGGTGCACCAGCACTTCCAGTGCCGGCACTTCGGCGAGAGCGCGGAAGTAAAGCGGAAAGAGCCCCCAGCACAGGTAAGCGCTGGCGGCGTAGAAGATGCCGGGATTCATTGAGGCCAGATCGGAGCCGCCATGCGGCGAGCCCGCGATTCTCAGCGCGGGACGGCGTCAATGCAAAACATGATGTCTTGGGACGGCCGCGGTCGCTCAACCGTGGCTCGGCCGCCCAAGGACCCACCGACCCGCGCAGACTCATCCGGCTTCGGCGCGCTCGGTCGAAGTGACGGGCGAATCGGCGCCGTCGACCGGCGTGATGTTTTGCGCCAACTGACCCTTGGGGCCTTGGACAAGGTCGTAGCGGACACGGCCGCCTTGCTTCAGGGTTCGGAAACCTTCCATCTGGACCGCGGAGAAGTGCGCGAACACGTCCTCACCGCCACCTTCAGGCTCAATGAATCCAAACCCCTTGGCATCGTTGAACCACTTCACTGTTCCGATGGCCATCGCTCACCTCCCGTCAAACTGCTTCGAGAATTCTGGTGGTGGCCCCGCGGGCTGTCAAGGCAGAACGGCCTATGACGCCCCAACGCCGCTGCCAGGTCGTCGGACAACGCCCGCTGCCCGGCGCAGTCGCCGGCCCGCAACACAATCTGGCACGGTGCTCTTGCGAACGGCTTGCCCGTCTGCAAATACCTCGGGTATGTCGCGAGACGCGCAACTCGATAGAATGAATCCATGCCCCCCGAGCCCCCGAAGACACCCGAACCGCCCGCTGGTTCACCGCCGCCCAACGACGGGCAGGGGGCCGTGGTGGTCGAGCGCCAGACTGCCCGCACCGAACCACCCCGCATGTACCAGGTGCTCATGCTCAACGACGACTACACCCCCATGGAGTTCGTCGTGATGGTGCTGCAAGAATATTTCCAACGCGACCTCGAAACCGCGACCCAGATCATGTTGAAGATCCACCATGAGGGTCGGGGTGTGTGCGGCGTCTACACCAAGGACGTTGCCGCCACCAAGGTTGAACTCGTGCTGGCCGCTGCCCGTCGGGGCGGTCACCCGCTGCAATGCATTTTGGAGGCCGCATGATTGCCCAGGAACTCGAAGTCAGTTTGCACATGGCGTTCGTCGAAGCGCGCCAGCAACGGCATGAATTCATCACCGTCGAGCACCTGCTGATGGCGCTGCTCGACAACCCATCCGCAGCGGAAGTGTTGCGGGCCTGCACCGCCAACATCGACGACCTGCGCAAGAGCCTGGCCGGCTTCATCAAGGAGAACACCCCGACGGTGGGTGGGTCCGACGAAGTGGACACGCAGCCGACCCTGGGCTTCCAGCGCGTCATCCAGCGCGCGATCATGCACGTGCAATCCACGGGCTCCGGCAAGAAGGAAGTCACGGGCGCCAATGTGCTGGTGGCCATCTTCGGCGAGAAGGACTCGCATGCGGTGTACTACCTGCACCAGCAGGGCGTGACCCGCCTGGACGTCGTCAATTTCATCGCCCACGGCATCAAGAAGAGCGACCCGCCCGAGCCGGCGAAGCCCAGCGAGGGCAGCAGCAACAACGCCGAGGGCGAGAAGGAAGAGGGCGATGGCAAGGGGTCGCCACTGGACCAATACACGCAAAACCTCAACAGCCTGGCGCGCGACGGCAAGATCGATCCGTTGATTGGCCGCGAGCATGAGGTGGAGCGCGTGGTGCAGATCCTGTGCCGCCGCCGCAAGAACAACCCGCTGCTGGTGGGCGAGGCCGGCGTGGGCAAGACGGCCATTGCCGAAGGGCTGGCTTGGCGCATCACGCAAGGCGAGGTGCCCGACGTGCTGTCCAGTGCCACCGTCTACTCGCTCGACATGGGCGCGCTGCTGGCGGGCACGAAGTACCGCGGTGACTTCGAGCAGCGCCTGAAGGGCGTGCTCAAGCAGTTGAAGGACCAGCCCAACTCGGTGCTGTTCATCGACGAGATCCACACCTTGATCGGTGCGGGCGCCGCGTCGGGCGGCACGCTGGATGCCAGCAACCTGCTGAAGCCGGCGCTCAGTTCCGGCGCGATGAAGTGCATCGGCGCCACCACCTTCACCGAGTACCGCGGCATCTTCGAAAAGGACGCCGCGCTGTCGCGCCGTTTCCAGAAGGTTGACGTGGTCGAACCGTCGGTGGAACAGACCGTGGAGATCCTGAAGGGCCTGAAGTCGCGCTTCGAGGAGCACCACAGCGTGCGCTATGCGCTGGGCGCCTTGCAGGCCGCTGCCGAACTGTCGGCCAAGTTCATCAACGACCGTCACCTGCCCGACAAGGCCATCGACGTCATCGACGAGGCCGGTGCGGCGCAGCGCGTGCTGCCCAAGAGCAAGCAGAAAAAGACCATCACGCGCAACGAGGTGGAGGACATCGTCGCCAAGATCGCGCGCATCCCGCCGGCCAGTGTGTCGAGCGACGACCGCTCCAAGCTCAAGAGCCTGGACCGCGACCTCAACAGCGTCGTCTTTGGTCAGGAGCCGGCCATTGAGGCATTGGCGTCGGCCATCAAGATGGCCCGCTCTGGCTTGGGCAAGCCCGACAAGCCGATCGGCTCCTTCCTGTTCTCCGGCCCGACCGGGGTGGGCAAAACCGAGGTGGCGAAGCAACTGGCCTTCGTGCTCGGCATCGAGCTGATCCGCTTCGACATGAGCGAATACATGGAACGCCACGCAGTGAGCCGCCTGATCGGTGCGCCTCCTGGCTACGTCGGCTTCGACCAGGGCGGCCTGCTGACCGAGGCCATCACCAAGAAGCCGCACGCCGTGCTGCTGCTCGATGAGATCGAGAAGGCGCATCCCGATGTGTTCAACGTGCTGCTGCAGGTGATGGACCATGGCACGCTGACCGACAACAACGGGCGCAAGGCCGACTTCCGCAACGTCATCATCGTCATGACGACGAATGCCGGTGCGGAGACCATGAACAAGGCCACGATCGGCTTCACGACCCAGCGCGAGCAGGGCGACGAGATGGCCGACATCAAGCGCCTGTTCACCCCGGAATTCCGCAACCGCCTCGACGCGGTCGTGAGCTTCCGCGCACTGGACGAGGAAATCATCCTGCGCGTGGTCGACAAGTTCCTTTTGCAGCTCGAAAGCCAGCTGGCCGAGAAGAAGGTCGACGTGACGTTCACGGATTCGCTGCGCAAGTTCCTGGCGAAGAAGGGCTTCGACCCGCTGATGGGCGCCCGGCCGATGCAGCGTCTGATTCAGGACACCATCCGCCGTGCCCTGGCCGACGAACTGCTGTTCGGCCGCCTGGTCGACGGGGGCCGCCTGACGGTCGACCTCGACGCCGACGACAAGGTGGTCCTGGACATTCAGCCCGCCAAGAAAATCGACAAACCGAAGGCCGAGGCCGCCACCGCCTGACGTCGGTTCAGGCGATCAGCCCACGACCAGCGCCGGATCCTGGCCGTAGTACGAGCCCAACAGCTCGTACAGGCCAGGGTTTTCTTTTTTGAGCGCCCGTGGCGCGACAAAGAAGGCTTCCGTCGCCACGGCGAAAAACTCTTCGGGCGCTTCTGCCCCATAAGGGTCGATCACCGGCTCGCGCGGGTCGCTGTCGAGCCGGCGGCAGAAGTCCTCGTACGCTTGAGTCAGTTGGCGCTTCCAGGCGCGCTGGGCCGCCACCGATCCCAGTGGCGGCGTGCCGTCGGCCACGCCATCGCTCATGTCGAGCACGTGTGCGAACTCGTGGATGACGACGTTGTAGGCCCAGTCGGCGGTCACACCGGCCTCGTCCACATCGCGCCATGACAGCATCACCGGGCCGCCCGCCATGGCTTCGCCGCTCAGGGTTTCGTCGTATTCGTGAACCACGCCGTCGTCGTCGATGACCTCGCGGCGCGCCACCACCTCGTCCGGGTGCAAAACGATGCCAACGAAGCCGCGGTAACAGCCCAGCCCGAGCTTCAAGATCGGCAAGCAGGCTTGCACGGCGATGGTGACCGCGATGTCGTCGCGCGGCACCAGACCGCCGGCGCCGGTGAATTCCTTTTGCGCGAGGAACAAGGTGCTCAGGCGGCGCAAGGCCGCTTGATCCTCCGCGCTGCGCTGGGCCACGAAGGGCAGGCGCGCGGTGCAGTCCAGCCACAAGGCCTCCGGGATGGCGCGGTGCGTCAGCACGCGTTGCTCACGGTGCTGCGCGATGGCCGCGCCCAGGCGCCCGAACAGTCCCATGGTGCTGTGGACCCGGCGGGGCCAGGTGGCTCAGCCCGCCCCGTCCGCGCGCGCCGGCGGTCGGCGCTGGGGCCCGCTCGCTTGCCAGCGCAGCACCTCGGCGCGCGGCGGGTGACGCGGGTCGTCCAGTTCCCAATCGGTCAGCACATGGCGGATGAAGCCGGGTGCGAGGGGTTCGCTGCCCGGGGCGTGGGTGTGGCCGTGGATCAGCACTGGCGTGCCGGCCTCGTGCATCCAGCGCACGGCGGTCGCCGGGTCGATGTCGGCCCAGTCGCCGCGTGAAATCTCGCGCTTGCGCCGCTCGCTTTCGGCCCGGATCATGCGGGCGCGCTCCTGGCGCTGAGCCAGGGGCAGGGCCAGAAATTCCCGTTGCCACTTCGGGCTGCGCACTTCCTGGCGGAACTGCTGGTAAACCTCATCGGACAGGCACAGCGCATCGCCGTGGCTGAGCATCAGCCGCTTGCCAAACACCAGCAGCACCGTCGGGTCTGCCAGCGCCATCACACCGCAGGCGCGCAGCATTTCCACACCCACCAGGAAATCCCGGTTGCCGGGCATGAAGGCGATGGTGCGGCGCGCCGCGGCGTCGGCGAGCACGTCGACGCAGCGGGCTTCGAAGCCGTCGTGCCGGCTGTCGTCGCCCACCCACACGTCGAACAAGTCGCCCAGGATGAAGACCGCCTCTGCGTCGGTGTGGCAGAGGTGGTTGCGAAAGGCCTCGAAGGTGGCCGGCCGGTCTTCGCTCAGGTGCAGGTCGCTGATGAAGTCAATGCGGCTCCATGACGAAGGCGCCTGCACCTCCCAGAACACCGGAAGCTGGGCCGTGGCGGCGACCGGGCTGTCGCCGGTGGTGGGGGTGGGTGTCACGGCCGAGCTGCAGTCGTTCGAACCCGCCTCAAACGAGCACGGCGCGCTCGATCACCACGTCTTCCAGCGGCACGTCGTCGTGGAAACCCTTGCGGCCCGTGCGCACCTTCTCGATGGCGTCCACCACCTCGGTGCCGGCCACCACCTTGCCGAACACGGCATAACCCCAGCCGCTGGCGTTCTTCGCCCGGAAGTTCAGGAAGTCGTTGTTGGTGGCATTGATGAAGAACTGGGCGGTGGCCGAATCCGGGTCGGAGGTGCGCGCCATCGCCAACGTGTAGTGGTCGTTCTTGAGGCCGTTGTCGGCCTCATTGGCAATGGGCTCGCCCGTGGGCTTTTGCTTCATGCCGACCTCGAAGCCACCGCCCTGGATCATGAATCCCTTGATGACGCGGTGAAAGACGGTGCCGTCGTAGTGCCCGGCCTTCACGTAGGCGATGAAGTTGGCGCTGCTGACGGGCGCCTCGGCCTCGGCCAGCTCGATGCGGATCAGGCCGTGGTTGGTGTGCAGTTCGACTTGGGTGCTCATGGTTCAGGTGCTGAGGTTCAAAAGGAAGGCGAAGGGGCTCAGCCGAGGCTGCCTTCGTAGATCACTTGCCAGGCGCCAGCTTGCTCCAGCCAGTATTGGCGCTTGAGGCGGGGACGACCGGCGCTGGGGTTGGACTCGGTGAAGGTGACCACGACCACGTCGCGGTCGTCGCGCCAGGACAGCACGGACACGCCTTCAACGTCGCCCGCGCTCACCGCGGTGCGCCGCCGATCCGCGCGCGGGGCGTCGTTGCCGTTCGCCAGCTTGCCATCGGCGGCGTAGAAACGCTGCTGCGCGTCGGCATCGGCGCTGCGCCGCGCCGCTTTCCAGGCCTCGAAGGTCTTCAGGAAGCCAGTATGCCGCTCGACCGCCGCGCCAGGCGCCACCCATTCGATGCGCTCGGCGATCAGGATGGGTGTTTCCTGGCGCTCGATGAACTGGGTGACGTCCAGCAAGTCGGGGTTGGACAGCGCCACGCAGCCGTCCGTGGCCAGCGGCGCGCGGCTGAACAGCGACGAGGCCACGCCGTGCAGCCAGATGCCGCTGCCCGTGCGCCCTTTGAGCTGATCGTATTGGTTGGGGTAGTTCAGCGCCAAGGCTGCGGCGCCGTAACGGTCGTCCAGGGCCGGGTCGCGCAGGCGGGCGTCGGAGATGCGGCCCGTCACGAAGTAGACGCCCAACGGGGTGCGCAGATCGCCTTCGACCTGCTTGGCCATGCCCAGCTTGCCCACCGAGCTGTAGTAGTCGCGCTTCAGCACCAGGCCCGCCGCCGTGTTCTCGAACACGTACAGGCGCGAGTTGGAAATGTCGACCGCCACGGCATGCCGCACCGACGGGTCCAGCCGGACAAACTGGGATGGCACCGCGCCCGGCGGTGGGCGTCGCCCGGCTGCCGCGACCCGTGCGCGCGCCTCGGCCACCAGCTCGCGCAGGCGGTCGGCGGCCTCGGCCCGGAGCTTGGCCCGAGGCGCGGCAAACTCTTCGGTCGGCTGGGTCTGGGTCGTCAGCAGGTCGGCATAGACGAGCTGCGCCAGCCCGAAGTTGGGCAGGTCGGACGCCAGGCGGGAAGCTTCGTTCAGCGCCTGCTGGGCCTGCCCGGTGGCGATCAGGCCGTAGATCCGCAGCAGGCGGGCGTCGGTGGACGACGCGCTGGATTGGGCCGCCGCCAGCAGGTCGTCCACCCGCGTCATGCCGCCCGCGGGGACGCCGCTGGTCTGAGCGCGGGCGTCGCTGCCTGGCGCCGCGCCCGTGCCATCGGAACCGGCGGCCGCCGCCCCCGTGGCGTTGGCGGACGCCATGGGCGCATTCAGGCCGGCGTTGCCGCCAACGGCGGCCTTCAGCGGGCCGCGCCACAACAGCGTGCCCGCGGCAATCACCACGACACAAGCCACCGCCAACCACGCCAATCCTCGCCCGAAGGGCGCTTTGCCCGGGGTGTCCGCGGGGCCTGTGGTCGTTGCCAGCCCGGCGGGAGCGGCGCCGGGCAGGTCGATCTGAACTTCAGTGCTCGCACCCAGGCTCACGGCAGTTCGCTTTCTTCCTGGATCAGCCAGCGGTCATTGACTTGCACAAACACCATGCGTTTGCGGCTGCGCTCGGTCAGCTCGTCGCCCTTGTAGCGTTGGTTGAAGGTGACAACCACGGCCCCGTCGCGGCGGCTGAACTGGAGCTTGTCAATGTCGACGTTGATCTGCTTGCGCGCGGTGATGCGGGTGCGGCGCTGCTGCATCCAGGCCTCGCGGGTCGAATTTTTTTCGCGACCCGCGTAGGTGGGGGTGTAGGCCGCCAGGTAGCCGTCGACGTCGCGCTCGCGCCAGGCGGCCGCCCAGGTCTGCAAGGCGATTTCCACGTCGGCGTAGACACCGTCCGTGGCCGCCGGCGACGTGCCCACGGGCGCGGTGCCGGCGGGCGGGTCGATGGGGCTGGAGCGGATCGTCGGGTTGGCGGCGGCCGCGGGCCGCTCGACGGGTGGCGTGTTCACCGCCGTGGCGGTGCCGCTGGCGATGCCCGCGCTGACCACGCCGCTCGGCGCCTGCGGTGCCGCGGGCAAGGTGCCACTGCTGGCCAAGCGCGTGCCGGCCGGCGACGCCGCGAACTCGCGGGCACTGCCGCGCAGGTCAACGCGGTACTCGCCCAGCGCCAGCGACATGCGGTCGCCCACCAGCAGCAGCAGGTCAATGTCCGGTTGATCGCTGGCCGAGGGCAGGCGGTCCAGCCGCAGCACCACCTGACCGTTCGGTCCGGCTTGCGGCGTGATCGTGATGTTTTGCAGCGCCGGGCTGTAGCGCATGCCGGCCACACCGTAGGCGTCCGGGGTGGCGATGCGGGCGCGCACGTCGGCCGGGTCGATCGGTGCGCTGTCCAGCAAGGTGATCTCGGCGTACGGCGGCTGGCCAGCCGACAGGTACAGGCGCAGGGTGCCGAAATCGAGCGCCTGGGCCGCGCCGCCCAGCGCCACCAGGCCCGCTGTCAGCGCGACCCGGCCCATGGCGTACGTCGCCCGGGCGTTCAAGCGTTGGAGCAAGTTCATCGTCATGGTCATCAGGATCCTACGGACTCTTTGCGTATCAACCACTTGCCGTCGCGCTTGACGAGTTCAAGCGACTTCTGCCCCGACACCTGCAATCGGTCGGCGGAATAACTCTGCCGGAAGCTGGCCTTCACGACGCCCGGCGAGGTGAGTTCCACCGTGACGCCACTGAGCTCGACTGAAATGCGGGACTTGCCCAGGATGCGCTGCTTGCGGCTGGTCTGCCAGGCCGAGGCGTCGCGCTCGCTGCCCTTGAAGCCGGGCACGTAGGCCGCGAAGTACGCTGGCATGTCCTTGGATTCCCAGGCCGACGCCCAGGCGCGAAGGGCCTGGTTGACCTCTTTGGCTTCCTCGGTGCTGCGCCGTTGGGCGGTCGTGGCGGTGGCGTTGTTGTCCGTGCCGCCCGGATTGGACCGTGGAGCGTCGGCGGGCGCGGCAGGCGGGGGATCGGCACGGCCATCGCCGCCCGCCGGTGCTGGTGGCGCCGTCACTGGCGCTGTTGCGGGCGCTGTGGTGGGCGTTGCAGCAGGCGACGCGCTGGCGGCGGGTGGGTTGCCGCCGCCCGACGCGGGCGGCGCTGCTGCCACCACCGCGTCCTGCGCGCTGCCATTGAGCGTCTTGAGCAGGGCCAGCTTCGGCGCGGTGGCGTTGTCGTCGATCTGCAACGCTTTGGCATAGGCGCGGCTGGCCATGCGCACGTTCACCGACGACAGGTTCTGGTAGGCGGTGTCGTAGCTCGGGCGGCTGCGCACGGCGGCTTCCAACGCCGCGCGGGCCTTTTCCATCTGGCCTTGCTCGGCGTACAGCACGGCCAGGTTGTTCAAGGGTTCGGGGAAACTTGGGTGCTCGCGGCCCATGCGCTCGAACAGCGCAATGGCTTCGGCCGTGCGCTTTTGTTCCACCAACAGCACGCCCTTCTGGAAACGCAGTTGCGGGTCCTGGGGGGCCTTGGCAATCAGCGCGTCGATGCGCCGAAGCGCTTCCCCGCCCCGGCCGGCCTTGGCCAGTTCCTGCACCTCGACCAGGCCGGCGGGTGCCACCGTGGCCAAGGCCGCACAGGCGGCGGTGCTTGCGAAAGCGGCAGCGATCGCCGGCGGCAGCCATGCCCTCACTGTTGCACCACCGCCTCGGTGATCGTCACGGCCTGCACGGGCAGGTTCTGGTGCGGTCCCTTGGCCTGGGTCGGCAGGGCGCGGATCTTGTCGACCACATCCATGCCGGCGACGACCTTGCCGAACACGGTGTAGCCGTTGCCATCCGCCGCGTTGGCGGCGTTCAGGAAGCCGTTGTCCTTGAGGTTGATGAAAAACTGGGCCGTGGCCGAATCGGGCACCGAAGTCCGTGCCATGGCAATGGTGCCGCGGTCGTTGGTCAGGCCATTGCGGCTTTCCAGTGGGATCGGTGCTCGGGTGGGCTTTTGGGCCAGGTCGGCGGTGAAGCCGCCGCCCTGAATCATGAAGTTGTCGATCACGCGGTGAAAGATGGTGCCCTTGTAGTGGCCTGACTTCACGTAGCCCAGGAAGTTCTCCACCGTCTTCGGCGCCTTGGCCGCGTCGAGCTCGACCACGATGTCGCCGAGGTTGGTGGTCAGCTTGACCTTCTGCGCCTGCACGGCGGACGCAAAGCACAGGCCGACGGCCAAGGCCAGGGGGGCGAACAGGGTTCGCGGCGAGCGGGTCATGAACAGTCTCCGTGGAATGACAGCATCACGAGCGGAAGCGATGCCGGGCCGTGCGTTCCCCACGGTGTGCCACGCCGTGGCGAGAGCACTGCGGCGCCCGAAAAGTCGCCCCGCTATACTGCCGCGATTGTAGAGCAGCCCCCCACGTGCCACCGGCCGCCGGTCCCCACGGCCGCACCCATCCGGCCATGACGTTGCCGCCGGGCTTGCGCCACGCGCTGCTGCCATTTCTTTCCACCGGCCCTGCCCGCAGGCCGCCCTCTGCCGTACGGCACCATGACGCTGCGCATCTACAACACATTGACCCGCGAGGTCGAAGCCTTCCAGCCCATCGAGCCCCACCACATCCGCATGTACGTGTGCGGCATGACCATCTATGACCTGTGCCACGTGGGGCATGCGCGCTTCCTGATGGCGTTCGATGTGGTCTACCGCTGGCTCAAGGTGCTGGGCTTCGAGGTGACCTATGTTCGCAACATCACGGACATCGACGACAAGATCATCAAGCGCGCGCTGGAGCGCGGCATCCCCATCCGCCAGCTGACCGAGGAGATGACCGAGGCCATGCACCGGGACATCGGCGCGATGGGCATTCAGCCGCCCACCATCGAGCCGCGGGCCACCGCTTTTGTGCCGCACATGCTCGACATGATCCAGACGCTGGAGCGCAAGGGCCTGGCTTACCGCGCGCCGAGCGGGGACGTGAACTTCGCCGTGCGCCGGTTCGAAGGTTACGGACGGCTGTCGGGCAAGTCGATTGACCAGCTGCGCGCCGGTGAGCGTGTGGCGGTGCAAGACGACAAGAACGACCCGCTCGACTTCGTGCTGTGGAAGGCCGCCAAGGACAGCGAGCCCGAGGACGCGAAGTGGGATGGCCCCTACGGCAAGGGCCGCCCCGGCTGGCACATCGAATGCTCGGCCATGAGCTGCGCCCTGCTCGGCGAGCACTTCGACATCCACGGGGGCGGCATGGACCTGCAGTTCCCGCACCACGAGAACGAGATCGCGCAAAGCGAAGGGGCCTCGGGCAAGCGTTTCGTCAACGTCTGGATGCACAACGGCTTCCTCAACGTGGACAACGAGAAGATGTCCAAGTCGCTGGGCAACTTCTTCACCATCCGCGACGTGCTGGCCCGCTACGACGGCGAAACCCTGCGCTTCTTCATGCTGCGCACCCATTACCGAAGCGCGTTCAACTTCAGCGATGCCAACCTGGACGACGCGCGCAACGCCTTGCGCCGCCTGTACACCGCGCTGTCGGTGGTCGAGGCCGAGCCCGGTCCCGTCGACTGGACGCAGCCGCAAGCCGCCGCCTTCCGCGCGGCGATGAACGACGACTTCAACACGCCCGTGGCCGTGGCCGTGCTGTTCGAGCTGGCGAGCGAGGTCAATCGCACGCGGTCACCGAGCGTGGCCGGTTTGCTGAAGGGCTTGGCCGACACCTTGGGCCTGCTTCAGCAGCCGGCACTGAGCTTCCTGCAAGCAGGCACCGGCGTGGACGCGGCGCGCATCGAAGGCTTGATCGCCGAGCGGGTGGCCGCCAAACAGGCGCGTGACTTTGCCCGCGCCGACGCCATCCGGCAGCAGCTGCTGTCCGAAGGCATCGTGCTGCAGGACTCGGCGCAGGGCACGCAGTGGGTGAAGGCGTGAGCGGCGCGGTGGACGAGGTGGTCGCCGTGACCCCGCCCTACTGGGACGAGGCCTGCAAGCACCTGGCCAAGCGCGACCGGGTGATGCGCAAGTTGATTCCTCGTTGTGGCGAGGTGCGGCTGCAGTCCCGGGGCGATGCTTTCACCACGCTGGCCCGGTCCATCGTCGGCCAGCAGATCTCGGTCAAGGCCGCGCAGTCGGTGTGGAACAAGTTCGTCACCCTGATGCCAGACGACCCCGCGCGCATCGACCCGGCGCACGTGCTGGGCCTGGACTCGACCCAGATGCGCAGCGCCGGCCTGTCCGCGCGCAAGGTGGAATACCTCAGCGACCTCGCGCGCCACTTCGACGAAGGCAGCGTGCACGTGGCCTCGTGGACGGCCATGGACGACGACGCCATCATCGACGAGCTGGTGGCCATCCGCGGCATCGGCCGCTGGACGGCGGAGATGTTCCTCATCTTCCACCTGATGCGCCCCAATGTGATGCCGCTCGACGACGTCGGCCTGATCAAGGGCATCAGCGCCAACTACTTCAGCGGCGAACCTGTGTCGCGGGCCGAAGCCCGCGAAGTGGGCGAAGCCTGGGCGCCGTACCGGTCGGTGGCCACCTGGTACATCTGGCGCAGCCTGGACCCGCTGCCGGTAGACTATTGAGCCATGAGCAAACGACACTTCCTCGACTTCGAGCAAGGCGTGGCCGAACTCGAAACCAAGATCGAAGAGCTTCGCTACGTGCAAAGCGAGTCCGCGGTCGACATCTCCGAAGAGATTGACCGGCTGGGCAAGAAGAGCCTGCAGCTCACCAAAGACATCTATTCGCAGCTCACGCCGTGGCAGGTCACGCAAATTGCGCGACACCCGCAGCGGCCCTACACGCTGGACTATGTGAACGAGGTGTTCACCGACTTCCAGGAACTGCACGGCGACCGGCACTTTGCCGACGACCAGTCCATCGTGGGCGGCCTCGCGCGGTTCAATGGCCAGCCCTGCATGGTGCTCGGCCACCAAAAGGGGCGCGACACCAAGGAACGTGGCTTGCGCAACTTCGGCATGTCGCGGCCCGAGGGCTACCGCAAGGCCCTGCGCTTGATGAAGCTCGCGGAAAAGTTCGGCCTGCCGGTGTTCACCTTCGTCGACACGCCCGGGGCCTACCCAGGCATCGGCGCCGAGGAGCGCGGTCAGTCCGAAGCCATCGGCCGCAACATCTTCGAGATGGCCCAACTCGAGGTCCCCATCATCGCCACCATCATCGGCGAAGGCGGCTCGGGCGGCGCCTTGGCCATCGGCGTCGGGGACCAGACGCTGATCCTGCAATACGCGGTGTATTCGGTGATCTCGCCGGAGGGCTGTGCCTCCATCCTCTGGAAGACCGCCGAGCGCGCGTCCGACGCCGCCGAGGCCCTGGGCATCACCGCCCACCGCCTGAAGGCACTGGGCCTCGTCGACAAGATCGTCAACGAACCCGTGGGTGGCGCGCACCGCGATCACAAGCAGATGGCCGCCTACCTGAAGCGCGCCCTGGCCGACGCCCTGCGCCACGTCAGCGACCTCAAGACCAAGGACCTGCTGCAGCGACGCTACGAACGCCTGCAGGCCTACGGCCGCTTCACCGACACCACCGAGCGTTGAGGCGCCGGCGCCATGCGCGCTGGCGCTGACGCCGCTTGCACCGCAGCGGAGCCCCGCCGGGTGGGCGTGGCTTGCAGTGGCGGACGAGACTCCTTGTCGCTGCTGCATGCCACCTTGGGTGCTGCGCAGGCGCTGGGCATCGAGGTCGTGGCCCTGCACGTCAACCATGGCCTGCAAGCAGAGGCGCCGCGCTGGGAGCAGCGCCTGCGCTCGCGTTGCTTGCGCTGGGCCCGGTTGGGGCAGCCGGTGCGGTTCCTCAGCCACCGGGTCGAGAGCCATCCGGCGCCTGGCGACAGCGTCGAAGCCTGGGCGCGGAAGATGCGCTACGCCGCACTGGCCGACATGGCGCGCGCCAGCGGCTGCGACTTGGTGCTGCTGGCCCAGCACCGCCGCGATCAGGCCGAGACCGTGCTGCTGCAGGCGCTGCGCGGGGGCGGCGTGGCCGGCCTCGCTGCCATGCCGCGCCGCCAGCGGCGCGACGGCATCTGGTGGTGTCGCCCCTGGCTGGACCAGCCGCGCGAGCGCATCGACGCCTATGTTCGTCGCCACCGGCTGGTGGCGGACGAGGACCCGAGCAATGGCGACCCGCGCCACGCCCGCAACCGCCTGCGCTTGACCGTCTGGCCGGCGCTGACCGTGGCCTTCAACGCCGCGGAGCAGGCACTGGCGGACGTGGCCTCGCACGCCGCCGACGCGGCACAGGCCTTGGCCGAATTGGCGGCCCTGGACGCCAAGCGCGTGGTCGACGAGGCGGGCCTGCACCGCGCGCCATGGCTGGCCCTGTCGCCCGCCCGGCGCCGCAACCTGCTGCGGGCCTGGTTGCAGGCGCGCAGCGGCTCGCCGGCACCCGCCAGCCTGGTGGAGCGCCTCATGCGCGAATTGCCGGGCGCGCGCAATGGCCTGGCCTGGCCCCTCGGCGAGCACGGCCTGCGCCTGCACCGCGAGGTGCTTCATTGGGGGCTGCCGCCGTGCACGGTTCCGGCGGCCGCCGGGGTCGACGCCCCCCCCGCAGTGCAGCCTTTGGCCATCAAGCGGGCAGGGCGGGTCACGGTGGACACCTGGGGCGGCGTTTTCAACGTGAAGCGCGTGCGCGAAGGCGGCATCCCGCTGGCCTGGCTGGCCCATGCCGAGCTGCGCCCGCGCCGCGGCGGCGAGCAGTTCCAGGCCGGCATCGGGCGGCCGCCCCGCAGCCTGAAAAAGCAGTTCCAGGCGGCTGGCGTGCCGGACTGGGGGCGCCATGGCCCGCTGGTGTACAGCGGTGGGCAACTGGTGTTTGTGCCTGGGCTGGGCCTGGACGCGCGCGTGATTGGCCTGCCCGGCACCCCGCAGGTTCAACTGGATTGGGTGCCAGGCGTCCCCGCGCCCGCACACCGCTGCTGAACCGCGCGCTCCACGCCGGCTAAAATCGAGGGCTTTTCTCCGCGGGGGCGAATTCCCGCGCGCCACGCAACCGATTTCCGCACCATGGCCCTCATCGTTCACAAGTACGGCGGCACCTCAATGGGTTCGCCCGAACGCATCCGCAACGTCGCCAAGCGCGTCGCCAAATGGGCCCGCGCCGGGCACCAGATGATCGTCGTGCCTTCGGCCATGAGCGGCGAGACCAACCGCCTGCTGGGCCTGGCCAAGGAGCTGTCGCCCGCGTCCACCACGGTCGCGGTGCAGCGCGAGCTGGACATGATTGCCTCCACCGGTGAGCAGGTGTCGGTCGGCCTCCTGTCGATTGCCCTTCAGGCCGAAGGCATGGACGCCATCAGCTACACCGGCTGGCAGGTGCCCATTCGCACCGACAACGCCTACACCAAGGCCCGCATCGAAAGCATCGACGACCAGCGCGTTCGGGCCGACTTGGTGGCTGGGCGGGTGGTGGTCATCACCGGCTTCCAGGGCATCGATGGCGACGGCCACATCACCACGCTGGGCCGCGGCGGCTCGGACACCTCCGCCGTGGCCGTGGCCGCGGCGATGAAGGCCGACGAATGCCTGATCTACACCGACGTCGACGGCGTCTACACAACCGACCCGCGCATCGTGGCCGAGGCGCGCCGCCTGCACACCATCAGCTTCGAAGAGATGCTGGAGATGGCCAGCCTGGGCTCGAAGGTGCTACAGATCCGTTCGGTCGAGTTCGCCGGCAAGTACCGCGTGCCGATGCGCGTGCTGTCCAGCTTCACGCCCTGGGACATCGACATCCACGAAGAAGCCAAGTCGGGCACCCTGATCACCTTTGAGGAAGACGAAAAGATGGAACAAGCCGTTGTCTCGGGCATTGCCTTCAACCGCGACGAAGCCAAGATCAGCCTGCTCGGCGTGCCGGACAAGCCCGGCATCGCCTACCAGATCCTCGGCCCGGTGGCCGATGCGAACATCGACGTGGACGTCATCATCCAAAACGTGTCGCACGACGGACGCACCGACTTCTCGTTCACCGTGCACCGCAACGACTACGCCCGCACCATGGACCTGCTGAAGGCCACTGTGCTGCCCGCCACCGGCGCGGCGCAACTGACCGGCGACACCAAGATCTGCAAGGTCAGCATCGTGGGCATCGGCATGCGCTCGCACGTGGGCGTGGCCAGCAAGATGTTCGCCACGCTGTCGCAAGAAGGCATCAACATCCAGATGATCACCACCAGCGAGATCAAGACCAGCGTCGTCATCGACGAGAAGTACATGGAGCTGGCGGTGCGCGCCCTGCACAAGGCCTTCGATCTCGACCAGGCTGCTGCCTGAACTCTGTCAGACCCAGCCCGCAATCGGGTTAGAATGCGGGCTGGCTTGGAGCTGTGACCGAGTGGCCGAAGGTGCTCCCCTGCTAAGGGAGTATGCGGGCAAAACCTGCATCGAGGGTTCGAATCCCTCCGGCTCCGCCAAGATACTCCCACCCTACAGTCCGCGACAGTCGTTAAACAGTCCGGCAGGGAGCTATCTAAGTCGTTGATTTGACGACGCTTTTTCCTTCCCTGACACTGACGACAGTCAACACTCAGTCCGTCACAGTCGGAATTGCACTCTGCGATTCCTGGCGGACTGGCTGGCGGACTGACTGGCGGACAGGGGTCAAGGATGGCAAGGAAGCGGATGGCATCAGCGCTGCACCTGTTGACGGTGCGCGAGGTACAAGCGTCGCCTGATGGCGACCATTCCGACGGCGGCGGGCTCATGCTCCGCGTTCGCGGTGAATCGGCGAGCTGGGTTCTTCGCTACACCGCGGCCAGCGGGCGTCGCCGCGAGATGGGCCTCGGTGTCTGCCGACGCTCAAGCAGTGCGCAGGCAGGCGAAAGTCTCACCGGCGCGCGGAAGCTGGCTCGCGATGCCCGTGACCTTCTGGCAGCCGGCCGCGACCCCATCGACGAGCGAGACCAGGCGCGTGAAGCCGCCCGGCGCGCCGAGGAAACGCAGAAGATCGCAAAGGCACGCGAACGGATGACGCTGTGCCGGGCCGCCCGGGATTACCACGAGCGGGTGATTGAACCCAGCAAGACAGCGAAGCATGCGGCCCAGTGGATCGCCTCCCTGGAGAACCATGTCCCCGCAGGCATCTGGAATCGGCCCATCGCGGAGATCGACGCCCCTGCGTTGCTTGCGGCGCTCTCCGGGGTTCGCTCCCTGGACGACCGGAGCCAGGCCGTGCCCGAGACCCTGCAGAGGGTGCGCCAGCGCCTGGACGCGGTCTTCGAGGATGCGATCTTCCACGGTCGCTGCACCAGCAACCCCGCCGCCGCGATCCGCCGCAAGCTGCGCGAGCAGCAGGCCCGCCGCGAGCGTGGCCAGTTCGCCGCGCTGCCCTATCGAGAGGCGCCTTCCTTCCTGCAGCAATTGCGTGCCGCCGAAGGCACGGCGGCCCGGTGTCTTGAGTTCGCGGCGCTGACCGCCGCCCGCACGAGCGAAGCGCTGATGGCGAGCTGGCCCGAGATTGACCTCGAGGCCGCCCTCTGGTCCGTGCCGGCCGAGCGCATGAAGGCTGGCGAGGCCCACACCGTGCACCTGAGCGCACGTGCCGTCGAGATCCTCCGGGGCCAGCTCGGGCAGTGCACGACCTGGGTTTTCCCGTCGCCGATGCTCATGGGCAAGCCGATGTCGAACATGGCCATGCTCGCAGTGCTGGACCGCCTGGGCGCCCGCGATCGCACCACGGTGCATGGGCTCTGCAGGGCGACCTTCAGCACCTGGGCGAACGAGACAGGAGCGGCGCGGCCTGATGTCATCGAGGCCTGCCTCGCGCACGAGGAATCGAACCGCATCCGCGCTGCCTACAACCGGGCCAAGTTCGCCGAGGAACGGCGCGCGTTGCTGGAGGCCTGGGCGGAGTACCTGGCCAAGCCGGCAGCGCCGGTGTTTGCCCTGCACGCGGCATGATGTACCCGGCGCCTCAGCGGTCCTGAGGCAAAGCGGCCGAACCGGGTGTGTCACCACCCGGGCCGGCCTGACCACAACGTGCAACCGTGAAAGGAACCGCACACCATGGCTTCCAAGACTCTATCCGGTAAGGCCGGGACCACGACAAAGAGCGCAGGTCCGCAATACGCCGCGCTGCGGGCCGATGATGCGCTGACAGAGTTGCTCCGCGTCAGCGCACTGCTCGAAGCGCTCCGCAAGCAACTTGTGCAAATCGAGTCCTCAAACTACCGGGGCGAGAATCCCGAGGTGGCCGCTGCGGAGGCCTGTGTGGAGTGCGCCATCGCCGCGACTACGCGGGCCTGCTACCTGTTGAACCCGGACGACGAGCAAGCCGCCAAGGGGGTTCAACATGCCTGATCGCAATGCATTCATCGCCGGCGTGCACTTCTTCGGCGCCATGGTGGCCACGATGGCCGGGCGCAAGTTCGAGACGGACCACGAGCTGCACGTCGAGTGCCGCGACGGCAAGCCGTTGGCGCTTCACCTCGCCAGCCAGGTGCGGGCCCTCTTGAAGCACCCCGAGATGGCCGACGGATTCGCGGCGGCGCTCGGCGACTACCTGGCCACGGTGGAGGCGGGGGACAGCCTGCCAAGCAACTACTACCTGACGATCAGCAGTGCGGCGGTGACGGGCCAGGAGGTGGCCCATGGCTGACAGCACCACTACAGCCCCGAGCCCCGCCGAAGGCCCGGACCTCGAGGAGCTTGACTGCCTGGTCTCCAAGGCCTCGGCCATCGCGGCGCTGATCAGCGGCGACCGCAAAGTCTGCGAGGTCCACCAGAACGCAGCATGGGCCATCACCGACTTCCTGGCCCAAGCACGGGAGATGCTTCGCCCGGCGCTCGACGCTGGGCGGGTGGAAGGGGTCGCCGGTCGTGGCCGATAGCGACGGCCGGGCGCCGAACTGGGAGCGCTGGCTCAGCGCAGGTCCCCTCACCCTTGAGCAGTGCGTCGCGCTGTCGCTGGGCGAGGATCCTGCCTGGGTGCAGACAATCACCACCGAGGGCGGAGACCTGCCGACGCGCGCGGAGTACGAGGCCGCGATGCGTGGCGACTCCCGGCCTACGCCGGGGCGGGTGACGGTACGGTGGGCGCACGCTACCCTCCGGGAGCCTGGTCGCAGTCGGCTGCAGGTGCTGCGGGAGGCCTGCGCGACTGGCTCCCTTGCATCGGAAGTGATCCGAACGGACTCGGCTGGCCTTCGCCTGGGCCTGGCCGCCCTAGCAAGGTTCGCCATCTGGTCGGGGTGGGAGCCGCTGCCGGCTCCGCTCGCTCGGCTCGGCGCGCCTGTTTCCATGCTCTCGCGGCAGGCCATGGTCTCCAAGCACCTACGCACCTGGCCAACGATTGAAAGGCAGCTCAGCGAGGCAAGCAGGAACGGCCTGGCGAAGGCGGCGCAAGTCAAGCGCGGCAGGTGGGACGAGGCCGCCGCACTGGCGTGGGCCGACGAGCGGGGGCTTCGAACCGGCGCCGCTACTGCTCCGATCCCGACCCTCGCGCGGCGCCACCAGATCAGCTGACTGCCTTCGGGATTTCTTCGGGGATTATTCGGAAACGAAGTAAATCAACATAGTCCGGAACCATCCAAGTAACGCCACCACGGCAAAGGATGGTTCCAGATGCACACCCAGTCGCCCACGCCGCGCGCCGCGCGCGTGTCACCGGCTACCAGGCCGCAGTTCCAGCCCCTCGAGCAAATCACTCGCCCGGCGGTGACGACCGCTGAGGCGGCGCACTACCTCAACCGTTCGCCGCAGACGCTGCGCACCTGGTCCTGCACCGCCGCCGGCCCCATCAATCCGCTGCGGGTCGGTGGCCGCCTGTTGTGGCCCACCGCAGAGCTCCGCCGCATGCTCGGTTTGCAGGAGAGGGCGGCGTGATGGGCACCGTCAACACGTTCAGCGGAACCAGCGGGCGCCCAACCCCCAGCGTCGGCGCGCCGACCGCAGGCTCAGCGCGCCAAGCCCCCGCCCAGTCCGCCATCGCGCCGATCCTGCTGACGCACGAGCAGGCCGCGGCAGCGCTGGGCCTCAACCTCACGAAGTTCCACGAGCTGCGCGCCGAGTCGTGGATGCCCAAGCCAGTCCACCTCGGCGCACGCATCGTCCGGTGGGCGCGGGCCGAGCTGGAGGCGGCCGTCGCGGCCATGCCGCGGCAGGACCAACCCTCCCAGCCTCACCAGTTGCTGCGCGGGAAGGTCGAGGCCATGAAGCGCCGCAGCGCCGAGGTGTCGGCATGAGCGCCGCGCGATTGATGACGGCCCAGGTCGACGAGCTGACCAGCCCGGAGAAGCACCGTGCCAATGTGCTGGCCCGGGCCGCCCTTGTCGGGGTTGCGGTGGTGGAGCTCGCTGACGGCAGCTACATCGCCACCTGGCGCGGCTGGCTGAAGCCATGCCCCAATCTGGCCGCGGTGCAGCACCTGGTGCGGCAATTGGGCGGCAGCGAATGAGCGTTCGCACGATGGCGAAGGTCTGGGAGGTGTCGCGCCACTCGGGCACCCAGCTTCTCATGCTTCTGGCCATTGCTGACTTCGCTGACGACGACGGCATCGCCTGGCCATCGGTGGCTACTCTCGCGAAGAAGTGCCGTGTCAAGCCGCGGAATGCGAGCCTGCTGCTTGCCGCGCTACGGGCCTCGGGAGAGCTCGAGGTTCTGCCGAGCGCCGGCCCGCAGGGCGTCAATCGCTACCGCATCACATGCATGGAACCCCTGCAGAAGTCTGCACCCCCCCTGCATAGCACTACACCCCCCCAACCCCTGCAGCCCGCTACATCCCCCCCCTGTAGCGGGCTGCAGTCCACCCCTGTAGCCGGCTGCATCACCCCCCTGCAGCCGGCTACAGACAAACCATCAATGAACCGTCAGAGAACCACCAAGAGAACCACCAGCGCGGTGGTGAAGGCTGGCCACTCTGGTGACCTTCCGACATGGGTTCCTGGTGACGCATGGACCGCCTACGTCGACAACCGCCGGGAAATAAACAAGCCGCTGACCAAGGCGGGCACACGGTTGGCGGTCCGCGCTTTGGAGAAGCTCCGCGACGAAGGCCACGATCCTCGCGCCGTGCTGGAGCGGGCGACGCTCAGCAACTGGCTCGGCCTGTACCCGCTGAAGTCCCCGGATCGCGAAGCGTCACATGGCCGCAGCTTCGCCAGCACCGACTACACCGCCGGCATCAAAGCGGAGACCACCTACCAGCGCTCGATGCGGGAGCGCATGGAGCAGGTCGCACCCAGCCTCGCCGCGAAGGCTCCGGGCGCCGCCGTCCGGCCCAACCCCATGGACATCATCGACGCCCATTGCCGGGAAGTCCCCCGCCCAACCTCCCTGCCGGGCAAGAACATGGAAGACCTCAATGAGCTCCTCAGCAAGTCGCGCAGTTGAGATCTTGGAGTGCGCCCACCACGGCCCGTATCAGGCCGCGCGTGTGGACCTCGGCAAGCTGCGCCTGCCGCCAAGCCGGTGCCCCCGCTGCGTTGCCGAGGGAGAGGCAGCAGAGCAAGCCGCCTGCCGGGCCAGCGAGGCGGCACTGCGGCGGAAGATGCGCATTGAGCAGTGCGGCATTCAGGGGCGCTACCTCGAAGCCTCCTTCGCGACGTTCAAGGCCACGACAGAACCACAGCGGCGCGCCGTTGGCGCCTGCGCGGCCTTCTGCGACGACTTCAGCCCGACCGCGGGCCAGACCCTGTTCCTGATCGGCCCGACCGGCACCGGCAAGACGCACCTGATCTCGGCCATCGTGCGGCATGTCATCGAACACCACGACCGGAATGCACTGCTGCTGAGCGGCCCGGCGCTGATCCGCCGTGTTCGCTCCACCTGGGGCAATTCGCAGCAGACCGAGGAGGACGTGCTCGATGAGCTGGGTGGTGTCGCGTTGCTCGCCATCGATGAGATCGGCCTGACGGTGCCGACCGAGTCGGAGCTGCGGATCCTGTTCGAAGTCATCGACCGGCGCTATGCGAACCGGCGCCCGACCCTGATGGCGTCGAACCTGAACCTGGTGCAGCTCGCCGAACTGCTGGGCGACCGAATCTTCGATCGGCTCTCAGAGAACCACCAGGTGGTGGTGATGAATTGGGTAAGCCATCGCTGCCAGGCGGGTGGGTGATGGTGCCTGCCACTTCGCCGCCCTTCGTCCTATGCGGGCATGGCCTGGCGGACGCACCGTCTGCCCACACCCAAGCGCCTGCGCGCTTCGCGCTGGTGGCCCCGCCCGTGTCCCCCACGTGCTCCGCCACGAACTGAGCCAACCCACGAACGAGAACCCAACCTCCATGAGCATCACCGCATTGGTCACCGGCAAACTGACTGCCGACCCCGACAGCCGCATCGGCTCCAACGGCAAACGCTTCATCGTCGCGCGGGTCTCTGCCCACAACGGTGACGAGCGGGTCACCGTGTCGGTGATCGCCTTCGGCAGCGTGGCGGACCAGCTCGCGGAGCTGGGCAAAGGCGATGCTGTCGCCATCACCGGCCGCGCCAAGGTCACCACCTGGGCCAACGCCGACGGCGCCACCTCCTCCGGCCTCAGCGTGGCGGCCGATGCCGTGTTGACCAGCTACCACGTCCGCCGCCGGCGGGAAGCCTTTGCGAACTCCGGTGCGGGCCCAGCGCCAGCGCCGAACGCGCCTGACTTCGACCGACCGGCCGGCGAACAGGCCGGAAGTTGACCGAGGCTCGGCCCCTTCCAACCATTCGCACCAAGGCCCAACGATGAGCAAGCCCAAGACCAAAGCAGTGCAATCCGGCACGACCGTTCGCAGCTTCATCAGCTGCCCCAAGGGAGAAACCGCGCGCATTCAATTGGGTGACGGCGGCGCGCGCGCGGTGCACGTGGTCATCGTCACGGCCGGCGGAACCGAGATCGTCGTGCCCGCTGTGATCCTCGGCGAGCTTCGTGTGACGCGTGGGCTTGACCTGGTGCAGCCTGAGATTCGGATCCACGTTGAAAGCGACACGCCGTCGCTGCGGATCGCCGAGGCTGGCGCTGTTCATTCGCTGCAGGCCGAGGGGTTCAAGCCGTCAGCGCCGGGCCACAACCGTACCCGGGCGGCGGGACGGCGCGCGCGCAAGGCGAACGCCTGAAACCTCACAGACGACTCGAAGAGCCACACACCGAGAGAGCCAGGCACACATGCAGAACGTCGGCCAGATCGAATACGAAGTCGGCATCGACACGCGCAATCTTGTCAATGCTCAGCGCGACGTCGACCGCAGGCTGCAGACCATCGGCGGCTACGCGGACCGGCTGCAGACGAAGTTCACGGCCGTGGCGGCGGCCATCAGCGCGGCTTTGACGGGCATTGCCATCGAGGGCCTGGTCTCGAAGGTCATCGGCGCACAGCGGCAGTTCGATGTGCTCTTCGCCTCGCTGAAGACCATGACAGGCGGCGCCGATCAGGCGGCCGTGGCGTGGTCGAAGCTGGAGAAGTTCGCCGCGCAGACCCCGTACAGCCTTGAGCAATCGGTGCGCGGCTTCGTCAAGCTCAAGGCCCTGGGCCTGGATCCGAGCGAGCGCGCGATGACCAGCTTCGGCAACACCGCGTCGGCGATGGGCAAAGACCTGGAGCAGATGATCGAAGCGGTGGCCGACGCGTCGACCGGCGAGTTCGAGCGCCTGAAGGAGTTCGGCATCAAGGCCAGCAAGGAAGGCGACAAGGTCGCACTCACCTTCCGTGGCACCACCACCACCATCGGCAACAGCGCGCGCGAGATCACCGACTACCTCGTGACGATCGGCGAGACCGACTTCGCCGGCGCCATGTCGGAGCGGATGAAGACGCTCGACGGGGACATCAGCAACCTGCAGGACTCGCTCGAAGCCTTCTACCGCAGCGTGTCGCAGGCCGGCGTGGGCGACGCCATCGCGGCCGGCGTGCGCAAGGCAACGGAAGCGGTCACCGAGCTGACGGCGTCGGTGAAGGAGGGCGGGCTCACCCAGTATTTCGACAAGCTGAAGCCATTCATCACCGCGGCCGAGCTCGCCGTGGTGTCGCTCGCTGGCGCGGTGGCCGGGCGCCTGGTGGTGGCCATGGGCGCTGCGATCACCCAGGCTTATGCGGCGGCCACGGCCATCGGTGGCTTGACCATTGCGGCCCGCGGGTTCATGGGCGTTCTCACCGCCCTGGGCGGGCCCATCGGCGTTGCCATCACCGGGCTGGCGCTGCTGGCACTGAACTGGGACAAGGTGGCCGGCGAAGCGAAGGACGCGGCGACGATGTCGGAGCAAGCGGCCAACCGGATCGCTGCAGCCCTGAAAAAGACGGGGGGCCGCGCCGGCAGCGACCTGGTCGCCCAACTTGCTGATGCCCAGCGCGAGATGGCCGACATCGACCGCGAGCTGTCCCGGACCAGCTTCCCGATGGCATCGCCGGACCAACTCGCAGAGCTTCGCCAGCGCCGCGCCACCCTGGTGCAGATTGCTCGCGACATCTCCGGTGCAATGGGGAAGCTGGCTGGACAGGGCGATCCGACCGAACTTGCCAGGCGCGGCCGACCCGTAGCATCAATCGACGACGCCGGTCCGCCGCCTCCGCCGCCTAAGCCGGGCAAACCCAACAAGGGCGAAAAGTTCGACGCGAAGGCCTATCTCGCTGGCCTGGAGAAGGCCAGCCTTGATGGCATCGAGCGTGTCGACGCAGCCGAGCGCGAAGCGCTGCGGCACAACGAGCAGTTGCTCAACGAGAAGAAGATCAACGCGGCCGATGCGGCGAAGGCGATCAACTTCATTGAGACCAACGCCGCCAAGGAGCGCCGCGACATCGTGCTCCGCAACGCTGAGGACATCCGGTCAGCCATTGAGCAAGGTGGCAAGGAGGAGGAGGCGGCCAGGCTGAAGGCGCTCGCCGACGAGAAGCGCCGCGCCGATGAGATCCAGCGCGCGAGCGAGGGCGCCATGGCTGACCGGGTGTCGGCGCTGGGCGACCCGGCAGCCGAGGTGGCGTTCTACTACGCGCGGCGCGCGGAGCAGTTGGCGCTCGAGCGCGAGGCGGAACTGCTGTCGCAGGAAGAGTACGACGCCACCGTGCTGTCGAATGCCCAGGCGCTGGCGGTGAAGCTGCTGGCCATCACGGATCAGCGTGTGTCGGCCGAGGAGGGGGTGCAGGAGCGGCTTGTCGCCGGTGTCGGCGCGTTCTTCGGCGAGGCCGCATCCCTCGCACAGCAGCACGCCGGCGAGATGTCGAGCACCTACCGCGCACTGTTCGCCGTGTCTAAGGGCTTCGCCATTGCCAGCGGCACCATGGCCCTCTACAGCGCCGCCCTGAAGGCCATGGACGACCCGACGGCGATCACGCTGCCGCAGAAGCTGGCGAACTACGCGGCGGTGTTCGCCGCGGGTGGCAGCCTGCTGTCGACCATCAGCAGCGTGAGCTACGGCGGCGGCCGCCAGTACGGTGGACCGGTGAGTGCGGGCAGCTTGTATCGGGTGAACGAGACCGGTCAGCCCGAGATGTTCACGGCCAGCACCGGAGCCCAGTTCATGCTTCCGACCGCCTCGGGCAGGGTGACATCAGCGGACAAGGTGGGCGGGGGAACTACCACCGTCGAACTTCGCGTCATCAACCAGTTCGCGGCCGCAAGCGTGACCCAGCGGATGGGCTCTGACGGCAAGCCAGAGATCGTGATCGCCGAGGTCGCGCGGCAGATTCGTGAGCGAGAGGGCCCTGTCTGGGGCGCGCTGGGCACGACGAATGTCCGCGGGCAATTCTGAGGCAGCCAGTCCCGAGCGAAGCGTGGGCGACGACGACATCGAAGACGACGAGGCGCCCTTCGTGCACCTGATCGTCCCGGCCGCGATGCGCGCGCCACCGCGCACCAGATCTCCCAGCACGGTGTTCGACTTGGGCACATGGAAGCGGCCCCTCGCCTGGAAGTTCGACCGGTCGAGCCGGCTGACCGAGTCCGAGCTCGTCGCGCTTCGGCAGACCCGCCCACGCCGCATCGTGGCCGACGTCGGTGTCATCCGCTGCACCACCATTCGCGTCGATGAGAGCGAGGAGTGGCAGGAGCGCGAGGCAGCAAGGCGGGCGCGCCAAGTCCTGCCGAGGCCTCCGCGGTCGGCTCGCACCATGAGCAAGAAGCTTCGGATCATTGCGGCGGTTCGTGAGGACCACGACTGATGAAGCGCTCGCGTGAACCACGCGCAGGCCGGTGGTGGACGGCGAGGCGGAATGCCCAGCCCACCGCCCGGCGGGCCAGCAACGGCGCGGCGATGAGGGGAACCCGTGTCCGCCAAGCCAACGGCGTGCGGGCTGGTGCCGGCCGCGCACGGTGGCCCGGCCACGCCCGCCGCCAGGCAAGCGAGGGGCACCAGTCGGACGCGTCGCGATGAGCTGGGCCGACGACCAGATGCGGGCAGCACTGGAGCGCCTGCTCGATGCCGCGGGTGATGACGGCGCCCGCTGCATCCTCGGCGAGGTGGGTACCGCGGCCGCGCGCGCCGAGCTTGAGCGAGTGATCGCCTGTCGCCTGGCCATGAGGCTGCTGGAGGCGAGCGTCGAGCGCTGGGCGATCCGTGACCGGCTGGTGTCGCGCGGGCTGTCCGAGCGAAGCGCCTATCGAGCCATCACGGCGGCTCTTCAGGCAGGACCACGAAGTTCTGCCAAAAACCCCCCCGAACTGGCAGGCGACACCGTGACGATGTCGGCATTGCAACCACCACTCGGGACTCCCGATGCCAACCACTGAGCAAGAGCTGCAGGCGCGCCTGGCCAAGTTGAACGACGACCTGCGGCGCCTCGATCTCGACGCGCTGCGGCGCCAGCACGAGCAGGCCCAAGCCGCCCACCAGCAGGCCAAGCTCACCATCAAGCCGGCCCACAGCCATGACGCCCTCGCCCATGACGCCCTGTCGGCTGCGGCCGGGGCCGAAAGCCACGCGCGCCAGATGCTGAACCGCGCCATGCAAAGCGCGGGCGCGTTGCGGCCTGAGATTGAGCGACTGGAGCGGATGCTGGGCGCTGAGCGCCGCATCGCTGACGCCGAGCAGCGCGTGAGCGTTGCCACCAGCATGGTCGAGTCCGCCGCGGGCGCAGTGACCGATGCTGAGCGCGTTGTGGCCACGATCACCAGCATGATCGAAGTCGAGGAGCGGGCCTTCGAGGCCAGCAAGGCCCAGGCTGCCGGCCTGCTGCTGGCGGCCGTGAAGGCGGGCGCGGACACGGGCGCTTTGCCCGGCCCAAATCGAGACCGCATCGACACGTTGGCCGAGTCCAAGGTCGGCGCCGAGCAGGAGCTCGCAGCGGCACGGGCCGCACTGCAAGCGGCGAAGGTCAGCCAGCAGGCCGCCCACAAAGCACTCGCAGAGGCCCAGGCAGACGCCAGCGAATTGCAGCACCAGATCGCGCTGGCGGCGTACCTCGAGCACCTCAGCGCCTACCTCGCCGCCTGCGGCAAGGCCGGCCGCCAGGCCAACATGCCCGACCCCCGAGCGCTGGCGCTGGAAGCGCTGCGCGCCAGCGCGTGATGCCACCACCACCCACCACCCACCACCCACCACCCACCACCAGGAGAACCACACCATGCTGTTCGAGATCACGCACCTCCGCGCGCCCTGGCCAGCCGGCGCATCCGTTGGCGACTTCGTCGACCTGCCGCAGCCCACGCCGCACTGGGCCGTCGGCAAAGTCAGGCCAGCACCTGCGAACGCCCAGGCCACTGTCTTCATGGACGGCACCCCGCGCGTTACCCCGCCGAAGCCGCGTGACGCAATGGCCGACGAGCTGGTGAGGATCCGGGCGGAGAACGCGCGTCTCACCGCCGAGAACGAGCAGCTTCGGGCGCTGGCCACACGGAAGCCGCGAGCCTCGAAGGAGTCGGCCACCACCAACCCCGCAGGCTGAACCAGTAGAACCTCAGCGCCAAAGGAGGAACCATGGCATCCAGCTACAACGGCGTGAAGGTCCAGAAGGTCCGGATCATCAACAAGTTGCCCGAGTTCATCAACGAGGTAGAGCGGCGCGGCGCTCGGGCCGTGCTCGGTGCGCTGGTGCTGGGATCGAGCGAGGCCAGCGTGCTGACGCCCATCGACACCGGCACGCTCATCAACTCCCGCTTCAACATGTTGCGGCAGGAGGGGACCAAGCTGGTCGGGACCGCCGGCTACACCGCCGAATACGCGTTGCCCGTTCACGACCCCGAGAACCCCCAGCAATTCCGGCGCGCCAGCGCCGAGAAGCTCTTCCTCGCCAAGGGCTTCGAGAACGCCAAGCCAGCCATCGATGCCCTGATGGTGAAGACCTTGAAGGTCTGAGCGCGCCACGATCACCGCACCACCGGAGAAGACCCATGTCGAAGTTCACCGTCAATCCCGCCACCAACGACCAGCAGGGCCGCCCGGCGCCGGTCGACCGCCGCACGAAGTTCCCGCCCACGGCGAACATGGCCCAGCCCACCGGCGACGATCTCCGCGTCGCGTCCGAGGTCGCAGCCTTGTTGCGCTCGCTCGACTCCGGGCATCTGTTCGCCCTGGTGGGCGGCCGCGACGGCCTCGACGCGCTGAAGGCCGCCGCCGCCGCGCTGGTGGGCAAGCCTGCACCGGCGGCCACCACCACCAACGGGGCGCCAGCCCAGCCTGGCACGGGTGGCGGCGTGGCCGACAGCCGCGACCAGCACGCGGGCGCTTTTGCCGGCTACAACATCAACGCCGTCATGGCGGAGGCGGACCCGGCGCTTTCCCATCTCGACGCCATCGGTCGGATGATGGTCGCGGAGTTGCACGCGAACCATGTGCACCCGCCCCTCCATGACGAGCAGGCCATCCTCAGCGCGTTCAATGAGCTGGCGGTGGAGAACGCACGGCAGGAGCTCGCCCAGGCCGAGGACCGCCTGGAGGCCCTGGCACGCGGTCGGGGCCCTGGTGCGGTACAGCACTGAGCCAGCCGCGCCACGTGCATCCCAGTCCCACCCTGATTGAGCAGGACGAAAGCAGGTGAGCCAACAGACCAAGCCGGGCGTGTGGAAGCCGGGCCAGTCCGGGAATCCGAAGGGGCGGGCGAAGGGCGCCGGCGAGGTGGCGAAGCTGCGCGCCAGCATCGCCAAGCACATGCCCGACATCATCGAGAAGCTGGTCGCGCAGGCGAAGGCCGGCGACACCGGGGCCGCCCGGCTTCTGCTGGAGCGTGCCGTGCCGACGATCAAAGCCGCCGAGCAGGCAGTGCCAATTCACCTCCCCGAAGGAACGCTGACGGAGCAGGGCCGTGCGGTGCTGGCGGCCGCCGGTGCTGGGGTCGTGGCGCCCGGCCAGGCCGCCAACATCCTGGCCGGCCTGAGCGCGCTGGCGAAGCTGATCGAAACTGACGATTTGGCCGCGCGCATCGCGGCCTTGGAGGCGCGAAGTGGCAAGGTCTGAAGGGACGAAGGCAGGCACCGCCCTTCGGTCGCGCGTGCTGGCGCTTGAGCTGCGGCCGCAACAGGTCGACCCGACCGAGGCTGATCGCCGCTTCGCCGCCGTGGTTTCAGCGCTCTATGACGCGCTCGAGGGCTTGCTGCCGGTCGGTGGTCCCTTGTTCGATGCCGATGGCCAATGCCGCTACCTGGTCGCGGCCCGGGCCTGGATGCAACGCATCGAGGCCGGCACCGAGACCGCCGAAGACCGCCGGGCCGCCGCGGGCATCCCGCCCTGCCATGTCACGTTGCACGAGCTGCTGCGCGCGTGCGTCGAGTCGCTGGCGCTGACCCAGCCCGAGGTGGACGCGTTGCTCGAGCTGGAGTGCAGGCCACGCCGGGCGAGGGCGCCTGAGCGGCGCTGAGCGGCGGTGCGGGGAGTTGCTGGCCGTCACCGAGCTGGCCCCGGCTGGACGCCGCAGCGCAAATAGGTCGAACGATGCGACTGATTCGCCGCCCACCTTGGCGCAGATGGGACTGACCCGCGACGAATCCAGCCGCTACCAGCAGCTCGCCGCGATGCCCGCCGACCACTTCGAGACGGCGGTGGCGACGGCCAAGGCCACGGCTGGCGAGGTCACCACGGCGTTCATGTTGCGCGAGGCGCGGCGTGCCGAGCGTGGTGGTCAATCTGAGGATGACCGGGCAGGCTAGGCGGGCAATACTGGGTGGATATCGGCACCGCAAGGCGCTCGCCAACCTCGATGACAGGCACACATGACACCAACCAAGCGAACTCACCGGGCTCTCCAATTGACCGCCGCGCTGCTGGCGATGATCCTGCTGTCGGCCTGCGCGACACGCGAGATTCAAAGCAAGTTGTTCGATATGTCGACAGGCAAAGTGCTTGCCGGCTCGTTCCTCTGGAAGGGGCAGGCCTACGGCCCAACAACGATCAAGCGCGAAGCCGAAGAATGCGTGGGCGAGTACAGAACCGTCACTGGTGGGAGCATCGGTGTTGGAGTTGGTGCGGCCGCGGGGCCGTGGGGCACCTTGTTCAGCTCGCTCCATTCGGTTTCAACGGTGGACAAGTCGCAGAAGGGGATTGCCATTGCAATTTGCCCAAGCGGCGTGACCTTCGACTGCGAATACATCACCAACGTTGCGCTCAGTGGCGTGGACGGTCATGGGGTTTGCAAGGACAACCGTGGTGCCACTTACCGACTGCTGTTCTGATCGCGGATTCTCTGGTCGAGCGACGGCCGCTAGCTGCCACCTGGTACACGGCGGACAGCACGGCGGACAGTACGGGCACCTGCTCGGAGAGCAAGCAACGGCGCGGGGCTTGACAGTCTCCGGCTCCGCCAAAGACCAGGTTCAAGAGGTCTCTTGTCGCCTCACTGAACCGCGCTGAAGCCCCGTCACCACGGGGCTTTGTCGTTTCTGGACGTCTCATAGCGTCTCTTGTCATCTCACCGCCCCTGGGAGCGTGGTTGGGGGCACGGAACGAAAGGGGCTGGGGGCACAGCTCGCGGCCGCCTCGAACCGGGGAGATCGACCATGCCCCTCACCGACACCGGCTGCCGCAACGCCAAGTGCCCTGCGGATCGCCCCCGCATCCGTCTTGCGGACATGGGTGGCCTCTATCTCGAAGTCGTGCCCCCGGGGGCACGGAACGTTTCGGGCTCGAAGCTGTGGCGATGGAAGTACCGCTTCGACGGCAAGGAGAAGCGGCTGGCCCTGGGCCACTACCCCGCCGTCAGTCTGGCCGAAGCCCGCCAGGCGCATGCCAAGGCCAAGGCGCAACTCGCGGCCGGCACCGATCCGAACGAAGCGCGCAAGGATGCCAAGTTCGCCCGGCTCGTGTCGCGTGAAACCGCCTTCGAGCCCGTCGCCAGGCTGTGGTGGGCCGACTGGAAGATCGACAAGACCGAGCGCTACGCCGACTACGTGATGTGCCGGCTCGAGGCCGACGCCTTCCCGGTGATCGGCCGCAAGCCCGTGGCCGAGCTGACGGCGCTGCACTTCGTGCGCATGGCCAAGAAGATCGAGGAACGCGGCGCGGCCGAGCTGTCGCGCCGTGTGCTGCAGACGAGCGGCCAGGTGACGCGCTGGGCCGTGGCCCACGAGCTGGCGCCACGCAACCCCGTGGCAGACCTGAAGCCGGCCGACTTTCTGAAGCCGCGCGACGTCAAGAACTTTGCACGGGTCGGCGCGGCCGAGCTGCCCGACCTGATGCGGCAGATCAATGCCTACCCCGGCGCGGTGTTCACCCGCCTGGCGCTCAAGCTGATGTCGCTGACCTTCGTGCGGACATCGGAGCTGATCGAGGCGCAGTGGCAGGAGTTCGACATGAACACCGCGGAGTGGACGATCCCTGCCGACCGCGTGGGACGCATGGGACGCCGGGGCAAGCGACGCCCGCACCTGGTCCCCTTGGCACCGCAGGCGATGGAAGTGCTGCGCCTGCTGCAGACGGCCCGTGGCGACGAGTGGAAGCGCGGCACCGTGCGCCTGTTTCCGGGCGAGCGGGACCACGACAAGCCGATGTCGAACAACACGCTGCTCAAGGCCTTGAAGATCATGGGCTACGAAGGCCGGCAGACCGGCCACGGCGTCCGCGGGATCGCGTCGACCGCGCTCAACGAGATGGGCTTTCGTGACCAGATCATCGAGACCCAGTTGTCCCACATCGACAACAACCGCACACGGGCCGCCTACAACCACGCCGAGTACATCGAAGAGCGGCGGGAGATGATGAACGCGTGGGCGGACTACCTCGATGCCGTGCAGCGCACCGGCCAGGTCATCCCGTTCCGGCAGGCAGCCCAAGCGCGGCGCAAGGTGGCGGCCTGAGCTGCCGACGGCTGCATCAGACGGATGGCCGCCTACCGGCCTAAGTACACCGCCGTGATCTGCTCCCGCTCGTGGCCGAGCTCGCGCGAGATGGTCAGCCTCACTTCCCGATCCACGGCCTTCTGCTCGGGGCTCAGCTGCTTCGAGCTCGGACCACTGGCCGCCGGCGCCTTCCACCCTGTGAGTTCCTCATAGCGGGCCTGCGCATAGGCGTGCCGCAGCCCGTGTACATGGTCGATGCCGGCCCGCGCCGTCTGGGCCTTGAAGCGATTGAGCTGGTCGACGTACGACATGTCCACTGGGATCAAGCTGCCGTCCCCGGCCAGCGCCTTCGCTTGTCTCAAGACGTCTCGCTGCGTCTCATTGGTGATCGGCACCTCCCGCTCCTTGCCGCCCTTGGTCCAGCTTGCCTTCAGCGCCAGGTGGTCCCCACGGTCCGCCCACTCCGGCCGGAACTTGATGCTCTCCTCCCGCCGCAGCCCGAACGCCGCCTGCAGCCGCAGCGACATCGCCGTGTACGGGTCCGACACGTTCGCCAGCTTGTCGCCATCGAGCACCGTCGCCTTGCTCTCGTTGGTCACGTGCCGCCGATCCGCGATCCCATCGGCCGCGTTGTCCCGCGCCACGATGTTCTGCTTGTCGATCTTCTCGGCCAGCCAGCGCAGCGCGCTCATCCGGTTCTTGAACGTCCCCACCGAGATCCCCTCCGCATGCCATCGCTGCACCAGGTGCTCGACATGCTTAGTCCGCATCCCCTGCGCCCGCAGGTGCTTGAACCCGCCCTCGGCCAACTGGTTCGCCACCAGCGCCAGGATGCTCTCCCGGTCATGCTGCGTCTGGAACGAGCCATCGCGATTGCGCTGGCCCAACTGCTTGAAGTCGTGATTGAGGTCCCGCATGGCGGCGGCTCCTTTCCCGATCCGTTGATTGGTCGATCCGAAATCCGTGTGGTGTGAAGCGCTCAGGTAAGTGTTTCTGTCCATCCCGACCGCCGCGGCGGTCCGAGAATCACGAGGGACGCGGGACACCACTCCCGTTGTGTGCAAAAGTCTTTACAGCTCGCCGGCATTGCACCGCCTCTTGGCACCGCGCGTCGTGCCTATAGGCACATCACACGCGGGGACCAGTGACCCTGGGTCCAAGGGGTGTGCATCGCACACGTCTGGGCTGATCCGATGACGGGGATCAGCCGGCCGGCCCAATCGGCACAGCACGGGAAACGGATGCGGGTCATCGCCGCACCGCAAGCCAAGGGCATCGAAGCCCTGAGCACCAGGCCGCACCGGGCCTGAATCCACGCGGTCGAGCCGCGAAGTGCGCGTCACTTCGACGCGTCACTGCCGGCAGCGACCGCTTTCCGCAGTCCACTTGACCTGCCCCCCTCCAGCCGTACCAACCTGAAGTAGCAGGAGTCCGCCAACCAGGAGAATGGCGGACATGAGGAAGAGCAAGTTCACCGAGGAACAGATCATCGGGTTCCTCAAGCAGGCGGAGGCCGGCTTGGCCGTGGCGGAGATCTGCCGCAATGGCGGGTTCTCGGACGCGACGTTTTACAAGTGGCGCGCCAAGTTCGGCGGCATGGAGGCGTCGGACGCCAGGCGGCTGCGCGAGCTGGAGGCGGAGAACGCCAAGCTCAAGAGCCTGCTGGCCGAGGCGCACCTGGACATGCATGCGCTCAAGAGCGTTCTCGGGGTAAAGCGCTAGCCCCACAGGTCAAGCGGGAAGCCATCGGGCGGCTGATCAGCCAGCATCAGATGTCCGAGCGGCGCGCCTGCTGGCTTGTGGGGCTGAGCCGAGACAGCGATCGCAACGCACCGGTGGCCAGCGCGCAGACCGAGGCGCTGAAGACGAGGATCGTCGAGATCGCCCATGCGCGCCGCCGCTTCGGCTACAGGCGCGTGCACGACCTGCTGCGCCTGGACTTCCCAGGGGTCAATCACAAACGGGTGTACCGGCTGTACAGCGACGCCAACCTGGCCGTGCGTAAGCGCAAGAAGGTGCGCAGGCCGCCAGCCGAGCGCACACCGCTGAACATTGCCACCAAGGTCAACGAGGTGTGGAGCATGGATTTCGTCAGCGACAGCCTGGCCAATGGCAGGCGCCTGAAGTGCCTGACCGTGGCCGACGACTTCAGCCACGAGGCCGTGGACATTGCGGTGGACTACGGTATCAGCGGCCAGTACGTGACGCGTTTGCTGGATCAGGCAGCGCTGTTCCGCGGCTACCCGGCTGCCGTTCGGACAGACAACGGCCCCGAGTTCACTAGCAGAGCGTTCATCGCCTGGGCGCAGGGTCATGGCATCCGGCACATCCTTATCGAACCGGGGCGACCCATGCAAAACGGCTACATCGAGAGCTTCAACGGCAGGTTCCGGGACGAGTGTCTGAACGAGCACTGGTTCGAGACATTGCACCAGGCGCGGACCGAGATTGCCAAGTGGCGCCGGGACTACAACGAGGTCCGACCGCACAGCAGCATCGGACGGATACCACCAGCGCGCTTCGCCGAGCAGCATCGCCGGCATGCCGGCGATGCTGCTCGGCACCTGACCCCTGCAAGCAACGAGATCCAGTAACCTTCAACCACAGGACTCCTACCGAATCACTGGTACGGCGGATGGGGGCAGGTCACACTCAAGGACTTGGCAGCGTCGTCACTGTCAGCAAGCTTCCAGTGACGACGCAGGCGTCTCAGCCGTGCTCGTTGCCCATCACGAAAGCGACGGCGCAGAGCACGGCATCGGCGAGCAGATCGCCGGAGCACGCTGGCCTCGATGGGCCAGCCAGACATGCCGAGGCAGACCTCGGCTGCAATGCGGGCAGATCCCGCCGATCAAACGCTCCGTCAAGCGAAGCAATTCGTCCCCGCTCGAAGTGGGACATCACGCGGTGCAGGTAACGACTGCGACGGCCGACATCGGCGAGTTCCCGTGGTTGAGCCCGCGATGGGCAAGGGGACGGGGGCCCCGGGGAGAAACGCCAGTCTGCGACCGGACGGCGGCTGTGTCACCCCGAAATCATGGCTTTTTTGGGGGGATTTCTTGTACAGCACCAAGTCTGGCGAACAATGTGGCGCGATTAACCGCACGACGGCGGGCATGCCCGAGCCGTATCATGAATATCGGGCATCTCCCGCTCACGCTCTGTCTTCCTGCCAACTTCAGGTCTAGACCGAGGCCGCTACTAGCTTCCACGACGCGATGTTTGTCGCTTTGCGCTTCGCAGAACGCGACTCTTCTCACCGTCGAATGTTGCCCTAATCTTCGCCGTGAACATTTCCTCGGGCGGCATGCCCAGTGAATAAAGTTCGCGCTCACGACTCTCGTCCTTCTCCAAATACTTTATGAATTCTTCAACGCGCGCAAGTCGGACTTGGACCCTTTGGACGCGTTCGCCTTTCAAGAACAAGGAGTACTCTTCCTTTGCGGCCTCGGTTAGGTAGTTGCTCACCAGTTCATCATATAATCCGCAGTCGGTGCAGACCAGATCGAGATAGGTGAAATTCCATGCGAGTTCCTCGATCATGTAGGTTCCGTATCGAGTAATTTTTATGCTGTCAACGGAACTTGAATACTCATCCAGCCGATTATTTGCTTCTATGAATCCGTGCTTGAGCAAGCTGTCCGTGTTTTTTTCAAAGTCGTCAAGCATGCCAAAGGTTTCGGCGAAGTACGCTCTCAATTCGGCGATGTCAAAGTACGAAGGTGTGCCTTTATCGAGTCCCTTGCTTAGCTTACGAAGAATGCGAAGTGCTGTAAAATGAGATGACTGCCTGGTCGTTCGAAGTTGATATATATTCGGAATTCTGCTCAGGGATTCGTCGTAAAAATATCGATCAGGAATCATCACCGGCTTGATTACCTGGTGGGTTTGGAAATTCCAATGCCGATTCGCGATCATTTCATCGACGTTCGTATAGCCAGATAGAAGGAATGCTCGAAATAGATCCAGCGACAGTCTTATGTCGCCATGTGCGCAGGCCGTAAGGAAGCCGTTTAGCGGAGAAGAGTCATTCGAAAACTCCCTGGCTAGTATGGAAAAGTATGTTGAAGTGGCCTCCGCGACCTTTGAATCAAAGTCCGCCAGTAGTGGAGCGGGAAGACTTGTATCGTTCAACAAGCGGACCGAGTAATCCAGTCGCTTGCGAAACACTTCTGCTGGGCGCGGCGAGCTGATGTGAAATCCTGAGTTCTGATAGGCGTCCAGAACGCCATGAATCTTTGAGTCGTAAAAGCGCTCTTCACGCATCGAGATGAGAACTACACATCCTAGAGTGTTCGCGATCTCTTGCGAAAGAGTGAAGCAAAAATCCTGAACTTTGGATAGGTATTGATCGGTATTGTCGACCACGACAATTGCGCCGCGTCCTTTGGCTTTCCAGTTGGCCACCAAGCGCTGCGCGCAATAGACACGATCATCCTTCCATGTTGCCACCAGCGTGTTGAGTCTGGTGTTGTACGCCTCGGAAGCTTGGCTTAGGCCGGCTAGATCCTGCTTTTCTGCGACCTGAAACCGGTCGTTAAACAGGCTGCTCGTGAGCTGATCTCGTGATCCCTCTAGCAGGCCTTCGCTGTCTAGAGCAGTGACCAAGCGCGTCCATGTTGTATCGCGGATCACGCCTGTATCTTCAGGGACGTTTAGAAGATCGATTATGCAAATACGCGCATTTTCGAGAAGCCAGCGAGGTGGATTGTGGTGGAGAAGACGTTTGATAAACGTTGACTTTCCCGCGCCTTTTCCTCCAAAAAGTACGAGTACCTCACCTTTAACGTTATTCTTTATATTCTTCGTAAGTCGGCCACCTAGGCGACCGCCCTTACCGGTGTCGTCGAGTTGCTGAACGCCGTATCCTTCAAAATACGGCGAGATCGAATCATGAATCAACGAGCGCATGCCGTCGGTTGTATCTTGATACTCTCGTTGTGAAACATAGCAGCGCTCCATGAAATCGCTGTCTTGATCACTAATTATTCCAAAATAGTAGTTCACGGCGGGCCTGATTTTAGTGGCCAGCCAGTTCGATTTGATTGGGTGAGAGTACGAGTTTATCTTCTCTCGCGGGTAATAGATGCTTCGATCTTTTGGGAGGGTGGTACTAAGAGTCGCAGGCAATGAAGCATGATCGACTATTGCTGTGTAGGAGAACGAGTTTCGTGCCTTGGTATACTCGCTATGAAAGAAGGTGAGGCTCCTCGCTACGAACGCATTTTGCGATTCCCATCGCTTGCCCTTGTCGAATGTCTTAAAAAATATCCACTCGTGCCCATTGGTAATGCAGGCGTACTCGCAGCCAGTGTCGATGCAGTACGAACGTACCTGCGTCATTGCAGCCTTGATTGGTCCATCCGTCAAGAGCATTCTTATGCTGATGAAGCAGGATGTCTCGGCGGTCGCGTGAGGGATTGGCAATTCAAAATAGATGCCTTCCTTCTTGGCTTCCACAAATAAGAGGTGTGAGCCATCTTGTTTGATCAATACATAGTCTGCAAATCCGGGGGAAATATACTCTTCAACCTTGACCCTGTTTCGGGGCCATGAAAGAACTTCGTGAAGAATGAAATCTATTATTTTGTGCCGAGTTTCGGCTTCGTTGCCCGAGCGGCTTTTTGCCTCTTCAATAACAGTGGACAACTTATCTAACGTGTCAAGCGTCACTATTTGCTCCCTCTGGATAGCGCAATTCTAAGTTGCGGGCTGCCTAAGCACAATCGTCATAACTTAAGGTGCTGAATTGCGGTGCAAAGACCAGCCTATTGAGCGATTGAACATTCGGCCTGCGCGGCATAATTTCGACTTCGAGACGGACGAATCTTCGGGGCGCCCGTTGGGGTTGTGGAGTGTGAAGGCTACGCTGTCGAGCACTCCGTGCATTTGAGAGCAGGGTGGGCAGTGCTCACTCTGACTCTTCGCTTATCAACGGTGCATGGCTCGTTTTCAGTCTGCTCGCATTCGTTTCCACCGAATCCTGGCGTTCGTCTGCTAAGCCAGAGACGATCTTGCCCGAAGGGGGCCGACGGGTCGAGGCAGGAGTTTCACGCTTCTTGGCGAACGGAATGCTATCGGCGGTCGCTTCCAGCCGTAACGCTCTACGCTTTTGCCCCCGACACACTACCCGGGTGTGGATGGCAAACACAAGAACCGTACCGGCCACCTAGCGCCGTCGCGGCATGCGGGGGACTCTTCAAGCGTCATCAAGCGGGGGCACAGTTGGGGGCATAGCGAACGAACCCTTCAGCCGAGAGTGTCGTCATTGCTGAGCTTCCAGCGTTCTTCCTGATTCCTCCGGCCCGCCAAAGATTGGGTTCAAGTGGCCTCTTACCGTCTCACTGAACCGCGCCAAAGCCCCGTCACCACGGGGCTTTGTCGTTTCTGGACGCCGCATGGCCGCTCACCGCTCCGGTGACCAGGCTTGGGGGGGGGGGATGCGCGGAACCAGCTGTGCATGGCGCCGCGGCGCTTTGCCGCCCCACATGAATCGCCAAACGAAGCGTCTGGCCTCGGGCAGCGGCCCGGGGCCCGCAAAGGGACCAACGTCGCCCAGCCGATGTTCCGTGATGGCCCCTTTGGGCCCGTGGCCAGGCAATTCTGGGCAGACTGCTCACTGACGTGGTCCGAACACCGCGCCGCCCAGGTGCGGTGCGGCCAGGCGTCCGCCGTCCCGATGATCGCCCGCAAGCGCGTCGCTGGGTCGATGGTGCAGCGGTCGGTTCACAAGGGGAAGAAGGGCGAGAAGCGCTGCTCATCCGCTGCGCGACCGATTCCCGAGGCGCGCATCGCGTTTGCCCGACTCCACTCGCCTCGCACGCCCGGCCGACCTCAACCCGTGGGCCAAACCGACTAGGCCGATCGTCCGGCCTCAGCTAACATATTGAAACATGTTGGCCATCACATCGATCAGAACTCACATCTTTTGCGGTTCCGCGTCGCAAGTCGCATGGGAGCGGGTGGCGTCTTTGCCCGCGGTGGGAGCCGGCGAATGAGCTTGCGCGGTGTGGCGGCGCCTGACCTGGCCGGCGCCTTGGCCAGGGCGCGCCGGATCCTTTACCTCGGGATCCTGACGCCCATCGTGGTGGCGTCGGTGTTGATCATCGCGATCAGCGTGGCGGGCTTTGAGATGTCGTCGGCGGTCCGGGCGTATGTGGGCGGGGAGTCGATGTGGTCCAAGGGCCGCAGCGAGGCGGTGGCGCAGTTGCGGTTGTTTGCGGCGACGGGCAATCCATCGGCCTACAACGCCTTCGAGGCCGCACTCAGCGCCCCGATGGGCGACCGCACCGCTCGCCTGGAAATGGACCGCTCCGACGGGTCCATGGACAAGATCACGGTCGGCTTGGTGCAAGGCGGCAACTCGGTCGACGACGTGTCGCGGATCGTCTGGCTCTACCGCAACTTTCGCCACGTGCCGCCCATGCGCGAGGTGGTGGCCGTCTGGGTGGAAGGGGACCGCTTGATCGCCCAGCTGCGCGACCTGGCCGCGGAGCTGAAGCTGCGCTGGGGCACGCCGGGCCAGGACGTGCGCGTCGCGCAGCTGCTCGGCGACATCGACACGGTCAACTTGCGCCTGGTGGAGCTGGAACGCAACTTCACGGCCACGCTCGGTCAGGCGTCGCGCGACATCACGCGGGTGCTGAAGGTGGCCGTGCTGGGCATCGGCCTGCTGGTCACGCTCGGCGCGGCGCTGATGGTGCGCAAAAGCTGGCTGCTGCACCTGCGCGACCACCGCCAGATCGTGGCGGAGCAGGCGGCACTTGGCGCGGCAAATCGCCGATGGGAGCTGGCGGCCGAGGCCGCGGGGTTGGGCCTGTTCGACTGGGCGGTGGAGTCGAACCGCTTCCATGCCGATGACCGTGCGCGGCGCCTTTATGGCCTGCCGCTCGCCGGCCCCATCACGCGCGAAGCCCTGGCCAACGCCCACCACCGTGACGATCTGGCCAAGATCGGTGCCATGACGCGCGAGGCGGTGGAGACGGGCAAGGTGGTGGTGTGCCGTTACCGCGTCAACCAAGGGCCTCGGGGTTGGCGCCTGTTGGAGGCGACTTGTCTTGCGCGCCGCGATGGCAGCGACGCGGCTGACCCGCTGATCACCGCCGTGGTCCGCGACGTCAGCGACGAGCAGCAACGCACCCAGGACGCGCTGGAGGCCGCGTTGGTTCGCGAGTGCGACGCCGTCCGCGCGCAGTTCCTCTCACGCCTGAGCCACGAGCTGCGCACGCCCTTGAACGCCATCCTCGGTTTCTCGCAGCTGATGATGGGTCGCTCGGCGCACAGGCTGGACCCCGAGGACCTGCAGCGGCTGCGACAGATTTCCAACAGCGGGCTGGCGCTGCTGGACATGGTGGAGAGCGTGTTCGACCTGCAGCGCGCCCAGGACGGCAGCCTTGCCTGGAAGGACGAGCCCGTGCGCATCGACTGCGTGCTCAGCACCAGCGTGGCTTTGATCGAGCCTTTGCGCACCCGTCATGACTGCACGGTGCTGGGCCCGCTGCCGGACGTCGAGGCCTGGGTGCGCGTGGACCGCGATCGCCTGGAGCAGGTGTTTTGCAACCTGCTGAGCAATGCGTGCAAATTCAATCGGCGCAATGGCCTGGTGGTGATCGGGTGTGTGCTGGTCGCCGGCCAGGTCGAGGTGAGCATCACCGACGAAGGCCGGGGCCTCAGCCCCGCCGAGATGTCGGCATTGTTCGCGCCCTTGTGGCGCGCCCGCGCGCCGAGCCACGTGGATGGCGCCGGCATGGGCCTGGCGGTGTCCCGCATGCTGGTGGAGCGCATGGGGGGCGCCATCCGGGTCGCCAGCACGCCAGGCGCTGGCAGCACGTTCACGGTCAGCTTGCCGTGCTGCGCGGCACCAACGCCCGATGCAGTGGCAGCACAGGCCGCCCGCGCCGTCTGATGGGGATGGCGATGGCGCGAGGTTCGGGGGCCGCTTGCCTCGGCGGTCAGCTGCGCGCGCGCATGGCCTTGCGGGCCTGCACGAATTCCAGCGCGTAGCGAACGGCGTCGGCCACGGCCGCGTCGCCTTCGCTGCGCTCTTTCTCCGTCAGGTAGAAGGCGAAGTCCACTTCGTGCCGGATGTAGCGCGGCGGCAGGCGGTTCAAGGCCACGCAGGCGACGTCGCTGAGCAGGTCGCTCTGGTCGCTGAGGTGCGGGTGGGTGGCCGCCAGGTCGGCCACGGCCTCGAAGACGGCGCGTTCGTGGTGGTTGTGGACGAGGCTGAAGTCGAGGTGCATTCGGGGCTTCCTGCGGGGGGCTGGACCAGGGGACAGTGTCCGCCGTGCCCGGCGGCCGCAAGGCCCGAAATCAGCCCCGTTTGCCCCCTCACTTCGGGCCTTCGGCTCGGGTCATGTCGTGGGGCAAACCACGTTGGTCCTGCCACGCCACGGCGACGCGTTCAGCCCAGCCGCTCGGTCACCCGCATCGAGTAGTCGCAGGCCTTCACGTCTTTGGTCAGCCGGCCGATGGAGATGCGGTCGACGCCGGTGGCGGCGATGTCGCGCACCTGGTCCAGCTGCACGCTGCCAGACACCTCCAGCAGTGCGCGACCCGCGTTCACGGCCACCGCCTCACGCATGCGGGCGAGGTCGAAGTTGTCGAGCAGCACGCTGGTGGCGCCGCAGGAGAGCGCTTCACGCAGTTGGTCGAGGGTTTCCACCTCGATCTGGATGTCGACGCCCGACTGCAACGCGGCGGCGCGCTGCAGCACCTGCGGGATGCCGCCGGCGGCGGCGATGTGGTTCTCTTTGATCAGGATGCCGTGCCACAGGGCCAGGCGCTGGTTTTGCCCGCCGCCGACGCGCACCGCGTACTTCTGCGCCTGGCGCAGGCCGGGCAAGGTCTTGCGCGTGTCCAGGATGGCGCAGCCGCGGGGGTTGGGCGAGGCGCCGACGATGGCGTCGACGTGGCGCCGCGTCAGTGTGGCCGTGGCCGACAGCAGCTGCAGGAAGTTGAGCGAAGGACGCTCGGCTGACAACAGCGCGCGGGCATTGGCGGTGATCACGCAAACGGTGTCATTGGCGGCCATGGCGGCGCCTTCGGCGTGCTGCCAGTCCACGCGGGCCGTGGGGTCGAGCGCCATCAGGCAGCCGTCAAACCAGGCCTGGCCGCACAGCACGGCGTCTTCGCGCACCAGCACGCGCGCCTGCACCCGCTGGTCCGCCGGCACCAGCTCGGCGGTCCAGTCGCGCCGGCCGATGTCTTCGGTCAGGGCGTCGCGGATGTTGCGCGCGCGGGCCTGGTCCAGGGATTCGTTGAAGTCGAACATGGGGCGGGTCGAGGGGAGGGTGGGGGCGCGGGATCAGGCGGCGCCGATGTTCGGCACCAGGCCCGCGGGCTTCGTGGCCGAGGGGTTGCGGCGCACGAAGTCGAGCATGCGGTCGATGCAGCCGAGCGCCTGGGCGCGCACCGGCTCGTCCACCGTGATCTCGCCGCGGCCATGGGCCAGGCAGTCGATCACGCCTTGCAGGGCGTTCATGGCCATCCACGGGCAGTGCGCGCAGCTTTTGCAGGTGGCGCTGTTGCCGGCGGTGGGCGCTTCAATCAGCGTCTTGCCCGGCGCGAGTTGACGCATGCGGTGCATCAGGCCGTTGTCGGTCGCCACGATGAAGGCGGGCGCGTCCAGCAGGCGCACCGCGTCCAGCAGTTGGGTGGTCGACCCCACCACGTCGGCCTGGCGCACCACGCTGTCGGGCGATTCGGGGTGCACCAGCACCTTGGCGCCGGGGTGTTCGGCGCGCAGCAGTTCCAGCTCGACGCCCTTGAACTCGTCGTGGACGATGCACGCGCCGTTCCACAGCAGCATGTCCGCGCCGGTGGCCTGCTGCACGTAACGGCCGAGGTGGCGGTCTGGCGCCCACAGGATCTTCTGGCCCTGGTCCTTCAGGTGTTGGACGATGGCCAACGCGCAGCTGCTGGTGACCATCCAGTCGGCGCGCGCCTTGACCGCCGCGCTGGTGTTGGCATAGACCACCACGGTGCGGTCGGGGTGGGCGTCGCAGAAGGCGCTGAACTGGTCGGGCGGGCAGCCCAGGTCGAGCGAGCAGGTGGCGTCCAGGTCGGGCATCAGCACGCGTTTTTCCGGGCTGAGGATCTTGGCGCTTTCGCCCATGAACCGCACGCCGGCGACCACCAGCGTCTGGCCCGGGTGGTCGCGGCCAAAACGCGCCATCTCCAGCGAATCGGCCACGCAGCCGCCGGTCTCCAGGGCCAGGTCCTGCAGGTCGCCGTCGACGTAGTAGTGCGCGACCAGCACGGCGTTGTGCTGCGCCAGCAGGGCCTTGGCGTGGGCCTTCTGCTCCGCGCGCTGGCCGGGGGTCAGGGGCACCGGGGTCTTGGCCCAGGCGTGGGCCACGCAGCTGGCGCCGCTGGCGTCTTGCTGGGTGTAGTCGAACAGCACTTGGCTCATGGCGAACTCGTTCGAAGGAGGACGGGGGCGGCGCAGCAAAGCAAGCGCAGCATGGAAACGGGGAGCAGGAGCGGGGCCGGGATCGTAGCCCAGGCCGAACGGCCGCGTGGGCGCGCGGGCCGCATGGCCATGCTCAAGCCTGTTGACCGAAGAAGCGGCTGGGCGGCATCCCGACCGACCGCGTGACCATCGCCGAAAACGCGCTGGCATTGGCATAGCCGAGCTCGGCCGCGATGGCCCCCATCGGCCGGCCGCGCGCCGCCAGCGTCAGCGCCTTCGCCAGCATCACCTGCTGGCGCCACTGCACGAAGGTTGTGCCCAACTCGCTGCGGAACAGGCGAGCCACCGTGCGCGCGCTGGCGCCGGCGTGGGCGGCCAGGTCGTCCAGCGTGCCCAGGTGGCCGGGGTCGTCCAGCACCGCCTCGCACAGGCTGCGCAGGCGCTTGTCGGTGGGCAGGTCGACGCCCAGGCGCACCGGCCGCGCGCGCCGCAGTTCGTCCAGGATCAGCGCGCTGACGTGGCGCTCGCGGTCGGTGGGCGGGCCGGGGTCGGGCTGGCTGGGCAGCAGCGGCACCAGTTCGCGCAGCAGGTTGGACACCTCCAGCACCCGGCATTCGCGCCAGGCGGCCTGGTCGACTTCGGGCACGTCCGGCCCCAGCCGGTCGGCGGACTGGTGGATGTAGAGCGTGCGCAGTTCGGCGGTTTCCACCACGTTGACCACGTGCTCCACGCCGGGCGGAATCCACAGCGCCCGCGACGGCGGCACCAGGTAGGTGCTGCGCCCGGCGGTGGTCCGGATGACGCCGGTGGCCGACAGCGCCACCTGCGCCCAGGCGTGGCTGTGCGGCTGGATCGCGGTGTCGGCGTCCAGCTTGCGGAACTTGGCGCGCACCGGGCGCTGGGCGCTGGGCGCGAAGCGCAGCGGATCGACCGGCGGCACGCTGCTGCGCACGCCGGGCGGCAGCACATGGGACGCCGCCGCCGGCGGGGCGTTGTCGGACCGCGGCGCAGTGGCGACAGGGCGGCGGGGCAGGGCGCGCGTGCTTGGCATGTTCTCGATAGTAATTGACGGACTGTCGCCACCGCGTCGAAGGGGCTCGGCCTAGAGTGTGGACCTGCGCCACCAAAGCCTCGCGGCCTGCCCTTGCCATGCCCACCACTGCCCCTGCCAGCGCCACCGCCGCCACCGCCGTGCCACTGCGCCAGGACGCCCGCACCATCGGCCTGATCGGCCTGGCCCACGGCACCTCGCACTTTTTCCACATGCTGCTGCCGCCGCTGTTTCCGCTGTTCATTCGTGACTTCGGCTTCAGCTATGCGGAGCTGGGGCTGCTGGTCAGCACCTTCTTCGTGATCTCGGGGGTCGGGCAGGCGCTGGCGGGCTTTCTGGTCGACCGTGTCGGCGCTCGGCCGGTGCTGTTCGCGGCCTTGGGCTGCTTCGTGCTGGCGGCGCTGGCCGCCGCCACCGCGCAGGGCTACAGCGGCCTGATGCTGGCCGCGGGGCTGGCCGGCCTGGGCAACTCGCCGTTCCACCCGGTGGACTTCACGATCCTCAACAAGCGCGTGTCGCAGCCGCGCCTCGGGCACGCGTTCTCGGTGCACGGCATCACGGGCAACCTGGGCTGGGCGGCAGCGCCGGTGTTCATGGCGACGCTGACGGCGGCCACCGGGTCGTGGCGGGTGGCGGCGGCCGGTGCCGGGGCCTGGGCGGTGCTGGTGCTGGCGGTGTTGTGGGTGAAGCGCGACGCCATCGACGACCGGCAGGGCCAATGGGCGCATGAATCGGCCGCCCGGCCCGGCGTGGCCGCGTCCGTCGAGCACCCCTTGGCCTTCCTGCGGCTGCCATCGGTGTGGCTGTGCTTCAGCTTCTTCTTCTGGACCACCTGCGCGCTGAGCGCCATCCAGAGCTTTGCCAGCCCGGCCTTGCAGCAGCTGTACGGCCTGCCTTTGTCGGCCACCTCGCTGGTGGTGACCGGGTACATGCTGTGCGGTGCCCTGGGCATGGTGGTGGGCGGTTTTCTGGTGGCCAGCGCCCAGCGGCTGGAGCGGGTGATCGCCGTGTGCATGATCGGGTCGGCCAGCTTGCTGATGCTGGTCGGCCTGGGCGTGGTGCCTGGGCTGGCGTCGGCGGCGCTGGCCGCGTTGGCCGGCCTGGGCACCGGCCTGGCCGGGCCCTCGCGCGACATGCTGATCAAGCGCGCCGCGCCCCCCGGGGCGACCGGGCGGGTGTACGGCACGGTGTACTCGGGCCTGGACCTGGGCTTTGCGGTGGCCGCGCCGGTGTTTGGGGCGCTTCTGGACCGGGGCGCGGCGTCCCTGGTGTTCCACGGCGCCGCGGCGACCTTGCTGCTGGGCGTGGCATCGGCCGGTCTGGTCGGCATCCAGGTGGCGCAGCGCGGGCGCGCGGGGGGCGCGGTTAAAGTGGCCGCATGAGCCACGCCACCCCTGAACCCACCGATCTCACCGCTCATCCCGCCCCGCGTCTGGCCGGGCACCTGCTGGTCGAGGCCTTGGTGGCCCAAGGCGTCGACACCTGCTTCGGCGTGCCGGGCGAAAGCTACCTGGCGGTGCTGGACGGCTTTCACGCGCACCGCGACCGCATCCGCTTCATCGCCTGCCGGCAAGAGGGCGGTGCCGCCTTCATGGCCGAGGCCCAGGGCAAACTGACCGGGCGCCCCGGGGTGTGCCTGGTCACCCGCGGGCCGGGCGCCACCAACGCCAGCATCGGCCTGCACACCGCCTTCCAGGACAGCACGCCGATGGTGCTGCTGGTCGGCCAGGTGGCCAGCGACCAGCGCGACCGAGAGGCTTTTCAGGAGCTCGATTACCGGCAGGTGTTCGGCCCCGGCACGCTGGGCATGGCCAAGTGGGTGGGCGAGGTGCATCACGCCGACCGCCTGCCCGAATACCTGGCCCGCGCCTTCCACACCGCGATGCAGGGCCGTCCTGGCCCGGTGGTGCTGGTGCTGCCCGAAGACATGCTGACCACGCCCACCCAGGCCCCGGTGCTGCCGCGCGCCGAGCCCGCGCAAGCCTGGCCGGCCCCGGGCGCGCTGCGCGACGTGCGCAGCCGCCTGCTGGCCGCGCAGCGGCCGTTGGTGATTGCCGGCGGCAGCGGCTGGGACGCCGCCGCGTGCCAGGCCTTGCAACGCTTCGCCGAAACCTGGCAACTGCCCGTGGCTTGCGCCTTCCGGTTCCAGGACCTGTTCGACAACCGGCACCCGAATTACGCCGGCGACGTCGGCATCGGCATCAACCCGCGGCTGGCCGAACGCGTGCGCAGCGCCGACCTGGTGATCGCCGTGGGCGCGCGGCTGGGCGAGATGACCACCGGCGGCTACCAGTTGCTGGCCGCGCCGCGCCCGGCGCAGTCGCTGATTCACATCCACGCCGGGCCGGAGGAGCTGGGCCGGGTCTACGCCGCCGACCTGTTGATCCAGTCGGCGATGGCGGGCGCGGCCAAGGCGCTGGACAGCCTCACCCCGCCCAAGGACCTGCCTTGGGCCGATTGGACCGCTGGCTGCCACGCCGACTACCTTGGCAACTTGGTGCCCACGCCGCTGGCGGCTGAGGTGTCGGCGCTGGACATGGCAGAAGTCGTGACCACCGTGCAACGCCTCGTGCCGGCCGACACGCTCTACACGAACGGCGCCGGCAACTACAGCGGCTGGCTGCACCGCTACCTGCGCTACCCCGGGTTGCAGCACCATGGCCGCAGCCAGCTGGCGCCGACCTCCGGGGCCATGGGCTATGGCGTGCCGGCGGCGGTGGCGGCGTCATTGCTTCAGCCTTGGCGAACCGTGGTCAACCTGGCGGGCGACGGCGACTTCCTGATGACGGGGCAGGAGCTGGCCACGGCCACGGGTTATGGCGCCGGGCGGCAGGCGGGCAAGCTCATCAGCATCGTGGTGGACAACGGCAGCTACGGCACCATCCGCATGCACCAGGAACGCGAGTACCCGGGCCGTGTCAGCGGCAGCGACTTGTTCAACCCCGATTTCGCCGCACTGGCGCGGGCCTATGGCTGGCACGCCGGTGAGGCCGTCTCCTGCACCGCCGACGTCGAGCCCGCGCTGCGCGCCGCGCTGGCCAGCGACCGGCCCAGCCTCATTCACCTGAAGCTGTCCACCGAGGTCAGCACCAGCCGCAGCACCCTGGGCGCCATCCGTGCGATGGCGCTGCGCCGCCAGCACCCGAGCTGAGGCCCGGCCATGGACCACTCGGTGTCGCTGATCACCACCGTGGCCGCGGCCCTGGGGCTGGCGCTGGTGCTGGGGTTTGTGGCGGTGCGGCTGCGCCTGCCGGCCCTGGTGGGCTACCTCGCCGCGGGCATCGCCATCGGGCCCGCCACGCCCGGGTACGTGGCCGACATCGCCATCGCAAGCCAGCTGGCCGAAATCGGCGTGATGTTGTTGATGTTCGGCGTGGGCCTGCACTTCTCCTTCAGCGACCTCGCCGCGGTGCGGCGCATCGCCGTGCCCGGCGCCGTGGTGCAGATGGCCGTGGCCACCGGGCTGGGCGCCGCGGTGGCCTGGTGGTGGGGTTGGGCGCCGGGCGCGGCGCTGGTCTTCGGCTTGGCCTTGTCGGTGGCCAGCACCGTGGTGCTGCTGAAGGCCCTGGAACGCCAGGGCGTGCTGGCGTCGATGAACGGACGCATCGCGGTGGGCTGGCTGGTGGTGGAGGATCTGGCCATGGTGCTGGTGCTGGTCTTGCTGCCGGCACTCTCCGGGTTGATGGGTGGCACCGGAGCGGCCGGCACGACCGGTGCGACCGGCACCGTCGCCACCGCCACCGCCACCGCCACCGCCACCGCCACCGCCACCGATTGGGGCGCCATCGCCTGGGGGGTGGGCCGCACGCTGCTGGCGGTGTCGGCATTTGTGGCCTTGATGATGGTGGTCGGGCGCCGGCTGTTCCCCTGGGTGCTGTGGCAGGTGGCCCGAACCGGCTCGCGCGAGCTGTTCACGCTGTGCGTCGTGGCGGCCGCGGTCACCATCGCCTTCGGGTCGGCGGCGTTGTTTGGCGTGTCGTTTGCGCTCGGGGCGTTCTTTGCCGGCATGGTGCTGCGCGAAAGCGAGTTCAGCCAACGCGCCGCCAACGAATCCCTGCCGCTGCGCGACGCCTTTGCGGTGATCTTCTTCGTGTCGGTGGGCATGCTCTTCGACCCCCGCGTGCTGCTGGACCGGCCGGGCCAGGTGATGGCGGTCGTGGCCATCATCGTGGCCGGCAAGGCGCTGGCCGCCGCGGGCCTGGTGCTGATGTTCCGCTACCCGCTGAACACCGCGCTGACCGTGGCCGCCAGCCTGGCCCAGATCGGCGAGTTTTCGTTCATCCTGGCCGCGCTCGGCGTGTCCCTGAAGCTGCTGCCGCCGGAAGGCCAGAGCCTGATCGTCGCCGGCGCCTTGTTGTCGATTGCGATCAACCCGTTGCTGTTCTCGCTGATCGAGCCGGCCCGTCGGTTCGCGCTGGCGCACTCCGCCTTCGCGCGGCGGCTGGAGGCGCGCGACGACCCGCTGGCCGAACTGCCGATGTCGACCGACGAGAAGTTCCTGTCACGCCAGGTGGTGCTGGTGGGCCACGGCCGTGTGGGACGCCGCATCGCCGCGGCCCTGTCGCAGGCCGGCACGCCACTGGTGGTGGCCGAGCAGAACCGTGACCGGGTCGAGGCACTTCGGGCCGACGGCCTGGTGGCGGTGTGCGGGGACGCCAGCGACCCGGCGGTGCTGATCCAGGCTCACATCGCCACGGCCCGTCTGTTGGTCATCGCCACGCCCGACACGCCGGGCGTGCGCGCGATGATCGACACCGCGCGCACCCTGAATCCGGCAATCCGCATCGTCGTGCGGGCGCCGAACGAAGAGGAAGCGGCGCTGCTGCGGCAGGCCGGTGCGACCGAAGTGTTTGTCGGCGAGGAAGAACTGGCCCGCGCGATGCTGGGTGCGGCGCAGTCGCTGGACCCGGCCCAGGCGGCGTGCGTGGCGACGCACTGATTCTTGGGCGCCGGGCCGGGCTGCGCGCCGCGTGCCGTGCCGGCTGGCGTGCCAAGCGCCGCGCCGGCTGGGTTGCGGGGCGGGGCGCCCGCCTCAGCGCCGCCCGGTGTGGTACCGGCCCGAGCCGCGGTGCAGCAGGCGGTCGGCCGGCAGCACGTCGCCGGGCGCGTGCTCGCTGGCGCCCTGCAGCCGTTCGTAGACCGGCCCGAAGTCGATCTGCGCCAGCTCCAGCAGCTGCGGCAGGTCGCGCAGCACGAAGTAGCACTCCTGGAAGTCGTCGATGCGGTAGCGGGTGCGCATGACGCGGTCCAGGTCGAACGCGATGCGGTGCGGCGACGCGTCGTCCAGCGCGAACACGCTCTCGGTGTACGACGAAGCAATGCCCGCGCCGTACAGTCGCAGCCCGTCGCGCTGCTGCACCAGGCCGAACTCGACCGTGTACCAGTAGACCCTCGCCAGTTTGTCCAGCTGGCCCAGGCGCTGCGCCCGCAGGCCACCTTCGCCATAGGCCTGGATGTAATCGGCGAGCGCCGGGTTCATCAGCATGGGGACGTGGCCAAAGACGTCGTGGAAGACGTCGGGCTCTTCCAGGTAGTCCAGTTCGTGTGGCCGCCGGATGAAGTGGCCGGCCGGGAAGCGCCGGTGCGCGAGGTGGTCGAAGAACACCTCGTCGGGCACGAGCCCCGGCACGGCCACCACCTGCCAGCCGGTGCGCCTCATCAGCACCTCGCTGAGCGCGTCGAAATTCGGGATCTGGTCGGCGGCGATGGGCAGCGCTTGCATGCCGGCCACGAACTCGTCGCAGGCCCGACCGGGCAACAGGCGGGTCTGGCGCTCGAACAAGGTGCGCCACACCGCGTGCTCGGCCGGGGTGTAGTCGGCCCAGCCCTGGTCGATGGTCCAGTCCGCGCGGGGCGCGTCGGTGGGGTGGGCGCTCATGGGCGGGGCCGGGCGGTGGGCTTCAGTGTGCGGCCGCCGCCGTGCGGGCGTAGAGGCGGTCGATGTGCTGGGCCAGCACGATGTCGTTGCCGGTCAGGCCGCCCGCGTCGTGCGTGGTCAGCGTGATGTCGACCCGGTCGTAGACATTGCTCCACTCGGGGTGGTGGTTGTGGCGCTCGGCCACCAGCGCCACCTGAGTCATGAAGGCGAAGGCGGCGCTGAAGTCCTCGAATGCGAAGCGGCGGTGGATCGCGTCGCGCACCGGGTCGAGTGCCCAGTGCGGCACGGTGGCCATCAGGTTGCGTCGGGCGTCGGAACTCAGCGGCTGGCTCATGGGGAGGCGTGAAGGAGGCGAGGGGGGGCGGGTCACCCGGTCAGGTGGTCAGCACACCGCGGCGCATCTGGTCGAGCTCGATGCTCTCGAACAAGGCCTTGAAATTGCCTTCGCCGAAGCCCTGGTCGCCCTTGCGCTGGATGAACTCGAAGAATATCGGGCCCAGCTGGTTCTCGCTGAAGATCTGCAGCAGCAGCTCACCCGGCTTGCCGTCGACCAGGATCTTGCGCTCGCGCAGCGCCGCCACGTCTTCGCCGTGACCCGGAATGCGCTTGTCCACCAGCTCGTAGTAGGTGTCGATGGTGTCGAGCAGCGTGACGCCGCTGGCGCGCATCGCGTCCACCGTGGCAAACAGGTTGTCCGAGCCCATGGCGATGTGCTGAATGCCTTCACCGCGGTAGCGGTCCAGGTACTCCTGGATCTGACCGGCCTTGTCGTTGCCTTCTTCGTTGATGGGGATGCGGATCTTGCCGCAGGGGCTGGTCAGCGCCTTGCTCTTCACGCCGGTCACCTGGCCCTCGATGTCGAAGTAGCGCACCTCGCGGAAATTGAACAGCCGCTCGTAGAACTCGGCCCATTCCTCCATGCGGCCGCGGTGCACGTTGTGGGTCAGGTGGTCGATGTAGGTCAGGCCATGGCCCACCGGGTTCAGTTCGGCGCCGGGCAGCGGTTCGAAGTCGACGTCAAAGAAGCCGATGTTGCCGATGTCGCCGGGCTGCGCGCCGTTCTTGCCGCGCCAGCGGTCGACCAGGTAGATGATGGAGTCGCCGATGCCCTTGATGGCGGGGATGTTCAGCTCGCCTGGCCCGGCGGTGCCCGCGTAGCCCCAGGCGCCCAGGCCGATCGCGCGTTCGTAAGCGGCCTTGGCGTCTTGCACGCGGAAGGCGATGGCGCACACGCTCGGGCCGTGCAGCCGGGCAAAGCGCTGAGCGAAGGAGTCGGGCTCGGCGTTCAGGATGAAGTTGATCTCGCCCTGGCGGAACAGCGTGACCGCCTTGTGGCGGTGGCGGGCAATGGCCTTGAAGCCCATGCGCTCGAACACCGCGGCCATCGCCACCGGATCGGGCGCCGCGTACTCGATGAACTCGAAGCCGTCGGTGCCCATCGGGTTGTCCCAGGGGGTGAATTGCATCGCTGATCTCCAGGTGTCGAGGCGGTGGCGCCACTGTAGTGGGCGCGGCACGCAGCAATCCTGCGTCCTGTGGGCACCAATGTGCCGCAGATGCAGGAATGCTGCAAAACTAGTGCCCATGAGTACCCACATTGAGCTGGATGCGATGGATCGGCGCATTCTTCGCGCGCTGCAGGCCCAAGGCCGCATCACTTACGACGAGTTGGCGGCGCAGGCCTCGTTGTCGCCGTCGGCCGCGCTGCGGCGCGTCAAGCGGCTGGAAGAGGCCGGCGTGATCACCGGCTACGCGGCGCTGGTGGATTCGGCCCGCGTCGGGCTGGGCCTGAGCGCCTACATCAATGTGCGCCTGGAAAAGGCCGCTGGCAGCGCCAAACGCAGCCCCATGGACCTGTTCACCGCCGCCGTCCAGGCCTGGCCCGAGGTCGTGGAATGTGCCAGCTTGACCGGCGAGATGGACTACCTGCTGCGGGTGGTCGTGGCCGACATGGCGCACTTTTCGCGATTCATCAGCGACACGCTGCTGAAACACCCCAGCGTGCAGGACTGTCGGTCCAGCTTCGTGCTCAGCCGCGTCAAGCACACCACCGCCGTTCCGGTCTGATGTTCCGGTCTGATACTTGGCCCCTTGGTTGGCCCAACGCCTCGACTGCCTTTTCACCACGTCATGCTCCCGCCATGTTCCTGCCGATGACCCTCGTCCGCTCTCGATGCCCCTCGCCGGTGGGCCCGGTGCTGCTGGCTGTTTTGCTGGCCGGCTGCGCCGCGCCGCGCGTCCTGCCGCCCGCCGCCACGGCGGCGCCGTTGCCACCCACGCTGCCGGGTCAGACCCGGCCGACGGTGACCCCGGTCCCGACGCCGACGCCGACGCCGACGGCGACCTCCACCGCGGCGCCCGCTGCGCCGTCCGCCATCCACACCGAGTGGCGCGTGGTGCAGGCGCGCACCGAGCCCATGCTCGACCGCCGCCGCGCGCGGCTGGACTTCCGTGCCGATGGTCGGCTGCTGGGCCACACCAGCTGCAACCCGCTCACCGCCACCTACACCCTGACCGGCACCGCCCTGAAGGTCGGGCCGATTGCCACCACCAAGATGCGCTGCGCGCCACTTCAGTTGGAACAAGAGGACCGCCTGCTGACCGCCCTGGAAGTGGCGGCCACCGCCGTCGTCCGCTCGGACGGCCTGCTGGAGCTGCGCGACGGCGACGGCCGCGGCGTGTTGCGTGCCGTGCGCGCCGACCAACCGGAGTGAACGATGCCTGAGCCGATGTCCTTGATGCCCGTCTCGATGCCCCTCCCTTCGCAAACCCCCGCCCCAGCCCCGGCCCAAGGGCGCACGCCCACCCGGGCCCCAACCTGCGCGCCATTGGGCGCCGGAGCACGCACCGGCGCCCGCGCCCTGATCGCCTTCGCCGTCGCCGTCACCGTCGCCTGGCTGGCCCTGGGGCAGGCACCCGCTGCGGCGCAAACCGCCAACCGTCCTGGCAAGGCCGACAACGCCGCCAAGGCGACCCCGCCCGCCAAGCCCGCCGCGGCGAAAGCGGCCACGGCGCCCGCGGCCAACGCCCCGGCCACCAACGCCCCCGCAGCCCACAGCGCCAGCGCGGCCGACGCCGCGGACGGGGCCCGCCGCTTCGACCAAGGCCTGTTGTGGAAAGTCGAGTTCGGCACCATCGCGCCCAACTACATCTTCGGCACGCTGCACGTCGACGACCCCGGCGCCAAGGACTTCAGCCCCACCTTGCGCAAGCTCGTCGCCGGCGCCAGTCTGTTCCTGCCCGAGGTCAAGGCGGACGAGGCGGCCAACGCGGCGTTTGGGGCGGCGATGCAGCTGCCAGCAGGCCAAAGCCTGTCCAAGCTGCTGCCGGCAGAGGACATGGCGCGGGTCGGCGCGCGCCTGGTCGAGGCCTACGGTTGGCAGCCGGAACTGGTGGACCGCATGAAGCCCTGGGCGGCCTACCTGGTGTTGAGCCAGCCCTTGACGCCGCCGGTGGAGATCCTCGACATCGCCTTGTTGCGCCTGGCCACCGAGGCCAAGCGCCCGGTGCGGCCGCTGGAAACCACCCAGCAGCAAATCGACGCCATGGAGTCCGTGCCGCAAAAGCACCAGCTGCTGCTGCTGAGCACCCTGGCGCGGTTGCACGATCAGTCCCAGGCCCGGTTGCCCACCATGATCGACACCTACCGGCGTGGCGACCTGGCTGGCTTGCGCAAGCTCGAGGGCGAATTCGCCGAGGGCGATGCCGCGCTGCGCGAGGCCTTTCAGTCGCTGACCAGCCAACTCGTGGACAAGCGCAACCGGCAGATGGTGACCTCGATGCTGCCCGCGCTGCGCCAGGGCAATGCCGTCATCGCGGTCGGCGCGCTGCACCTCACCGGCGAAGCGGGCGTGTTGAACATCCTGGCCAAACGCGGCTGGAAGATCCAGCGGCTGGAGTGAGGCGCGGCAGATCGTTGGGGATCGCAGGGCGTCAGGCCGGCGGCTCGTCCAGCAAGACGATGCCGTCTTCGTCGGCCACCAGCCAGTCGCCCGGCTTGACCCACACGCCTTGAACCTGCACCGGCAGGTCGCGCTGGCCTTGCTGGTGGCGTTCGGTGGGCAGCGGGATCAAGCCCAGCGCGCACAGGCCCACCGGGGCCGCCGACAGCTCCGCCTTGTCGCGCACACAGCCGTTCACCACCACCCCGGCCCAGCCCTGGGCCGCCGCCGACGCGGCGATGTTGCCGCCCACCAGCGCCCGCCGCAGCGAGCCGGCGCCGTCGACCACCAGCACCCGCCCGTCGCCCGGGCTTTCCAGCGCGGCCTTGACGAGGCTGTTGTCCTCGAAGCACTTCACGGTGACCACGCGGCCGGCAAACCGCGGGCGCCCGCCGTAGTGGTGAAACACCGGCGGCAGCACGCGAAGCCGGGTGTCCGTCGCCGCCTTGTGGCGGTCGCCCAGGTCGCAGGTCGGCAGGAATCCGGCGGGCAGGGCGCGGTCGTTGGGGTGGGCGGCCTGCTCGGCCGCGCTGGGGGCGGTGGGGTGGCTCATGCCCCGTAGGATAGCCTTCGCGTCCCGGGCGCACCGCGCCGGGCGGCAGGTCGGTTCGCTGCCGCCGTGCCCCAACCCTTGCCGATCACACCGCCTTGTCGACGTCGCCCATCATGCCCTCGGTCACCTCCACGGTCACGCCCCCGTCACCCACGCCCACCCAGGCGCTGAGCCCACTGGTCATCGCCTGTCTGGCCGCGACCTGGCTGGTCTGGGGGTCGACCTACCTGGCCATCAAGTTCGCCTTGCCCAGCCTGCCGCCGTTTTTGCAGATGGGCACGCGCTTTGTGGCCGCCGGCGTGTTGTTGATGGCCTGGATGCGCTGGCGCGGCGCGCCCTGGCCCAACGCCACCCAGTGGCGAAACGCCACCGTCGTGGGCGCGCTGATGCTGGGCGGCGGCATGGGGGGCACGGCGCATGCCGAGGTCAGCGTCAGCTCCGGGCTGGTGGTCGCCTTCATCGCCATCGTGCCGCTGATGATCGTGGGCCTCAACCTGCTGTGGGGCGTGCGCCCCGGGCGGCTGGAGGCGGCGGGCATCGTGGTGGGCCTGGTGGGCGTGCTGATGTTGACGCAGGGCGCCGGTTTCAGCGCGGCGCCCCAGGGGCTGCTGGCCATTGCGCTGGCCTGCGCGACCTGGTCGGTGGGCAGCGTGCTGGCCTCGCCACCGGCACCGGCCGCACCGGGCGCGCCCGCCTGGCGGCGCGGCTTGCCACTGGCCCCGGGCGCCGCCGGCTTTGCCAGCGAGATGGTCTGCGGCGGCGTCGTGCTGCTGGCCATGGCGGCCGTCGCGGGCGAGCGGCCGGTGTGGCCCATCAGCGCCACCGCGGCCCTGGCCTGGGTGTACCTGGTGGTGTTCGGCTCGCTGATCGCTTTCAACGCCTACATGGTGCTGCTGGCGCGGGCCAGCAGCGGCCTGGCGTCCAGCTACACCTTCGTCAACCCGGTGATCGCGATGGTGCTGGGCGTGGCGGTGGCGGGCGAGGTGGTCACGCCGTTTGAATGGACGGCCGCCGCGGTCGTGCTGTTCGGGGTCGTCCTGCTGTTGTGGGGGCGGGGGCGCAAGCCGCGCGGCTGAGGTTTCCTTGGGTGCCGACCGCGGCCCGACCGGTCAGCCGCTGAACACCGCCAGTGCCCGGTCCATGCCGCCCTCGGTGATCGACACCTTGGCCTGTGACTGCACCGCCGGCTTGGCATGAAAGGCGATGCTCAGCCCGGCCGCGTTCATCATCGGCAAATCGTTGGCGCCATCGCCTACCGCGATGGCCTGCTGTGGCGACACGCCCATCAGTGCGCACAGCTCCAGCAGCACCCGGCGTTTCTCGGCGCCGTCCACGATGTCTCCCCACACCTGCTCGACCAGCCCGCCGGTCAGCTGCCCGTCCTGGATTTCAAGCACATTGGCGCGCGAGAAGTCCAGCTTCAGCCGGTCGCGCACGCGGTCGCTGAAGTATGTGAAGCCGCCGGACACCAGCACGGTCTTCAGCCCGGCCGAGCGGCAGGCCGCGACGAAGGCCTCCACGCCCGCGTTCAAGGCCAGGCGCTGGGTGTAGACCTCGTGCAGCGCGCCCACCGGCACGCCCTTCATCAGGGCGAGGCGGCGGCGCAGGCTGTCCTTGTAGTCGGTGATTTCGCCGCGCATCGCGGCCTCGGTGATCGCGGCCACCTCGGCCTTTCGGCCCACGGCCGCGGCGATTTCGTCGATGCACTCGATGGTGATCAGCGTCGAGTCCATGTCGAAGGCGACCAGCTGGAAGTCGGTCAGGCGCAGCGGCGGCGTGACGCCGCGAAGCGTCAGGCCGGGCGCCAATTCAACGGGGTCGGGCAGGGCGGTGGGGTTCATGGGCCGAGCGTGGATCGAGCGTGAGGTAATGGGTGGACCCGGGGGGGCGATTCAGCGCGGCGGGGCCGCCGAGGTGGCGTTGGCGTCCGCGGCCGCCTTGGGCTGGCCGAGGGCGCGAAGCACCTCGCGGATCAGCTGGGCGCGTTCTTTCGGGTCGGCCATCGCGCGCTCGATGCGCAGCTTGTCGTTGCCGGCCAGCTTGATGTGGCGGTTCTTCTGCACCAGCTCGATGATGCGGATGGCTTCCACCGGCGGGTTGGGCCGAAAGCTGATGACCGTCAGCGCCGGGGCCGAATCGATCTTTGCCACGCCATATGGTTTGGCCAACACGCGCAGCCGGTGCACGTCGAACAGCGTCTGGCCCTGCGGCGGCAGCTTGCCGAAGCGGTCGGTGATTTCTTCGAGCAGGGTGTCGATGTGCTCGTTCTTGTCGGCTGTGGCCAGGCGCTTGTAGAGGTTCAGCCGGGTGTGCACGTCGCCGCAGTAGTCGTTGGGCAGCAGCGCGGGGGCGTGCAGGTTAATCTCGGTCGTGGCCGACAGCGGGCTCAACAGGTCGGGCTCCTTGCCGGCCTTCAGCGAGCGCACGGCCTCGGCCAGCATCTCGTTGTAGAGCTGGAAGCCCACTTCCATCATGTTGCCGCTTTGGTGGTCGCCCAGCACCTCGCCGGCGCCTCGGATCTCCAGGTCGTGCATGGCCAGGTAGAAGCCGCTGCCCAGTTCCTCCATGTCCTGGATGGCTTGCAGGCGTTGCGCGGCCTGCTTGGTCAGGCCTTCGACTTCGGGCACCAGCAAGTAGGCGTAGGCCTGGTGGTGGCTGCGGCCCACGCGGCCACGCAATTGGTGCAGCTGGGCCAGGCCGAACTTGTCGGCGCGGCTGATGACGATGGTGTTGGCGCTGGGCACGTCGATGCCGGTCTCGATGATGGTCGAGCACAGCAGCACGTTGTGGCGTTGGGCCACGAAGTCGCGCATCACCGCCTCCAGTTCGCGTTCCGGCATCTGGCCGTGGGCGATGGCGATGCGCGCCTCGGGCAGCAGTTCCTGCAGCTTGTCGCGCCGGTTCTCGATGGTCTCGACCTCGTTGTGCAGGAAGTAGACCTGACCGCCGCGCTTGAGCTCGCGCAGCACGGCCTCGCGGATGGTGCCGCTGCTTTCATTGCGCACGAAGGTCTTGATGGCCAGGCGGCGCTGCGGGGCGGTGGCGATCACGCTGAGGTCGCGCAGGCCTTCCAGCGCCATGCCCAGCGTGCGCGGGATCGGCGTGGCGGTCAGCGTCAGCACGTCGACCTCGGCGCGCATGGCCTTGATGGCTTCCTTGTGGCGCACGCCGAAGCGGTGCTCCTCGTCGATCACCAGCAGCCCCAGGCGCTTGAACTTCACCTTGTCGCTGATCAGCTTGTGGGTGCCGACCACGATGTCGATGCTGCCGTCTTCGATGCCCTCCAGCGCGGCCTTGATCTCCTTCGCCGAGCGGAAGCGCGACAGCTCGGCCACCTTCACCGGCCAGCGCCCGAAGCGGTCGCTGATGTTCTGGTAATGCTGCTCGGCCAGCAGCGTGGTCGGCGCGAGGATCGCCACCTGCTTGCCCCCGATCACCGCGACGAAGGCCGCGCGCAAAGCGACCTCGGTCTTGCCGAAGCCCACGTCGCCGCAGACCAGGCGGTCCATGGGCTTGGGGCTGACCATGTCCTGGATGACGGCGTGGATCGCGGCCTTCTGGTCGGCGGTTTCCTCGAAGCCAAAGCTGGTGGCGAAGGCCTCGTAGTCGTGCGGCGAGAAGCGGAAGGCGTAGCCCTCGCGCGCGGCGCGGCGGGCGTAGAGGTTCAGCAGCTCGGCGGCGGTGTCGCGCACCTGTTCGGCGGCCCGGCGCTTGGCCTTGTCCCATTGGCCCGAGCCCAGGCGGTGCAGCGGGGCTTCCTCGGCGCTGACGCCGGTGTAGCGGCTGATGAGGTGCAGCTGTGCCACCGGCACGTACAGCGTGGCCTTGTCGGCGTACTCGAGGTGAAGGAACTCGCTGTCGCCATCGCCGAGGTCGATGTGCTTCAGGCCCACATAGCGGCCGATGCCGTGGTTGGCGTGCACCACCGGGTCGCCCACCTTCAGTTCGGACAGGTCCTTGATCAGCGCGTTGACGTCGCTGACCTGTTCCTGCTTGCGGCGGCGGCGGGCGGTGGGGCTGGTGGCGAAGAGCTCGGTCTCGGTGACGAACTGCACCGCCACGCCGTCGGCCGGCTCGTGCCAGAAGAAGCCTTCGGCCAGCGGGGCAACGGCGATGGCGTAGCGCTCGTCACCGGCCAGAAATTCAGCGAGCGAATCGACGCTCGGCGGCTCGATCTTGTTGTCGCGCAGCAGCTCCAGCAAGCTTTCGCGGCGGCCGCCGCTTTCGGCGGCGATCAGCACGCGGTGCGCGGTCTGGCCGAGGTGCAGTTGCAGCTTGCGCAGCGGGTCGGGCGAGCCGCGGTCGACGCTCAGGTCGCCCAGCGGCCGGGCCCACTCGACCGGCTCCTTGCCGCGCACGGCCAGCGTCGAGAAGGCGCTGGTCAGCAGGAAGAAGTCGTCCGGCTTCAGGAACAGGTCTTCGGGTGGCAGGATGGGCCGCTCGCGGTCGTGTTGCAAGAAGCGGTGACGCTCGCGCGTGTCGGTCCAGAACTTCTTCAGCGCCTCGTCGACCTCGCCGTGCAGCACGAGGTGCGCCTGCGCGCCCAGGTAGTCGAAGATCGTCGCAGTGGCGTCGAAGAACAGCGGCAGGTAGTACTCGATGCCCGCGGTGGCGATGCCGCTGGCGATGTCCTTGTAGATGCGCACCTTGGTCGGGTCGCCGTCGACCTTCTCCCGCCAGCGGGCGCGGAAAGCCGTGCGCGCGGCCTCGTCCATCGGAAACTCGCGCCCGGGCAGCAGGCGCACTTCGGGCACCGGGTACAGGCTGCGTTGGCTGTCGGGGTCGAAGGTGCGGATGCTGTCGACCTCGTCGCCAAACAGGTCGACCCGGTATGGCACCGGCGAGCCCATCGGAAACAGGTCGATCAGCCCGCCGCGCACCGCGTACTCGCCCGGCGACACCACCTGGCTGACGTGGCTGTAGCCCGCCAGCGTGAGCTGCGATTTCAGCGCCTGTTCGTCGAGTTTTTCCTTCTGCTTGAAGTGAAAGGTGTAGCCGGCCAGGAAAGCCGGTGGCGCGAGGCGAACCAGCGCCGTGGACGCCGGCATCAACACCACATCCACCTCGCGCTGCTGCACCCGCCACAGCGTGGCCAGGCGCTCGGAGATCAGGTCCTGGTGGGGCGAGAAGGTGTCGTAGGGCAGCGTTTCCCAGTCGGGGAAGACGGCAATGCGCAGGTCGGGCGCGAAGAAGGCCAGCTCGCCCTCCAGCCGCTGCGTGTCGGCAGGCTCGGCCGTGATCAGCGTGACCAGCCGCCCTTGCGCCTTTTGCGCCTGAGCATGGCGTGCCAGCAGCAGCGCGTCCGACGACCCGTGCGGGCGGGGCAGGGTGTAGCGTTTCCCAGGGGCAATGGCAGGCAGTTGCATGATCGCGTCGACAAAGCACAGCGCCCCGGCGCGGGGGCGTCGGGGCGGCAAACCGCGATTGTAGGGAGCGGGGATCGGGTGCGCTGCGCCGCGGTCTTGGGCCGCGCGAGGCCGTGCGGGCGCGCCGCGCATCGGCCGGAGCCAGCGGGGCCAAACCTATACTGACAGCCCACCGACTCCCCCGCCCGCCGATGCGCCCGACCGAGGCACGCCCTCATTGCCACCGATGACCGCGCGTTGTTTCGCGCTGGTGCCCTGTGCTGGCGTGGGCAGCCGCGCGGGGGCGGCCGGGCCCAAGCAGTACGTCCCCATCGCGGGTCAGCCCATGGTGCTGCACACGCTGGAGGCCTTGCTGGCGGTGCCGCGGCTGTCGGCCGTGCTGGTGGTGCTGGCGCCCGGCGACGCGCAATTCAAGGACATCGTGCGCGACCGGCCCATCGCCGCGGGTGCCGATGCACACCGGTCTCGGCTGTGGTCGGCCCCCTGCGGTGGTGACACCCGTGCCGACACCGTGCGCGCCGGCCTGGACGCGCTGCTGCACCGCGGCGCTGCCCCCGCCGACTGGGTGTTGGTGCACGACGCCGCCCGTTGCCTGGTGCGGCCGGCCTGGGTCGACGCCTTGATCGACGCCTGCGTTGACGACCCCGTGGGCGGCTTGCTGGCCTGGCCGGTGGCCGACACCCTGAAGGACGAGGCGCCGCCCGCAGCGTCCGCGCCCAACGGCCCGGCCCGTGTGGCCCGCACGATGGACCGCCGCGGCAAGTGGCAGGCCCAGACCCCGCAGATGTTTCGCATCGGTGCCTTGGCGCAGGCACTCGACGCCGCGCTGGCCGCGGACCCCGCCGGCATCACCGACGAGGCCAGCGCCGTCGAGGCCCTGGGCCTGTCGCCGCGCCTGGTGCCGGGCGCCACGGAAAACTTCAAGCTGACCTACCCGGCCGATTTCGACTTGGCCGAACGATTGCTCAGGACCCGTTGATGACCCCCGCGACTTCCCCCATGCCTGCCCCCGGCGCCCAGTCCACTTCTCCCGCCATCCCCCGCCTGCGCATCGGCGAGGGCTGGGACACCCACCAGCTCGTGGCGGGGCGCCCGTTGGTGCTGGGCGGTGTGACCATTCCCCACACCCACGGCCTGCTCGGCCACAGCGACGCCGACGCGCTGTGCCACGCCATCACCGACGCGCTGTTCGGCGCCGCGGCGCTGGGCGACATTGGCCACCACTTTCCCGACACCGACCTGCGCTTCAAGGGCGCCGACTCGGTGGCCTTGCTGGCCGAGGCGGCCCGCCGCGTGCGCGCCGCCGGCTGGGAGATCAACAACATCGACAGCACCATCGTGGCCCAGGCCCCCAAGTTGGCGCCCCACCTGCTGTCGATGCGCCAGCGCTTGTCGTTGGCGCTCGGCCTGTCGCTGGACCAGGTCAACATCAAGGCCAAGACCGCCGAGAAAATGGGCCCGGTGGGCCGCGGCGAGGCCATTGAAGCGCGGGCGGTCTGCCTGCTGGTGGGCCGCGGCTGAGCGGTGTCGAACCGCCGGTCGTCGGGCAGGGCGGTGCGTCGCCACCCCCCGGGGTTCAGGCGGCCTTCTTCAGGCGGATGTTGATCATCAGCCCCCCGTCGATGGCGTTCATCACTTCAAATTGCCCGCCCATGCGCTGCACGGCCTTGTCGACGATGGCCAGGCCCAGCCCCGCGCCGGTGGCCGCCGTGCGGGCGGCGTCGCCGCGGAAGAACGGCGTGGTCAGCTGGGCGATCTTGCGCGGGTCGACGCCGGGCCCGTAGTCGCGCACGGTGAGCGTCACGCCGCCGCCGTGTCGCGCCTCACTGACCAGCACCTCGGCGGCCTCCTCGGTCGTGTGGCGGCCGTAGCGGCGGGCGTTCTCGAACAGGTTCTGCAGCACGCGGCCGAGTTCGATGTCGTCGGCCAGCACCTTGGTTTGTGCCGACACCTTGGACTCGATGCGGATCTGCGTGGGGTCGCGGAAGTTGGCCATTTCGCGCTCGACGATGCCGCCCAACGGGATGGCGCTGAGCTTGACTTCGCCCGGCCGCGCATAGTCCATGAACTTGTCGATGATGGCGTCAAGCTGCGCAATGTCTGAGGCCATGTAGCGGCGCGCGTCCTCGTCCTGCACGCTCATTTCGGCTTCCAGCCGCAGCCGCGCCAGCGGCGTGCGCAGGTCGTGGGAGATGCCGGCCATCATCACCGCGCGGTCCTCTTCGACCTTGGCCAGCTCGCGCGCCATCTTGTTGAAGCCCATGTTGACCTGGCGGATCTCGCTGGTCAGCGTGGTCTCGTCCAGGCGCGAGTCGTACTCGCCTTCACGGATTCGGCTGGTGGCGGTGGACAGGTCGCGCAGCGGCTGGTTGATCAGCCGCGCCACCGCGGCCGAGCCGATCACCGTGGCCATCAGCGCGATGCCCACCCACGTCAGCCAGGTGCCGGCCGACAAGGGCGCCAGCCGCGTGGCGTCCGCCAGCACCCAGTACGGGTCCTTGTCGATGGTGAAGCCCACCCAAAGACCGGGCGTGCCGTTGACCGCGCTGGCCACCAGCGTGTCCGGGCCCAGGCGGGTGCGCAACTCCTGGCCGATCTTGGTGGAAAACCGGTCCACCTCGAAGCTCGTCCAGCTGTCGCTGGGCTCGCGCGGCGTGAGCTTCACGCTGCCGGGGTCGGACATGCTCTTGACCAGCGCCACGCGGTTGATGCCGTCCACGCTGGTCAGCACCGCGCGCGACAGGTTCACCAGGCTGGCGATCTGCTGCGCCGATTGCACGGCACGGGGCTCGAACTCCAGGGCCCGGAAGGTCTGGGTCCATGCAAACACGCCCCCGGCCAGCAACACCGCCAGGTAGAAGAAGGTGCGCCAGAAAAGGCTCAGCGCGAGCGTGTTTTGCGGCATGCAGCGGCGTGGCGGTCAATCCGGTGGTGGGCAGTCAGCGGCGGGCGGATGGCATGGTGTTCAGGACGCGCCGTCCGGCACGAACACGTAGCCCACGCCCCACACGGTCTGGATGTAGCGCGGCTGGGCCGGGTCGGGCTCGATCATCTTGCGCAGGCGGGACACCTGCACGTCCAGGCTGCGGTCGAAGGGTTCAAACTCGCGGCCGCGGGCGAGTTGGGCCAGCTTGTCGCGTGACAGCGGTTGGCGCGGGTGGCGCACCAGCGCCTTCAGCATCGAGAACTCGCCGGTCGTCAGCGCCAGCGCCTCGCCGTTCTTCGACAGCCGCCGCAGCGCGAGGTCGAACTCGAACGGGCCGAAGGTGACCGTCATCGCCTCCTTGGCGGGCGCGCCCGGCGCCTCGAGGGTGGGGCGTCGGCGGAGCACGGCATGGATGCGCGCGAGCAGCTCGCGGGGGTTGAACGGCTTGGGCAGGTAATCGTCCGCGCCCACTTCCAGGCCAACGATGCGGTCCACGTCCTCGACCTTGGCGGTCAGCATGATGATGGGCGTGATGTCATTGGCGGCGCGCAGGCGCCGGCAAATGGACAGGCCGTCCTCACCGGGCAGCATCAGGTCGAGCACGATCAGGTCGATGGTCTCGCGCGTCATCAGGCGGTTCAGGGCGCGGGCGTCTTCGGCGAGCAGCACTTCAAAGCCTTCTTGCGTCAGGTAGCGACGCAGCAAGTCTCGGATGCGGGCATCGTCGTCCACCACGACGATGCGGTCGGCACGGGTGGGGGCGTTGGACATGGCGAACTCCTAATTTGTAACAGCCCCGATTCTGAACAGTGAACGGGGCCGATTTTTGGGGGTCTGACCATCTGTTACAACTGATCCAAGACGGTCGCGGCGCCACAGGCGTTGAACATGAGAAGCCCGCAGCTTCTTCTCTGAAAGGAACTTTTGATGTCTGTTCGTCGTAGATTCGTGACAAATGTCCCAAGTGGTGAGACCGCGTTGCGCCAACCCTGGCGGTGGCGTGTGGCCGCGCTGACGCTGGCGGCCCTGGGCAGCGTGGGCGCTCAGGCCGAATCGCCGCCGGTGCAAGGCGTGGTCAACCTGGCGGCCAGCGCCAGCACCGAGGTCGCCAAGGACTGGATCAGCGTGACCTTGGGCACCCAACGCGAGGGCAGCGACGCCGCGCCGGTGCAGACCGCCTTGAAGCAGGCCCTCGACGCCGCGCTGCAGGAGGCGCGCAAGGTGGCCAAGCCCGGTCAGGTGGACGTGCAGACCGGGTCGTTCAACTTGTCGCCGCGCTACACGGCCAAGGGCCAGACCAACGGCTGGCAGGGCAGCGCCGAGCTGATCGTCGAGGGCAAGGACATGGCGGCCATCGCCCAGCTCACCGGGCGCATCACCAGCCTGTCGATATCGCGCGTGGCCTACGGGCTGTCGCGCGAGCAGCGCGAAAAGGCCGAAGCCGCCGTCACCGGCGACGCGGTGTCGCGCTTTCGCGCCCGGGCGTCGGAGGTGGCACGCTTGTTCGGCTACGCCAGCCACACGGTGCGCGAGGTGTCGGTGTCGTCCAACGAGCAAGCGCCCTTCGTGCCGATGGTGCGCGCCAAGGCGATGTCGATGGCGTCCAGCGCCGACGAGGCCCTGCCGGTGGAGGCCGGCAAGGCCACCGTGACCGTGACGGTCAGCGGGTCGGTGCAGATGTTGAAGTGAGCCGGGCGGCCGTCAGCTCATTGGGCGGTCCAGCCGCCGTCCATCTGCCAGGCCACGCCGCGCACGTTGTCGGCGGCGGGCGAGCACATGAAGACCGCCAGCTCGCCCAGCTGCTCGGGCGTCGTGAACTGCAGTGACGGCTGCTTTTCCCCGAGCAACTGGCGCTTGGCCTCGTCGTCGCTGATGCCGGCCGCGGCGGCGCGGGCGTCCACCTGCTTTTGCACCAGCGGCGTCAGCACCCAGCCGGGGCAAATGGCGTTGACGGTGACGCCCGTCGTCGCGGTTTCCAGGGCGATGGATTTGGTGAAGCCGACGATGCCGTGCTTGGCGGCCACGTAGGCCGACTTTTCGGCCGACGCCACCAGCCCGTGGGTGGACGCCACGTTGATGATGCGGCCCCAGTGCTTCGCGCGCATGGCCGGCAGGGCCAGCCGCGTGGTGTGGAAGGCCGAGCTCAGGTTGATCGCGATGATGGCGTCCCAGCGCGCCACCGGAAAATCCTCGACCTTCGCCACGTGCTGGATGCCGGCGTTGTTGACGAGGATGTCGGCGCCGCCAAACTCCGCCGCCACGTGGGCCATCATGGCCTCGATCTCCTCGGGCTTGCTCATGTCGGCGCCGTGGTAGCCCACCTTGACCCCGTGCGCGGCCACCGCCGCCCGCGCGGGCTCGGCGTCGCCGAAGCCGTTGAGCACGATGTTGGCGCCCTGGCGGGCAAGGCTGATTGCCATTCCCAGCCCGATGCCGCTGGTTGAGCCGGTGACCAGTGCGGTCTTGCCTGCGAGCATGGAATTCCTCCAAGTGGTTGTTAGCATTCATCATAGAAGACCGTCCCGGTGACCCGCCCCATGACCGCCGCTGCATTCCCATCGCCTCGCCTGCACCATGTTCAATGCCTGGGTGCCCGCGGGCTGCACCGCATGGCCTATTGGGAGTGGGGCGACCCGGCCAATGACCGCGTGCTGGTGTGCGTGCACGGCCTGTCCCGCCAAGGCCGCGATTTCGACGTGCTGGCCCGGGCGATGCAGGACCGCTACCGCGTGGTCTGCCCCGACGTGGTGGGGCGGGGCCAGAGCGACTGGCTGGTCGACCCGTCCGGCTATCAGGTGCCGGCCTACGTGGCCGACATGGTGACCCTGCTGGCCCGCCTGAACGCGGCCGAAGTGCATTGGGTGGGCACCTCGATGGGCGGCTTGATCGGCATGGGGCTGGCTTCGCTGCCGTCGTCACCGATCACGCGCCTGGTGCTCAACGACGTCGGGCCGACCATTCAGTTCGAAGCGCTGGCGCGCATCGGCACCTACCTCGGCTTGCCGATGGCCTGGCCCACGGTCGAGGCGGCAGCCGACTACTTTCTGACGATTTCCCGCGGCTTCGGGCCCCACACCCCCGCCCAGTGGCTGGCGCTCAGCCAGGCGATGGTCAAGGCGGTCACGGCCGCCGATGGCTCGGTGTCCTGCGTGCCGCACTACGACCCGGCCATCGCCGTGCCCTTCCGCAGTGTGACGCCGGCGCTGGCGGCCGCTGGCGAGGCGATGTTGTGGCACAGCTACGACGCGGTGCGCTGCCCGACCTTGCTGCTGCGCGGTGCGGAGTCCGACCTGCTGAGCCCCGCCACCGCAAAGGCCATGACCGAGCGCGGCCCGCGCGCGCAATTGCACGTGGTGGCCGGCGTCGGGCACGCACCGACGCTCGTGCAGGACGACCAGGTGCAGGTGGTGAGCGATTTTCTGTTGCGGGCGGCATGACCGCTGTGAGGCTTCGCCTCGGCGGGGCGCGCGGGTTCGGCGCCGCACGCGCCCGCGGCCCGCAACCCAGGCCGCGCTGACGACATGAAGAGCGGGCAGCACAGCGACCGCGTTGCCGCCGACCACGGCGGCCTGGGCCCGGCCATCGTCGCGCTCACCGACGACCGGCCGGTGGACGAGCTTGGCCAACTGCAACGTGCCCGTGCTTTCGCCGAACCCCTGCTCACCGGCCAGGTGCTCGACACCGGCGAGGACGCCCTGGCCCACGCGGACGGCGTCGCGCGGCTGCTCGAATCCATTGGCGCCGCACCGTCGATGCGCGCGGCGGCCTACCTGGTGTATGCCGGCGATTACCTCAGCAAGCCCGAGGACGTGGTGGCCAAGGCCTTCGGCCCGTCCCACGCCAGCCTGGTGGTGCACACGCGCAAACTCGTGCAGATTCAGCGCGCCGCCCGGGCGGCCCACGTCGACGGGCCACAGCACGGCCAGCAGATCGAGCGCGTGCGCAAGATGCTGCTGGCCTTCTCCGAGGACCTTCGCGTGGTGTTGCTGCGCCTGGCGTCGCGGCTTCAGACCCTGCGCTACTTCGCCCAGTGCAAGCAGCCCTGCCCGCTGGCGTTGGCCCAGGAGTCGATGCAGGTCTTCGCGCCGCTCGCCAACCGCCTGGGGATCTGGCAGATCAAGTGGGAGCTGGAGGACCTGGCCTTTCGCTTCCTTCAGCCGGACGACTACCACCGCGTGGCCCGCCTGCTTGACGAACGCCGCGTCGAGCGCGAACTGCACGTGGAGGACTTTCGCGCGGCGCTCGCCACGTTGCTGGGCCAGCACGGCTTGACGGCCGAGGTGCAAGGCCGCCCGAAACACCTCTACAGCATCTGGAAAAAGATGCAGGGCAAAGCGCTGGGCATCGACCGGGTGTTCGACCTGCGCGCGGTGCGCGTGCTGGTGCCGGGGGTGGCGGATTGCTACGACGCGCTGAGCCGCGTGCACGCCCGCTACCGGCCGGTGGAAGGCGAGTTCGACGACTACATCGCCAAGCCCAAGCCCAATGGCTACCAGTCGCTGCACACCGTGGTACTGGACGACGCGGGCCGCGCCGTGGAAGTGCAGATCCGCACTCACGCGATGCATGCCCACGCCGAGCACGGCGTGGCCGCCCATTGGGCCTACAAGGAAGCCGGCGCGCGCGCCTACGGCGGCGGCCACCAGGTGGCCGCCAATGACGCCCAGTTGACCGAAGCCCGCAAGGCCGTGCTGCGCGAGTTGCTGGCCTGGGAGCACGACCTGAGCGCCCAGCGGCCCGGCCGCGATGTGGACGACGCGGCCGGGCCCGCGCCCATTGCCGACCCCCGGATCTATGTGTTCACCCCCGCCGCCGCCGTGGTCGACCTGCCGGTGGGTGCGACGCCGCTGGACTTCGCCTACGCGGTGCACACCAGCCTGGGCCACCGCTGCCGCGGCGCCAAGGTGGACGGCGCCATGGTGCCGCTGAACACGCCCTTGCACAGCGGGCAGACGGTGGAGGTGATCAGCACCCGCGAGGGCGGCCCGTCGATGGACTGGTTGAACCCCGAGCTGGGCTACCTGCAAAGCCCGCGCTCGCGCAGCAAGGTGCGGGCTTGGTTCAACGCTTTGCAGCAAGCCCAGACCATCGCCCGCGGCCGCGAAGCGGTGGAAAAACTGTTGCAACGCGAGGGCCGCACCGCCTTGAAGCTGGACGACCTGGCGCAGCAGCTGGGTTTCCGGCAGGCGGACGCGCTGTTCGAGGTGGTCGGCAAAGACGAGTTTTCGCTGCGCAACATCGAGCTGTTGCTGCGGCCGGCCGACCCAGCGCCCACGCCGGACGAGGTCATCGCGCTGCGCCGCCCCTGGCGCGCCGACGATGCACCGCGGGGCGGGGGCGTGCTGGTGGTGGGCGTGGAGTCCTTGCTGACCTCGCTGTCGCGCTGCTGCCGCCCGGCACCGCCCGACCGCATCGGCGGCTACGTCACCCGCGGCAAGGGCGTGGCCATTCACCGCAGCGACTGCAGCAATTTTCGCCAGATGGCGCAGCGCACGCCCGAGCGTGTCATCGCCGTGGCCTGGGGCACGGCGCCGGCGGGCGACACAGCGGTCTACCCGGTCGACGTCGTGGTCGAGGCGTCCGACCGCCAGGGCCTGTTGCGCGACGTTTCCGAGCTGTTCGCCAAGGAGAAGATGAACGTCACCGCGGTCAACACCCAGTCGGTCAAGGGGCCCAGCGGCGGCACGGCGTTCATGACCTTCACCATCGAGGTTGCCGACGCCGGCCGACTGGGGCACGTGCTGGGCCTGGTGGGCCGCATCGCCGGCGTACGCCATGCGCGTCGGCGATGAAAACTCGGTCGGGCTGAAAACTCATGCTATAGTCACGGGCTCAGCAGGCGCGTAGCTCAGCTGGTTAGAGCACCACCTTGACATGGTGGGGGTCGTTGGTTCGAGTCCAATCGCGCCTACCAAAACGGTAGGAAGAAAAAGCACCTGGCGGCAACGCCCGGTGCTTTTTTCTTGGGCGCCCGGCTTGGGCGCGCCTTCCTCACTCGGCCTTGACTTCCACCACCTGTTCAAAGCCACCAAAGATCATGCGCTTGCCGTCGAAGGGCATGGGCGGCACGCCCGGCGAGGACGGGTCCATGCGCGGGTCGTCCATCAGCTTCTTCATGCCGGCGTCGCGCGTGGCCTTGTCCGGCCACTCGATCCACGAGAAGGCCACCGCTTCATCGACCGTGGCTTGAACGGCGCGGCGGAAGTCGGTGAGCTTGCCGTCGGGCACGTCGTCGCCCCAGGCTTCGATCACGCGGAGGGCGCCCAGCTCCAGGAAGATCGGGTCCAGCTGGCGCGCGTGGTCGATGAATTTTTGTCGGTTGGCGGTCGGCACGGCGATCACGAAACCATCGATGTAGGGCATGTTGTCTCTCCGTTGGGGGGGGGTGGGCCATGCGCCCTGAAACGGGCGCCTCGCACTGACACGACGAGCGAGCGGGCGCGGATTCGACAGGGTTCGCGGGTGCGGTCAGTGCGTGCCACGGACGTGGCGGTGCGGCGGCCCGAAGGGCTCGGTGCCTTGACCGGGGCGGGGGGCCCGTCGAGCTTGTGCGGGATGCCGCACTGGGCGAGGGTGTCGGGCGCGCTGCAGCTTGCACGCAGCGCCTGCCGGTCGCTGTCGTGGCGCTTGGCGCCACGGTGCGGGCTGGCCCGGGCGAGCGGGTGCCGATGGCCGGCGTCGTGTCTGCCGGCCGGTCCAGCATCGAACTCGACGCTCGCGCAGACCGTCCGGCGGTCCCGCTCGACCCACGCCGTGCTGTGGCAGAACGTCGGCCTGGCGCTCGGCATCAAGGCGGTGTGCCGGGCCTAGGCGGTGTTGGGCAGCGCCACGGTGTGGATCGCCGCCTTCGCCGACATGGGGGCGAGCCTGCTGGTGGGGTTGAGCGGCCTGCGGCGGTTGAGCGCGGGGCCCGGCAGGGCCTGGCCGCGTCGGGCAACAGGAGATCGACGTTGGCCGATGGGTCGCTCCGTGGTGCGCCGTGGCCGCACCGCGAGCAGGCGCTTGTGGCCTGTCATATCCTCGCGGCCGCAGAAAGGCGGTGGAAGGGCTGTAGACGGGCGGGAGACGGGCGGCACGGGGCCGGCGCGTTGCCTGAAGGTCGCTCGGATTTCACCGGGGCGCGGTTCGATGGATTCACTTTCGCAAGTGGCGCTGGGCGCCGCAGTGGGCGTGGCCGTGATGGGACGCCGCACGGCGGTGTGGAAGGCGGCGGCGTGGGGCGCGGTGGCGGGCACGCTGCCCGACCTCGACGTGCTGATCGACCATGGCGACCCACTGCGCAACATGGTGCTGCACCGGGCCGAGACCCATGCGCTGTTCTGGCTCAGCGTGTTCTCGCTGCCCTTCGCGGCGCTGGTGGCGTGGCTGAGCCGCAGCGCTGACGCACCGACACCGTGGCGCCGATGGTGGCTGGCCATGTGGCTGGCACTCGTCACGCACCCGCTGCTGGACGCCATGACCGTCTACGGCACCCAGCTGGCCTTGCCCTGGACCGACCACCCCTACGGCGTGGGCAGCGTGTTCATCATCGACCCGTTGTACACCGTGCCACTGCTCGTGGGCACCGGCTGGGCCTGGTGGACGAGGGGCCATGGCCGGGGCCTGAGCGCCAACGCCGCGGGGCTGGTGGTCAGCACCGCCTACCTGGTTTGGGGGGCCGCGGTGCAGGCGCATGTCGACGGGGTGGCCCGGGCCGCGTTGGCCGCGCAGCACGTGGCGGCCGAGCGCCTTTTGGTCACGCCCACGCCATTCAACACGGTGCTGTGGCGGGTGGTCGCCGTGTCGGGTGACCATTACCACGAGGGCTTCTACTCGCTGTTCGACGCCTCCGACCGCATCGCCTTCGACCGTTTCGAGCGCGGCAACGCCCTGGCGGCCGAGTTGCAGCAGGTGCCCGGTGCGCAGCGGCTGATGGACTTCACCAAGGGCTTCTACAAGCTGGAAGACAACGCCGGGCGCATCGCCATCACCGACCTGCGCATGGGGCAGGAACCGACCTACACCTTTGGGTTCGAGGTGGCGCGGCGCGTGAACGGCACGGTGCAGGCCTTGCCGAAGCCGCTGGCCCAGGGCCGACGGCCCGATGTGCGCCGCGCGCTGGCTTGGCTGGGCCAGCGGGTGCGCGGCGTGCCCGTGGCGCCGCCGCGCTGACGCGGGCGCTCCGCCAACGGCGGGCCCTCACTTGTGCTCAGCGCGCCGCCCGCTCGCGCTGAACCCGTCATCGTCCGCGTCCGGGGCTCAGCGCAGCCCCCAGCAGTGGCCGTTGGGCGGTGGCGCGGGCCAATCGCTGGCGTGGGGCAAGCGATGCGGGTGGTCAGCGCACCAGCGCCGCGCCAGCATCCAGCCGGCGTGGCCAACCACCACGCAGGGCGTGCCGGCAGCCAGCCCGGTCGGTGGGGTCCAGGCCCGTGCCCGTTGCAGCAGGGCGCGCAGCGTCTCACCGCCACCGGGAGCGTGGTCCGCAAACTGCGCGCACCAGGCGTCGACCTCGGTTTGGCCGATGTCGGTCCAGGGGCGGCCGTCCCATCGGCCAAAGTCCATTTCGCACAGGTGGTCGTCCATCACGTGCGCCCAGCCCCAGCGGGACAACCAGCGGCCCACGTCGGCGCAGCGCCGTTGAGGGGAGGTGTGAACCACACGCGCCAGCCGGTGCCGCCGCGCCGCGGCCTGAATGCGCCGGGCCAGCCGCTTGCTGCGTCGGGCGGGCACGGGCAGATCGGTGCGCCCGATGCACCGGCCGCGCGCGCCCTCGGCGCGCGGGTGCCGCCACGCGAGGATGAGCGGCGCTGTCGAGGCAACGGCGGTGGCGGTGACCGTGGCGCTCATGGTCGCCTTCATGTCCAGACCGCGGCCAAGGCCAGCAGCACGGCCAGCTCGCAGGTTTGCTCGGTCGCGCCCAGGCCGTCCCCGGTGTAGCCGCCCAGGCGACGCCTCAGCCAGCGGCGCATGACCAGTGCCACCGCGACCATGGCGCACGTCGCAGCCGCCAGCCCCACGCCAAGGCGGCCGGGCGGCGTGGGCCACGTGGCCGCGAGGGGCGCCCACTGGGCCGCGGCGGCACACGATACCAGCAGCAGGCCGGTCCACACCGCCGCGCCGAAGCGCGCCTCCCACGGCACCGCCAGCGCCAGGGGCTTGGCTTTGGCGTGCGCCGGGTCACCGCCGTAGGGCAAGCTGGCCATCACCACAACGGCGGCACTGCGCCCGAGCGCGTGAGACAGGGTCAACGCCAGCGCGGCTGCGGTGGCGCTCGCCGTGGCCAGTTGCGTCACCAGCGCGATGCGCCCGCCCAGTGACAGCACCAGCGCCGTGGCGCCATACGTGCCGATGCGCGAGTCCTTCATGATGGCGAGGGCCTGCGCGCGGTCGACGGCGCCGCCCAAGGCGTCGGCGGTGTCCGCCAACCCGTCTTCATGGAAGGCGCCGGTCAGCCACACCGTGAAGGCCACGGCCAAGGTGGCCGCAACGGCAGGCGACCACAGCCACAGCGACGACCACATCACCCCCGCCGATGCCGCGCCCACGCAGGCACCGACCAGCGGAAAGTGCGCCACGCAGTGGTTCAGCCAGTCCGCCGTGAAGCCCCGGGTGGCCCGGGCGGGCACGGGCACCCGGGTGAGGAACTGCAGGGCCACCAGGACCAGTTGCACCTGCCGCGTCAGTGGCTGGCAGGCCCGCGACACGGCCGAGGGCCATGCCGTGGTGGCGGCCTCGGGCGGCGTCAGCGGCGCGGAGGACGCGGGCGCGGGGCAGGGCGGGCGCGGGTCGGTGGTCATCGGGTCGAGGCCCCCCGCTCGGGCGCCGTCGCGTCGCGGTCGCTGACCCCGGCGCTGTCGAAGCTGGCCATCTCGCACAACAGCCGGCAGGCCGAGGTGAGCAGCGGCCAGGCCAAGGCCGCGCCCGATCCCTCGCCGAGCCGCAGGTCGAGGTCCAGCAGCGCGCGCACCCCCAAGTGGCGCAGCCAGCGGGCGTGGCCGGATTCCGCCGAGCAATGCGCGAACACGCAACACTGCAGCGACGCTGGCGCGAGAGCGGCCGCCACGGCCACGGCCGCGGTGGTGATGAAGCCGTCGACCACCACCACCCGCCCGCTGCGGTGGGCCTCCAGCACCGCGCCGACCATGGTGGCGATCTCGAAGCCGCCCAGCGCTGCCAACGCGTCCATGGGCGCGTGCGCCCCGGCGTTGGCGGCCAGGGCACGGTGCAGCACGGCCAGTTTGTGCGCCAGGCCCGCGTCGTCCAGCCCGGTGCCGCGGCCGACGCAGGCGGCCATCGGCTCGCCGGTCAGCCGCGCCATCAACAGGGCCGCCGCCGAGGTGTTGCCGATGCCCATCTCGCCCAGCAGCAGCGCGTTGCCGGGCAGGCGCCGCACCAGGTCGGCCCCGGACGCCAGCGCCTGCTGGGCCTGCGCGGTGGTCATGGCGGGTCCCGTGCTGAGGTCCGCCGTGCCGTGGGCCGACTTGGCCACCACGAGCCCCGGGCGCGGTGCGAAGTCGTGCCGCACCCCGCAGTCCATCACGGTCAGCGCCAGCCCGTGCTGGCGCGCCAGCACGGCCACCGCGGCGCCGCCGGCCAGAAAGTTCTCGACCATCTGCCAGGTGACGTCGGCCGGGTAGGCGGACACCCCCTGCGTCGCCACACCATGGTCGGCGGCGAACACCACGAGCTGCGGTGCCTCCAGCCGCGGTCGGGCGGTGTTCAGCACGCAGGCCAGCTGCAGGGCCAGCGCCTCGATGCGACCGAGCGAGCCGACCGGCTTGGTCTTTCGGTCCAGCAGGTGACGAACCTGGGCGTGCAGGGCGGTGGACGGGTGGGGCGCGTCGGGTGGGAGGTTCATGGTGCGGCGTTGGCGGGGTGGGCCCGGTGGTGGGATTCAGCGGCGCAGGGCATGGAGCGCCTCGCACATCGCTTGTTGGTGGGTGGGCGATTGCACCGACACGCGCCACCTGCCAGGCAGGCCAAAGGAATCGGTGGGCCGCCAGGCCACACCGGCGGCGCGCAAGGCCTGGTGCACCGCGGCGGCGGTGTGGCGGTCGGGCGGACCGACCAGGAAGAAGTTGGTGACGCTGTCCTGAACACGGAAGCCCAGGGCCTGCAAGGCGTCAACCTGGCGATGCTTCCAGCCGCGCAACACGGTGCGGCTGTGCCGCACCCAGGCCTGCGTGTCTGGCGCGCACCAGGACGTCAGCAGGGCCATGCCGGCCGCGCCCAGGGGCCACGAGGGGCAGGCGTCGGCCAGGCGCGCCGCCCAAGGGCAATCCGGCGGGGCGATCGCGTAGGCGCCGCGCACGCCCGTCAGGCCCAAGGCCTTGTTCGGCGACCACAGCTGGTGCACCGCGGCGAGGTCCTGGGCCTGCCAGTCGCTGTGGCCGTCGAGTCGCAAGGGCTCGCAGGCCCGGTCCAGCACCTGCAGCGGCGTCGGGCCGCCGCGCTGCGCCTGCAAGGTGCGCGCGTGGGCCAGCGCGGGCGGGGGCGGAGCGCTGTCGCCGCGGGGGCTGCTGGGGTCGGCCAGCCAGATCAGATCGGCCTGCTCCAGGCGGTCCGTCACCGGGCGCTGGTGGGCTTGCGCGGCGGCGCGGTAATCGCCGAAGGCGTGGCGTGGCAGGTGCACACCGCAGCGCCCCGCCATGGCCGACGCGCGAAAGATGTACTCGCTGGCGCTCGCGGCCAGGAGCACCTGCGTCGGCGACACGCCGTGCCAAGCGGCCAGGCGCGCGCGCAGCTCGGTGGCGTGGGGGTCGGGGTAGCGCTGGTGGTCGGCGTCCCGCACGGCCTGCAAGGTGGCTGGGTGCGGGCCCAGCGCATTGGCGGTGGTGGAAAAGTCATGCGGCAGCGCGCCCTGCGCGTCCGGGCCGCCGTGCAGCCGCGGCGTGGCTTGGGCGCTCATGGGGTGAGCCACCGCGACAGGCCGGTCCAAGGTGCGGCCCAGGACGTGGCCCAAAGCGTGGCCCACGCCATGGCGCCTGTGGCGCCACTGAGCGCCCACAGGCCTCGCCATGCGGCCGCCGACGCGATCGCCAACGCGGTGGCCACGTCGTGCGCTTGCGCCGTTCTGGCCGATGGGTTCAGCAGGTACACGCCCGGCTTGCTCAGGCGCACGCCCAGGCGCAGCGCCATCGCGGCCATCGGCCAGCCGCTGTTGGGCGAGGGCGTGCGCCGCGCCTCGACCGCCAGCGCCGCCCAGGCACACGGTGGGCGAGGCTGGGCGGCCCGCCACACCAACCAGGCGCTCAAGCGCGCGGGCAGCCAGGACAGGACGTCGTCGGCCCGCGCCGCGAATCGGCCCGCCCACGCCCAGCGCTCGCAGCGGTAACCCCAAGCGGCGTCCGCGGTGTTTGCCCACCGGTACAGCGCCGCGCCGGGCAAGCCAGCCACGGCAAACCAGAACAGCGGCGCGACAACGGAGTCGTTGAGGTTCTCGGCCAGCGACTCGATGGCGGCCTCTCGCACGGCCGCCTCGCTCAATGCCGCGGTGTCGCGGCTGCACAGCCGGGCCACCTGCCGGCGGCCGGCCGTCAACGACGACCCGAGCGCCCGCTCCACGGCCGCCACTTCGTCGATCAGCATGCGCAGCGACAGCATGCTTTTCAGCAGGATGGCCATGACGAGCGCGGCCCACGCCGCGGCCGCCAGGCCTTGCCACGGCGCGCACGGCGCGCTGTCGAGCCCGCTGGCGAGGCCCGCGGCGACCACCCGCAACAGCGCCCCTTGCGCCAGCGTCGCCAAGGCCACCACCAGCGCGGCACCGGCCAACCAGATGGCCGCGCCGGCAACCATGGCGCGCCGCGGCGGGCGCGCCGGCAGCCACCGCGCGCCCTGCGTCAGCAAGGTTCCCATGCCGACCACCGGGTGCACGGCCGTGGGCGGCTCGCCGAGCAGGCGGTCCAGGGCGAGGGCCACCGGCAGAGCCAGCGCCATGAGCAAGGGCGCCATGGCCCGGGGGCCCAGTTCGGCAAAGTCCGGAGTCATCGGCTGCAGCGCGGGTTCACACCGGCTCAGTCTTCGATGCCGCGCTGTGCCGGCACGCCCGCGCGGAAGTGGTGTTTGACCAGCCGCATCTCGGTCACCGTGTCGGCCACATCAATCAGTTCCTGCGGCGCACCGCGCCCGGTCAACACCACATGAACCTGGGCGGGCCGTTGGCGCAGCACGTCCAGCACCTCGTTCAGCGGCAGCCAGCCGTAGCGCAGTGGGTAGGTGATTTCGTCGAGCACGACCAAAAAATGGTCGCCGGCGAGGATCACCGCCTTCGCCCGGGCCCAGCCCTCGCGCGCCAGCGCGGCCGAGTGTTCGAGGTCGCGGCTCTTCCAGCTGAAGCCGTCGCCCAGGCCTTCGATGGGCAGGCCGATCTGCTCGAACAGGCGGTGCTCGCCGAAGCGGGCCGAGGGCACCTTCATGAACTGGTACACCTTGACGGCCTTGCCCCGGCCATGGGCGCGCACCGCCAGGCCGAAGGCCGCGGTGCTCTTGCCCTTGCCGTCGCCGGTGTGGACGATCAACAAGCCACGCCGCTCGCCATCGGGCTTGGGCGTGGTGCGTTCGGTGGGCGGTTGTTCGATGTTCATGGCAGGGTGGTGGTGGGGGTGGCGGCAGGGGAGCGACCGGTCGCGGGCACCGCGCCGGTCGGAAGGGGTCGGGCCGTGGCGATGTCGGGATCGCCGCGCGGTGGCAAGGCGGCAAGGCACTGGGCCACCAGGTCGGCGGCGTCGGCCAGCCGGGGCCCGGGACGCACCAGCATGTCAAAGCGCGGCCCGTCGAAGCCACACTGGTGCCCGCGCTGCAGCGCCGGCAACGTGGCCCAGCCGGGCCGGGTGCGCATGCTGCGCACCGCCAGTTCGCTGCCCATCATCAGGTCGGGCCGGGCCCGCACGACGAACTCGGGGTTCAGTGCCGGGAACGGACCGAGCGCGGCGGGCACCGCTTGGCCCAGGCCGAGCATCGTCAACAGCTCGCCGATGAACGAGTCGGCGCCGGCCGCGTGCGGCGTCGACGAGACCTCGAAGTACACACGCGCGCCCCGCCACGCCGGCGGCACCCTTGCGGCCGCGGCGCGGATGCGGGCTTCGATGCGGGCCCAGGTGGCGTCGGCGGCGTCGGGCCGCCCGAGCAGGCGGGCAACGGTGCCCATGCTGCGGTGAGCGTCGGCCACGGTCTTGGTGTCCAGCGCCACCACCACCAGGCCCAGGGCCTCCAGGCGGTCGAGCACGCGGGCGGAGGTGCCGGCCAGCACCAGATCGGGCTTCAGCGCGACCACGGCCTCGAGCGACGCGTCCTCGAGGCCGCCCAGCTTCGGCAAGGTCACCACGCGGGGCGGCCAATTGGAATGGCGGTCGGTGCCCACCAGTTGGTCGCAGCCGCCCAGCGCGCACACGGTCTCGGTCAGCGAGGGCAGCAGCGTGACGATGCGCAACGGCGGCCGATCAAGCCGGACCGGGCGGCCGCGGTCGTCGGTCACGAGCGGGGCGGCGGGGCCTGAGGCGGCCACCCCCACCGACGTTCCCACCGCCGTGCCCACCGCCGTGCCCACCGCCGTTCCGACCGACGCCGCGCCAGCCGCTGGCACGGCCACGGCCACGGCCATCACGGTGACCAGCGCCGCCGACTGCGCCACCCCTCGCGCACCCTTCCGCGCTACCCCCTGCGCTACGCACTGCGCTTCCCTCTGCGCTACCCCCCGCACCACGCCGCATGAACCAAGTGCGCCGAGCGCGCCGAGCGCGAGCCAGCGGTGCACCACCGGGCCGAGCAGGCCCACATCCCGCCCCAGGAGGCCGCGTGTCACGCGGCCGCCTTGGCGGTCACCGGGCAGCCGGCCACCATCAGCGTCACGCGGTCGCAGGCCTGGGCCAATGCCTGGTGCAGTTGCCCCAGGGCGTCGACGAAGCGCCGCGTCTCCCGGCCCATCGGGATCACGCCCAGTCCGATCTCGTTGGACACGATCACCAGCGGCCCGCGCGCCCGCGCCACGCTGTGCAGCAAGGCCTGGGTCTGATCCTCGGGCGAAGCCCAGGCGGGCCCCTCCGCGGGCATCAAGCCTTGGGTCAACCACAGCGTCAGGCAGTCGATGACCAGCAGGTGCTCGGGCCGGCTCAGGCGGTCGATCAGCCGGTGCAGCGGCTCGGGGCCCTCCACGGTGACGAGCCCGGGGCAGCGCGCCGCGCGGTCGCGTTGATGGCGGGCGATGCGCGCGGCCATGTCGGGGTCGCGCGCCTGTGCCGTGGCGATCAGCGTGGCCGCCCGTCCCGGCGGAAGGAGCCACGCCGCGGCCCGTTGCTCTGCCCAGCGGGACTTGCCGCTTTTCTGGCCGCCCAGCACCAGCTCACGCTGTGCACCTGGCGCTGCCGCCGTGTGTGTTGTCATGCCCGTCCCCACCGCGCACCCCGCGCGGTTCAGCCTCGCCATGCCAAACGGGCAGGGGCAGGGGTGAGCCATGCAAGACGACCATGACGGCCGGGCCTGCACGCCCGACCAGCCCTCCGCACGGTCAGCGCCAAGCGCATGAGGCCGGTATCCGGGCTTGCGAGTGCCGGCACCCAAGGGGTGCCGGAAGCCGGCGGCGCCTTCCCAGGCCTCATCGACCCAGTGGCTGCGTTGCCGCGAGCTCCTCGCTGACCGTTGCGGGGGCAGCGCCGGATTGGTCCTGGGTCTTTCGACCGCGAACGCACCGGCTTCCCGTTTAACCCGCGCCCCGAGCGGGGCGCGAGCACCTCAAGCGCAGCGAAAGTGTAGCAATGGGCTCGGTGCGCCCGCCGGTTTTGAGCCAGATCAACACCCGCGCCGCCGGGACGCAGAAATCCCTCAAGTCCAAATTTCGACGTCCGATAACAGTTCTATCAAATAAGACTGGAAGTCCACGCACTTTCCGCGAATGGTGGGGAATCAATCGATCAATCATGCCGGCATGTCGCAGCACCAACGGCCCGCATCGATGAATCTGCCACTCGCCCCGCCGTGTCGATGCGGCCTCCCGAGGTGAACCGAATGACCGCTCTCAGCCCCTTGCTTCCACCGGTGTCCCACCTCGACGCCGACCCCGGCGCCGCGCTCGAGACCCAGGCCCGGCCCTGGTGGTCTCGCCTGCGGGGCGGTGGGTCGGCGTCGTCGGGCGGCGGCGAGCGTGACCGTCAGCTGGGCGACCGCCTGGCCCAGGCCGCGCAGGTCTGGACGCATCACCTCGGCACGGCCCAGGCGCAAATGCGCGACGCCACCGACCAATTGCTGCAAGGTTTTGTGCAGATCCTCGACCAGCTGGACGCCATCGTCGACCCGGGCCGTGGCCAGGGCCAACCGGTGCTCAGCCACGCCGCGCTTGACCAGCGGGCGGCGCTGCTGGCGCAAAGCGAGGCCCAGCTGCGGGGCCTGCTCGACCGCTTCCAGGGGTTCGTTCGATCGCGTGACGAGGTGCTGGGCTCGGTGCGATCGCTGAGCGACGCGTCGAACAGCCTGCGCGACATGGCGGAGGACGTGGCCAAGCTCGCCCGCCAGACCAACCTGCTGTCGATCAACGCCGCCATCGAGGCGGCGCGGGCCGGCCCGAGCGGCCGCGGCTTTGCGGTGGTGGCCGCCGAGGTGCGCCGCCTGTCGGCGGAGTCGGGCGACACCGGCCGGCGCATCGGCGAGCAGGTCGACGGCTTCGCCGACCGCATGAAGTCGGCGCTGCAGAAGGCCGCCGACAGCACCGCCCGCGACACCGAGGCCATCCACGACAGCGAACACACGGTCAACGCGGTGGTTCAGCAGGTGGACACGACCGTCTCGCAGCTCAACGAACGCGCCGCCGAACTCAGCGCGCGCGGCGAGGCGGTGAAAGCCCAGGTCGAGCAGTTGATGGTGGCCTTCCAGTTTCAGGACCGGGTGCAGCAGATCATCGACCAGGTCAACCAGTCGATCCTCAGCGCCATGGGCCGCATGCAGCAGGCCCTCGCGCAGGGCCAGCTGCCCAGCGCTGCGGAGTGGGACGCCCTGCTCAGCGCGGGCTACACCACCGACGAACAACGGGCGGTGATCCGCGGTGCACCGGCCGCCGCGGCGTCGCCCCAAGCCAGCCAAGAAACCACCTTCTTCTGAACGTTAGCAACATGGCCAAGACCATCCTGATCGTTGACGACTCCAGCTCACTGCGCACCGTGGTGAAGATGGCCCTGGTGCGCGCCGGCTACGACGTGCTGGAAGCCGGCGATGGCAAGGAAGGGCTGGCCCAGCTGGATGCCGCCGGCAAGGTCAACCTGATCGTCAGCGACGTGAACATGCCGAACATGGACGGCATCACCTTCGTGACCCACGTGAAGGCGCACGCGCGCCACAAGTTCACCCCCGTGATCATGCTGACCACCGAGGGCCAGGACGCGAAGAAGGAGCAAGGCCGCGCCGCCGGCGCCAAGGCCTGGATCGTCAAGCCCTTCAACCCGCCGCAGCTGCTCGACGCCGTGTCCAAGCTGATCCTGCCTTGAAAGGACGCCGCCATGAGCACCGAGCCGAGCCCCACGTCATTGAGCCTGCCCAAGGAGCTCACGATCTACACCGTGGCCGAGTTGCGCCCGCAGTGGCTGGGCTGGTTGGCCACGCTGGGCGCAGACGCCCCGGCCGACCTGTGCGCCGCCGTGCAGGCCGCCGACGTCGAAGAGGTTGATGCCGCGGGCGTGCAGTTGGTGGTGGCCTTGGCGCACGCACTGCGCCAGCAGGGGCTGGCGCTCGCCCTGCAGCAGCCGAGCGCGGCACTGGCCCGGGCCCTCGCGGCGCTGGGCCTGGACGCATTTTTCAGCACCACCGAAGCCGCCGGGGAACCCGCATGACCGTGCACGACGACGACAGCAGCTTCATCGCCGAGGCGCTGCCCGCCTTCATCAGCGAGGCGCATGAGCAACTCGACAGCATCGAGCAGTTGCTGCTGCAGCTCGAAGACAAGCCGCAGGACAGCGAGCTGCTGGGCGCGCTGTTTCGTTGCGCGCACACGGTGAAGGGGTCGGCCGGGATCTTTGGTCTGGACGAGGTGGTGGCCTTCACCCACCACGTGGAGACGCTGCTGGACCGCCTGCGCGACGGCCTGGTGGACTTGACGCCGGCGCTCAGCACCTTGCTGCTGCAGTCCAACGACGAGATCTTGCAGTTGGTGAACGCGGCCGGCACACCGCCCACCGACCGCGATCCGGCCAGCGACGCGCAGCGCGAGGCCCACCGCGCCGACCTGGTGGCGCAGCTTCAACAGGCCAGTGGCGACGACAGCGCCGCCAAGGCGGCCGCGCCCGCCGAGGCCCCCGCCGTGGGCAGCGACGGCCAACGCCGCTGGCACCTGTCGGCGCACTTTGGCGCCGACACCTTCCGCAACGGCATGGACCCGCTGGCGATCCTCAACTACCTGCGCGGGCTGGGCGACATCGCCCGCATCGCCTGCGACGCCGACGCCGTGCCCGCCCTGGACGCGCTCGACCCCGAGGCCTGCCACCTCGGCTTCGAGTTCGGCCTGGACACCGCGGCCGGGCGCGACGAGATCGAGAACGCCTTCAGCTTCGTGCGCGACGACTGCCGCCTGACCGTGATCGAGCCCGGCGCCAGCGTCAGCAACTTCGCCGCGCTGATCGAGGCCATGCCCGACAAGCCCCGCCTCGGCGAAATCCTGGTGGCCGTGGGCGCCATCAGCCGCGGCCAGCTGCAGCAGGCCTTGCACACGCAGTGCGAAAGCTGGTCCGCCGACGAGGACCCGCCGCCGCTGGGTGCCATCCTGCAAGCCGACATGGGCCTGAGCCCGCAGGTCGTGCAGGCCGCGCTGCGCAAGCAGCAACGCCAGCGCGAGACCGTGGCGGCCCCCACGGCCAGCGACGACAACCGCTTCATCCGCGTGCAGGCCGATCGGCTGGACGCGGTCATCAACCTGCTCGGTGAGCTGGTGATTGCCGGCGCCGGCGCCTCGCTGCTGGCGCGGCAGACGCGCTCCAGCGCGCTGATCGAGGCCAACGGTCAGATCGGCCGGCTGATCGAGGAGATCCGCAACGGCACGCTGCAACTGCGCATGGTGCCCATCGGCGAAACCTTCGCGCGCTTTCGGCGCGTGGTGCGCGACACCGCCTCGGAGCTCGGCAAGGACGTGGCCTTCGACATCGTCGGTGGCGACACCGAGCTCGACAAGTCGGTGGTCGAGCGCATTGCCGACCCGCTGATGCACCTGGTGCGCAACGGCCTGGACCACGGCCTGGAAACGCCAGACGAGCGGCTGGCCGCCGGCAAGCCCGCGCAAGGCCGCCTCACGCTGTCGGCCTGCCACGAGTCGGGCAGCATCCTGATCCGCATCGACGACGACGGCCGCGGCATCAACCGCCAGAAGGTGCTGCAGCGCGCCTGGGAGCGCGGCCTGGTCGAGCCCGGCGTGACACCGCCCGACCACGACGTGCTGCGGCTGATCTTCGAGCCCGGCTTCTCCACCGCCGAGAAGGTCACCAACCTGTCCGGCCGCGGCGTCGGCATGGACGTGGTGCGCCGCAACATCGAAGCGCTGCGCGGCACCGTCAGCCTGCACAGCACCGAAGGCGAGGGCAGCCAGATCGAGATCCGGCTGCCGCTCACCTTGGCCATCATCGACGGCTTCCTGGTCGGCGTGGGCAGCAGCAAGTTCATCTTCCCGCTGGATTCGGTGGTGGAGGTGATCGAGAACCGGCCGACCACGACCGAGCTCGACGACCGCGGTCGCGGCATGGTCGAGCTGCGCGGCAAGGTGCTGCCGGTGGTGGACCTGCGCGGCCTATACGGGCTGGATTCCAGTGCCCCGCCGCGCAGCAGCGTGGTCGTGCTGCAGTCGGGTGAGCGCCTGTACGGCGTCATGGTCGACCAGCTGCTGGGCCAGCACCAGACCGTCATCAAGCCGCTGGGCCGGATGTTCCGCAGTCTGCGTGGCATGTCGGGCTCATCGATCCTGGGCAACGGCGAGGTCGCCCTGATCTTCGACGTCCATTCACTCAGCCACCTGGCCGCCGAGCCGGCGCTTGCTTCTGAACGCGCCCGGCGCGACCCCGTTACCACCGAGCGTCAACCGCACGCCGCAACCTGAGGACACTCAACATGAACCAGAACACTGTCTCCTGGATGGCCCGCACCTTTGCCGGTCGTGAACTGCAACAGGCCCACGAGGCCCTGGCCCGCAACGAAGCCGCACGGGTGGACGCCGAGGCGACGCTGGCCCAGGTCAAGGCCCGCCTGGACGAGGTCGAGTCCGAGTTGAAGGTGCGCACCGACATCATGAACCTCACGAGCATCGTGTCGGAGGCCGACAAGAAGGGCGACATCCTGAACGTCAACGAGAAGTTCATCGAGGTGTCGAAGTACAGCCGCAACGAGCTGATCGGTCAGCCGCACAACACCACGCGGCACCCGGACATGCCCAAGGAAACCTTCAAGCAGATGTGGCAGACCATCGGCCGCGGTGATGTGTTCCGCGGCAAGATCAAGAACCGCGCGAAGGACGGCACGCCGTACTACGTGGACGCGGTGGTCGCGCCGATCCTCGGCGAGAACGGCAAGCCGATGAAGTACCTCGGCGTGCGCTACGACATCACCGAAGCGGAGATCGAGCGCCAGAACGCCAACGGCATCCTGACCGCCATCGACCAGAGCTACGCCTACATCGAGTTCGACCTGGGCGGCAATGTGTTGCACGCCAACAAGAACTTCCTGGGCGCGCTGGGCTACACCCTTGACGAGGTCAAGGGCCGCCACCACCGCATGTTCGTCGAGACGAGCGCCGCGTCGTCGCACGAGTACGCGCAGTTCTGGCGCGACCTGAACGCGGGCCTGCCGCAAAGCGCGGTGTTCAAGCGCATCACCAAGGCCGGGCAGGAGATTCACATCCAGGCCGTCTACGCGCCCGTCAAGGACGAAATGGGCCGGGTCTTCAAGATCATCAAGATCGCCACCGACGTGACCGCGCAGGTCAACGCCAGCCGCATGCTGGAACAGGCGGTCGAGCAGGCGCAGGGCGTGACCACCGCGGCCAAGAACGGCGACCTCGGCCAGCGCATCCCGCTGGAAGGCAAGACCGGCCCGATCCGCGTGCTGTGCGAGGGCGTCAACGTGCTGATGGAGACCACCTCGGTGATCTTCGACGACGTGGGTCGGGTGTTTGGCGCCTTGTCGGCGGGCGACCTGTCGCAGCGCATCACCCGCGACTACGACGGCGTGTTCGGCCAGGTCAAGGACGACGCCAACGCCACCAGCGAGCGCCTGTCGGCGGTCATCGAGGACGTGGGCCGCGTGTTCAGCGGCCTGGCCAGCGGCGACCTGACCCAGCGCATCACCCGCGAGGCCGAGGGCGTCTTTGACCAGGTCAAGAACGACGCCAACAGCACCAGCGAGAAGCTGGCCTCCATCATCGAAGAAGTGCGTGCCGCGGCCGACGCGCTGACCGGCGCGGCCAACCAGGTCAGCGCCACGGCGCAAAGCCTGTCGCAGGCGGCCAGCGAGCAGGCCAGCTCGGTCGAGGAAACCACCGCGTCCATCGACATGATGTCGGCCAGCATCACGCAGAACAGCGACAACGCCAAGGTCACTGACGGCATGGCCACCAAGGCCAGCAAGGAGGCCGGTGACGGCGGTGCTGCGGTGACGCAGACCGTGCAGGCCATGAAGCAGATCGCGCAGAAGATCAGCATCGTCGACGACATTGCCTATCAGACCAACCTGCTGGCCCTGAACGCCGCCATCGAAGCGGCCCGCGCCGGCGAGCACGGCAAGGGCTTTGCCGTGGTGGCCGCGGAAGTGCGCAAGCTGGCCGAGCGCAGCCAGGAAGCCGCCAAGGAAATCGGCGACCTGGCCGGCAACAGCGTGAGCACCGCCGAGCGCGCGGGCAAGCTGCTCGACGAGATCGTGCCGAGCATCCAGAAGACCAGCGAGCTGGTGCAGGAAATCGCCGCGGCGTCCGCCGAACAAAGCCAGTCGGTCACGCAGATCGGTGGGGCGATGGGGCAGCTCAGCAAGGCCACGCAGCAGAACGCTTCGGCGTCCGAGGAGCTGGCCGCCACGTCGGAAGAGCTCAGCGGCCAGGCAGAGCAACTGCAGCAGTCGGTGGCCTTCTTCAACCTCGGCGGCGGCAGCGCGGCACCAGCGGCCCGTGGCGGTCGCAGCGCCCCGGCCGAGCGCCGCTCGCCCAATTCGCCGCTGCGGGCCCTGCCGGCCGCTGCAGGCGGCATGCGCGCCACCGGCACCCATGGCGGCAAGGGCAGCTTCCGCCCCTATTGAGCCGAGCCCGCGACCCGAAGGAGCCGACATGAGCCAAGACAAGCGCAGCGCCCACGCTGCAACGCCGCTCGCCGAAGCCGCGGCGCAGTACCTGACCTTCACGCTTGGCGAGGAGGTGTTCGCGATGGACATCCGCACCGTGCGCGAAATCATCCAATACGGCCCGATGACCACCGTGCCGCTGATGCCCGACTTCGTGCGGGGCGTCATCAACCTGCGCGGCGCCGTGGTGCCGGTGATCGACCTCCAGGCCCGCTTCGGCCGCCAGGCCGCGAGCGTGGGCAAGAAGACCTGCATCGTCATCTTTGACGCCGTGCGCGATGGCGAGCGGGTGGAGCTTGGCCTGTTGGTGGACGCGGTCAGCGAGGTCATCGACATCGCCCCGGGGCAGATCGAGCCGCCGCCAAACTTTGGCACCTCGGTGCGGCGCGACTTCATCCGCGGCATGGGCAAGGTCGCCCAGCGCTTCGTGATCATCCTGGAGCCGGACAAGGCCTTCGACGTCGAGGAAATGGCCCAGCTCTGCGAGTCGGCCCAGGAACCGCTGGCCGCCTGACCCATGGAAGCACTTCACGCCAACACCTTTCGTGGCATCACGCAGTTGATGTACGACACCGTGGGCCTGTCCTTCAGCGACGCCAAGAAGTCGCTGGTGTCGTCCCGCCTGGCGCCGCGCGTGCAGCGCCTGGGCCTGGGCGGCTTCGAGGATTACCTGGCCCTCATCAGCAGCCCCGACGATGGCGGCGAGTTCCAGGTGGCCGTCGACCTGCTGACGACCAACGAGACCTACTTTTTCCGCGAATCGGCCCACTTTGCCTTGCTGGAGCGCGAGCTCTCGACCCACCGGCCGCGCAGCGTGCGCGTGTGGAGCGCGGCCTCGTCCTTCGGCGACGAGGCCTACAGCACCGCGATGCTGCTGGCCGACCTGCAGAAGGCCGGCCGCCTGACCAGCGACTGGTCGATCATCGGCACCGACATTTCCGACCGCGTGCTGCGCAGCGCTGTCACCGGCATCTACCCGGAAGACCGCCTGCGCGAAGTCAGCCCCGAGCGCCTGAAGCGCTACTGCCTGCGCGGCGAGGGCGAGGCCGAAGGCCTGGTCCAGATGAACGACGCGCTGCGCGAGCGGGTCAAGTTCGGGCAGCTCAACCTGTGCGCCGACATCGACGACATCGGCCCCTTCGATGTGATCTTCCTGCGCAACGTGCTGATCTACTTCGACCCGCCGACCAAGCGGGCGGTGGTGGACCGCGTGCTGACCCAGCTTCGTCCGGGCGGTCTGTTCTTCCTCGGCACCGCCGAAGGCCGCGTGCCTTGCGAGACGCCGCTGTCGGTGCTGGGCCCGGGCGCGTTCCGCAAGGCGGCCTGATGTGAGTGCCGTGCACGATGCCGTCCGACCGCCGCCCACCGTCCTGAGCGCGCCACCGACCAAGGTGCACTTGCTGCACCCCGGGGACGTGGCCCTGGGCACCCGCGGCGAGCGGTTCGAGACCCTGCTCGGCTCGTGCGTGGCCATCGTGCTGACCGACCCGCGGCGCACGCTGGGGGTCATGTGCCACATCGTGCATTCGAGCGCGCCCGTGAAGGGCGCCACCGCCAGCGCCGCGTACGCCGACCAGGCGCTCGACGAGATGTTCGGCCTGCTCGTGGCCCAAGGCATCAACCCGACGATGTGCGTGGCCTATGTGTACGGTGGCGGCAACATGTTTCCCGCGCGGGTGGCCGGCCACCACGTGGGCCAGGCCAACCAGCGCTGGGCCTTTGACACGCTGGCCGACTGCGGCATCCACGTGGTGGACGCCGACGTGGGCGGCAACACTTATCGGCGCTTGAGCTGGACGGTGGGGCCCCAGGCGCCCACCGTCGTGGCCGTGCCCGTCTGAACTGGAGAAATCATGGCCATCAAGGTCTACGTGGTTGACGACTCGGCCGTGGTGCGGCAAACGGTGATGCACCTGCTGCAAAACGACCCCGAGGTCGAGCTGGCGGGCAGCGCCCCCAACCCGCTGATCGCTGCCCCGGCGATCCGCAAGAACCGCCCTGACGTGCTCTTGCTGGACATCGAGATGCCCGGCATGGACGGCCTGACCTTCCTGCGGCAGGTCATGGAGGAAGACCCCATTCCCACCGTGATCTGCTCAACGCTGAGCACCGCCGGCAGCCGCATCGCGCTGGACGCCATGGCCGCCGGCGCGGTGGCCGTGGTGGCCAAGCCGCGGCTCGGGCTCAAGCAGTACCTGGAGGAGTCGCGGCGCGAACTGCTGCAAACCTTGAAGGCCGCGGCCAAGTCGCGGCCGCGCCGCGGCGCGGCCTCGCCCGCCACGGGGCCCACCGGCTCGCCCTTGAAGCGCCCGGCGGCGGCCGTCGGCCTGCACGCCCTCGCGGTCAACAAGCCGGTGGTGCTGGGCAGCTCCACCGGCGGCACCCAGGCGATCGAATCCATCGTGACCCGGCTGCCGGGCGACAGCCCCGGCATCGCCATCGTGCAGCACATGCCGGAGAAGTTCACCGCGATGTACGCCCAGCGACTGGACACCCTGTGCGCCGTCAACGTGCGCGAGGCCCGCGACGGCGACCGGCTGGAGCGCGGTGTGGTGTTGATCGCCCCGGGCGGGCGCCACATGCAGATGGTCAAGAACTCGGGCCAGTATTACCTGAAGGTGTTTGACGGCCCGCCCGTCAACCGTCACAAGCCCGCGGTGGACGTGCTGTTCAAGAGCGCCGCCGACTGCGCCGGCAAGGACGCGCTGGCGCTGCTGCTCACCGGCATGGGCGACGACGGTGCGCGGGGCATGAAGCAGTTGCACGATGTCGGGGCGCGCACCATTTGCCAGGACGAGGCCAGCTGCGTGGTCTTTGGCATGCCAAAGGAGGCCATCAAGCTCGGCGCGGCCGACGAGGTGCTGCCGCTGTCTGGCATGGCCGAGGCGATCCTGCGTTTCGACGCGCGCGGCTGACCCGGGCGGCGGCTCGGGCCGGGCCGTCCGCGACAATGGCGGACATGGTCGAACATCCTCAATCCACTTCACCAACCACCGCCTGCGCCGACGCGCTGCCCGTGCTGATCGCCGGTGGCGGCATCGGCGGCATGGCCCTGGCGTTGACGCTGCACCAGATCGGCGTGCCGTGCCAGGTCATCGAGTCCGTGCCCGAGCTGCAGCCGCTGGGCGTGGGCATCAACCTGCAGCCCAATGCCGTGCGCGAGCTGCACGACCTGGGCATCGACAACGACCGGCTGGACACCATCGGCCTGCAGGCCCGCGAATGGGCGCTGGTGGGCCGCAACGGCAACGAGGTCTACGCCGAGCCGCGGGGCTTGCTGGCGGGCTACCGCTGGCCGCAGTACGCGCTGCACCGCGGTCGGTTGCAGATGCTGCTGTACGCCGAAGTGCAGCGCCGGCTGGGCCCGGCGGCGGTGCGTCTGGGGCAGCGCGTCACCGGCTACCGCCACGAGGACGACCACGTCGTCGCCTTGGTGAGCGGGCGCGATGGCGCACACAGCGAAGTGCCCGGGCGCCTGCTGATCGCCGCCGACGGCCTGCATTCCGCGGTGCGGGCGCAGATGCACCCGGCGCAGCCGCCCATCCAGTGGGGCGGCGCCATCATGTGGCGCGGCACCACGCCCGGCGTGCCGGTGCGCACCGGCGCGTCCTTCGTGGGCCTGGGCTCGCTGCGCCACCGCGTCGTGCTGTACCCGATCTCGCCGCCCGACCCGGCCACGGGTCTCGCCACCATCAACTGGATCGCCGAGATCACCGTCGACAACGCCAAGGGCTGGACGCACGGCGACTGGAACCGCAAGGTGGCGCTGGCCGACTTTGCCCACCACTTCGACGGCTGGGATTACGGCTGGCTGGACGTGCCGGCCATGCTGCGCGGGGCGACGGAAGTTTTCGAGTACCCGATGATCGACCGCGACCCGGTGCCCACCTGGGTCGATGGCCGGGTGGCTCTGCTCGGCGACGCCGCGCATGTGATGTACCCGGTGGGCTCGAACGGCGCGAGCCAAGCCATCGTGGACGCGCGGGTGCTGGGCGCGTCCATGTTGGCGCACGGCGTGGCGCCCGCCGCGCTGCAGGCCTACAACGACCGCTTGTGCGCCGACATTTCAGCCCTGGTGCTGCGCAACCGCGGCGCGGGCCCGTTCGGCCTGCTTGGCCTGGTCGACGAGCGCTGCGGTGGGGTGTTCGACGACATCGACACGGTGATTCCCCGTGCCGAGCGCGAGGCCTTCATGGCGCGCTACAAGGCCGCCGCGGGCTTTGCCATCGACACGCTGAACCACGCGCCGCCGACCATCGCCGCGGGCGCCCGCGTCTAGTCGTCGGCCAGCCACACGGCGGCGCTGTCGCCGGGGCGCTGCGACAGGTCCGCCGGCGGGTGGGCGCGCCGCGCGAATGGCGTGGCCCACGAGATGGCGCTGCGCACGAACTGCAGCTCGCCAAAGCGCGACGGTGCGCGGTCCATCCAAGGCGCGGGGTCCGGCGGGGTGGCCAGCAAGCCCTGCGGGATGCGGCCCATGCCGCGCAGCCAGTGTGCCACCCGGGCCAACGACACCTGCACGGACCAGCTGCCGCCCTCGCGCTGTTGGCGGCCCAGGGCCGCGATGGTCCCGGCGGCCAGCAACAGCCCGGCGGCGTGGTCGAGGATCTGCAGCGGCATGGCCTTGGGTTGATCGCTGCCCGCCGCCTCGGCTTCGGCCAGGTTGAAGCCGGTGGCGGTCTGCACCAGGGAGTCGAAGCCGCGCCGAGGCGCCCACGGCCCGGCACTGCCGTAAGCCGACAGGCTGGCGTGAACGATGCCCGGGCGGGCGGCCACCACCTCGTGCAGGCCGAAGCCCCGATGCGCCAGCGCACCCGGCCGGTACGACTGCAGCATCACGTGCGCGTCGCCCAGCAGATGCCGCAGGCGCTGGCGGCCGGCGTCGGTGCCGAGGTCGAGGTGGGCCGACCGTTTGCCACGGCTGGTGTCGGGCAGGGCGCTGATGTTGGGCAGGTGCGGGCTGTTGAGCAACAGCACGTCGGCGCCCAGGTCGGCGAGGTTGCGCCCGGCGATGGGGCCCGCCAGGATGCGCGTCATCTCGATGACCCGCAGCGATTGCAAGGGCCCGGCGCCGGGGCGCCAAACTGGGGCGTTGCGCGGCGGAGCGTCGCCCACGCGTTCGATGGCAATCAGCGGTTGGGTGACGACAGCGGCACGGTGCGGGTGGGCGTCCCATTCGTCGAAGCGCCGGGCGGCGGCGGCCACTGCGCCCGCTTGCGCACAGGCGTCTTCGAAGTCAACCGCACGCCACCGTTGCAAGGCGCTTGCAACGGCATCGCGCGGCGTGGTGTCGCCCGGCGGGCAACCCAGCAGGGCCAATGCCCGGTCACGGTGGTGTGCGAAGTTGGCGTGCAGCCGCACCCAGCCTGGGGCACCCACTGCATCGCCGCAGCGGTACAAGCCCGACAGGGGGTCCCACAGTGGCGGCGCCACGCCGTCCACCAAGAAATGCCCCACGCATTCAACGGCGGCGTGCGTTCGGTCGACGTGGGCCGACGGCCACTGGCTGCTGCGTTGATGCTGCAGATCGGCCGCGGCCCAAGCCACGGCCCCCAAGGCAGCCTGTGCCGCGCTGGCCACGGGGAATGACGAAGGGAGCACCGGGCCCCGGCCCGGCAGGGCGATGTGCGCCAGACCGGCTGGATGCAAATGCAGGTCGGCGGCCAACGCGGCCAGCACCAAGGCGGGCGCGTGGGCACCAGGGTCGATGGGGTGACTCATGCCGCCATCGCAGAGATTCAGCGTCGGCGTTGCTGGCCGACGCTGCCGTCACCGCGGTGAATCAGCCCTTCTTGGCCCAGGCGCTGCACCAGCCGGCGCCGGCCACCTGCTTGCCGGCGAACAGCGGACAGTTGCCGGCCTTGTCGCTGGCCTTGCCTTGGTACAGCGCGCAGTTGCTGCACAGCTGCGTCTTGTCATGCTTCGGGTACTTCTTGGCATCGACCTTCGTCGTGTCGGCCACGTAGCCGAGGGCGGCGGCTTGCGCGTCTTTCTCGTCGACCATGGCCTGGGCCATGGCACGGCTGGCGACCAGGGTGCTGCCGGCGGCAGCGACGGTCATCATGAAAACGCGGCGGGTGCTGTTGCTCATCTGAGGTCCTTTGGGGGGTGGTTGAATCAAGTGGGCCAGGGTGGCCCGGGTCGGGCGGTATTACATCAGTGTTACAGCAAGGAGGCCTGCGCGGAATCCCGCAGGCCGTGCAATTCGTCGAGGAGGTTGACCCCGTCGGTGGCCGATCGCCACCAGCGGCTGAACGAGGCGCAAGGGCGGTCCACCGGTGCAAACAGGGTTGGGGCGGGCCGAACCGCGCCGGGCCGCAGGCGCAGGCGGCGCAGGTGGGTCGACACGTGCGGATTGTCCAGGGTGTGCACCGACCTTGCCGCGGCCAGCGCCGTGGCAACCTCGGCCACCGGGCCCGACCAGACGACCGGGCAAAGCGCGCCCATGCGGGCGCCCACGAACGCCCAGCGCCGCTCGCTCCAGGGGTGGGGCGTGTGGCATTCGTCCAGGTAGACGCCGACGCACAGGGTCGACGTGGGCAGGTCCGTTGGCCGTTCGCCCAGGGCCCAAGGGTGCACCAGCCACACGTCACGCCCGGCCACGGCGGTGGCGTCCGGGGCATTGCCAGGGGCTTGGGCGCCCGGGACCTCGGACGGCTTGCCGTGGACCGTGGGCGGCGTCACCCCATCGGCCGTGGGCCGGTTGGGCAGGCGCTTCGGGCTCAGCGCCATCGCGTCCATGACCTCGTAGCTGGCGTCGACCAGGGTGTTCGGGCTGTGCCACTCGGCGGGCGCGTAGCGGGCCACGTTGCCGGCATTGAACACGTAAGGCTTGTGGCTGCCTGTGCCGGCCACCCACTGCCAGCTCAGGTGGTTGCTGCCCAGGTCGCCGTCCAGCAGGTGGGCCACCATCCAGTCGGCGCCGCTGCGCCAGTGCAGCTTGCGCACATGCACCACGTAGCTGGCCAGCCACATCCGCGCGTGGTTGTGCAGGTAGCCGGTGGCATAGAGCGTGCGCACGGCCTGGTCGACCACGGGCACGCCCGTGCGGCCCTCCAGCAGGTCCGCCGGCAGGTCGCGGGCGTAGGCGTCTTCCGGCAGCGGGCCCTCGTGCAGCGACTTCAAGATGGCCTGGCCGCGGTGGGCCCAGACGTGGTGGAAAAACTCTCGCCAGCCCAATTCCTGCACGAACTTGTGTTGCGGGTCCAGCCGGTGGCGGCGCGCCAGTTCGCCCAGCGCCTGCGGCAAGCTCAGCAGGCCGTGGGTGAAGTAGGGCGACAACCCCGTGACCGCGCCTTCGAGGTGGTTGCGCGTGCGGGCGTATTCCGACGGCCGCACGGCCGCCAGCCGCTGGCGGGCGGCCTCGATCGTGGGCGGGAACTCGGCGCGTGGTCGCATGGGGTGGGAGCATACGCGCTTCGTGAACAAAACCGAGTCAATGTCGAATGACCCAGCAGATTCATCAAACATGCGCGATTCAAATCGGAACAAAATAGGGACACCGCGCCCAACCGGGGCGCACCACCGGCCCATCCCATGACGCACTCCACGGATTCCGCGCTCGATGCCAGCGCCGCTGGCGAGGTCATCGCCGCCGGCCTGGACGACGCTGCGCTGTACCGCAGCGCCGCCGTCGCGCAAGTCACCGGCCTGCCCGTGGCCACCCTGCGCATGTGGGAGCGCCGCTACCGCGTGGTGGCGCCCACCGTGTCGGCGGGCGGGCACCGCCGTTACCGGGCCCAGGACGTGCGGCGCCTGGCGCTGCTCAAGCGGCTGGTTGACGGCGGTCACGCCATCAGCGCCGTGGCGCCCCTGGCGACCGATGCGCTGGCGGCGCTGTTGGCGCACGACGAAGAGGCCCAAGGGCGCGCGCAGCCGGTTCAGGCGGCCGTCGGCGACGCCGGCCATCTCCCACCAGCGCAGGCCGCCGTGGCGCCGCGGCCGTGGTGGATCGTGGGCAGCACCTTGGCCGGCCGCCTGGCCCGCGGTCGCGTGTGGTCACGCCTGGCCGCCGCGGGCGCCCATTGGGCCGCCGACGCCGCGCACCTTGACGAGTTGCCCGACGCGCCATGGCACGGCGGTGTGCTGGTGATTGGCGCGCCCATCGTGCAGCCGGCCTTGGCGCAGGCCTGGGTGGACGCGGTGGCGCGGCGCGCACCTGCCCGCTGGGCGGTGCTGTACGGCCTGGCCAGCGCCGACACCGAACGCCTGCTGCGCCGCGCCGGTGCAGCGCTGCGGCGCGAGCCGCTGTCCGACGCCGAACTGGTGGATTGGCTGTTGGAACTGGCCCGTTGGCCCACTTCGCCCCGGGCCGGCCTGGACCCGCGGGCGGGCGCGGGCTCAGTGGCGGCGCCCGACGCGACCACCCTGGGCGAGGACCTGCCCGACCCGCCGCCTCGCCGCTACAGCGATGCGGTGTTGGTCAATGTCGCCGCGATCGGCTCGGACGTGGCCTGCGACTGCCCGCGCCACGTGGCCGAACTGTTGCTGCAGGTGGCGCGGTTCGAGGACTACAGCGCCCAATGCCGGCAGCGCTCGCCCGCGGACGCCGCCCTCCACGAGCGCCTGCATCGGCTCAGCGGGCAGGCGCGCCGCCTGTTCGAAGAGGCGCTGGAGCACGTCGCGGTGGTCGAAGGCATTTCGCTGAACCCCTGAACCTTGATCGACCGCCTGATCGCTTGATCGCCTGGCGGGCCGCGGCCGACCAGGCGTCGGCCATCACATGCGCTCGATCACGCAGGCGATGCCCTGGCCGCCGCCGATGCACATCGTGACCAAGCCGTAGCGGCCGCCGGTGCGCTGCAGTTCATGCACCGCCTTGACCGTGATCAGCGCGCCGGTGGCGCCAATCGGGTGGCCCAGCGAAATGCCGGAGCCGTTCGGGTTCACCTTCGCGGGGTCCAGGCCGAGGGCCTTGGTCACGGCGCATGCCTGGGCCGCAAAAGCCTCGTTGGCCTCGACCACGTCCAGCTGAGAAACGCTCAGGCCGGCCTTGTCCAGGGCCTTGCGCGACGCGGGCACGGGGCCGATGCCCATGATCTTGGGGTCGACGCCGGCGTGGGCGTAGGACAACACGCGGGCCAGCGGCTTCAGGCCGCGGCGCTCGGCCTCGCCGCGCTCCATCAGCAGCACCGCGGCGGCGGCGTCGTTCAGTCCCGAAGCGTTGCCGGCCGTGACCGTGCCGTCCTGCTTCAGGAAGGCGGGCTTCAGTTTGGCCATGTCCTCCAGCTTGGCGTCGTGGCGCACGTGCTCGTCGGTGTCGAACACCACCGTGCCTTTGCGGCTTGGCAGTTCGACCGGAACGATCTGGCCCTTGAAGTGGCCCGCGGCGATGGCCGCCTGCGCGCGTTGGTGGCTTTCCAGCGCGGTCTGGTCTTGCTGCGCGCGACTGATGTCGTATTCCTTGGCGACGTTCTCGGCGGTCACGCCCATGTGGATGCCGTGGAAGGGGTCGTGCAACGCGCCGAGCATCATGTCGACCACGGTGGCGTTGCCCATGCGCGCGCCCCAGCGGGCCTGCGGCAGCGAGTACGGGGCGCGGCTCATGCTCTCGGCGCCGCCGCCAATGGCCACGTCGCAATCGCCCAGCAGAATGCTCTGTGCCGCGTTGACGATGGCCTGCAGGCCCGAGCCGCACAGTCGGTTCACGGTCAGGGCCGGCGTCTCATGGCTGCAGCCGCCCTCCATGGCCGCCACGCGGGCCAGGTACATGTCGCGCGGCTCGGTGTTGATCACGTGGCCGAACACCACGTGCCCGACGTCACTGCCCGCCACGCCGCCGCGGGCCAGCACCTCGCGGGTGACCAGCGCGCCCAGCGCCGTGGGGGCCATGTCCTTCAGGCTGCCCCCGAAGGTGCCAATGGCCGTGCGAACGGCGCTGACGATGACGACTTCTCTTGGGCTCATGGTTGGTCTCCTGGGTGGATGGCGAAACCCGGCATGGTGCCACCAAGGGCCTGCGCCTGTCTGTCGTCGCGCGGACATCTGACGTCATAAGTGATGTTGATCTGCCTCAAATGCTGAAAACTCTGCTTGTGCGAAGTTTGATGTTTCAATTAGGCTGAACGGCCCTATGAATTCGGTTGCGTAGATGAGGTTTTCTGCCGTCGCTTACTTCGTTACCAGGCTGGTGGCCCTGTTGGGGCTGTGCACGCTTGTCACGGCGGGTCGTGCCGAGGTGGTGTTGGCGATGGCCCCCAACATGGGCTCGCTTCCCATCTACGTGGCACAAGACCGCGGCATGTTCACCTCCGCGGGCGTGACGGTTCGGGTCAAGGACTGCGCATTTGGCCGAATCTGCTTGGAACAGTTGTTGAAAGGCACAGCGCAGCTCGCGACGGCGGCCGACCTGCCATTGGCCATTGCCACCGCGAGCGGGCGTCCCTTTTCGGTGCTCGCCACCATCAACAGCAACCGCAACGACACCAAGATCGTGACCCGTCGTGGCAGCGGCATCGTGACCACCGCCGACTTGGCCGGGCGCACGGTGGGTACCTTCATCGGCACCACGGCGCAGTACGCGCTGGAGTCTCAACTGTTGGTCGAGGGCATTGACATCGCGTCGGTGCGCTTGATGCAGCTGGAGCCCGACGAAGGCCGGCGGCGCATGCTGGGCCGCACGCTCGATGCCGTGGCCCTGTTCGAGCCCCACGCCTTTGACGTGGTGCAGGCCCTGGGCAGCGAGGCCGTGGTGCTCGACACCAAGCGCACCTACACGCAAACGTGGAACCTCGTCGCGGTGCCGGCGCCGCAGGGGCCAAGCCCGGTTGAGCTGTCCGCGGTGCTTCGGGCCCTGGACCAAGCCTCGCGCGTCATCGCCGATGACCCGGGCTACGCCAAAGCCGTGCTGCGCCGGCGGTTGCGCCTCAATGCGGAACTGGTCGACCAAAGCTGGGGCAATCTGGGGTACGACATGGGGCTGCGGCAGTCGCTGATCACCACGCTTGAGGGGCAGGTGCGCTGGGCGTCGCGCAGGGGCCTGGTCGTGGGTGCCTCGCCGAATGTGCTCGACTGGATTGATGCGCGGCCACTGCGGCAGCTTCGGCCCGATCGGGTCACGCTGGCGCACTGAAGGCCACGGCTTTCGACACATCGATGGTCAGCCGCGCAACATGCACCTGAAGACGCTTTTCAGCTGGGTGATCGCCCTGGCCACGGTGTCGGCGGTGAGCGTGGTGGTGGTTGCGCACGACGCGGCCACCAGCAACGAGCGCGCCGCGCTCACCCAACTCCAGGCGCTGGACGCGCTGCGCGAGGCGCGCGGCCTGGTGGTGCTCACTTACGAGTTCGGGCTGTATGGTCAGCCACGCTCGGTCGCTCAGTGGCGCGCCCGCTACCTCACCCTGGTGAGCATCTTGCAACAAGCAGGCTCACACAGCGGCGAGGCAAAGTTGCTGCGCCTCCAAGGCGAACTCGAATCCCTGCCTCAGCTGTTCGACCAATTGGTCGCGACGCACGGCACCGACCAAAGCGAGGGATTTCGACAGCGGCAGCGTGAGCTCTTGATCGACACCTTGATCACAGACACCCAGACGATCCTGGACGCCGTCTACGACTGGGGCCTGCAGGGCAACGCCGCCCGCACTTCGAGCGAATCGCACCTGGCCCGGCTCGCCGCGATCACGCCTTTCGTGATGCTGGCGGTGTTGCTGTTGCTGGCCGCTGTGTTGCTCACACGGGTGATTCGCCCCATCCGCCACCTTCAGCGCACCATGAACCAATTCGGCAGCGGTGACCTGAGCGTGCGCCGCAACAGCCTGGACCCGGGTGAAGTCGGTGACCTCTCACGTGCCTTTGATGGCATGGCGGCTGCGCTGGAGCGCACGGGTCTGGAGCTCGCCAGCAACGAGCTGCGTTTGCGCACGATCACCGACAACCTGCCCGCTCAAATCGCGTACATCGATGTCGACCAACGTTACCAATTCGCCAATCGGGTGCTGCTGGAACGGCTCGGCCTCGACCACCGCGGGCCGGTGGTGGGTGAATCGTTGCGCACGGTCCACTCGGGCGCCGACCACGCCCGGATCGCGCCTGAACTGGCAGCGGCGTTGGCAGGAGAGCGGCGTTCGTTCCAAGTCAACGACACCCGCGGCGGCGTGATGAGCTGCCGCGAGTACGTGTTCATTCCCGACCGCGACCCCTTGGGCAAGGTGCATGGGTGCTATGCGATGGTTCACGACGTCACTGAGACGGAACTCGCCCGCCAGCGGGTCGAGCAGTCCCTTCAGGAAAAGGACGTGATGCTCAAGGAAATCCATCACCGCGTGAAAAACAACATGCAGGTCATCTCCAGCCTGCTGACCTTGCAACTCGGGCAGGTGTCCAGCCCCGAGGTGCACGCCTTGCTGACGGCGAGCCAGAACCGCATCAAGTCGATGGCTTTGGTGCATGAAATGCTCTATCAGAATGCCAACTTGGCCGCCATCGAATTCGCCGACTACGTGCGCAACCTGGTGCGCGTGCTGGAGTCGTCGCACACTGACGGCTCAGGCCGGGTCCGCGTTGCGTTGGATTTGCAGCCGGTGTCCATCGACATCGATCAAGCCATTCCGGCGGGGTTGGTGCTCAACGAGCTCATCAGCAATGCGTTCAAGCACGCGTTCCCTGGCGGTGCCGCCGGCTGCATTTCGATTCAGTTGAGTCCCGCGTCGGACGGACACGTTCGCATGGCGGTCGGCGACGACGGCGTCGGCGCTCGCGATGGCTTTGACTTGGCATCGGGCCCGACCTTGGGCATGCGCCTGGTCCGCATCCTGGCGGGACAGCTTGACGCGCAGCTGGAGGTGTCGCTCCAGGATGGCTTCCACGTGTCGCTCGTCTTTCTTCCCCACTCACCACGTCGGCCCTTGAACCCACCCGGCACGCCGGCGGTGACCGAGGCCACAGCGCTTCGGCCGGTCGCGTGACCACCGTTTGCCCACTTCAACAAGGTCGCCATGTCCCAAGCACGCATTTTCCTGGTCGAGGACGAAGCCATCATTGCGGCGGACCTGACGCTTCGCCTGACCAAGATGAACTTCGACGTGGTCGGCTGCGCGGACAACGCGGCGGCGGCGTTGGAGGCCATCGCCCGCCTGCAGCCCGACCTGATCCTGATGGACATCGTCATCAAGGGGCCGATGAACGGCATCGAGGCTGCCAGGGTGGTGCGCGCTCATGACGACGTTCCCGTGGTGTTTCTGACGTCCCATGCCGACCCGAAGACCGTGGACGGGGCGGTCGACAGCGACCCATTTGGCTATGTGCTGAAGCCGTTCAACGACCGCGAGTTGAACGTGGCCATTCGGGTGGCACTGCACCGGCAAGGGATCGAAGCGCAACTTCGGCGCATGGAACGTCGGATGTCCACCATCCTCGCGAGCATTGGGGACGGTGTGGTGTCGACCGACAGCCAGGGCCGCATCACGCTGTTGAACGAAGCTGCGGCGCAATTGACCGGCTGGAACAGCGCGGAGGCGGTGGGGCAGCCGCTGGAAGAGGTGCTTTGTGTGATGGACGAAGCCAGCCGCGAGCCGCTGACCGACCTGGTCAGCCGAGGCCTGCAAGGCCAGTTCACCTTGGGCGAAAGCCAGCCCTTGGTGCTGAGACAACGCCATGGCAACGACCTGCCGATGGCCGACAGCGTGGCGCCCATCCGCGACCACGATGGCAGCACCACCGGCGTGGTCGTTGTCTTTCGCGATGCGACCGAGCGCCGACGGCTCGAACAGGTGAACCGCGACAAGCTTGCCGCCGAGTTGGCAAGTCAGCAAAAGTCGCTCTTTCTGTCACGCGTGAGCCATGAACTTCGCACGCCCTTGAATGCGATCCTGGGCTTTGCGCAGTTGCTCGAGCGCGACCGCGCCAGGCCGCTCGACGACACGCAACGCTCGCGGGTCGAGCGGGTTCATGGGGCGGGCAAGCACCTTCTTGCGCTGATCAACGACGTCCTGGACCTCTCCAACATCGAGCAAGGTGGTCGCGCTCTGTCAGTGGGCCCGGTGGACGCTGACAACGCATTGCGCGCGAGCGCCGACATGCTTGAAGCCTTGGCCAGCTCGAAGGGTGTGGTCGTGCGCCAGTTCGAGCTGGCGCCCGGGCTGCAGGTGATGGCGGATGTTCGTGCGCTGGAGCAGGTGTTGATCAACCTCATGTCGAACGGCATCAAATACAACCGGCACGGCGGTGTACTGGAGGTGGGCTGCATCGTCGATGGCGACGACGTGGCGCTGTGGGTCCAGGACCAGGGCAAAGGCCTGGACTCTGATCAACTTCAGCAGCTTTTCCAACCGTTCAATCGACTGGGGGCAGAGGGCACGGCCACCGAGGGCAGTGGATTGGGTCTGGTGATCGCCAAGAGCCTGACCGAAGCGATGGGCGGTCGCCTTCAGGTCGACAGCCAGGTGAACGTTGGCAGCCGATTCACGGTGTACCTGCCGCGTGCGGCTCAGCCCGGTGCCGCACGGGTCGGTTTGCCGACGGAGCTGCCGCTGGCTGGCCGCGCATCGAACTTCAAACGGGGGTCGGCCACCTTGCTTTATGTGGAGGACGAGCCGGTGAACATGGAGCTGATCGCCGAGGCGCTCGGCGAGATTCCCGAGTGGCATTTGGTTCTTGCGCAGTCTGGCCAACAGGGCATTGACATGGCGCGAGCATTGCTGCCGGACTTGGCCTTGGTGGACATCAACCTGGGCGACATGTCAGGCGTCGATGTCTTGCGCGAGTTGCGCGCCGACGAGCGAACCCGCCACATTCGCATGGTGGCGCTGAGCCCGGACGCCTTGCCCAGCCAGAGTGAGGCGGCGCTGGCGGCGGGCTTTGATGCGTACTGGACGAAGCCTGTCGACCTGAGCCAGCTCGTCAGCCGGTTGCAAACGCAACTGATCGTGGCGCGCATGCGCGCATCGGGGACGGACACGTGACGCTCAACGCACGGCGTCGCGCACCGCTGCGCATCAAGCTGTGGTGCTTGGCCGCGGCCTGCTCCGTTCCTCTGGTCATCCTTTGCGCCGTGATCGCGTTGGCGAACGACCGACTGCGGCTCGAGCGGATCGACCGGGAAACCCTTCAGTGGGCACAGAACCTCTCCGCCGATGTGGACCGCGAACTGGGCGGCATCGAATCGGCGCTCAAGGTTTTGTCCAGCGCGCCGGACCTTGCGCCGGGGGGCGATCTGGGCCGGTTCCACGCGCAGGCCAGCGCTGCGCTGACCCACATGATCGTCAACAACGTCCTGTTGACCGACCGTGACGGTGCGCAAAGGCTCAACACCCTGCGACCCTTCGGCCAGCCCCTGCCCACGCGCGGCACGCCCGACGCCATCAAGCAAGTGTTCGACGAGGCGCGTCCCGTGCTGACCGACCTCTTCGTCGGCCCCGTCACGGGCACGCACCTGGTGGCGATCGGCGTGCCGGTTCAGCACGACGGCGTGGTCGCCTACAGCTTGAACGTCGGTCTGTCGCCCGATCGGCTGGGTCGGGTCATCGACATGGCCGAGGTGTCGCCCGCCTGGACGGTGGCCTTGCTGGACCGCTCTGGAACGATCATCACCCGATCGCGTGACGCGAAACGTTACGTCGGCCAAAAGGCCGTGCCCGAATTGCTGGCCGCGGTCAACGCAAAGGCCCAGGGGCGGATCGTGGCGAACACCAAGGACGGCGTTCCGTCCTATGTCGCGTTTCACCGTTCACCACGCACCGGGTGGACGGTGGTCGTCGGCGCGCCCATCGGGCTGGTCGATGGCAAGCGTCGGCAAGCGGCTCTGTGGGAGGCCGGAGCGGTGCTGGCGGCCCTGTGCCTGGCAGCGCTGGCGACGATTTGGTCGCTGCGCGCCCTCGGCCAAGCCGCGGGCCCAGGTCAGCCGTAGCCCAAGCCGACGGCGGCCCGGTACACCCCCCACGACGCCAGGTAGGCCAGCCCGAACAGGTAGGCCGCCATCACCAGCGGCATGCGCCAGCCGCCGGTTTCGCGCTTGACCGTGGCCAGCGTGGCCATGCACTGCGGCGCGAACACGTACCAGGTCAGCAGCGACAGCGCGGTGGCGAGGCTCCAGGTCTGCGCGATCACCGGGCCCAGCGCGGTGGCCGCGGCGTCGGGCGTGGCCGACAAGGCGTACACCGTGCCCAGCGCGCTGACCGCGACCTCGCGGGCGGCCAGGCCCGGGATCAGCGCGATGCTGATCTGCCAGTTGAAGCCGATGGGCTCGAAGACCACGGCGAGCAGGTGGCCCAGCCGGCCGGCCAGGCTGTACTCGATGGCGGCACCCGTGGCGCCCGGCGGTGGCCCCGGCACGCTGGACAGGAACCACAGCACCAGCGTCAGCACCAGGATGATGCCGCCCACCCGGTGCACGAAGATGACCACCCGCTGCCACAGCCCGAGCGCGATGTTGCGCGGCGCTGGCCAGTGGTAAGCCGGCAGCTCCATCATCAGGTTGCGCACCTGCCGCCCTGCCCGGGTGAAGCGCTTGAGCACCCAGGCCACCGCCATCGCTGCCGCGATGCCCGCCAGGTACAGGCCGAACAGCACCAGGCCTTGCAGCGTCACCCAGCCGCCCACCGTGCGCTGCGGGATGAAGGCACCGATCAGCAGGGCATAGACCGGCAGCCGGGCTGAACAGGTCATCAGCGGCGCGATCATGATGGTGACCAGGCGGTCGCGCGGGTCGGCGATGGTGCGCGCGGCCATGATGCCCGGGATGGCGCAGGCGAAGCTGGACAGCAGCGGGATGAAGCTGCGCCCCGACAAGCCCACGGTGCCCATGATCCGGTCAAGCAGGAAGGCGGCGCGCGGCAGGTAGCCCGATTCCTCGAGCACCAGGATGAAGAAGAACAGGATGACGATCTGCGGCAGGAACACCAGCACGCCGCCGGCCCCGGCGATCACGCCGTCGACGATCAGGCTGCGCACCCAGCCCTCGGGCAGCAAGCCGCCCACGGCGTCGCCCAGTGCGGCCATGGTCGCCTCGATCAAGGACTTGGGCAGTTCGGCCCAGGCGAACACCGCCTGGAACACCGCGAACAGCAGCACGGCCAACACCAGCGGGCCGATCAGCGGGTGCAGCAGCACGCGGTCGATGCGGTCGCTGTGGGTCTGGGGCACCAGCGTGTCCAGGCCGAGCCGGCCGAGGATGCCGCGCACCTCGTCGTGGTCGGCCACGATGCCGTCTGGGCCCGAGGGCGCTCCCGCGTCGGCCTGGCCCGCGCGCGACCAGACCGTGGGGTCGTCCAACAAGGTGCGCAGGCGGTCGGCGCCGCCCGCGTGGATGCCCACGGTTTCGACCACCGGCAGCTGAAGCTCCCGCGACAGCGCGGCCGCGTCGATCATCAGGCCGCGCCGTCGCGCCATGTCCGCCATGTTCAGGGCCACCACGCAGGGCAGGCCCTGGCGCTTGACGGCCAGCACCAGGCGCAGCGTGCGGCGCAGGTTGGTGGCGTCCACCACGCACACCACCAGGTCCGGGCGCTTCTCGCCGCGGGCGCGGCCGGCCAGCACGTCGGTGGTGACGCGCTCGTCGGGCGAGCGGGGGTGCAGGCTGTAGGCGCCGGGCAGGTCGAGCAAGCGCAGGGCCTTGCCGGCGGCGGTCAGCAGCCGGCCTTCCTTGCGCTCGACGGTGACGCCAGCGTAGTTGGCCACCTTCTGGCGGCTGCCGGTCAGCAGGTTGAACAGCGCCGTCTTGCCGCAGTTCGGGTTGCCCACCAGGGCCACCAGCGGGCCGCCCCGGTGCACGTGGATCACCGCGGTGGTCATGGCGTGAGCGGGGCGGGAACGGCCATCACGCGGACGCAGTCGGCTTCGGCCCGCCGCAGGGCGAACGAGGACGCGCCGACGCGCACCACCAGCGGGTCGCCTCCGGGCAGGGCCCGGGCCATGACCGCCACCCGCTCGCCCGGCAGAAAGCCGATTTCTTCGAGCCAGCGCTGCCAGTCGGGCTGTTCCGGCGGGCAGTGAAGGCCGTGCACGGTGGCGGCGTGGCCGATGGGCAAGTCGCCCAGGTGAAGCAGGCTGGCGGAGGAGGTCACCGGCGTCGGGGCAGCGGAATGCGCGTGAACAAGAATAATTCTTATTCTAAAGCGGTGCCGAACCAGCCGCGCTGTTGGGCTTCGTCCAGCCGAGGCCGCAGGTGGTCCCACAGGGCAGGGCAACCCTCGCGGATCGGCGCCTCGATGCGGGCCACGACGCGCGCGTGGCCGATGCCGTTCTCGCGCCAGCTTTGCCCCGCATTGGCCAGGTTCAGCAGCACGGGCATCGCGCGGTCCACCGCGTTGGCGAAGCGCGCTTCTGCGGTGCGGGCGGCCTCGAACTCCAGCCACAGCGCCATGCAGTCGTCGCGCAGGGCGGGCGGCAGCAGGCCGAAGATGCGTGTCACGGCGGTGCGCTCGGCCGCCTTGCGCTCGTCCCAGCCGCCTTCGACGTAGACCAGGGTGTCGCCCGTGTCGATCTCGCCGATGTCGTGCACCAGCAGCATGCGGATGACGCGGTCGGTGTCGACGGGAACCGCCAGGTGCCTGGCCAGCATCGACGCCAGCAGCGCGATCTGCCAGCTGTGTTCGGCCGAATTTTCGTAGCGGTCCAGGCCCAGCGGTCGGGTCTTGCGGTTGACGCCCTTCAGGCGGTCGATTTCGAGGATGAAGTCGATGACGGCTTGCATGGCACGGCGGCGGGCGGCGGCGCCGCAACAGCGCGGCGCCGGAGTATCGCGCCGAGCCCGCGGGCCAGGGGGCCGCCCGGCGCGGCGAGCACGCAGAAGGTCCAGCACCACCAGGCCGACCACAGGCTGTGGCTGATGTAGTGCGCGCCGCGCGCCATCTGGGTCCAGCCGTACACCGCGCCCAGCACCAGCACCACGCCGAGCCAGGTGAGGGCGGCGCCGCGGTGGTGGCGGCGCAGCATCATGAAGCCGCCCAGAAAGCCGAAGGCCGACACCGCGTGGCCCGAGGGAAAGCAGCCACCGCTGCCGCCGTCCGGCACGCCCCAGCGCCAGTGCGACACGTAGGCCGCCGGGCCGCCAAACTCTTGCAGGGACCAAGGACAGCTCGTCAGGCTGACTTGCTTGAGCGCCGGCACCACCAGCAGGCAGGCCACGGTCAGCAGCAACCAGTGCCCACGCTCGCGCGGGCCCATGGCCGGCGCCCAGCGGCGCAGCAACGGCCAGCGCAGGTTGACCACCAGCAGCCCCAGGACCAGGAAGCCCAGGCCGCGCCCGCCGCTGTGAACGATGTCGCGGGCCAGCCAGTGCTCGCGCCAGGGAAAGCCGTCCGCGTTGCCGTACCAGCGGATCACGGTGAGGTCCAGGCCCGTCAAGTCCCAGGCCGCCAGCAGCAAAAAGCCAATGGCGACCACGGCGAGGTCGGCTTTCCAGAAGGTCGCCGTGGTCGCGTCGGTCAAGATGGGGTTGGCCGTGGCCGATGGGACGGGTGGGGGGCTCATGCGGTGCGCCAGGCGGAGAAGGGCGGTTCAGCGCCCGGTGCGGCAGCCCGCGGTCAGGTCGAACGCGGGCGCGTACAGCGCGGTCTTCACGTCGAGCAGGCCCAGCACCGTGTGGAACAGGTGGTCGTGCGCGGCGGGCTGCGTGGCACGCTGCTTCAGGCAGCCGGTGTCCACCGCGTTGTGCGTTGCGAAACCCTCGGACAACCACGCCACCATCGGCACCTCGGTCTGCACCGCCGGGGCGATGGCGTAGGGGATGCCGTGCAGGAACAAGCCTTTCTCGCCCAGTGACTCGCCGTGGTCGGACACGTAGATCACGGCGCTGTCGACCTCCCCCGCGCGGGCCTGCAGGGTCTTGATCACGGTGGCCAGCAGGTGGTCGGTGTACAGCAGCGCGTTGTCGTAGGCGTTGACGATCTCCGGCAGGCTGCAGCGGGCCAGGTCGTCCTGGGTGCAGGCGGGCTGGAACGTGGCAAACGCTGCCGGGTAGCGCCGGAAATACGACGGGCCGTGGTTGCCCAGCTGGTGCAGCACCAGCACCTGGGTGCCCTTGGCGGTGGCCAGGCGTTCGTCCAGGCCGTGCAGCAGGCCTTCGTCCAGGCAGTGGTCGCCGCTGGTAGCGGTGTCGCACAGCCCGGGCAGCTTGAGCTGGCGCACGGTCTCGGTGGGCAGGCCCTCGCACACGCCTTTGCAGCCGGTCTGGTTGTCGCGCCACTGCACGGCCACGCCGGCGCGGGCCAGCACGTGCAGCAGCGACTCCTGGCCGCGGATCGTGGCTTCGTCGTAGTCGCGCCGGCCCACGGGCGCGAACATGCAGGGCAGGGACACCTCGGTGTTGGTGCCGCAGCTCGTGACGCGCTTGAAGTTGATCACGGCCGGCATGGCGGCCAGCTGGGGTGTGGTCTGTCGCGGGTAGCCGTTCAGCCCCCAATTGGCGGCGCGCGCCGTTTCACCGACCACCAGCACGAGCAGCGTCGGCTTCTGGCGGGCCTGCATGCGCGCGCCCGGGGCCGCGTCCAGGCCGATGGGTTGGCGCGCGACAACGGCCGAGCGGGTGTCGCTCGCCACCACGCGGCCGACCGACCACACGATGTTGGCCGGGGTGATCAGGTAGCGCACTTCCTTGTGGTTGCGCATCCACGAGGCCATCGGCTGGAACACCGACAGCACGGCCGCCACCACCAGCACCAGCCCCAGCACCACGCCGGCCGTGCCCGTGGCCAGCCGCGTGCGCCAGCGCGTGGGCCCGAGGGGCCACCACCACAGCGCCAGCAGGGGCAGCACCCCGTACAACGCCACGTCACCCAGCAGCGACACGCCGATCAATTCCTTGGCCTCGCCCGGGCGCGTGTGCAGCACGTTGCGCAACATCGAGGCGTCGAGGTAGACGCCGTACTGCTGCATGTAATGCGCGGCGAGCGCCGTGCACACGACCAACACGCCGAGCACGGGCTTGAGCGCCCGGCGGCCGGCGACCAAGGCCACCACGCTGACCAGGGCGGTGTTGAGCGCGAACACGCCCACGGCGACCGCGGCGGCGAAGGCCCAGGTGCTCAGCGCGGACGGGTCGCGGTCGGCCACCGCAGCGCGGAACAGCGCGCCATTGGCGCTGACCGTCCAGTACAGGCTGATGGCGGCGATGAGGCCACCCAGGCGCCACCAGTCTGAGCGTGATGACACGGGCGTGGGGTCGAGTGCGGCTTTCGTGATGGGTCCTCGGTGCATCGTCAGGAGACGGCCGCCTCCGCGGGCGGTGGGTCGTCGGGCATGGGTCAGGGCGGTGGAATCTAGCCGATCATTTTCCCTTTTCAACCTGATCTTTCCCTGAAGACGCCGCCGTGGCTTTGCCAAGGGTCCAACCCGCCACGGGACGGCCCTTGCCACAATCGCGGTCACGGGTGCGCACGATCCGGCGCACGGCGCAGTGCCTTCGGGCAGAAAGGCGAACGATGAACCGATGGAAATCAGCGTGGCGGGCCAGCACGTGGGGCGTGGTTGCCCTCGTGGCCGCCGCGGGCGCTCAGGCCCAGGTCAGCGTCAAGGACGCCTGGGTGCGCGGCACGGTGCCGCAGCAGAAGGCCACTGGCGCCTTCGGGCAGATCACCGCCGCGCAGGGTGGGCGCCTGGTGTCGGCCAGCTCGCCCGTGGCCGGCGCCGTGGAGATTCACGAAATGTCGATGGACGGCAACGTGATGAAGATGCGCCAGTTGCCCGGCCTGGACCTGCCGGCGGGCAAGGCGGTCGACCTGAAGCCGGGCAGCTACCACCTGATGCTGATGGACCTGAAGTCCGCCCTGAAGGCGGGCGACACCGTGCCCATCACCCTGGTCGTCGAAGGCGCCGACAAGAAGCGCGAGACCCTGGTGGTGTCGCTGCCCGTGCGGGCGCTGGGCGCCGCTGCGCCCGAGTCCACGTCGCAGCACAAGCACTGACCCGCCCCGGACGCGCACCGCGATCCCACCCACAGGAGACACGATTGGATTTTCAACTCACGCCCGCCCAGCAAGAACTGCAGCAACGCACCCGGCGCTTCATCGCCGACGAGGTGATTCCCTTTGAAAACGACCCGCGCCAGGGCGATCACGGCCCCAGCGAGGCCCTGCGCGACGCGCTGGTGGCCCGCGCGCGCGACGCCGGGCTGCTGACGCCGCACGCGTCGGTCGAGCACGGCGGGCTGGGCTTGTCGCACGTGGACAAGGCGATCGTCTTCGAGGAGGCCGGCTACTCGCCGCTGGGGCCGGTGGCGCTCAACATCCACGCGCCGGACGAGGGCAACATCCACCTGATGGAGGTCGTGGCCACGCCCGCCCAGAAGGCGCGCTGGCTGATCCCGCTGGTGCAAGGCCGCACGCGGTCGTGTTTTTGCATGACCGAGCCGCCACCGGGCGCGGGGTCCGACCCCGGCATGCTGCAGACCACCGCGGTGCGCGACGGTGACGACTACGTCGTCACCGGCCGCAAGATGTACATCACCGGGGCGGTGGGCGCGGCCTTCGGCATCGTCATGGCGAAGCTGGAAGACGGCTCCGCCACGATGTTCCTCACCGACATGGACCGGCCCGGCATCGTCATCGAGCGGGTGATGAATGCGATGGACGCGTGCTTCACCGGCGGGCACGCGGTTGTTCGGTTTGACCAGGTGCGCATCCCGGCCAGCGACGTGCTGGGTGAACTGGGCCAGGGTTTGCGCTACGCCCAGGTGCGGCTCGCGCCCGCGCGGCTCACGCATTGCATGCGCTGGCTGGGCGCCGCGCGCCGCGCCCACGAGGTGGCCGCCGCCTACGCCCGCGAGCGCCACGCCTTCGGCCAGCCGCTGGCAGCGCACGAGGGCGTCAGCTTCCAATTGGCCGACAACGAAATGGACCTGCACGTCGCGCGCCTGACCATCTGGCATTGCGCCTGGTTGCTGGACCAAGGCGCAAAGGGCCGCCACGAGTCGAGCGTGGCCAAGGTCGTTTGCAGCGAGGCCGAGTGGCGCGTGGTCGACCGCAGTGTGCAGATCCTGGGCGGCAGCGGCGTGACCGACGAGCGCATCGTCTCGCGCATCTTCACCGACATCCGCGCGTTCCGCATCTACGACGGCCCGTCCGAAGTGCACCGCTGGAGCATCGGCAACCGCATCGCGCGGGCCCAGCCGTGACGGCGGCTCAGACGCAGGCGCCTTCACCGGGCGCGGCGCGCCAGGGGCCCCTCAGCGGCCTGCGCATCGTCGAGATGTCGGGCCTGGGTCCGGCACCGTTTGCGGCCATGGTGCTGGCGGATCAGGGGGCGGAGGTGATCCGCATCACGCGCCCTGGCGCCGCGGCGACCGTCGGCCCGACCGACCTCGACCGCAACCGCAGCAGCCTGGAACTGGACCTGCGCGACCCGAACGCACTGGGCGTGGCCCAGCGCCTGATCGACCGGGCCGACGCCCTCATCGAGGGCTTTCGCCCCGGCGTGATGGAGCGCCTGGGCCTGGGGCCGGACGCGTGCCTGGCCCGCAACCCGCGCCTGGTGTTCGGCCGCATGACCGGCTGGGGCCAGCACGGCCCGCTCGCCCAGGCGGCGGGCCACGACCTGAATTACGTGGCCATCAGCGGCGCGCTGCACGCCATCGGCCCGGCCGACCAGCCGGTGCCGCCGCTGAACCTGGTGGGCGACTTTGGCGGCGGCGGCATGCTGCTGGCCTTCGGCATCTTGTGTGGCGTCTTTGAAGCACAACGCTCGGGACGAGGCCAGGTGGTGGACGCCGCCATGACCGACGGTGCCGCCTTGCTGTCGACAATGTTGTTCAACTTCCGTGCCGCCGGTCAGTGGAGCGACCGCCGGGCCGACAACCTGCTGGACGGCGGCGCACCGTTCTACCGCACCTACGCCTGCGCCGACGGCAAGCACATCGCCATCGGGCCGCTGGAGCCGCAGTTCTACGCGCTGCTGCGCGAGCGTTGCGGCCTGAGCGACCCGTTGTTCGACGCCCAGAACGACCGCAGCCGCTGGCCGGCGATGCACGAGCGGCTGGCCACGCTGTTTGCCAGCCGGCCACGCGACGCCTGGTGCGCGCTGCTGGAGGGCACCGACGCCTGCTTTTCCCCGGTGCTGGACTGGGACGAGGCCCTGCGGCACCCCCACAACCTGGCCCGCGAAACCCACGTGAGCGTGGGCGGCGTGATGCAACCGGCCCCCGCGCCGCGTTTCAGCCGCACGCCGGCGGCGCGGCCCGAGCCCGGCAGCACCCCCGACCCGGCGGGCGTGCTGCGGGCCTGGGGCATCGAGCCGGCGCTGATCGACGGCCTGACCCGGTCCCGCGGCAACCCGACGGCCTGAGTTTCTGCACACTCCGTCGCGGTGCAGACCGCGCACCGGGCCTTGCCGGTGGTCGCCTGGCAGGTCCTGTGCTAACTTGCCGATGGAAACAAGTGGTGGTGTTCACAGGCGGGGGCCATGTTCCGGATCTATTCACGCTTCGACGTCGGAGACTTCTGCGCCTGGAATGAGTGCAAGGGTTGCCGTCCGAAGTTCGATGCCGGCGAACGCGAGGCCGCACGGGATTGGCTGCGCGGCTTCTTGGTCGATGACACCCATGTGGCCGTGCTGCGGCAACTGGCCCACCGCGCCGGGGCCGACCGTGGCCTGCCGCTGCACACCACCCACGCCGTGGTCGACCAGCTGGCCCAATTGGTGGCCAGCGGCGAACTGCGGGTGTGCGGACGCGATCACCCGTCGCACCTGATCGAAACCTCGGTCGGCACCGCGCCGCCGGGGCCGCCACCCCCGCCAGTGGCGCCGCGCAGCCGGTCCGCGCCGGTTGCTGCCCCGTCCGAACCCACCACCTTGCCCCACACGGTGGACGCCTCGGCGATGGCCGCCACCTTGGTGGCCGCGGCCGAGGCCGGCGTGCCGTTTTGCGAGGTCTGCGAGAAGAACAAGAAGGCCAAGCCGCCCACCGGAGCCGCCGCATGATCGACGAGCTGGAACGCCGCCAGTTCGAACTGGCCCTGTGGCCGCAGGGCGACGCGACGCCGGGCAGCCTGTGGGTGGTGCTGGACTGCGCCCGCCACCGCCGCATCTACCGGGAGTTGGCCGTGTCGCGGCTCGACTACCAATGCCTGTACAGCGGCGACCTGCCGCTCGAACTGAAGATGGTCGCGCCCCACCTGGTGGAGTTGAGCCCGCGCTACCAGTTCACGCGCGCGCTGCTCGAGCAGTGCTGGGGCCAGGCCTGGGGCTGCTTCTTCCGCATCAATGACGGCACGCGCCTTCGCCACCACCTGCGCAAGTTGTTGACGGTGCAGGCCGAGGACGGCCGCCGCCTGCTGTTCCGCTACTTCGACCCGCGGGTCCTGCGGGCCTACCTGCCCACGTGCACACCGGCCGAACTGGCGCAGGTGTTCGGGCCGGTCAGCGCGGTCTTTGCCGAGGCGGCTGGCGGCGACTGCCTGACCGAGTACACGCTGCAGGCGGGCAGCCTGCGCGAGGTCCGCCACCCTGTTTGCACGGCGCCCGCCGAGGTGGGCGCCGTGGACTCGGTGAGGTCGTCGACGTCGGCGTCCAACGTGGCGCCCCAGGGCTGAACCCCATGGCCACCACCCCGTTGCTGATCGTTCGAACGCAACAGCTTGTGGCGTTGCGCCCGGCCCTGGAACAGCAGTTTGTCGAGCGGGTGGCGCGGTGGATCAGCGCCTGGCAAGCCGAGGCGGGTGAGCCCATGGCGCGCCAGGCCCTGGAGGACCGGGTGGCGGGGTGCATCGAGCGCGCCCGCGCACTCGGCTTCGAGCGCAAGCGCGACATCGCCCGCTTCGTTGCCCTGGACTTTGAGCACGGCAGCGGGGCCGGTGCCACGCCCCGCACGGCCTGGATCGGCGAGCTGCTGCAGCAGCGTGGCTTGAGCCCCGCCACCCGGCTGCACCGCATCGACTGTCGCTTGCAGCGTCTGGCCGCCTTGGCCGAGGAACCCGCTGAGCCTGCTGAATCTGCCGCATCCGCCGCCTCGGCCCACCCCGATCACGGAGCACACGATGCCTGACGTCAAGCCGCCGCCGCCGACCGGTGGTCCCGCGACCGAGGGCGGGTCGCTTGGCGACCCGGTCCAACCCTGCGAGGCCAACGACGTCGAGGCGGTTTGCGACCTCGACGAGCCCAATGGCATCGCCACCGAAGCCGAACACGACGAAGACGAGCCGGTCGGGCTGCTGTTCACCGCCACCGCCATCGAACCCGGCGGCGCAGAGGTGGCCTTGAGCCCGGCCCGTGCGCCCACTGGCGGCTGAACACCGACGAACTGGTGCCTCGCGCACCGCGGAGAAGTCAATTGGCAGAAGACATCTGGGAAAAGTCGAAGTACAAGGTCAAGGTCAGCCTGATCGATGATTCCAAGCCCTACGACGGCAAGGTGGACCTGTACCTGCTCAAGGACGGTGACGAGGCCAAGCCCTTGAAGTCCGAGAAGGACATCACCGTCAAGCCGGGCAAGCCCATCGAGCGCAGCTTTGACGTGCCCGCGGTGGACCCGGACAAACCCACCTACAAGCTGTCGCTGCTGGCCAAGTACGGCCCGGCCAAGGAAAAGTCGCAGGAGCTGGCGGACGCCACGGTGTGGCCCAAGGACATTGAAGTCCACGCCAAGAACCAGGAAGACGACAGCGACTTCAAGGACGTCAAGCTGCTGCTGAAGCAAGCCGGTGTCGAGGTCGCCAAGCCGGTCACGGCCAAGGACGGCAAGTGCAAGGTGGAGCTGACGCGCAAGGCGCCGTACACGCTGGAAGTGCGCAGCCCTTACCAGATCGTCGAAGACAAGTCGGTGCCGGCCACGCTGCGACAACACGAGCTGGTGGTCGTGCGGCGGATCGTGACCATGTTCGTCAAGCCGAACGTGGTGCCCGACAAGCCCTGGGTGGCGAACGACCCGACCAACAACGAGGCCAACCGCAAGCATGCCTGCCGCCTGTACGTCAACCTGAAGTCGAAAAACAAGGACGCCGCCGAGGGCCACGGCCATGTGGTCGAGTTCGAGGTCAGCGCCAAACCCAAGGCCGACGGCAAGAAGAACGACCGCATCTACATCGAAGTCACCTTCAGCCGCGAGAGCGACCGCGACAACCCCGAGCCCAAGGTGCTCGACGCCCCCGCGGTGAACGACCTGACCCCGGACGCCGACAAGAAGGTCTACACCGGCTACGTCGTGCTGGAGAAGGACGGTGGCACGGCCAAGTTCAAGGTGGACACCGGCCTGGCCGGCGGCGACACCTGCACGGTGGCCATCGGTGGCCGCGACGACGCGGTGACCGACGAGCAGCTCAAGTTCGTCAACTGGCGGCGCCTTTGGTACGAACTGCGGTACCCGAACCTGTTGGTGCCCAAGATGAACTGGACCGACTACCCGGCGGCGGTGAAGGCCGCGGTCAAGACCAAGCTGGCGGCGGTGTTCATCGAGTACCAGATGAACAAGTGGCACGGCTTTGCCGACGCCAAGGCCACCTTCGCCAAGAAGAACGGCATGATCATGAAGCGCGCCTTCTTCAAGGAGGCGGGTGATGGCGAGATCTACGTGGTCACCAACGGCTGGTTGAACACGAAGAACAAGTTTTCCGACAACGCCGAGTTTCGCAAGCGCTCGGTCTACGTCAGCGTGTGCGAGCGCGCCTTCAGCAGCAACAGCAGCAGCGCCACCGCGCAGCCCGAGGTGACCTCGGCGGATTTCGACTTCGCCGTGCCCAGTGGCAACGTGTTCCCGCTGACGCCCAACGACGGCAAGCCCAACCCGACGGTGTCGGGGGGCTTTGAATGGGTGGCCAAGGTGGTCAACGACCACACCGCCCCGACCCAATGGGTCGAGCAGTCCAGTGGCGGCGGCAGCGCCGGCAAGGTGGTGGTCACCGCCCCGGACCGGCCCGGCAAGTCGCTCACCTTGACCTTCGCCGCCAAGCAGGGCGGCGGCCATGAAACCGACCTCAGCGGCGGCGAGCTGGGCAAGCTGAACGGCTTTGTTGCCGACCTGCTGTCCAGCGACCAGGCCTTGCACGACACCGCCAACACCCTGAAGCTGCACTTCAAGTCGGCCGGTGGTGCCGATGGCCCGGCACAACTGACGGCAGTTCGCACCGCGGCCAAGTCCAAGTTCGACGCGGTGGGCAAGACCCTCAACTACCACCCCGGCCTGGACGCCAGCGGCAACCCGCGCCGCGGCGCGATGAAGGTGGCCTGGCTCACGGTGTCGGACTACGAGACCATCAACATCAAGCTGCCCACCAGCGACCCGGGCACGCCCGACCACAAGAAGACCTTGCCCGGCGACTTCGTGGGCGCCGCGGAAACCGACACCGAATGCCCGGTGGAGGTCAAGTTCACCTACGAGTACGGCGGCGAAATCAACGGCAACAGCGGCCGCGGTGAGCAGATCATGGTGCTGCGCGAAGCGGCCACCCCCGGCGCCCTCAGCGAGACCATCTGCCACGAACTCGGCCACGCGATGGGCATGGCCATCGTGCCGGGGCTGGCCAACGACCTGCTGCCGCCGGGCCTGTCGACCAAGCACGTGGACAACGGGGGCGCGAGCTACAAGGACGGCGACCCGCCGTACCCGTTGAACGACGGCAAGCGCTCGATCCACAAGGGCGGGCATTGCGCCTTCAGCGTGCCCGATGACAAGCGGTCCCACAAGTCGTTCAACGGCTGGTCGCCCACGGCCGGCTGCATCATGTGGGGGTCCGGCGGCAACGACGAGACCCGCACGTCTTACTGCCCCGAGTGCACCAAGCTGCTGAAGGGGCGGCGACTGGAGGACATCACCACCTCGTTCGCCGGCCGCGGCGCGGACCAAGGCTGATCGGCCATGCGCAGCCCCCTGCGTGGTGCGGTGGTGCTGGCCTTGCTGGTCGGCGCGCTGGCGCCCGTTGCCAGGGCCGCCGGGCCCGGTCAATCCAACGCTCAATTCAACAGCGCCCCGGCGACCCCGCCCAAAGGCGCCGCACAGGACAAGCGATCCATGGACCTCACCCCCTACAAGCTGCCCGACGAAGCCTTCTGGTCGTCCTCGCAGCGCGGATCCGACCGCATGGCCACCGAGCTGGTGGGCCGCCACGAAGGCCTGCTGATGGCCGCGCCTTCCAAGGTGTTCATCGACCAGCGGCAGACGCTGCCGGTGGCCGTGCACCAGCTGGGCCCCATCCGTGAGCTGGCGCGCCTGCCCTTCAAGACCGCGGGCATGGTCGTGGGCATGAACGTCGACACCAACCGCTTGAGCGTGGCCACCAGCCGCGACCTCGAGCGGGACGACGACGCCCTGCCCAGTCGACCGGTGGACCCGGCCAAGCTGCCCAACGGCAACATGAGCAGCACCGACGCCCTGGAGCTGCGGGCGGCGATGAACCTGCCCTGGAAGCCTGGCCAGCATGTGTTCACCGCCTTGTTGCGCGGCCAGGCGTCGAACCGGGTGACCGTGGACCTGTGCAAGTCGCCTTCCTGCTTCGTCGACCCCGAGGTCGTCAAGTACCTCGACGCCGAGCGCGCCCGGCAGCAGGCCCCCGACGTGAGCCCGCGCCCGGGCAAGACGCTGCCGACCTACCGGCGGCAGCCGGACTCGCTGGCCGCGCCCGCCCAGCCGGGGCTGGTGCTCGAGGTGCAGCGCCTGTCCGACACCCTGGCCCAGCAGCCCTGGCTGCTCAAGGGCGCCTTCCACCTCAAGCCGACGCCCGAGGAATGGGTCAAGCCAGGCTGGAACGATGCCTACTACCTGGCGCATCCGGAAGACCCGCGGCCGATCGCGGTGGTGACCGTGTGGCTGCTGCTGGTGGGGGCCAACGACGGCGGCGCGCAGGTCTTGTCCTTGCAAGTGCCCAGCTGGGACCGCGCCGGGCCCGCCTGCACCGGCCAGTTCAGCCTGGACTTGCGGGCGCTGCGCCTGGCCCCGAAGGACGCCCAGACCTATTTCCTGTATGCCTTTTCGGGCAGCAGCATGGCCGGGCCGCTGCCCACGGCCTTGATCAACGAGCGTTGAGCGGGGGCCGGAACGTGGCGCAAGACCTTTGGGAAGGCTCCGAGCTGGTGGTTCGCGCCACCCTGGCCGCCGAGCCCAAGAAGCCGTACACCGACACGGTCGACCTGTTGTTCGTCAAGAACGGCAACGACGACCAGCCGCTGGCCACCGCGAAAGGCCTGGCCCTGACGGGCGGCGCGCTGGAGCACCGCTACACGCTGCCGAAGGTGGCGCCCGACGAGCCGAATTACGCGCTCACGGTGATCGCGCTGCACGGTCAGGACAAGGCCACGCGCTCCGACGTGGCCGAGGCGGTGGTGTGGCCGAAGTCGATCACCGTTCACACCCAGACGGCGCAGCGCGCGCACGAGCCCAAAACCCCGCTGGCGGTGGTGCAGGGCAGCGTGGAGACCCCATTGGCCTTGACCGGCGACGACGGCCGCTGCACCGGCGAGCTCACGGCCAAGGCGCCGTACAGCCTGAAAACGCTCGCACCCTGTGCCCTCGTCAGCGACGAGACCGCGCCGGCGAAGCGCCGAGAGCACCAGTTGACCGTGGAACGCACGATCACCGCGATGTTCGTCAGCCCCGACGTCAAGGCCGCGCCGTACGTGCCCAGCACGCCCGACGCCAGCGAGGGCCACCGGCAGTACGTCAACCTGGTCACTGCCAAGAACGGCCAGGACAGCCTCGGCCACGAGGTGCTGATCGAGGTCTGCGCCAACCCGCGCAGCGCAGGCCGCGCCGGCGACCGCATCCACGTGCAGGTTGAATTCTCGCGCGCGAGCCTGCGCAACCAGCCGCTGCCCACCTTGATGAGCAGCCCCGCCGTCCATGAGCTGGCCACACCGGCCGACCAGCCCCACACCGGCTGGGTCGCGCTGGACGCCGATGGCGGCACCGCGAAGTTCAAGGTCAACCTGGGCCTGGCGGGCGGCGACGACTGCAAGGTGTCCATCGGCGGGCGCAAGGCCGAGGTCAACGACGCCAGCCTGACGCTGGTGAACTGGCGCAAGCTGTACTACCAACTGCGTTACCCGGCGATGTTTGCCAGCAAGCTCAGCGACCAGAAGGACTTTGCCGAAGCGCTGAAGAACCACGTGACGGCGCGCCTCGGCCAGGCCTTCATCGAGTTCGAGATGAGCGCCTCCATCGAGTTTCCGGACAGCGACGCCACCATCGCCAAGGGCAACGGCACGATGATCTCGGCCGCCTACCTGAAGGAAAGCGGCAGCGATCCGGTCTACATGGTCAGCCCGGGCATCCTCAACGCCACGGGCAAGTTCCAGCCGGGCGCGGCCAGCGAGCCGCGCAGCGTCTACATCAGCCTGTGCGACCGCTCGTTCAGCGGCAATGTGGACTCGCACACCCTCGCGCCTTTGATCACCAGCGCCACGATGGAGCTGCCATCGCCCTCGGGCTACCTGTTCGAGCCGCCACCGGCCAAGGGCCGCGCCACCAACGTCTCGGTGGTGGGCTACCACTGGGAGGCCGTGGTGGAAAACAGCCACGACCAGGCCACCGCCCTGGACCTGACCGAAGCCGCCACCGCGCCGCCGGGCCAGGTGGTGCTGTCCCTGCCGGCGGTGCCCGGCCGAACCCTGTCGATCACCTTCGCCGCCTTGCCCACCACCGGCCACGACACCGCCCTGAGCCCGCTGGACAAGGGCAAAGTGGAGCAGTTCGTGCAGCAGCAGCTCGCCGACCAGGCGCTGCTGCGCCAGCACGGCAACCGGCTGGGCCTGCTGGTGAGCACCGACGGCAGCGGCGGGCCCGCCACGGCGCGAAGCAACGCGGTCAAGGCGGCGGTGCAGGACCAGTTCAAGGCGCTGGACACCAAGGTGTCGATGCACCCGGGCCTGGACCACCAAGGCGCCCCGCGCACCGGCCCGATGGACAAGGCCTGGATCACCTTCAAGGACTACGAGACCATCCTCGTCACCCTGCCGACCAGCCCGGGCACGGCCGTGGACAAGGTGCTGCCCGGCGACTTCGTCGGGCCGGCCGAGACCGACACCCAGTGCAAGGTGCGCATCAAGTTCGACTGCGTGACGGCCGGCTCCATCAACGGCAACTCGGGCGGCGGCTACCAGATCCTCAAGCTGCGCGATGGCAGCGCGGCGGCGGTCAGTTCGACCATCTGCCACGAGCTGGGGCATTCGATGGGCATGACCATCGTGCCCGGCAGCCGCAACGACGTGGTGCCCCCGGGCTTGACGGCCAAGCACATCGACAACGGCGGCACCTCCTATTTCAATGGCGACGCCCCGTACGCTTTCAACGACGGCAAGCGCAGCATCCACAAGGGAGGGCACTGTGCCTTCAACGTGCCCACCGACAAGGTGGCCAACCACAAGTTCTCGGGCTGGTCGCCTTCATCGTCCACCGTGGGTTGCATCATGTGGGGCTCGGGCGGCACCAGCGACCGCCGCCCAGCCTTCTGCCCCACCTGCCTGGACCTGCTCAAGGCGCGTCGGCTCGAGGACGTGCGCTCGGCCTTTGCAGGCCGCGGCGCCGACCAGGGGTGAGGTGGCATGACCCTGGACATCAGCCCGTACAAGCTGCCAGACGAGGCCTTCTGGCAAACCGATGACCGCTCAGGCGACGCGATGGGCCGGCAACTGCTGGGCAGGCACCGGGGCGTGTTGATCGACGCCCCCCGCCGGGTCGACCTGGCCACGCGCGAGACCTTGCCCGCCGGCATCTTCCACCTGGGCGCGATCCGCGACATGCGCTTCGTCACCCTGGCGCGGCACGCGGCGCTCACCGCCATGGACCTCGACACGAACCGGCTCTTCCTTCAGCCCGGCAGCGCGCTGGTGCTGGACGACGACCTGGAAGAGCCCGAGCCCGTCGACCCGGCCCGCCTGCCCGAAGGCGACATGTGCACCACGCAATCGATCGACCTGCGGAGCCTGTTCGGGCTGCCTTGGGCGCCGGCGCGGCTGCTCGTGACGGTGCTGCTGCGCGGGGATGCGTCCAACCGGGTGGCAATCGACCTGGTGGGCGCTGAGCCCGCCGCCGGCGACACCTCAGTGAATGCGCTCGAGCGGGCGCCCGCGCAAAACGGCCCGACGCCCATTGACGCCCCACCCGCCGCGCCGGACGGTGGCGCACCGGCGGTTCCTCAGGCGCCGGGCGTGGTGCTGAGCCTGCCCCGCGTCGTGCGGCCGCGGCTGGCCCGGTCGTGGCCCTTGGGCATCGCCCTGCGCCTGCCGGCCGGTGCGCCGGCGCGCCAGGTGCACCTCGTGGTGCTGGGCGCCGATGGCGGCTACGTGGACCGCCTGACGGTCGCGCCCCGCCACTTCGACGACGACGGTGGGCAGGCCTGCTGCCGCGTCGAGGTGGACCTGAGCCAGCACCTGCGCCTGCCGCAGCCACAAACCTATTTCGTGCGGGCCTTCATCGGCGGATGGATGTCCGAGGCCGTGGCGAGCGCCTTGGTGGTGGACGACGAACGCTGATCCAAAGCCGGTGCGACCACGCGCGCGCCCGCCTTGATGCGCGCGCAGGTGTCGCCCAAGCTCAGCGCGACACCTGAATCACCCCCTTGACCACCGGGTAGATGTGGTTCTGCCAGCGCCGCCCGCTGAACACGCCGTAGTGGCCGACGCCGGCCTGCACGTAGTGCGTGCGCAGGTAGGGGCGCAGGCCGCTGCACAGGTCCTGGGCGGCCAGGGTCTGCCCGGTGGCGCAGATGTCGTCGCGTTCGCCTTCGACGGTCAACAAGGCCGTGCGGCGGATCGCGGCCGGGTTCACGCTGCGGCCGCGGTGGCGCAGCGCGCCGCGCGGCAGGTCGAAGGTCTGGAAGACCTTGGCCACCGTTTCCAGGTAGAACTCGGCCGGCAGGTCGGCCACGGCCAGGTACTCCTCGTAGAAGGTGCGGGTGGCCTCGGCCTTCTGCAGCACTTCAGGCTGCGGGTCGGGCGTGGCCAGCAGTTCGTAATACTCGCGGAAGGCATTCACATGCCGGTCCTTGTTCATGCTGATGAACGCGCTGAGCTGAACAAAGCCCGGGTACACCCGGCGGCCTGCGCCGGGGTGGCCCCAGGGCACGTGGCTGATCAGGTGCTGCTCGAACCAGCCGATGTCTTTGCTCATGGCGAGCTTGTTCACTTCGGTCGGGCTGACGCGGCAGTCGATGGGGCCGGCCATCAGCGTCAGGCTGGCGGGGGTGGCCGGGTGCTGGTCCTCGGACATTAGCGCCACCGCGGCGAGCGCGGCCACGCAGGGCTGGCAGATCGCCATCAGGTGGGCCCCGGGCCCCATGACGTTCAGGAACGCGATGATGTGGTCGGTGTACTCGTCCAGGCCGAACTGCCCTTCCTTCAGCGGCACGTCTCGGGCGTTGTGCCAGTCGGTGATGTAGACGTCGTGGTCGGGCAGCATCGTGCGCACGGTGTCCCGCAACAGCGTCGCGAAGTGGCCGGACATCGGCGCCACGATCAGCACCTTGGGTTGCTCGTCGGCCCCGGGCTTGTCGAAACGAAGCAGGGTGGCGAAGGGCGTGGCGTGCGCGACCACCTCGGTCACATCGACGGTGTCGTTGCCCACGCGGACCGTGGGAATGTCGAAGGGGCGTCGCCGGTGGGTGACCTCGGCCAGCATGAAGGTCTTGCAGGCCGCGGCCAGGCGGCGGGTGGGCATCAGGCGCGAGAGGTCGAGGCCGGCCCAGCCCGAGCCGGCGGCCATCGGGTGCTCGAGGAAGGGCGTCGCCGCCTGCACGGCACTGCGCAGCGGCCACATCAGATCGGCGTGGGCCTGGTAGGCCTGGTACATGGGGGTCTCCAGCGGGGGCGTTGCCCGGTGGCTCGGTTCAGCAACTTGCGAGCCAGCCGCCGCACGCGCGTCCAGCCTGTGCCGGTCGGGTTCGCCGCCGCGGCGCGCCGTGGCACAGCGCTTGCACAGGTTGGGGGCCCTCTGTCAGCCGACCTCAGCGCCCACCCGGAGCCCCGCCCATGCCTGCCACCGCTCAAGCCAAAAAAATTCCGAAGGCAGCCCACCAGGCGACCACCGAGCTGACCCCTGAGGCGACGACCCAGGCCAAGCGAAAGCCGGTCGCCAAGGCCAAGCGTGCGACGCCCACCACCACCACAGTCACCGCCAGCCTCACGCTGAGCAGCCGCAACTATTCGTCGTGGTCGCTGCGCGGCTGGCTTCTGGCCAAATTCGCCGGGCTGTCGTTCGAGGAGGTCATGGTCTCACCCGACGACGCGGACGCGCGCCGCGAATTGCTGCTGCTCGCGCCGTCGATCCGCGTGCCCTGCCTGACCCACGACGGCGCGAAGGTGTGGAACACGCTGGCCATCGCCCATTACCTCGCTGACCAGTTCCCCGGGGCCAAGCTGCTGCCCGATGACCGACTGGCCCGCGCGCATTGCCGATCCATCTGCGGCGAGATGAACTCGGGCTTTGCCAACCTGCGCTCGGCGTTGCCGATGAACCTCAAGGCCCGCCATCCCGGCTTCAAGGTTTGGGCCGGCGCGCAACCCGACATCGACCGCATCGTCGAGATCTGGACCGAATGCCTGGCGACCCATGGCGGGCCCTACCTGTATGGGGCCCAGCGCACCATGGCCGACGCGATGTACGCGCCGGTGGCCACCCGCTTCATCACCTACGACGTGAAGCTGCCCAAGCCGGCCATCCTGTACTGCCAAACCATCCTTGCGATGCCCGAGATGCAGCAATGGATCGCTGCTGCCCACGCCGAGCCCGACGACATCGAAGAGCTCGACATGGACTTCTAGCCCGCGGGCCGGCGCCTCACTTCCACGGCGTGGGCGCGGGCACCGGGCAGGGCGCCGGCGCATCCACCGAGGTGAAGTCGGCCGGGCCGACGATCTCGATGTACTCCATGTCCTCGGAGTAATCGAACAGGTAGTGCGTGATGCCAGGCCGCTGGTGCACGCAGTCGCCGGCGGCCACCAACGTCTCCTGGTCCTCGTACATGAAGCGGGCCCAGCCCTTGGTCATGATGACGATGTGGAAATCGGCCCCATGCCGGTGCCAGCCGGTGCCCTTCTCAGGTGCCTGATTGGCCTTGACCAGCTGGGCCAGCACGCGGCCGCCGGTGGCGGCTTCCACGCCGAGGTCGCGGTACAGGAAGAAATCCCTCAGGCCGTCGCTGCGCCAGGGCGTGTCGCCCGGCTTCACATGGGAAAACTGGGTCTGGGTGGTGTCCAGCATGGGCGCTCCCGGCAACAATGTGCAGGTGCACCATGCATAAGCCGTTCCCGCCTGGGGACGCCCGAAGGCGCACCATGACGCGGCCTGGCCCCAGCCCCTGCGGCGGCGGGGACAGGTGGTGGACAGCGAGCGTCGCGCCTTGGCAGGCCATGCCCCCAGGCCGGGCCGCGGCTTTTCACGGCGTGCCATCTGCCGCTTGGCAGGATTGCGCGGTGAGCCATGCCAGGCTCAGAGCCTGGCGTTTCGACCAAGGGTTGAGCCGCGCTCGTACCAGCCCTTGCTTTGGTTGACAGCACGAACGACCAGCAGCATCACCGGCACCTCGATCAGCACGCCCACGACGGTGGCGAGCGCCGCACCGGACTCGAAGCCGAACAAGCTGATCGCAGCGGCCACCGCCAGCTCGAAGAAGTTGCTCGCGCCAATCAGCGCGGACGGGCACGCCACGCTGTGCGACTCGCCAAGGCGACGGTTCAGCCCGTAGGCCAAACCGGCGTTGAACATCACCTGGATCAGGATCGGCACGGCCAGCATCGCAATCACAAGGGGCTGCTTCAGGATGGCTTCGCCCTGAAAGCCAAAGAGCAGCACCAGCGTCACCAACAGCGCGGCGATCGACCAGGGACCGATCCTCGCGAGGGTGGCCTCGAACGCAGCCTGGCCGCGGACCAGCAGGGCCTTGCGCCAGCGCTGAGCGATCACCACCGGGATCACGATGTATGCGACCACCGAGGTGATCAAGGTGTCCCACGGCACCGCGATCGACGACAGGCCAAGCAGCAGCGCGACGATGGGCGCAAAGGCGAACACCATGATGGTGTCGTTCAGCGCCACCTGGCTCAGGGTGAACAGCGGGTGACCATGGGTCAGCCGACTCCAGACGAACACCATGGCCGTGCAAGGCGCCGCGGCCAGCAAGATCAGCCCGGCGATGTCGCTGTCGGCCTGACCGGCGGGCAGCCAGGGCGCGAACACGTGGCGGATGAAGATCCAGCCGAGCAGCGCCATCGAAAACGGCTTGACGGCCCAGTTGACGAACAGCGTGACGCCGATGCCGCGCCAGTGTTGCTTCAACTGGCTCAACGCGCCGAGGTCCACCTTCAGCAACATCGGGATGATCATCACCCAGATCAGCAGACCGACCGGCACGTTGACCTTGGCGATCTCCATCTTCCCGATCGCCTGCACCGGTCCCGGCAGCAGTTCCGCGGGCAGTCGCTGGCCGGCTGACCGCGGGCATGGTCAACGGGTCCCGATGTGCTTGAGCTCGCGCTGGATCGACATCTTGTCCAGCGACGCCAGCGGCAGCGACAACATCAGCTCGATGCGGCGCTTGAGGATCACCGCAGTCTCCCAGAAGACCTTGGTTTTCTCGTCGTCCGAGCCCTGGAAGGCGGCCGGATCGGCCACACCCCAGTGGGCCGTCATCGGCTGGCCCGGCCAAACCGGGCAGACCTCGCCGGCGGCCTTTTCGCAGACGGTGAAGACGGAGTCGAGCTCGGGCGCACCGGGCTGGGCGAACTCGTTCCCGTCCTTGCTGCGGTGGCCGTCGGTGGGAATGCGCAGCGTGGTCAGGGTCTTCAGCGCGAAGGAATTGACCGCGCCCCCTGGCTGGCTGCCTGCAGACCACGCCTTGGAGTTGCCCCTGCCCAGGCTGTTCATCAAGCCCTCGGCCATGATCGAGCGGGCCGAGTTGTGCGTGCAGACGAACAAAACGCGGTGGGTCCTGCCGGGCGCAACTTGACTCATGGCAGCTCCGAAATGGGCAGTTGTCGTCCTTGTCGGTGGGTGTCTTTGACTCAGCAGCGGGTGCACCCTGGTGGCCACGCCACGTCACAGGAGCCGCCGTCCGCCGCCTGGCAACAGTGCGCGGTGAGGTAGACCAGCAGCGCGTTCATCCGGTCCAGCGAGGCCCGGTAGATCAGGTGGCGGCCGTCGCGCTCTTGCGACGCCATGCCGGCCTGCATCAACTCCTTCAGGTGGAAGGAGAGCGTTGAGCCGGGCACATCCAGCGTTGCCGCCAACGCGCCCGGCGTGAGGCCCTGAGGGCCGGCACCGACCAAGGCGCGGAAGATGCGCAACCGCATGCCCTGCGCCAGGGCGGCGAGCGAGGCGATGGCCGCTTGCTCGTCCATCGGGTGGGGCGCGATGGGCAGCGCGATGGGCGTGGTCACCATGGATGCCTCGAGGTTCGTGGGAGGGGAGTCAGGCGCGCGCATCGGTGCGCACTTCAGCCACAGGCGTTGGCGTCGCCCGCCCGCCCGGGGGGTCTGCGCGGCGACCGCTGGCCGGCAATGCCAGGGTGACGAGCCAACAGGTCACCAGCATGGCCGCCGAGCCCAGCAGCGAATACAGCAGGCCGCCCCACTGGTACAGCAGGCCCGACAACAGGGTGCCGACAAATCGCCCGAGCGCGTTGGCCGCGTAGTAGAAGCCCACGTCCTCGGCGGCTTTCTCCGAACCCGCATAGGCCAGAACCAAATACGAATGCACCGATGAGTTGACGGCAAAGGCAAATCCAAACAGGCCGAGGCCCGCGACCACGACCCACTCGAGCTTCGGCACGTTCAGGGCCACCAGCGCGGCCAGGCCCAGCGGCACCACGGCCAACAGCCCAGACCACAGGCGTGCCGCGGGCACTTCGGCGCTCAGTCCGTCGCTGCTGCGCCGAACGATGGCCGGTGCCGCGGCCTGCACCACGCCATAGCCGATGGTCCACGACGCCACGAAGGCGCTGACCATCGTGAAGCTCCAGCCCGACGCGTACAAAAACACCGGCACGCCGACGACGAACCAGACGTCCCTTGCGCCGAACAGCGCGACGCGCGCTGCCGCCAGCAGGTTGATCCCGCGGGTCTTGGCGAACAGCTCCCTGGCGGACTTCGAGGCCTTGCTCTTGCCCATCAACGGCGGCACGAAACCCACCACCCCGACAAGCACCAGCGCGAGTCCGCCCGCCATGATCCACAACGCGGCCTGAAAGCCCACGGCCTGCAGCAGCACCCCCCCGAGGAAGAAGCCCACGCCCTTCATCGCATTCTTGCTGCCGGTGAAAAAGGCCACCCACTTGAAGAGCTGCCCCGAGGCATCGCCCGCGGTGGCCTTGATCGCCGACTTGCTGGCGGTCTTGGTGAGGTCTTTGGCCACCCCGCAGATGCCCTGGGCACCGACCACCCACGCCACCGACAGCGCCACCGACCAGGTGGGCGACAGCGCCGACATCAGCAGGAAGCCGGTGATTTCGGTGAACAGGCCCACGGTCAACATGCGCTTGATGCCGTAGCGCGTCGCCAGCCAGCCGCCAACCAGGTTGGCCACCACGCCCATGGCCTCGTACAACAGAAAGAGGAAGGCCAGCGTGAATGGCGAGTAGCCCAGCCGGTAGAAGTGCAGCAGCACCAGCATGCGCAAGGCGCCATCGCTGAGGGTGAAGCCCCAATACGCGGCCGTGACGATGGCGTAATGGCGGGTGCCGGTGTTCATGGTGTGGGTCGACCGCTCAGAGGCCTTGCTGCTGCATGTGGCACGCCAGATCGACCATGCGGCAGGCATAACCCATTTCGTTGTCGTACCAGGCGTAGACCTTCAACATCGTGCCGTCGGTCACCAGGGTTGACGGCGCGTCGACGATGCTGCTGCGGGTGTCCCGGGCGTAGTCGGCGCTGACCAGCGGGCGCTCTTCGTAACCCAGGATGCCGGCGAGTTCGCGCCTGGCGGCGTCGGCGAAGCGCTGGTTGACCTCTTCGGCCGAGGTCTCGCGCTTGAGTTCGAACACGCAGTCGGTCAGCGAGGCGTTCAGCACCGGGGCCCGCACAGCGTGACCGTTGAGCTTGCCTTTGAGCTCCGGGTAGATCAAGGCGATGGCGGTGGCACTGCCGGTGGTGGTGGGCGCCAGGCTGAGCATGGCGCTGCGGGCACGGCGCAGGTCTTTGTGCGGCGCGTCCACCACCAAATTGGTGTTGGTCGGGTCGTGGATCGTGGTGATCTGGCCGTGGCGGATGCCGATGCCTTCATGGATCACCTTGACGATGGGCGCCAGGCAATTGGTGGTGCACGACGCGGCGGTGACGATGCGGTCTCTTGCCGGGTCGTAGAGGTGATGGTTGACGCCCACGACGGTGTTCAGCACACCGCCCACCTTGACCGGCGCCGCGACGATGACCCGCTTGGCGCCGCGGTCCAGGTGGCCTTGCAGCGTGTCGGGGGTGAGGAACTTGCCGGTGCACTCCAGGACGAGGTCAACGCCCAGATCACCCCATGGGATCTCGGCGGGCGAAGCGCAAGACGAGAACCCCAATGAACGATCATTGATGCGCACAGCAGCCTCGCCTTCGGCCGCCACGTCGGCGCGCCAGCGACCCTGAACACTGTCGAACTGCAGCAGGTGCGCGGTGGCGGTGGCGCCGCCTTTGAGCTCATTGAGGTGCACCACGTCCAGCCGATTGCCCGCCCGCGGGTCGTCGGACGGCCGCTCGGCCGCGCCCATCGCAGCCCGCAGCGCGAGGCGACCAATTCGTCCCATGCCGTTGATGCCGACTCTCATGTTCTTGTCCCCGTGGTCATTGGCCCGCAATGTTCAAACGTTTCCAGCACGATCGAAATGTAGACGCCGATCGTGTCGATCTCGTGACAAGGGGCAGGCCGCCCCCGCGGCGTCTTCCGATCGCGCTGCGCACCGGCGGCGGTCGGCCACCGGCTCGCCCACCGGGGCCGCACCGCCAAGGCCGCCAGGCGACGGGGCGAGGCTTACAGCGTCAGCCGCCAGTCGGCCACCAGCGCCGCGGGGGTGGTGATCGACGCCAGCTGGCGTTCCAGGTAGGTGCCGTTCTCGGTGATCAGCTCGGTCTCGCGGCTCAGGCCAACCAGCCCGTCGCCGAACATGCGCAAAAAGGCGTCGTCAAAGCGCATCACTTGCAGCGGCTCGACCAGCCGCCCGCCCTCCACCCAGAAGCAGGCGAAGCGGGTCATGCCGGTCATGCGGCTGGCCGGCCGGTCGCTGTAATTCAGGTACCAGAGGTTGCTGACGTACAGGCCGGTGTCGAGCGCGCTCAGCGCGTCGGCCATCGGCAGCGTGCCAGGCGCCAGTCGCAGGGCCTCGGGCGTCTCGTTGTCGTTGGCGCCGTTGGCCGGCAGCTGGTACTCGCGCGCCGAGCGCGGCGAGTTCAGGGTGTCGCGCGCGCGGCCGTCCTCGACCAGCACCACCTCGGGCTGCTTGACAAAGCCTTCGGCGGTGAAGGCTGGGGCCACGCCGGTGGCCGTGTCCTCGCGCAGGTCGACCCACGGGTTCAGCCGGGCCAAGCCGTCGGCCAGTCGCCCCATGCTGGACGTGCTGGTGCGCCGCGCCTTGGCGCTGAAGCCGCTCCAGGCGGCGGTGCCCAGCAGTTCGACCATCGCCGTGGGCGTGAACCAGGCGCGGTAACCGCCGGGGCTCAGCACACGCGGCGGCTTGGCCAGCAGCGGCAGGCGGGACGCGCCTTCGGCGAGGCGGCGGGTGAACTCGTCGAGGCGCCAGTCGGTGCCGGCGTAGGCGGTTTTTACCGCCTTGTCGGCCGCGTGGTACAGGCACCAGTCGAAGTGGAAGCTCTCCACATGGTGCCAGTTGCGCTGGCCGCGGCTGTCGGCAAAGGCGCGCACCACCGGCCCGCCGGCGTAGAAGCCGACGAAGTCGAGGCCCTGCGCGGCGCGGGTCACTTCCGCCACCAGCGTGGCCACGTCCGGCAGGCGGCCGTGCTCGTGGCGGTGCGTCGGGGTGATGGTGTCGGGTTGCAGCAGGTAGGGGTCGTCGGGCAGCTCGGGCAGCATGGCGGTGAGCGCCTGACATTCGCGGCGCAGCGCGTCGGCGTCGGCGTCCAGGTGGCCACTCAGCGTCAGCGTGGACTCGATGCGCCGCGCGCCCCGCGCCACCGCCACGGTGGCGTGGGCCTGCTGCACCTCGGTGGCCTGCCGCGCCGCCGCGCGGTTGAAGCGAACGAACTGGCTGCGCTCGGCCTTCAGGTACAGGCTGGTGCGGTCGACGGCGGCCCCGGGCTGGCACACCGCGTCGGCCAGGGCCTTGAAGAAGTCGGGGTGGGTGACGGTGCTCATGTCAGGCTTCGCCCCCGAACACGGCCACATTGGAGAACTTGCAGGCCGGCGCCGCATGGCCCACCCGGATCACCTGCGAGGGCTCGCCCTTGCCACAAAACGGGGTGCCCATGACCTCGAAGGTGGATGGGTCGCCCACCATCGCCAGCGACCGCCAGAAGGTGGCGCTGATGCCGCGGTAGTTGGGGTTGCGCACGACCTCGGCCAGCGCCCCGTTGCGGATGACCTGGCCCCACTCGCAACCGAACTGGAACTTGTTGCGCGAGTCGTCGATGCTCCAGCTGAGGTTGGTCTTCATCATCACGCCCAGCTCGATGCTGGCGATCATCTGCGCCAGCGACGCGTCGCCCGGCTCGATGTTGAGGTTGCTCATTCGGTCGATGGGCGCGCGGTTCCAGCTGCAGGCGCGGGTGGTGGCCACGCCGCCCACGTCGCTGCCCAGCGCGCGCGCGCGGGCCTGCGACAAGCTGCCGCCCAACGGGCGCAGCAGGATGCCGCGCTCGATGATCAGCTGCCGCGTGGCGGGTGTGCCGTCGTCGTCGAAGGCGAAGCTGGCCAATTGCTCGCCGCGGCTGGGGTCGTGGCTGACGTTGAGCAGCGCGCTGCCGTAGGCGTAGTGGCCGAACATGTCGAGCGTGACGAAGCTGGTGCCCGCGAAATTGCGTTCGTCGCCGAGGATGCGGTCGAGTTCCAGCGGGTGGCCGATGGACTCGTGGATCTGCAACATCATCTGGTCGGGCATCAGCAGCACGTCCATGGTGCCGGTGGGGCACTGCGGCGCCTGCGCGAGCTCGATGGCCTCGCGCGCGACCCGCGGGCCATCGGCCTGGAACTGCGCGCGCTCCAGCACTTCGAGCCCGCCTTGCTGGCAAAACCCGTTGTACTGCCCGGCCGCCGACCGCGTCTGCGTGACGCCCTTGACCTGGGCCGTGGCCTGCACGTTCGGGATCACGAACTGCCAGTGCTGGTGGGCGTCGGCGCCGTCGCCGGTCACGAAGCGCTGTTCGGTGTCGAGGGTCCACAGGCTGGCCGACCAGTCGATGATGCGGTCGTCCAGGCGGGTGGCGGCGTTGACCGCGGCGAGCAGGTCCAACCGCTGGCGCAGGCTGCTGCCCGACACGGGCTTTTCGCTGTGGGTGCGGTAGTGGCCGCGCGAGGTGGCCAGCGGCAGCTGGGCGGTGTCGAACACCGAGTGCCCGGCCACGGCGTGGGCCAGGTCGCGCGCGCGGGCGAAGGCCTCGCGCAGGCCGCTCTCGCTGGTGTCGCTGGTGGCCGCGTAGCCCAGCCCGCCGCGGTCGGCCACGGTCACCATCGCGCCGGCATCGCGCTTGCGCCGCGGCGCCTCGGTGACGCCTTGGCGCACGCCCAGTTCTTCGGAAACTTCCGCCACGCCGCGAACGGCCCAGTGGCTGACGGCAGGGGCCGCGCGGCGCGCGACGAGGTCGAGTGTGTCAATCATGGTCGTGAACTATGGCACCACATCGAAGGCCTCGACCCGCGCGGCGTACTCGTCGATGCAGGCCGTGCCGGGCGGGCAGATCGGCCGCCCCAGGTAGATGGAGGTGTCGCCGGCGGCCTGGCGGCGCAGCGTCTGCGCTTCCAGGCCGACCGGCAACACGCGGTAGATGGAATCCTTGCGGCTGCCCAACGGGCTGAAATCGCGCGGGTGTTTGGACACGATGACCAGCACATGGCCGCGGCCGGGCGGATCCGTCATCACCACGCCCTCGTGCACCACCTTGCTGGCCGGGTCCACGACGGTGCGCGGCACGGCCAGCGGCGCCTGCGGCCCGACGCGGCCCACCGGCGTGAGGTCGTTCGGCAGATACTGGAACAGCACCTCGTCGGGCGTGTAGGCCAGCACATACACCAAGCCCTCGTGGCTGGAGCTGACGGTGAGGGCCAGCAGGTCCTTCTGCCCGATGCGGAAACTGGGCCGCTTCCACTGGATGGCCACCTGGCGCCCGGGGCTGCTGAGCGATGCGATGCGACTGAACTCGTCGAGCACGTTGAAGGCCGGCGCCACCGGGGTCGGTGCGGGCGAGGGGGGCGACGTCGTGGGGCTGGGCACCGTGCCGGGCGCGGCAATGTCGGCCGCGCCCCGCACGGGGTTTGCGGCGGGC